>NZ_JBQCXE010000006.1:0-135942 GCF_051956675.1 Neisseria sp. P0022.S009
AACGAGTCGTTGACGGCGGTGGTGTGCGGGAAGATGAAGGGGAAGGGTAGTTGTGCGGACGGCGAGGAGATATTTAGGGGTAATGATGCGGAGTGTAAGCCTTTTATGGGGTGACAATAGGGTGGAAAGGAGATAAGAAAGTAAAGCTCGGGCACGTCTTTTGGTAGGCTGCTCTTAACCTCGAGTACTGCATTATTGTCTTAACCCGTTTTATTATTTTGACGAACTGAATATTTCAAATCCAGTACCTTATGTTGACACTGCCACCAGCCGGCAGAAGGTAATGCCCTGATCAGAACTATTGGAAATTAACTGTAAATTGAGCAGAAAAAGTTTGAAAGTAGAGAAATTGGTAGTTTAAGTTATTGATGCAACATTATTCAGATGGCCCGAGTGGTCATGGGTAAGGACAATAAAAGATAAGGCTGCAGACAAATTACACCAAGCAAAGATAGCATTGTCTGCAGGGTAAAAAGCTGGTTGATACAGCAAACAGATATCTGTGTATCTATTTTGAAAGGCTATATCGAGAAACTGCACATCACTCCGTCAATATCGACAAGATAAGGTATAGCAGAATGCACGATCAAAGGCTACGGCGGCAAAACAGATGGCACCTAGAAAAACATCAGCTACAGACCTGCATTATCGCAAACCCCTTTGCAACAACTCATCGACGGAAACGCAAATCAAACACAACCGAATATTTGTTGAAAAACCCGTTATGTAGTTGAACAAAGCTTTGTTACGTTTCACTGTAAATCAGGCTGTGAACCTAATTTGCTTTAGGCAACATGGGTGTGCAACGCTATTCGAAAGCGATATGTTTGAATCGTTGAACCGGTTAACAGCTTACTTGCGCTTGTTTGCTCCTACAAGATGCGAGTATTGGGAAGATAAAAGGAAACTGTCAAATCCCTGTGTTTGAATTTTGGCTGTTGGGGATGAAGGATTTTTTGCAAAGGTCTTAGGCCGTCTGAAAACTTGATAGAAGCAGTCGTCTGTTAAATATGCGATAATGCGGGAGATTTCATGGGTGTGGTAGAAACATGGTTGAGACTGTCCGGTGGGAATTATGCCGGACAACGATGGAATCGGTTTGCTTGAAACGCCCGCTTTGCGGGTTTTTTTATGGGAAGGAATGGTCATGCCTAATCCGCTTTATCGGCAACATATTATTTCAATTTCAGATTTGACGACGGAGCAGCTCGAATTGCTGCTTCAGACGGCCTTGAAGTTGAAAAAGCAGCCTCGTGAAGATTTGCTTGAAGGCAAGTTGATTGGTTCGTGCTTTTTTGAACCGTCCACCCGTACGCGTTTGTCTTTTGAAACGGCGGTACAGCGTTTGGGTGGGAAAGTTATCGGTTTTTCCGATGGCGCGAATACCAGTGCGAAAAAGGGTGAAACGCTTGCGGATACTGCGAGGATTATTTCCAGCTATACGGATGCGATTATTCAGCGACACCCGAAAGACGGTGCGGCCCGTGTGGCGGCCGAGTTTTCGAGCGTGCCCGTGATTAATGCCGGCGATGGTACCAACCAACATCCGAGTCAGACGCTTTTGGACTTGGTAACGATTTATGAAACGCAGGGCAGTTTGAGCAATTTGAAGATTGCGATGGCCGGTGATTTAAAATATGGCCGTACGGTACATTCATTATGTCAGGCGCTGAAGCGTTGGGGTTGTGAATTTGCGTTTGTTTCCCCTCCCAGCTTGGCGATGCCGGACTATATCACTGAAGAGCTGGAAGAGGCAGGTTGCCCTTATCAAATTTTGCCCGGCTTGGAAGAAGCGGTCGAATGGGCGGATATTTTGTACATGACCCGCGTTCAGCGTGAACGTTTTGATGAGCAGGAATTTGCCAAAATCCAGGGTAAATTCAATCTTGATGCGTCAATGTTGGCAAATGCCAAACTCAATTTGCGCGTCTTGCATCCTTTACCGAGGGTAGATGAAATTCATCCGAATGTGGATAAAACACCTCATGCCTATTATTTTGAACAGGCAACCAACGGTGTGTATGCACGGATGGCGATTTTGTCTTTGGTATTGAACGAAGAAGTTTAAGGAGCGAAAGATGGAAAACTCAAAACTCAGCGTGGAAGCGATCGAACAAGGTACGGTCATTGACCATATTCCTGCCGGTAAAGGCTTGGCCATTTTAAGGCAGTTCAAGCTGTTGCATTATGGCAATGCAGTAACGGTTGGCTTCAATTTGCCCAGCAAAACGCAGGGCAGCAAAGACATTATTAAAATCAGCGGCGTATGGTTGGATGCCAATGCGGCAAACCGTTTGGCTTTGTTTGCCCCTGAGGCAGTGGTCAACAAAATCGATCGGTTTAAGGTCGTTGAGAAACAGCATTTATCATTGCCGGATGAAATTTCGGAGGTATTCCGCTGTCCGAATACCAATTGCGCCAGTCATGGCGAGCCGGTCATCAGCCGTTTTTATGTCCGCTCACATCATGGGCAGACGCGTTTGAAATGTCATTATTGCGAAAAAACCTTCTCGCGTGATTCGGTTGCCGAAGCCTGATAAAAATCTCAGGCCGTCTGAAAATACGGCTATACGGTTTGAGTTGTTTGCTTGATACATTAGATGATAAAAAGCAAGATATTAAGCCAAGTTGCGTTAAAATTACGTTAAAATGATGCCTTCCGGGTTGATGACATTATTCGCCCGAAAGGCATTATTTTTTAATAACATGATACGAAATGTAGGAAAACTCATGCACTCATCCATACAAAGCCGGTTTGCCCCAATTTTATACGTCTTGATTTTCTTTGCCGGATTTTTAGCCGCACAAGTTTGGTTTAATCAGCAAGCCTATTTGGCCAATCTTCCCCTTTTGGTTACAGCCATTTCTGCCGTTGCATTTGTTTGGTTGATTTGGGCCGTCGTCTCTGCGCGATCCAAAGCTAAAAGCAAGATGTTGCACCGTGAGCAGCTGATTCAAAAAGAGAGCATTCATCCGGTTTTACATGCGACGTTGCAGCGTTCTGACGGTCAAACGGATTTATTGGTTTTGGTTGTCCGCAATAGCGGTAAGGGCTTGGCGAAGAATGTGCGTTTTGAGGCAGAGCCTTTGCCGGATCACTTGCCGAGCAAGCTGGTTGCCGATGCAGTGATGCGCTTGGAAATGTTTTCCGGCGGCGTGGATATGCTGGCATCGGGCGAATTGTATGGCGGCGTGTTTGCAAGCATGTTGGCGCTGGCTGCCGAATTGCCGGATCAGACATTTGGCGGCGTGTTGAAACTGAAGGCCACTTATGAAAATGCCTTTGGCGATCAATGCACTTCTGAAAGCATTTTGGATTTGAGCATACTGAATTTCAATTTGTCAGAAATTAAATCCAGCGGCGAGCAAAAGCCCCGCAAGAAATTGTTGTATTGATATTCAAAATATGCAGGCCGTCTGAAACCGAAATACTTGTTTTCAGACGGCCTGTTGTTATTTTTCAAATGATTTTTGAAGAAAAAGAGGCGTATCGGGTATAATAATCAAAGAATTCGAAACGGATTGTCAGGATCGGCAAGCCGTCTCATCATTGTCGTATTTCAAAACCCTACTGATATTTTTTCAATAATCTGTTGCTATGTATCGGAACTTTTTCTGATGTTGGCACTGGCGAAATATTCCTTCAGCCATTTACTCTCAGGAAGCTGCTTATGTTAGTGTGTAATCCTTATGAAGTTGTGATCCATGGTACGACCAGCAAAGGCAAGATTTTCCGACCAAGCGACTGGGCGGAGCGCCTGTGTGGTATTTTGTCTTCCTTTACTAAAGACAACCGCCTTTCCTATTCTAATTGGGTGCGCCCGATTTTGGTGGATAATGTCCGTTGTGTAGCGGTCGATAAAAAGTTGGAAGAAGACAATCCGCAAATGTTCCGTTTCTTGATGGACTTTGCGGCGGATAATGATTTGCGCGTGATTGACTGCAAAGCCTTACTCAAAGAGCAGGAAAGCAAGCAGCAGGGCGAAGTGCCGGTCGAGCGCGTTTTGTTGGCGCAGGCGATTGAAGAAAAACACGCCGCCGAGCGTGCCGAAGCGGCCGATACCCAGCCTGAGCCTCAAGCTGCCGCGCCTGTGGTCGGCGTATTACGTGAAATTCCGCCGGAAGAAACTGCAACCGCTTTTGCGGCATTGAGCATTTTGCGTTCTTCTTTGACCGATATTCACCGTTTTGTCGAACAAATCAACGAACATCAGCGTAAAACCGGCTACCGCCTGCTGGGCATTTTTGAAGAAGGCAAACAAAATGCCGTAGCCGTATGCGGTTTCCATGCCGCGTACAACTTGGCCAGCGGTTACCATATCCATATTGACGACATCGTGACCATGCCTCAATGCCGCCAAAAAGGCTATGCTTCGCGCTTGTTGGAAGAAGTACGCAAAATCGGTGCGGAAACCGGCGCAACCAAAATCCATCTGAATGTCCATGTGAACCATGACCGTGCAGATGCGCATCGTCTCTACTTCAAAAACGGATTTGAAATTTGTGCGTACCATTTCCGTTGCGACCCGAAATAATTTTTGTGGAAAGAGGGAATCCAATGTTGAAGATTTTGACTGCGGTTGTTTTGGCACTGAGTTTGGCGGCCTGCGCATCAGGCAGCGGGCAAGGCAGCTCGCAAATGTATGGCGAGATTAAGGCCGGTGTAGAAATCAGCCATCAACGTTGAGGCATATAATGACAAGGCCGTCTGAAATAGGTTTTTCTGTTTCAGACGGCCTTTTTGCAGCTTGATTAGAGGGTAGCGGAGGTGTCGTCGGTGGCAACAGTCCGATGCAGGCGATACCAATTGTACAGGCGCAAGATGCACAAGAAAGCAATAATGGGCATGCAGGTTGCGGTAACCAGATAACGCGGGTTGCTGAAGTTTAAAACATTGCGGCCGGAAAGCAGCGACAAAGCGGCATGCAACCATTCCCATAAAGACGAAATGCTGAATGCCAAAACAGCCAACAGGCCGAGGGTTCGGAAAATACCGATGGGCAGGATTTGTCGGCGTAATACGGCGCGGTTGAGTTGGAACAAAACAATCAAACCGAAGCCGATGATGCAGACCATGCCGCCGTTGGCGACGATTTGCAGGCTGTTGAAGGCGATGTCGGGCGTAACGGAAAGCGTGCCGGACTGGTTGGATGCAGTTTGTTGCAAGTTTAAGCCTTGCATCACATTCAGGACGAAACCGTATATCAGGTCGGCCAAAACGATGCCGATGGGCAGAGGAGTCAAAAAACGTTTCATGGATCGGTCGGATATTTCAGTATTCTATTCGGATGATTGAGGCCGTCTGAAAATTAAACATGACGACGTGAGGGTATATTGTATCCGATAGGAAAGTAGGTTAATGCAAAAATAAATTTAGTTTAAGTCAGAAAATGATGTAATTTTACGCCAACATTATTGCATTAAGAGTACAATCCTCTTCATTATCAAACGTGAAATCAACAGGAAAGGACGTTTACATGAGCCAATTGCAACGTGATTTAACCCGTATCAGCCACAATACCAAAATTGTCGCCACACTGGGTCCGGGCAGCAACAATGTACAATTGTTGGAAGACATGATCCGTGTCGGCGGCCTTAATGTCGTCCGTTTCAATTTCAGCCACGGTACGCCGGAGTTTCATGAAGAAAATGCCCGTATCGTACGCGAAGCCGCGAAACGTGCGGGTCAGGAAATCGCCATCCTCGCCGACTTGCAAGGACCTAAAATCCGCGTGGGTAAAATTGCAGGCGGCAGCATCGAGCTGAATAAGGGTGAAACCTTGATTTTGGATGCCGCGCTTGAAGGCGAAGGCACACGCGAAGCGGTTGGCCTGGACTACCGCGATTTGCCCAATGACGTCGCTGCCGGCGATGTTTTGTGGCTGGACGACGGCCTGTTGACTTTGACCGTTGAAGCGGTTGAAGGAAGTAAGATTATTACAAGGGTGGAAAACAGCCATGTGCTGAAAAGTAACAAAGGTATCAATAAACGCGGCGGCGGCCTGTCTGCCGGTGCGTTGACCGAAAAAGACTTCCGCGACTTGAAAACCGCGATTGCCATCGGTTGCGACTACTTGGCCATCAGCTTTGTGAAATCTGCCGAAGATTTGCACATCGCACGCGCCAAAGTCGAAGAAGAAATGAAAGGCAGCACCGCCGTACGCCCCGGTTTGGTTTCCAAAATCGAGCGCGTAGAAGCCATTGAAAACCTGGACGAAATCATCCTTGCCAGCGACGGTATTATGGTTGCCCGCGGTGACTTGGCAGTGGAAGTCGGCCATGCCGCCGTACCTGCCCTGCAAAAACGCATGATCCGCCGCGCCCGTGAGTTGCGCCGCTTCAGCATCACCGCAACTCAAATGATGGAATCCATGATTACCAATCCTGTACCGACCCGCGCGGAAGTCAGCGATGTGGCCAACGCAGTATTGGACGGTACCGATGCGGTGATGTGTTCCGCCGAAACCGCCGTCGGCGCGTATCCGTTTGAAACCGTCAGCCAAATGGCGATTATTTGTGCGGCTGCGGAAAAAGAACAAGATTCACTCAACGGCGTTGCCGAACAGGTCGAGTATCCCGAAGCCGTCAGCACCAACTTGGCGATTGCCGGCGGTGCGGTTAGCGTGGCGCGCGCAGTTCACGCCAAAGCCATTGTTGCCCTGACTGAAAGCGGCTCGACCGCCTTCGAAGTCAGCCGCCACAACATCACCCTGCCGATTTTTGCCCTGACGCCGAGTGTTTCAGCACAACGCCGTATGGCGATGTACCGCGGCGTGCGTCCGTTGATTTTGGCCACCAGTACCGACCACGATACCGCGCTGAACGAAGTGGAAGCCATGCTGGTAGAACACAAAATCCTCCAAAGCGGCGACCAATACATCATCACCAGCGGTTCGAAAATGCGCGAATCCGGTTCGACCAATACGCTGGAAGTGTTGCAGGTCAAATAATTGCAGTGATCCGATGATTGGAAAAGCAGGCTGTTTTAGCCTGCTTTTTTTGTGTAAAAAAAGAAAAGATTAGGCAAAAATAATGATGTAGTATAGAATTGAGTGCCTATACTAAATCAATAAAGGACGTTTCAGACGGCCTTTTTCTTTGTCCGCTACTTTCACGGTAAACCAAAATGATTCATTTCAATCTGAAAAAAACAGCATTTATTTTAAGCGCAGCACTGTTATCTACCGCCGTCCAGGCCTCCGGCTACCACTTCGGCACACAATCCGTTAATGCACAAGGCACGGCCAACGCCGCCGCCGCCGAAGCCGCCGATGCATCAACCATTTTCTACAACCCGGCCGGTTTGAGCAAACTTGACAGCAGCCAAATTTCCGTCAACGCCAATATCGTTTTCCCAAGCATTCACTATGAGGCGGAATCTGCAAAACACTTCCGCACGGGTGCCGATGTCAGCGGTTCGACCAGCGGCAAAATTACCGAAACCACCGTTGCTCCGCATATCTATGGCGCGTACAAAGCCAGCGACGATGTCACTTTGGGTTTGGGCGTGTACGTTCCCTTCGGCTCTGCAACCGAATATGAAAAAGATTCCGTATTGCGCCACAACATCAACAAACTGGGTTTGACCACCATTGCCATCGAGCCGGTAGTCGCATGGAAACTGAATGAGCAGCACGCCGTCGGTGCCGGTTTGATTGCCCAATATTCCAAAGCCGAATTGCGCAAATACTCCGACTGGGACGCTTCTGGCGCCATCAGCCAGTTGGCAAGCGGCTTGGCTTCCCGTCAAGCAGGCCGTCCCGTTGCTGTCGATGCGACCGGCAAGGCTGACGGTCATGCCGATGTAAAAGGCCACGATTGGGGCTTCGGCTATCAACTGGCGTGGATGTGGGACATCAACGACCGCGCACGCGTGGGTGTGAACTATCGTTCCAAAGTATCGCATACGCTGAAAGGCACTGCCGATTGGGAAGCTGACGGCGCATATGCAAAACGCGCTTGGGACTTGGGTGCAATGGCTGCACGCGGTTATGTGCCGAACGAAAAAGCCAGCGTCAAAATCGTCACGCCTGAGTCTTTATCCGTTCACGGTATGTACCGCGCTACAGACAAAACCAATTTGTTCGGCGATGTGACTTGGACGCGGCACAGCCGCTTCAACAAAGCCGAGCTGGTGTTTGAAAATACCAAAAACGTTGTCAACGGCAAATCTGACCGTACCGTCATCACGCCTAACTGGCGCAACACTTATAAAGTCGCATTCGGCGGCTCTTACCAAGTTACCGAACCATTGCAACTGCGTGCCGGTATCGCTTTCGACAAATCACCGGTTAAAAGCGCCGAAGACCGCATGAACAGCCTGCCTGACGGCAACCGTATCTGGTTCTCCGTTGGTGCTAAATATCAACTGGGCAAAAATCATGTCATCGATGCGGCGTACAGCCATATCCACATCAATGACACGGTTTACCGCACCGGCAAAGCCAGCGGCAACGACGTAGACAGCCGCGGTGCATCTTCTGCACGCTTCAAAAACAAAGCAGACATCTTGGGCTTGCAATACACTTACAAATTCAAATAATCGGATTTGAGTTGTGGATAAAAAGGCCGTCTGAAGATTTCAGACGGCCTTTTTGATTGGCAGGAACAGATGGAACAATCAACAGGCAATAAATAGCGTATCGGGCTTTTCATATTTCTGATTGGAATGGCAGAACGGGAAAACAATAGAAAAGGGGAGAGCTGATAAATAGCTGAAGACATGAGATATTGTTTGCGCTTTAAACAACGTGTTACCAATTTTATTTAATGGGCGGAAATCAAAAGGCCGTCTGAAAAACAGGTTTTCAGACGGCCTTTGTTTGCTGGATGGCTGCTAAGAAAGCTCAATCAGCTGCGGACTTCCAGTTCGATTTCTCTTTCCTGTTCGTCTTCGGCCGGTTTGTCCATGGTTTTTTCATCGGCCATATTGTCCAAATCGCGGCCGGGCTCGGAGGCGGTATCGCCGATGGAAACGCTGTTCAGGCTTTCCAAAATAATGGCTGAGGCCAGATGGTCGGATGTGCGGTACACCATTGCCAACCCGATTTCTTCCGCTGGAATGGAAACCAATTCAACCGTATCTTTGTCTTTCGGCTTGCGAATCAGGTTGTTGGACAGATTCACACGGACTTGGCGGCCGCGTTTGTAGAGGCTGACCACCGTGCCTTTGTCCAAACCGTCGAGTTCGCCTTTATCCAAAGTAATGGTTTGGAACTGGCCGGCTTCGCCCACGCCGTCGAAGATGGAAACGACTTTGGCCTGAATCGGACGGGCAGGGGCGTGAGGCATCACATTGAAGCTGTCGAGGCCTTCGGGCAGTTTCAGCAGATAGTCGTCTTTGCGGATTTCAGAAACGGCTTCTTCGATAACCAAAGGTTGCGCGGACTGGGTGCGCAGCTTCATGACTTTGTTGACTTGGGTGTAATACTCGTTGCTTTTGAGTTTTTCGTCAGAAGCGCGGGTACGGTGTTCCAAGGCGGAGTCGGTGTAAGGCAGCGTGTTGGCGATGCCGCTGAACACGACTTCTTGGCCGAGGAATTTGCCGGTTTCCGGATCGGTGATGTTTTTATTGACGCGGTAGGTCAGGTAGCGGCCGGGTTCGGTCAGGCCGTATGCGTACACGCGGTTGCCTTGGGTGTAGAGGACGCGGTTGTCGGGGCCTGCAATAAGGCGCGGCGCGTTGGCGGTTTCTTCCGGAGCGATAATCTGCGGATGTTTCATAAACATGCGGTAGAGGTTGACGTTGACAGTTGGAATACCGTAGCCGGAAGTTTCGCGTACGCGCGGATGCAGTTTGATCACGGGAATGCCGTCTGAACGGGTTTGGGCGTGTTCAAAACCCAGTCGCGGCTGGCCGTTGACGTAGCGTAAAACCAACACCTGCCCCGGATAGATCAGATGCGGATTGCGGATGGCGTTGCGGTTGGCGCCCCAAAGGCGGTTCCATTGCCACGGGCTGTACAGATATTTGCCGGAAATACCCCACAAGGTATCGCCGTTTTTAACGACGTAGCGTTGCGGCGCATTGGGTCGGATTTTTAAAGAAGCTGCCTGAGTGTGGGCAGAAATAGCCATGCCTGCCATGCAAAGCAGGGTTATAATACGTTGTTGCATAACCGTTCCCCTTGAAATCGGTTTGGTTTGTCTTCAGATGATAAATAGAGAAGGCTGGAGTTTGCGAAACTGCCGCCCATCCATCAATACGATAACGAACGGCCTCTGTCGCGCTATCTTAACATTTTTCGGCGTTATTTTAGCATTGAATGTTGCTGTCATGACAGGAGATTGTGGCGGCGGAATCCAAATCTGTATGAAAATCACACATCAGCTTTATAAAACGAGAATATTATGGCTTTACTGAACATCCTCCAATACCCTGACGAGCGTTTGCACACGGTCGCCAAACCTGTTGAAAAAATCGACGAGCGCATCCAGACATTGGTTGCCGATATGTTTGAAACCATGTACGAAGCACGCGGTATCGGCTTGGCGGCCACTCAAGTCGACGTACACGAACGCATCGTCGTGATGGATTTGACCGAAGACCGCAGCGAGCCGCGCGTGTTCATCAATCCCGTTATTGTCGAAAAAGACGGCGAGACGACTTACGAAGAAGGCTGCCTGTCCGTGCCGGGCATTTACGATACCGTGACCCGTGCCGAGCGCGTCAAAGTCGAAGCCTTGAACGAAAAAGGCGAGAAATTCACGCTGGAAGCAGACGGCCTGTTGGCAATCTGCGTGCAGCACGAATTGGACCACCTGATGGGCATCGTGTTTGTCGAACACCTGTCGCAGCTGAAACAAGGCCGCATCAAAACCAAACTGAAAAAACGTCAGAAACACACCATCTGACCTAAGCATCGCTTAAAGGCCGTCTGAAAAGACAAAACAGAAGGCAGACTTCGGTTTTCAATCTTTCAGACGGCCTTTTCAGCTGAAACAGTTTGCCCAACGCGCCCATTCAAACCATTTCCACAAGGACACAACATGAAAGTCATCTTTGCCGGTACGCCCGATTTTGCCGCCGCCGCCTTGAAAGCCATCGCCGCCGCAGGTTTTGAAATTCCGCTGGTGTTGACCCAGCCCGACCGCCCAAAAGGCCGCGGCATGCAGTTGACCGCATCGCCGGTCAAACAGGCAGCCTTGGAATTGGGTTTGACCGTGGCGCAGCCGGAAAAGTTGCGCAATAACGCCGAAGCCCTGCAAATGCTCAAAGATACGGGCGCGGATGTGATGGTGGTGGCCGCGTATGGTTTGATTTTGCCGCAGGAAGTGTTGGATACGCCCAAACACGGCTGCCTCAATATTCACGCCTCGCTGTTGCCCCGTTGGCGCGGCGCGGCACCGATTCAACGTGCGATTGAAGCCGGCGACGCCGAAACCGGCGTGTGCATCATGCAGATGGACATCGGCTTGGATACCGGCGATGTGGTTAGCGAACACCGCTACGCCATCCAGCCTACGGATACCGCCAACGAAGTGCATGACGCGTTGATGAGTTTGGGCGCGGAAGCGATTGTTGCCGACTTGCAGCGTCTGCAGGCGGAAGGCCGTCTGAATGCGGTCAAACAGCCTGAAGAAGGCGTTACCTATGCTCAAAAATTAAGCAAAGAAGAGGTGCGTATCGATTGGAATGAAAGCGCGGCTGTGATTGAACGCAAAATCCGCGCCTTCAACCCCGTTCCCGCTGCGTGGGTGGAATATCAAGGCAAGCCGATGAAAATCTGGTGTGCCGAAGTGGTGGCCAAACAGGGTAAGGCAGGCGAAGTATTGTCCTGCACTTCAGACGGCCTGCTGGTGGCGTGCGGTGAAAACGCGCTGAACATCACCGAATTGCAGCCTTCCGGCAGCAAACGCATGAGCATACAGGCATTTGCGGCAGGCCGGACGATTGAAATCGGGACGGTTTTGTAACAGGCTGGAAACCAACGTAGAGGAAAGAAAACAATGGCTGTTTTTGAAGTGGTCGAGGGCGATATTACCCGATTGGCAGTCGATGCGATTGTCAATGCGGCCAATTCATCGCTGTTGGGCGGTGGCGGCGTGGACGGTGCGATACACCGTGCCGCGGGCAAAGAGCTGCTGGACGAGTGCCGCACTTTGGGCGGTTGCCGCACAGGCGAAGCCAAAATAACCAAAGGCTACCGTTTGCCTGCGCGTTTTGTCATCCACACGGTCGGGCCGGTATGGTTTGGCGGAAAACAAAATGAAGAGGCTAAATTGGCACAATCTTATGCCAATTCCTTGCTGCTTGCCCAGAAACACGATCTTCACAGCATCGCCTTTCCGTGCATCAGCACCGGTGTGTACCGCTTCCCGGTCGAAGCCGCCGCGCGTATCGCTTTGGAGAGTTTGAAGCAAACCCTGCCGCAATGTCCGGCAGTGGAAAAAATCATCTTTTGCTGTTTTTCCAAAACAGATGCCGAATATTATCGGGCATTGCTGGCTGCCGAACAGGCCGTCTGAAATCCGCCGAACACTTGAAATCAAATTATGAATCAGAAAGCAAAAATATGAGTATGTCCCTCGCCCAAAAACTGGCCGCCGACAGCGTTGCCGCGGTTGCCGAAGGGCGCAATCTTCAGGATGTTTTGGCGGAAATCCGCGCGGCGCATCCGCAGCTGACGGCGCAGGAAAACGGCGCCTTGCAGGATATTGCCTATGGCTGCCAACGTTATTTGGGCAGTTTGAAACATATGCTTGGGCAAATGCTGAAGAAGCCGATTGACAATCCGCAGCTTGAAAGCCTGCTTTTGGCGGCGATGTACCAACTGCATTACACGCGCAACGCGCCTCATGCCGTGGTCAATGAGGCGGTGGAAAGCATTGCCAAAATCGGCCGCGGCCAGTTCCGCTCGTTTGCCAATGCAATTTTGCGCCGCTTTTTGCGTGAACGCGACAAGCTCGCGGCTTCTTGTAAAAAAGACGATGTGGCGAAACACAATTTGCCGCTGTGGTGGGTGGCTTACTTGAAAAACCATTATCCGAAACATTGGCACAACATCACCACTGCGCTGCAATCGCATCCGCCGATGACTTTGCGCGTCAACCGCCGACACGGCAATGCCGAAAGCTATTTGGAAAAACTGGCTGTGGAAGGTATTGCGGCCAGGGCGTTGGACGAATACGCCGTGATGTTGGAAGAAGCCGTGCCGGTAAGCCGCCTGCCCGGTTTTTCAGACGGCCTGGTGTCTGTGCAGGATTTTGGTGCGCAGCGTGCTGCCTATTTGTTGAACCCGAAAGACGGAGAACGCATCCTCGATGCCTGTGCGGCGCCGGGCGGTAAGACAGGCCATATCTTGGAATTGGCAGATTGTCATGTTACCGCTTTGGATATAGACGAAGGCCGTCTGAACAGGGTGAAGAGCAATCTTGACCGTTTAGGCTTTCAGACGGCCTCTTTGGCTTGTGCCGATGCGCAGGACTTGGCGGCATGGTATGATGGTAAGGCCTTTGACGCTGTTTTGGCCGATGTGCCGTGTACTGCTTCGGGCGTGGCGCGGCGCAATCCCGACGTCAAATGGCTGCGCCGACCGACCGATGCCGTCAAAACCGCACGCCAACAGGAAGCATTATTAGACGCGCTGTGGCAGACCCTGACGAAAAACGGCAGGATGTTGCTGGCTACCTGCTCGGTCTTTGTCGAAGAAAACGACGGTCAATTGCAAAAATTCCTTAACCGCCATGCCGATGCCGAGTTGATCGAATCGCATGTGCTTTTACCGAACAAACATCAAGATGGCTTTTATTACGCGCTTATTAAAAAGCAGTAAAACGCTGATTGTACCGCTCTTGCTCGCCGTGTCGCTGAACGCGGCGGGCGAGGGCATCAGTGCGACCCGTGCCGAGGCAAAGCTGACCCATGCCGGACAGCTTTCCGTCAGCAGCCGTTTCCGCACCGACCTGCCCGATCAGCTCAAAGAAGCACTCAAACAGGGCGTCCCCCTGCATTTCAATTTAAGTTGGCAGCTGTCGGCGCCGTCCGTGGCGTCTTATAAATTCAAGTTCGACCAACTGCTCAACAACGACAGCACGATTCAATATAAATTATCCTTCCATCCGCTGACCAACCGCTATCGCGTTACCGTCGGTACGTTTTCTACCGAGTACGACACGCTTGAGACTGCCTTGCGCGCAGTGGGCGCGGTCGCAAATTGGAAGGTTTTGTCCAAAGGCGCGCTGAGTGATGTGGCCGCCAAAGACACGAAGGCTGAAATCCGCCTGCTGCTGACAACCGCCAAGCTGCCCAAACCGTTCCAAATCAATGCCCTGACTTCTAAAAATTGGCATTTGGATTCGGGTTGGAAATCCTTGTCGGTCATGCAGGAGTAAACCATGCGCCGCTTTCTCCTGATTGCCGCTGTATTCGCCGTAGTTTTGTTGTACGGTCTGACTGTTGCAACGGGCAGCAGCAACGTATTGTCCGATTATTTCTGGTGGATTGTTGCCTTGTGCGGCTTGCTGTTGCTGGTGTTGGCGGCGGTGTTGGTGCGCTATGTCGTGCTTTTGATGCGTGACAACAGCAAAAGCGTGTTCGGTTCGCAGATTGCGCGTCGGCTGTCAGGGATGTTTACTTTGGTTGCCGTATTGCCGGGCGTGTTTTTGTTCGGTATTTCCGCCCAGTTTATTAACGGTACGATTAATTCTTGGTTTGGCAACGATACCCATGAGGCATTGGAGCGCAGCTTAAACTTGAGTAAATCCGCGCTGAACTTGGCGGTGGACAACGCTGTCAGCAACGCTACGCCGGTGCAAATCGACTTAATCAGCGCCGCTTCGCTGGACGGCGACTTGGGGCAGACGCTGACCCAATCCGCGCCTACTTCCGAATTTGCCCAGCTGGCGCTTTACAACGCGACCACCCATAAAGCCGAGAAAAGCATCAATCCCCTGAAACTAAATCAACCTGAGCTTAACAAAGAAGGATGGGAGCAGCTGGAACAGACCGGCTCGGTACGTAGTTTGGAAAACATCGGCGGCGTGCTGTATGCTCAAGGCTGGATGCTGATCGGTACGCATAAAAATCAGGATTATGCATTGTTTTTCCGCCAGCCGATTCCGAAAGATGTTGCCCAAGATGCGACGTTGATTGAAGCGGCCCGCGCCAAATACGCCGAGCTGAGTTATACCAAAAAAGGCCTGCAAACCTTTTTCCTGTCCACGCTGTTGGTCGCGACATTGTTGGCCATCTTTTTGGCGCTGGTGATGGCTTTGTATTTTGCCCGCCGTTTTGTGGCACCGGTGTTGTCGTTGGCAGAGGGCGCGCGGGCGGTGGCTCAGGGCGACTTCAGCCAGACCCGGCCGGTATTCCGCAATGACGAGTTCGGCCGTTTGACCCAATTGTTCAACCACATGACCGAGCAATTGGCGATTGCCAAAGAGGCGGACGAGCGCAACCGTTTGCGCGAAGAAGCCGCCCGCCATTATTTGGAATGCGTGTTGGAAAGTTTGACCACAGGCGTGATTACTTTGGATGCCGACGGCCGTCTGAAAACCTTTAACAAGGCCGCCGAACAGATTTTGGGCGTTTCGCTGGTGTCTTTGTGGGGCAGCAACTGGCATCAATGGCACGGCAAATCGCCGCAGCAAACCCTGTTGGCCGATGTGTTTGCCGCCATCCATGAAACCGCCGACAGCGACAAACCCGTCCAAGTCGAATATGCCGCGCCCGACGATGCCCGAATCTTGTTGGGCAAAGCCACCATCCTGCCGGAAGACAACGATAACGGCGTGGTGATGGTGATTGACGACATTACCATCTTGATACGCGCGCAAAAAGAGGCCGCATGGGGCGAAGTGGCGAAACGTTTGGCACACGAAATCCGCAATCCGCTTACGCCCATCCAGCTTTCCGCCGAGAGATTGGCATGGAAATTGCATGATAAACTTGACGAGCAAGATGCCCAAATCCTCAGCCGTTCAACCGATACCATCGTCAAGCAGGTTGCCGCGCTGAAAGAAATGGTCGAAGCGTTCCGCAATTATGCGCGTGCGCCGTCGCTGAATTTAGAAAAACAAGATTTAAACGGTTTGGTGTCGGAAGTATTGGTATTATATGAGGCCGGCGCGTGCAAATTTAATGCACGGCTCAGCGCTGACACCTTGCCGATTGCCGCCGATACGACGGCCATGCGCCAAGTGTTGCATAACCTATTTAAGAATGCCGCAGAAGCGGCGGAGTCGGACGAAGCGCCGCAAGTAAACATCGAAACAGGACGCGAAGGTGGACAGGTTTTCCTGACCGTCTGCAACAATGGCAAAAGTTTCAGCAAAGAAATGCTGCACAATGCTTTTGAGCCGTACGTTACCGACAAACCGACAGGAACGGGGCTGGGTTTGCCCGTTGTGAAAAAAATTATCGAGGAGCATGGCGGCCGCATCAGCCTGAGCAATCAGAACAGTGGCGGCGCGTGCGTCAAAATAGCTTTACCGAAAATGGCAGAAACTTATGCGAAGCAGTGATATTTTGATTGTAGATGATGAAGTAGGCATCCGCGACCTGCTCTCCGAAATCCTTCAAGACGAAGGCTATACCGTTACTTTGGCCGAAAATGCCGAAGAAGCGCGCCAATTGCGTTATCAAACGCGTCCGGCCATGGTGTTGCTGGACATTTGGATGCCCGATTGCGACGGCATCACTTTGTTGAAAGAATGGGCGAAAAACGGCCAACTCAATATGCCTGTGGTCATGATGAGCGGCCATGCCAGCATTGACACTGCGGTTGAAGCCACCAAAATCGGCGCGCTCGATTTTCTGGAAAAACCGATTGCCCTGCAAAAACTCTTGTCCGCAGTAGAACGCGCCTTGAAACATGGCGAAGTTCAGACGGCCTCCGGCATGACTTTGGACAAACTGGGCAACAGCCCCGTCATTCAAGAAATGAACGGCAGCATTGAAGCGGCCGCCAAACACAACCGCCCGCTGCTGTTGGCCGGTGAGGCAGGCTCGCCGTTTGAGATTGTCGCCCGCTATCTGCACAAAAGCGGTACGCCTTGGGTGGCAACCGAACGTGTCGAACACATTGTCGATACGCCGATGGAGCTGTTGCAAAAAGCATCGGGCGGTATTTTGTATGTCGGCGATATTGCCCGTTACAGCAAAAACATCCAAAACGGCATTGCTTTCTTGCTGGAGAAAGCCGACCGCTACAATGTCCGTGTGATTGCTTCATGCGGCTTTAAGCGCGGCGAGAGCGCCGATGACGTCGTTGCCGGCCGACTGGCGGAGCTGTTGAAAGAGCGCATCAATATTCCTTCTTTGCGCAGCCAGCCGGACGATATCGTCTTTTTAATCAACCGCATCATGACCGATTTGGCCGAAAGTCAAAAAATCCAGCCGGTAAAATTCAGTGATAGCGCGTTGGTGGTTTTGCGCCAATACGATTGGCCGGGCAATTACGACCAGCTTGCCGAAACGGTGAAAAACATCATGTTGGAATCGGACGGCAAAGAAGTGGACGAGCAGGCCGTTGCCGTGGCTTTGGGTCAGAAGGAAAACGCGACGGCGACAGAAATCATCGGCGGCTTCAATTTCAATATGCCTTTGCGCGAATTGAGGGAAGAAGTCGAGCGCCGCTACTTTGAGTACCACATCGCCCAAGAAGGCCAAAATATGAGTCGCGTGGCGCAAAAGGTCGGTTTGGAGCGTACGCACCTTTACCGCAAGCTCAAACAACTCGGTATCAGCGTATCGCGTCGCAGCGCCGACAAATCCGAAGAATAAGCGCAATATCGGTTCAAACACAAAAGAGGCCGTCTGAAAGCCATCAGGTTTTTCAGACGGCATCGTCATTTGACGGTTTGCTTGGATAAGCAATATTTGATAAAAAATAATGATATGGCCCGGCATTGTTGTTTTACATTTTGGTCTGACAAAAGTTTTATACCAATAAAATTTTCAGACGGCCTTAATTTGCTTCAGGCCGTCTGAAAACCATTACAAAAAGGGAACAGATTGATGACGGAAAACGAGCGTTTTGCTTGGTTGCAACTGGCATTTACGCCCTATATCGGCGCAGAAAGTTTTTTGGTACTGTTGCAGCAATTCGGTAGCGCACAAGCTGCCTTGAATGCGCCGGCAGACAAAATTGCCGCCCTGGTACGCCATAAACAGGCGGCCGAGTCATGGCGCAATGCGGACAAACGGGCTTTGGCGCAGCAGTCTGCCGAAGCCGCTTTACAATGGGAAATGCAGGACGGTTGCCGTTTGTTGCTGCTGCAAGATGATGATTTCCCTGAAATGCTAACACAAGGCATTACCGCGCCGCCGGTTTTGTTTTTACGCGGCAATGCAGAGTTGTTGCACACGCCTTCTGCCGCGATTGTCGGCAGCCGCCATGCCACGCCGCAGGCCATGCGGATTGCCAAAGATTTCGGCAGGGCGTTGAGTGAAAAAGGCATTCCTGTCGTATCGGGTATGGCTTCAGGTATCGATACTGCCGCCCATCAGGGCGCATTGCAGGCAGATGGCGGTACCATCGCCGTCTGGGGAACCGGTATAGACCGCATTTACCCGCCATCCAATAAAAACCTTGCTTATGAAATTGCTGAAAAAGGATTGATTGTCAGCGAGTTTCCTTTGGACACGCGCCCGTTTGCAGGCAATTTTCCTCGCCGCAACCGTTTGATTGCCGCGTTGTCACAGCTGACATTGGTGGTTGAGGCGGCATTGGAATCCGGCTCATTGATTACTGCCAAGCTGGCGGCGGAGATGGGGCGCGAAGTGATGGCGGTGCCTGGTTCGATAGACAATCCGCACAGCAAAGGCTGCCACAAGCTGATTAAAGACGGAGCAAAATTGGTGGAATGTCTGGACGATATTCTCCATGAGTGTCCGCAGCTATTGCAAAATACGCCTGTTCCATCATATTCTATAAATAAGACGGTAAAACCCAAAAACGACCAAATCAAACGTCTGCAACCCAAAGCAATAGCGGATGAACCGCAAAGGCCGTCTGAAAACCTATCTGCCGCCCCATCGACAAGCGCTTTATTGGAAGCAATGGGTTACGACCCAATACACCCCGATATTTTGGCGCAACAAACCAATACGGCAGCGGCAGACGTGTACGCACAGCTTTTGGAATACGAACTCGACGGTATCGTTGCTGCTTTGCCGGGCGGCCGTTACCAGCGCATCAAAGCATAAATTATCTATATTTAAGGAACCAGCATGACCGAAGTCATTGCCTATTTAATCGAACACTTCCAAGATTTCGACAACTGTCCGCCTCCGGAAGATTTGGGTCGCCTGCTGGAAGATGCAGGTTTTGACGCTACGGAAATCGGCAATACATTGATGATGATGGAAGTCTTGTTCAATACGTCCGAATTCTATGCCGAGCCGTTTAACAGCGATTCCCTGCGCGTATTCTGCCGTGAGGAAGCTGAAAACCTGCCGCAGGAAGTCATGGGCTTGATGCAGTATCTGGTTGCCGAGCACGCAATTACTTACGAGCAGCGCGAAATCGTCATTCACGCCCTGATGCACATTCCATCGGACGAAATCACCCTCGATACCGCCAAAGTGTTGGTATTGCTGGTGTTGTGGATGCACAAGAGCGAGTTGCCCGTCCTGATAGGCGACGACTTGATGAGTGCGTTGACCGGACAAAACGTGATGCACTAAACCTTTTTTCAGACGGCCTCAATCATAAAGGCCGTCTGAAACATAAACCCAATACATCCAAAAGAGAACAACAATGGCGAAAAACCTATTAATCGTCGAATCTCCGTCCAAAGCCAAAACCCTGAAGAAATATCTGGGCGGTGATTTTGAAATCTTAGCGTCTTACGGTCATGTCCGCGACTTGGTACCCAAAAGCGGAGCAGTCGATCCCGACAACGGCTTTGCCATGAAGTACCAGCTGATCAGCCGAAACAGCAAACACGTCGATGCCATCGTCGCCGGTGCCAAAGAAGCCGAAAACATCTACCTCGCAACCGACCCGGATAGGGAAGGCGAAGCCATTTCCTGGCATCTTTTGGAAATCCTCAAATCCAAACGCGGCCTGAAAAACATCAAACCGCAGCGTGTCGTGTTCCATGAAATCACCAAAAACGCCGTGCTTGATGCCGTCGCCCATCCGCGCGAAATCGAAATGGACTTGGTCGATGCGCAACAAGCCCGCCGCGCTTTGGACTATTTGGTCGGTTTCAACCTCTCGCCGTTGTTGTGGAAAAAGATCCGCCGCGGTTTGAGCGCAGGCCGTGTACAAAGTCCTGCCCTGCGCCTGATTTGTGAGCGCGAAAACGAAATCCGTGCGTTTGAAGCGCAGGAATATTGGACGGTACATCTCGACAGCCACAAAGGCCGCAGCAAATTCACCGCCAAACTCGCCCAATACAACGGCGCGAAACTCGAACAATTCGACCTGCCGAACGAAGCCGCTCAAGCCGACGTGTTGAAAGAACTCGAAGGCAAAGAGGCCGTCGTTACCGCCATCGAAAAGAAAAAGCGCAGCCGCAACCCTGCCGCACCGTTCACTACATCTACCATGCAGCAAGATGCCGTGCGCAAACTCGGCTTCACCACCGACCGCACTATGCGTACCGCCCAGCAGCTTTACGAAGGTATAGACGTAGGGCAGGGCGCCATCGGTCTGATTACCTATATGCGTACCGACAGCGTGAATTTGGCTGATGAAGCGTTAACCGAAATCCGTCATTACATCGAAAACAAAATCGGCAAAGAATATCTGCCAAGCTCGGCCAAGCAGTACAAAACCAAATCCAAAAACGCCCAAGAAGCCCACGAAGCGATCCGTCCGACTTCCGTATACCGCACGCCCGAAAGCGTCAAACCCTTCCTGAGCGCAGACCAGTTCAAACTCTATCAAATGATTTGGCAGCGCACCGTCGCCTGTCAGATGACGCCCGCCAAATTCGACCAAACCACCGTCGATATTACCGTCGGCAAAGGCGTATTCCGCGTAACCGGACAAGTGCAAACCTTCGCAGGCTTCTTGAGCGTTTATGAAGAAAGCAGCGACGACGAAGAAGGCGAAGACAGCAAAAAACTGCCCGAAATGAGCGAAGGTGATAAACTGCCTGTGGACAAACTTTACGGCGAACAACACTTTACCACTCCGCCGCCGCGCTATAACGAAGCCACACTGGTTAAAGCCCTCGAAGAATACGGCATTGGCCGCCCCTCCACCTACGCCAGCATTATTTCCACGCTCAAAGACCGTGAATACGTTACCCTTGAGCAAAAACGCTTCATGCCCACCGACACAGGCGACATCGTCAATAAATTCCTGACCGAACACTTCGCCCAATATGTCGATTACCACTTCACCGCCAAACTCGAAGACCAGCTTGACGAAATTGCCAACGGCAAACGCCAATGGATTCCCGTGATGGATAAATTCTGGAAGCCGTTTATCAAGCAAGTGGAAGAAAAAGAGGGTATCGAACGCGCCAAATTTACCACGCAGGAACTCGACGAAACCTGCCCCAAATGCGGCGAACACAAACTGCAAATCAAATTCGGCAAAATGGGCCGCTTCGTTGCGTGTGCCGGTTATCCCGAGTGCAGCTACACGCGCAATGTCAACGAAACCGCCGAAGAAGCTGCTGAACGTATTGCCAAAGCCGAGGCTGAACAAGCCGAACTTGACGGACGCGAATGCCCTAAATGCGGCGGTCGCCTAGTGTACAAATACAGCCGTACCGGCAGCAAATTCATCGGCTGCGCCAACTACCCCAAATGCAAACACGTCGAGCCGCTGGAAAAACCGAAAGATACCGGCGTCCAATGCCCGCAATGTAAAAAAGGTAACCTCGTCGAGCGCAAATCCCGCTACGGCAAACTGTTTTACAGTTGCAGTACCTATCCCGACTGCAACTACGCCACATGGAACCCACCCGTCGCCGAAGAGTGTCCGAACTGCCATTGGCCGGTTTTAACCATCAAAACCACCAAACGCTGGGGCGTGGAAAAAGTCTGCCCGCAAAAAGAATGCGGCTGGAAAGAACAGATAGAACCGCCTGCACCGAAAGAATGATGAAGTAGGTTGGTTTAAAGAGAAAAGGTCGTCTGAAAAAATTTCAGACGACCTTTGCTTTTCTGTGATTATTTTATTTGAATCCGCATGTCGTTTTAAAGTCCGATAAAATACGGTTCATTTCTGGTTCAAATAAGGCTATGTAATCGTAAGATAGACCGCGGCTGGCACTAGGGTGGGGCAGGCAGACGACTTCGCAATTTTCAAACGATTGGAATCTGATTTTGAAACGTGTACCGCTAAAATCTTTTTGTACTACTCGTAGCGGTTGAGTTTGTTTTCCGACAAGCTGCTCGAAGCGCGGCAATACATTTGCGCGATTAAGATAATTTGTCAGGTTGCTTCCCATGAAGAGAATCAATTTAGGACGTAGTTTCTCAATGTGGTAGAGAAAATTATCGACGTGTTCGGGCTGGAGAAATTTGTTTGGATTGTCGATTTTGTTGCCCTGAGTAGCTGCCCAGTTGGTTTGAACCAGGGATTTTTCAAATGCACCGCCCAATCCATTTTCGTCTAAGGGGTGTCCCCACATTTCAAACCAATTTTTTATTGTATTGTCGTAACGCCACTTTTTTGCCTGCTCACCATAATAGAGGGATTTATTTGCAAATGTATGGTCGATTTTGTTTTCAGGGAGTTTGTATTCACCTGCTACATAAGCAGCCTCATCGGCTTTACTCCAACCCCACTCATACCCACAAATCATTAAACCATGTTTGTCGTTGTAACCTTGGAATATACTGTTACTGAGATTCAGGTCTGACATGATAATAACCTTATATAAACATTTCACAGAGAAATACTCATTATAAATAAGTAAATGTAATTTATCTAGTTTAAGTTTAAAACGCACTTCACGGTGAAACATAGTTCAGTATTTCATGTCGTCAAATTCAAACTGAAAAGGTCGTCTGAAAAATTTTCAGACGACCTTTTGTCTCTAAAAGCAGAGATCGAAATACGGTTTGATAGCAGTTTCACTATATAATTGAGGCCGTCTGAAAACTTGGCATCTTTTAAAAAATTATGGCAAATAACAAACATTCCAAACACACCAATCAAGTACGCATCATTGGCGGGCAATGTAGGGGACGAAAGTTAACTTTTCTGTCCGCAGATGGTTTGCGTCCGACACCTGACAGCGTGCGTGAAAAACTGTTTAACTGGTTAGGTCAGGATTTAACCGGCAAAACAGTATTGGATTTATTCAGCGGTAGTGGTGCTTTGGGAATGGAGGCTGCTTCTCGTCATGCGGCAAAAGTGGTAATGGTCGATAACCACCGCCAAACCGTGCAAACACTTCAGAAAAATGTTCGTGAATTAGGCTTGAGGCAGGTGGAAATCGTGTGTTCAGACGGCATGGCTTATTTGACAAGGCCGTCTGAAAAATTTGATGTCGTGTTTCTTGATCCGCCTTTTGCATGGGAAGATTGGCAAAATCTGTTTATCCGATTGCAAAGCCACTTGAAAAATGGGGCAATGGTCTATATTGAAGCAGGGAATCTGCCTGAAAAACCGGATTGGCTGGAAATTTATCGGGAAGGAAAGGCGGGAATGAGCAAGTTTGAATTGTTGCTCTATTCGCAAGTTGCTGAATAGTATGGAATTTGAGAATCATTCCCAAGGTGTAAAACATTCTTTCAAACAGATTGTTCCGACATCATTTGTGCTATAATCCGCGCCCAATCGGTTTTGATAATTTAAGAAAAAAGGAAATAGAAATGTCGCTCTTTATTACAGATGAGTGCATTAACTGCGATGTGTGCGAACCGGAATGCCCTAATGATGCCATTTCGCAAGGTGAAGAAATTTACGAAATCAATCCAAATTTGTGTACGCAATGTGTAGGTCATTACGATGAGCCGCAGTGTCAACAGGTATGTCCTGTCGACTGTATCTTGATCGATGAAGAACATCCTGAGACGCACGAAGAACTGATGGCCAAGTACGAAAAAATCATTCAGTTTAAGTAAATAATGTTTAAAAGCAAAAACTTGGATATTTTTAAAGAAATAAGTGAAAAAAAATCTTGACGGAAATCTGAGTTGCAAATAAACTAGCGTTCTCTTTTGGAGGGATTCCCGAGCGGTCAAAGGGGGCAGACTGTAAATCTGTTGCGTGAGCTTCGAAGGTTCGAATCCTTCTCCCTCCACCAAAAATTCTTACTTGGAGCAAATAGTGAGTATGCGGGTGTAGCTCAATGGTAGAGCAGAAGCCTTCCAAGCTTACGGTGAGGGTTCGATTCCCTTCACCCGCTCCAAACAATTTCGCCCATGTAGCTCAGGGGTAGAGCACTCCCTTGGTAAGGGAGAGGTCGGCAGTTCAAATCTGCCCATGGGCACCATCTCATTATTACCCTTTCTTTCAAAAGCTTAGATTATAGGATATTGCCATGGCTAAGGAAAAATTTGAACGTAGCAAACCGCACGTAAACGTTGGTACTATCGGTCACGTTGACCATGGTAAAACCACTCTGACTGCTGCATTGACTACTATTTTGGCTAAAAAATTCGGTGGCGCTGCAAAAGCTTACGACCAAATCGATAACGCTCCTGAAGAAAAAGCCCGCGGTATTACCATTAATACCTCTCACGTAGAATACGAAACCGAAACCCGCCACTACGCACACGTAGACTGCCCGGGTCACGCCGACTACGTTAAAAACATGATTACCGGTGCTGCCCAAATGGACGGCGCTATCTTGGTATGTTCCGCAGCCGACGGTCCTATGCCGCAAACTCGCGAACACATTCTGTTGGCTCGTCAAGTAGGCGTACCTTACATCATCGTGTTCATGAATAAATGCGACATGGTTGACGATGCCGAGCTGTTGGAACTGGTTGAAATGGAAATCCGTGACCTGCTGTCAAGCTACGACTTCCCAGGCGACGATTGCCCAATCGTACAAGGTTCTGCATTGAAAGCTTTGGAAGGTGATGCTGCTTACGAAGAAAAAATCTTCGAACTGGCTGCTGCTTTGGACAGCTACATCCCAACACCTGAGCGTGCTGTGGACAAACCTTTCTTGTTGCCTATCGAAGACGTATTCTCTATCTCTGGCCGTGGTACAGTAGTAACCGGTCGTGTAGAGCGCGGTATCATCCACGTTGGTGACGAGATCGAAATCGTAGGTCTGAAAGAAACCCAAAAAACCACTTGTACCGGTGTTGAAATGTTCCGCAAACTGCTGGACGAAGGTCAAGCAGGTGACAACGTAGGCGTATTGCTGCGTGGTACTAAACGTGAAGACGTAGAGCGTGGTCAAGTATTGGCCAAACCGGGTACCATCACTCCTCACACCAAGTTCAAAGCAGAAGTATACGTACTGAGCAAAGAAGAGGGTGGCCGTCACACTCCATTCTTCGCTAACTACCGTCCACAATTCTACTTCCGTACTACCGACGTAACTGGTGCAGTTACTTTGGAAGAAGGCGTAGAAATGGTAATGCCGGGTGAGAACGTAACCATTACTGTAGAACTGATTGCACCTATCGCTATGGAAGAAGGTCTGCGCTTTGCGATTCGCGAAGGTGGCCGTACCGTAGGTGCAGGTGTGGTTTCTTCTATCATCGCTTAAGTTTAGAGGCCAATAGCTCAATTGGTAGAGTATCGGTCTCCAAAACCGAGGGTTGGGGGTTCGAGACCCTCTTGGCCTGCCAAATAAAAAATTAACCGGCCTTGTGCCGGTTAATTTTTTTGTACTTAAGTTTTAAGATTATCTAGAATTAATTATATGGATCAATGCTGCTATCTAAAATGGATGGTGGGTGGGGCATTGATAAGTGAGTAAAGATGACAGAACATTCGTCTGGTCACAAAGAAGGCCATCAGAAAAAGGAAGTGGTGGTAAGTAGTAAGCCAGCTCCTGAAAAGAAAGAAGGTCTGTTTGCATATTTTAAGAGCTCTTGGACCGAGTTCAAGAAGGTGGTTTGGCCGAGTCGGGATGAAGCGGTCAAAATGACTGTATTTGTAATTATCTTTGTTGCGATTTTGGCAGCCTTCATTTATGTGGCAGATACAATTATTTCATGGTTGTTTTTTGATGTTTTATTAAATAGGAAAGGGTAAAGATGTCAAAGCGTTGGTATGTGGTGCAGGCCTATTCCGGTTTTGAAAAAAATGTCCAAAAAACATTGAAAGAGCGTATTGCTCGTGAAAACATGGAAGATTATTTCGGTCAGATTCTTGTGCCCGTCGAGGAAGTAGTAGATATCAAGAATGGTCGAAAAACCATCAGTGAGCGTAAATTCTATCCAGGCTATGTATTGGTCGAAATGGAAATGACTGATGACTCGTGGCATTTGGTTAAGAGCACTCCTCGAGTAAATGGTTTTGTAGGCGGTAGTGGAAATCGCCCGATCCCAATTTCTCAAAAAGATGCGGATGCTATTTTGCAACAAGCTAAGACAGGTGTTGAGAAGCCAAAACCAAAAGTTGAGTTTGAAGTTGGTCAGCAAGTTCGAGTAAACGAAGGCCCATTTGCTGATTTTAACGGTATTGTTGATGAAGTTAATTACGAACGTAATAGACTGCGTGTTTCAGTTCAGATTTTTGGTCGCGAAACACCGGTGGAATTAGAGTTCGGTCAGGTTGAAAAGATTTAAGTGTTTTAATTCGCTTGAAAAATTTTTTTTAAGCGGATATAATCGCGAATTCTGTTTGGGAAGCGGAATGGTTCCGCGTTATACCCGTTTTTAGGAGTCCTTTAAGTGGCAAAGAAAATTATCGGCTACATTAAACTGCAAATTCCTGCAGGTAAAGCCAATCCATCTCCCCCAGTTGGTCCAGCTTTGGGTCAACGTGGTTTGAACATCATGGAATTCTGTAAAGCATTTAATGCTGCAACCCAAGGTATGGAACCTGGTTTGCCAATTCCAGTCGTGATTACTGCATTTGCAGACAAATCATTCACATTTGTGATGAAAACTCCACCAGCTTCTATCTTGTTGAAAAAAGCTGCTGGTCTGCAAAAAGGTAGTTCTAATCCTCTGACCAATAAAGTGGGTAAATTGACCCGTGCTCAGTTGGAAGAAATTGCTAAAACTAAAGAGCCTGATTTGACTGCTGCTGACTTGGATGCGGCTGTCCGTACTATCGCAGGTTCTGCTCGCTCAATGGGCTTGGACGTGGAGGGTGTTGTATAATGGCTAAAGTATCTAAACGCTTGAAAGCTCTTCGCTCTTCTGTTGAAGCTAACAAACTGTACGCAATCGACGAAGCAATTGCTTTGGTTAAAAAAGCTGCTACCGCTAAATTTGACGAGTCTGTTGACGTATCTTTCAACTTGGGCGTTGATCCTCGTAAATCTGACCAAGTTATCCGTGGTTCAGTCGTTCTGCCTAAAGGTACCGGTAAAACAACTCGCGTAGCTGTATTTACACAAGGTGTAAATGCAGAAGCTGCTAAAGAGGCCGGTGCAGATATCGTCGGCTTCGAAGATTTGGCTGCTGAAATCAAAGCAGGCAATCTGAACTTTGACGTTGTTATTGCTTCTCCTGATGCAATGCGTATCGTTGGTCAATTGGGTACTATCTTGGGCCCTCGTGGTCTGATGCCAAACCCTAAAGTAGGTACTGTTACTCCTAACGTTGCTGAAGCAGTTAAAAATGCAAAAGCAGGTCAAGTACAATACCGTACAGATAAAGCCGGTATCGTTCATGCAACTATCGGTCGTGCTTCTTTCGCTGAAGCTGACTTGAAAGAAAACTTCAATGCGTTGCTGGATGCTATCGTTAAAGCCAAACCTGCCGCTGCTAAAGGTCAGTACCTGAAAAAAGTTGCTGTATCCAGCACTATGGGTTTGGGTGTTCGCGTTGATACCGCAAGCGTGAACAACTAAGAAATTTTCAGGTGATCCGGCTTTCTGGATTGCCTGAATTTGGGCTACTTAAAATTAAGTAGATGTCCAAGACCGTAGGGATCGTGAGATTTAATCGTAACTGCCCTACGCAGACGGTAGTCCTGAAACACATTGCAAGATTGCTTGTAAGATGTCTTTTTAGGTTACCGCGCTGGTGGGATATCATTTCGGTATCCTGTTTATAAACAGTGGGAGGTAGACCTTGAGTCTCAATATTGAAACCAAGAAAGTGGCCGTAGAGGAAATTAGCGCAGCTATTGCTAACGCTCAAACTCTCGTAGTCGCTGAATATCGCGGTATCAGTGTTTCCAGCATGACTGAGCTTCGTGCGAATGCACGTAAAGAAGGCGTTTACTTGCGCGTTCTGAAAAATACTCTGGCTCGTCGCGCAGTAGAGGGTACTTCATTCGCAGGTTTGGCCGATCAAATGGTTGGTCCATTGGTTTACGCTGCTTCTGAAGATGCTGTTGCTGCTGCTAAAGTGCTGCACCAATTCGCGAAAAAAGATGACAAAATCATCGTTAAAGCCGGTTCTTACAATGGCGAAGTGATGAATCCTGCTCAGGTTGCTGAGTTGGCTTCTATTCCAAGCCGCGAAGAACTGTTGTCCAAACTGTTGTTCGTTATGCAAGCTCCTGTATCAGGCTTTGCACGTGGTTTGGCTGCTTTGGCAGAGAAAAAAGCCGGCGAAGAAGCCGCTTAATCGATTTTGTTTCATTTAATCAATTATTTTTTAATACAATATTTGGAGTAAAATAGCATGGCTATTACTAAAGAAGACATTTTGGAAGCCGTTGGTTCTTTGACCGTAATGGAATTGAACGACCTGGTTAAAGCTTTTGAAGAGAAATTTGGTGTTTCTGCTGCTGCTGTTGCAGTTGCAGGTCCTGCAGGTGCTGGTGCAGCTGCTGCTGAAGAAAAAACTGAATTTGACGTAGTATTGGCTTCTGCTGGTGATCAAAAAGTTGGCGTGATTAAAGTTGTCCGCGCTATCACTGGCTTGGGTCTGAAAGAAGCTAAAGACATCGTTGACGGTGCACCTAAAACTCTGAAAGAAGGTGTTTCTAAAGCTGAAGCTGAAGACATCCAAAAACAACTGGAAGAAGCCGGCGCTAAAGTCGAAATCAAATAATTTGATGCTTCCTGTGAAGGCTGGCAGTTTTCTGCCAGCCTTATTTTGCTTCTTAAAATAAGTATCAGGCATTGTTTACATTTATTTGCATAGTTTTTATAAAATCGTTGCAAATAAATGTAAATATTAAGTTAATGCATGTCGTTGTTTCAGACGGCCTATTATTTAAAATTGCTTTTCGGAGTGTATATGAGCTATTCGTTTACCGAGAAAAAACGTATCCGTAAGAGTTTTGCAAAGCGAGAGAATGTCTTGGATGTTCCTTTCCTGCTGGCAACCCAAATTGATTCTTATGCGAAATTTTTGCAGCTGGAAAACGCTTTTGACCAACGTACTGATGATGGTCTGCAAGCAGCATTCAATTCTATTTTCCCGATTGTGAGCCATAATGGTTATGCACGATTGGAGTTTGTGCATTACACATTGGGCGAACCTTTGTTCGATATTCCTGAATGTCAATTGCGCGGTATTACTTATGCGGCTCCATTGCGTGCACGTATCCGTTTGGTGATTTTGGATAAAGAAGCGTCTAAACCGACTGTAAAAGAAATTCGTGAAAACGAAGTATATATGGGCGAAATTCCGTTGATGACACCAAGTGGCTCTTTTGTCATCAATGGTACAGAGCGTGTAATTGTTTCCCAGTTGCACCGTTCTCCAGGTGTGTTCTTTGAGCATGACCGTGGTAAAACTCATTCCTCCGGTAAGCTGTTGTTCTCTGCTCGTATTATTCCTTACCGTGGTTCATGGTTGGATTTCGAATTTGATCCAAAAGATTTGTTGTATTTCCGTATCGACCGTCGCCGTAAAATGCCGGTTACAATTTTGTTGAAAGCTTTGGGCTACAACAATGAACAAATCTTGGATATTTTCTATGACAAAGAAACTTTCTATTTGTCTTCAAACGGTGTTCAAACAGATCTGGTTGCAAGCCGTCTGAAAGGCGAAACTGCCAAAGTTGATATCTTAGATAAAGAAGGCAATGTATTGGTTGCCAAAGGTAAACGTATTACTGCGAAAAATATCCGTGATATTACCAATGCAGGCTTGACTCGACTGGATGTGGAACCAGAAAGCCTGTTGGGTAAAGCATTGGCTACTGATCTGATTGATCCGGAAACTGGCGAAGTATTGGCTTCTGCTAACGATGAAATCACAGAAGAGCTGTTGGCCAAACTTGATATTAACGGCGTAAAAGAAATTACTACCCTGTATATCAATGAATTGGACCAAGGCGGTTATATTTCCAGCACTCTGCGTACAGATGAAACAGCCGACCAACAAGCTGCGCGTGTGGCAATTTACCGCATGATGCGTCCTGGCGAACCACCTACCGAAGAAGCTGTCGAGCAGCTCTTCAACCGTTTGTTCTTCAGTGAAGACAGCTATGACTTGTCTCGTGTAGGCCGTATGAAATTCAATACGCGCACATACGAGCAAAAATTGTCTGAAGCACAACAAAACTCTTGGTATGGCCGTCTGTTGAATGAGACTTTGGCCGGCGCAGCTGAAAAAGGCGGTTACGTTCTGAGCGTAGAAGACATTGTAGTTTCCATTGCCACATTGGTTGAATTGCGTAATGGTCATGGCGAAGTAGATGATATTGACCATTTGGGCAACCGTCGCGTTCGTTCCGTAGGCGAGTTGACAGAAAACCAATTCCGCAGTGGTTTGGCTCGTGTAGAACGTGCCGTTAAAGAACGTTTGAATCAAGCGGAATCTGAGAACTTGATGCCGCATGACCTGATTAATGCGAAACCTGTTTCTGCTGCGATTAAAGAATTCTTCGGTTCTAGCCAATTGAGCCAGTTTATGGATCAGACCAACCCATTGTCTGAAGTAACCCATAAACGCCGTGTATCTGCGTTGGGCCCGGGTGGTTTGACTCGCGAACGTGCAGGCTTTGAGGTGCGAGACGTACATCCGACCCACTATGGCCGTGTATGTCCTATTGAAACACCTGAAGGTCCGAACATTGGTTTGATCAACTCATTGTCCGTTTATGCGCGCACCAATGATTATGGCTTCTTGGAAACACCTTACCGTCGCGTTGTTAATGGTAAGGTAACTGAAGAAATCGATTACTTGTCTGCCATCGAAGAAGGTCGCTATGTGATTGCACAGGCGAATGCTGATTTGGACAAAGACGGCAATTTGATTGGCGATTTAGTTACTTGTCGTGAAAAAGGCGAAACCATTATGGCAACGCCTGACCGTGTACAATATATGGACGTGGCAACCGGTCAAGTGGTATCCGTAGCGGCATCCCTGATTCCGTTCTTGGAACACGATGATGCGAACCGTGCATTGATGGGTGCCAACATGCAACGTCAGGCCGTACCGTGCCTGTGTCCTGAAAAACCGATGGTTGGTACTGGTATTGAGCGTTCTGTTGCCGTTGACTCTGCTACTGCAATCGTTGCCCGGCGCGGCGGTGTGGTTGAGTATGTTGATGCCAACCGTGTTGTGATTCGTGTCCATGACGATGAGGCGACTGCCGGTGAAGTGGGTGTCGATATTTACAACCTGGTTAAATTTACCCGTTCCAACCAATCTACCAACATCAACCAACGTCCGGCTGTCAAAGCAGGCGATGTTTTGCAACGCGGTGATTTGATTGCTGACGGTGCATCCACCGATTTGGGTGAATTGGCTCTAGGTCAAAACATGACCATCGCCTTTATGCCGTGGAACGGTTACAACTACGAAGACTCGATTCTGATTTCTGAAAAAGTAGCTGCAGACGACCGCTATACTTCGATTCACATTGAGGAATTGAACGTTGTTGCCCGCGATACCAAGCTGGGTGCGGAAGACATTACCCGCGATATTCCGAACTTGTCCGAGCGTATGCAAAACCGTTTGGATGAATCCGGTATTGTTTACATCGGTGCGGAAGTAGAGGCCGGTGACGTCTTGGTGGGTAAAGTAACGCCTAAAGGCGAAACTCAACTGACTCCTGAAGAAAAACTGCTGCGTGCCATCTTCGGTGAAAAAGCGTCTGACGTAAAAGATACTTCATTGCGTATGCCTACCGGCATGAGCGGTACGGTTATCGACGTTCAAGTCTTTACCCGTGAAGGTATCCAACGCGACAAACGTGCTCAATCCATTATTGATTCTGAGCTGAAACGTTACCGTCAAGACTTGAGCGACCAGTTGCGTATTTTCGATAACGACGCATTTGACCGTATTGAGCGCATGATTGTCGGCCAAAAAGCTAATGGTGGCCCGATGAAGCTGGCTAAAGGCAGCGAAATTACTACCGAATATCTGGCAAGCCTGTCCAGTAAACATGATTGGTTTGACATCCGTTTGGCTGACGAAGATTTGGCCAAACAGTTGGAACTAATTAAATTGAGCCTGCAACAAAAACGCGAAGAAGCGGACGAGTTGTATGAGATTAAGAAGAAAAAACTGACTCAAGGCGACGAGCTGCAACCGGGCGTACAAAAAATGGTGAAAGTATTTATCGCCATCAAACGCCGTCTGCAAGCCGGTGACAAAATGGCGGGTCGCCACGGTAACAAAGGTGTGGTATCACGCATTCTGCCGGTGGAAGACATGCCTTACATGGCTGACGGACGTCCGGTGGACATCGTATTGAACCCGTTGGGCGTACCTTCCCGTATGAACATCGGTCAGATTTTAGAAGTTCACTTGGGTTGGGCGGCAAAAGGTATCGGCGAGCGTATCGACCGTATGCTGAAAGAGCAACGCAAAGCCAGCGAGCTGCGCGAGTTCTTGAACAAACTCTATAACAGCAGCGGTAAGAAAGAAGATTTAGACAGCCTGACAGATGAAGAAATCATCGAATTGGCTTCTAACTTGCGTAAAGGCGCATCTTTCGCATCCCCAGTGTTTGACGGTGCGAAAGAGTCTGAAATCCGCGAAATGTTGAACTTGGCTTATCCAAGTGACGATCCAGAAGTTGAAAAATTGGGCTTTAACGACAGCAAAACCCAAATCACGCTGTATGACGGACGCTCTGGCGAACCATTTGACCGCAAGGTAACAGTTGGTGTGATGCACTATCTGAAACTGCACCACTTGGTTGATGAAAAAATGCATGCCCGTTCTACCGGTCCGTACAGTCTGGTTACCCAACAACCTCTGGGCGGTAAAGCCCAGTTCGGTGGCCAACGTTTCGGTGAGATGGAGGTTTGGGCGCTGGAAGCATACGGTGCAGCATACACGTTGCAAGAGATGCTGACAGTGAAGTCGGACGACGTGAACGGTCGTACCAAAATGTACGAAAACATCGTCAAAGGCGAACACAAAATCGATGCCGGTATGCCTGAATCCTTCAACGTATTGGTTAAAGAGATTCGCTCACTGGGCTTGGATATCGATTTGGAACGCTACTAAACAGAAGTTTTCAGACGGCCTTTTAAGGTCGTCTGAAAAAGCGGTTTCAGAATAAGAATAAAGCAATCGGCATTTAGGCCGTCTGAAATCAAAAGTACCGTTTCCAATATCGAAAATCCGCCACGCGGTAAAAATACTTCCTTCAAGGAGCAAAAATGAATTTGTTGAACTTATTTAATCCGTTGCAAACCGCCGGCATGGAAGAAGAGTTTGATGCCATCAAAATCGGTATTGCCTCTCCCGAAACCATCCGCTCATGGTCTTATGGCGAAGTTAAAAAACCTGAAACCATCAACTACCGTACGTTCAAACCAGAGCGCGACGGTTTGTTCTGCGCCAAAATCTTTGGCCCGGTTAAAGACTATGAATGTTTGTGCGGTAAGTACAAACGCTTGAAATTTAAAGGCGTAACCTGTGAAAAATGTGGCGTAGAAGTTACCCTGTCCAAAGTGCGCCGCGAACGCATGGGCCATATCGAATTGGCAGCACCTGTTGCCCACATTTGGTTCTTAAAATCCCTGCCTTCCCGCCTGGGTATGGTATTGGACATGACGTTGCGTGATATCGAACGTGTATTGTACTTTGAAGCATTCGTGGTGACCGATCCCGGCATGACTCCGTTGCAACGCCGTCAATTGCTGACTGAAGACGATTACTACAACAAGCTGGACGAATATGGCGACGACTTTGATGCCAAAATGGGTGCGGAAGGTATCCGCGAATTGCTGCGCACCTTGGATATTGCCGGCGAGATCGAGATCCTGCGTCAAGAGCTGGAATCTACCGGTTCTGACACCAAAATCAAAAAAATTGCCAAACGCTTGAAAGTGTTGGAAGCCTTCCATCGTTCCGGTATGAAACTGGAGTGGATGATTATGGATGTGCTGCCGGTATTGCCACCTGATTTGCGTCCTTTGGTTCCATTGGATGGCGGTCGTTTTGCCACTTCCGATTTGAACGATTTATACCGTCGCGTCATCAACCGTAACAACCGTCTGAAACGTCTGTTGGAACTGCATGCGCCTGACATCATCGTCCGCAACGAAAAACGTATGTTGCAAGAAGCAGTTGACTCTCTGTTGGATAACGGCCGTCGCGGTAAAGCTATGACCGGTGCCAACAAACGTCCGCTGAAATCATTGGCCGACATGATTAAAGGTAAAGGCGGCCGCTTCCGTCAAAACCTGCTGGGTAAACGTGTGGACTACTCCGGTCGTTCCGTGATTACCGTAGGCCCATACCTGCGTCTGCACCAATGCGGTCTGCCGAAGAAAATGGCTTTGGAACTGTTCAAACCGTTCATTTTCCATAAACTGGAAAAACAAGGTTTGGCTTCTACCGTTAAAGCAGCGAAAAAATTGGTAGAACAAGAAGTACCGGAAGTATGGGACATCTTGGAAGAAGTGATCCGCGAACATCCGATTATGCTGAACCGTGCGCCAACCCTGCACCGTTTGGGTATTCAAGCGTTCGAACCTATCCTGATCGAAGGTAAAGCGATTCAGTTGCATCCGTTGGTATGTGCCGCATTTAACGCCGACTTTGACGGTGACCAAATGGCCGTGCACGTTCCATTGAGCTTGGAAGCACAAATGGAAGCGCGCACGCTGATGCTGGCTTCAAATAACGTATTGTCTCCAGCCAATGGCGAACCAATCATCGTACCTTCTCAAGATATCGTATTGGGTCTGTACTACATGACCCGCGACCGTATCAATGCTAAAGGCGAAGGCAGCCTGTTTGCTGATGTGAAAGAAGTGCATCGTGCATACCATACCAAACAGGTTGAACTGGGTACGAAAATTACCGTACGTCTGCGCGAATGGGTGAAAAACGAAGCAGGTGAGTTTGAGCCTGTCGTTAACCGTTACGAAACAACAGTCGGCCGTGCATTGTTGAGCGAAATCTTGCCTAAAGGCCTGCCGTTCGAGTACATCAACAAAGCGCTGAAGAAAAAAGAAATTTCTAAACTGATTAACGCATCATTCCGTCTGTGCGGCCTGCGTGAAACAGTTATTTTCGCCGACCACCTGATGTATACCGGTTTCGGTTTTGCGGCTAAAGGTGGTATTTCCATTGCGGTTGACGATATGGAAATTCCGAAAGAAAAAGCAGCCTTGCTGGCCGAGGCTAATGCCGAAGTTAAAGAAATCGAAGATCAATACCGTCAAGGTTTGGTAACCAATGGCGAACGTTACAACAAAGTAGTCGATATTTGGGGTCGTGCCGGCGATAAGATCGCTAAAGCGATGATGGATAATCTGTCCAAACAAAAAGTCATCGACCGTGACGGCAACGAAGTTGATCAAGAGTCCTTCAACTCTATTTACATGATGGCCGACTCTGGTGCCCGTGGTTCTGCGGCTCAGATTAAACAGTTGTCCGGTATGCGTGGTTTGATGGCAAAACCTGACGGCTCCATTATTGAAACGCCTATTACCTCTAACTTCCGCGAAGGTTTGACCGTATTGCAATACTTTATTGCGACCCACGGTGCGCGTAAAGGTTTGGCGGATACCGCGTTGAAAACGGCAAACTCTGGTTACCTGACCCGTCGTCTAGTAGACGTAACTCAAGACTTGGTCGTTGTTGAAGACGATTGCGGTACTTCAGATGGCTTTGTTATGAAGGCGGTCGTACAAGGTGGTGATGTGATTGAAGCATTGCGCGATCGTATTTTGGGTCGTGTTACCGCGTCTGACGTTGTTGATCCATCAAGTGGCGAGACCTTAGTTGAAGCCGGTACGTTGTTGACTGAAAAACTGGTGGATATGATTGACCAATCCGGTGTCGATGAAGTCAAAGTCCGTACCCCGATTACTTGTAAAACCCGCCATGGCTTGTGTGCACACTGTTACGGTCGCGACTTGGCACGCGGTAAACTGGTTAATGCCGGTGAGGCTGTAGGTGTCATTGCTGCACAATCTATTGGTGAACCAGGTACTCAGCTGACCATGCGTACGTTCCACATCGGTGGTGCGGCATCCCGCGCGGCTGCTGCCAGCCAAGTGGAAGCTAAATCCAACGGTACAGCTCGTTTCAGCAGCCAAATGCGTTACGTTGCCAACAACAAAGGCGAATTGGTTGTCATTGGCCGCTCTTGTGAAGTTGTGATTCACGATGAAATCGGCCGTGAACGTGAACGCCACAAAGTACCTTACGGTGCAATCCTGTTGGTACAAGACGGCGAAGCCATTAAAGCCGGTCAAACTTTGGCAACTTGGGATCCGCATACCCGTCCGATGATTACCGAACATGCAGGTTTGGTGAAATTCGAAAACGTAGAAGAGGGTGTAACCGTTGCGAAACAGACCGACGATGTAACCGGTTTGTCCACTTTGGTGGTCATCGACGGCAAACGTCGCTCCTCCGGTGCTTCTAAACTGTTGCGTCCGACTGTCAAATTGTTGGATGAAAACGGTTTGGAAATCTGTATCCCAGGTACGACTACGCCGGTTTCTATGGCGTTCCCGGTTGGTGCAGTGATTACTGTCCGTGAAGGTCAGGAAGTCGGTAAGGGTGATGTGTTGGCGCGTATTCCTCAAGCGTCTTCTAAAACCCGCGATATTACCGGTGGTCTGCCGCGCGTTGCTGAGTTGTTTGAAGCACGCGTGCCGAAAGATGCCGGCATGTTGGCTGAAATTACCGGTACCGTTTCCTTCGGTAAAGAAACCAAAGGTAAACAGCGTCTGATTATTACCGACGTAGACGGTGTAGCATACGAAACGCTGATTTCTAAAGAGAAACAGATTTTGGTACACGACGGTCAAGTGGTCAACCGCGGTGAAACCATCGTGGACGGTGCCGTAGATCCGCACGACATTCTGCGTCTGCAAGGTATTGAAGCATTGGCTCGCTACATTGTTCAAGAGGTACAAGAGGTTTACCGCCTGCAAGGTGTGAAGATTTCCGATAAACACATCGAAGTCATCATCCGCCAAATGTTGCGCCGTGTGAACATTGTGGATGCTGGTGATACAGAGTTTATTACCGGCGAACAAGTCGAGCGTAGCGATGTGATGCTTGCCAATGAGAAAGCCATCGCTGAAGGCAAAGAGCCGGCACGTTATGAAAATGTGTTGTTGGGTATTACCAAAGCTTCCTTGTCTACCGACAGCTTCATTTCTGCTGCATCGTTCCAAGAAACAACCCGCGTCTTGACCGAGGCCGCTATCATGGGCAAACAAGACGAGCTGCGCGGTTTGAAAGAGAACGTGATTGTTGGTCGATTGATTCCTGCCGGTACAGGTTTGACTTACCACCGCAGCCGTCACCAACAATGGCAGCAAGCCGATCAAGAAGCTTCTGAAATTGAAGCTTCAGACGAATAATCCGGAAGGATTTTCGTGAAAATAAAACCGCAAGCCAGTCTTGCGGTTTTATTTTATAGAGGGCTTAGATAGGGTAGAGAGCGAGGCCGTCTGAATCTTTCAGACGGCCATTGCTTCCAAAATTTTAAAGATAAATAGAAAAACACTAAACTTTATCAGTCATTTGCTTGACTAAACCCTTGCAATAAAAATATAATTCCAATCTTGTCGACATGGTGTCGGCAAGTATTTAACTCAACAGGACGAGAAAATATGCCAACTATTAACCAATTGGTACGCAAAGGCCGTCAAAAGCCCGTGTACGTAAACAAAGTGCCTGCACTGGAAGCTTGCCCGCAAAAACGCGGCGTATGCACCCGTGTATACACAACTACCCCTAAAAAACCTAACTCTGCATTGCGTAAAGTATGTAAAGTTCGCCTGACCAACGGTTTTGAAGTCATTTCATACATCGGTGGTGAAGGTCATAACCTGCAAGAGCACAGCGTCGTATTGATCCGCGGCGGTCGTGTAAAAGACTTGCCAGGTGTACGTTACCACACTGTACGCGGTTCTTTGGATACTGCAGGTGTTAAAGACCGTAAACAAGCCCGTTCTAAATACGGTGCTAAGCGTCCTAAATAATTATCGGGACTCAAATAGGCACGTCGGCCGCCTAAGCTGAACAACGGCCGAGTAAGTGAATACTTAATTGGGTATTCATGGGAATAGACCCAACTGAATAGACTAAAGGAAATTAAAATGCCAAGACGTAGAGAAGTCCCTAAGCGCGACGTACTGCCAGATCCAAAATTCGGTAGCGTTGAGCTGACTAAATTCATGAACGTATTGATGATTGACGGTAAAAAATCTGTTGCAGAGCGTATCGTTTACGGTGCTCTGGAGCAAATTGAGAAAAAAACCGGCAAAGTAGCAATCGAAGTATTTAACGAAGCCATTGCAAACGCCAAACCTATCGTGGAAGTGAAAAGCCGCCGTGTAGGTGGTGCAAACTACCAAGTTCCTGTTGAAGTTCGTCCTTCACGTCGTCTGGCCTTGGCAATGCGCTGGGTTCGCGATGCGGCCCGTAAACGTGGTGAGAAATCTATGGACCTGCGTTTGGCAGGTGAATTGATTGATGCGGCTGAAGGTCGTGGCGGTGCGTTGAAAAAACGTGAAGAAGTACACCGCATGGCTGAAGCTAACAAAGCATTCTCTCACTTCCGTTTCTAATATCGAAAGGCTAACAAAATGGCTCGTAAGACCCCTATCAGCCTGTATCGCAATATCGGTATTTCTGCCCATATTGACGCGGGTAAAACAACCACAACAGAACGTATTTTGTTCTATACAGGTTTGACTCACAAATTGGGCGAAGTGCATGACGGCGCAGCTACTACCGACTACATGGAACAAGAGCAAGAGCGTGGTATTACCATTACTTCTGCTGCTGTGACTTCTTATTGGTCCGGTATGGCGAAACAGTTCCCTGAGCACCGTTTCAACATCATCGACACCCCGGGACACGTTGACTTCACCGTAGAGGTAGAGCGTTCTATGCGTGTATTGGACGGCGCAGTAATGGTTTACTGTGCAGTAGGCGGTGTTCAACCTCAATCTGAAACCGTATGGCGTCAAGCTAACAAATACCAAGTACCTCGCTTGGCATTTGTAAACAAAATGGACCGTCAAGGTGCTAACTTCTTCCGCGTTGTTGAGCAAATGAAAACCCGTTTGCGCGCAAACCCTGTACCTATCGTAATTCCGGTTGGTGCGGAAGACAGCTTCAGCGGTGTTGTTGACCTGTTGAAAATGAAATCCATTATTTGGAATGAAGCCGATAAAGGTACAACCTTTACCTATGGCGATATTCCTGCTGAATTGGTTGAGACTGCTGAAGAATGGCGTCAAAACATGATTGAAGCCGCAGCAGAAGCCAGCGAAGAATTGATGGACAAATACTTGGGCGGTGATGAGCTGACTGAAGAAGAAATCGTAGGCGCATTGCGTCAACGTACTTTGGCCGGCGAAATTCAACCAATGTTGTGTGGTTCAGCATTTAAAAACAAAGGTGTTCAACGTATGTTGGACGCAGTTGTAGAATTGCTGCCTGCTCCTACCGACATTCCTCCAGTTCAAGGCGTTAACCCTAACACTGAAGAAGCCGACAGCCGCCAAGCAAGCGATGAAGAGAAATTCTCTGCATTAGCGTTCAAAATGTTGAACGATAAATACGTTGGTCAGCTGACTTTCATCCGCGTTTACTCTGGTGTGGTGAAATCCGGTGATACCGTATTGAACTCTGTAAAAGGTACTCGCGAACGTATCGGTCGCTTGGTACAAATGACTGCTGCAGACCGTACTGAAATTGAAGAAGTACGCGCTGGTGACATCGCAGCCGCTATCGGTCTGAAAGACGTAACCACTGGTGAGACCTTGTGTGCAGAAAGCGCACCGATCATCTTGGAACGCATGGAATTCCCTGAGCCGGTAATCCATATTGCCGTTGAGCCGAAAACCAAAGCCGACCAAGAGAAAATGGGTATTGCCCTGAACCGTCTGGCAAAAGAAGACCCTTCTTTCCGTGTTCGTACAGACGAAGAATCTGGTCAAACTATTATTTCCGGTATGGGTGAGCTGCACTTGGAAATTATTGTTGACCGTATGAAACGCGAATTCGGTGTGGAAGCAAACATCGGTGCGCCTCAAGTGGCTTACCGTGAAACCATCCGCAAAGAAGTTGAAGCTGAATATAAACATGCCAAACAATCTGGTGGTAAAGGCCAATACGGTCACGTTGTGATCAAAATGGAGCCTATGGAACCAGGTGGTGCAGGCTACGAATTTATCGATGAAATTAAAGGTGGTGTGATTCCTCGCGAATTTATTCCGTCTGTCGATAAAGGTATTCGCGATACTTTGCCTAACGGTATCGTTGCCGGTTACCCAGTAGTTGACGTACGTGTGCGTTTGATCTTCGGTTCTTCACACGACGTTGACTCCTCTCAACTGGCCTTCGAATTGGCTGCGTCTCAAGCCTTCAAAGAAGGTATGCGTAAAGCCAACCCAGCTCTGTTGGAACCAATCATGGCAGTTGAGGTGGAAACACCTGAAGAATACATGGGTGACGTAATGGGTGACTTGAACCGTCGCCGTGGTGTTGTATTGGGTATGGATGATGACGGTATCGGTGGTAAGAAAGTCCGTGCCGAAGTACCTCTGGCAGAAATGTTCGGTTACTCAACCGACCTGCGTTCTGCAACCCAAGGCCGTGCTACTTACTCCATGGAGTTCAAAAAATACGCTGAAGCTCCTGCTCACGTAGCTGCTGCTGTAACTGAAGCCCGTAAAGGCTAATCAGAAAAGGCCGTCTGAAACTGAAAATAAATTTTCAGACGGCCATTGTTCTTTAATCGATCTTTATATGTAAAGGAATTAGCTCATGGCTAAGGAAAAATTTGAACGTAGCAAACCGCACGTAAACGTTGGTACTATCGGTCACGTTGACCATGGTAAAACCACTCTGACTGCTGCATTGACTACTATTTTGGCTAAAAAATTCGGTGGCGCTGCAAAAGCTTACGACCAAATCGATAACGCTCCTGAAGAAAAAGCCCGTGGTATTACCATTAATACCTCTCACGTAGAATACGAAACTGAAACCCGCCACTACGCACACGTAGACTGCCCGGGCCACGCCGACTACGTTAAAAACATGATTACCGGTGCTGCCCAAATGGACGGCGCTATCTTGGTATGTTCCGCAGCTGACGGTCCTATGCCGCAAACTCGCGAACACATCCTGTTGGCTCGTCAAGTAGGCGTACCTTACATCATCGTGTTCATGAACAAATGCGACATGGTTGACGATGCCGAGCTGTTGGAACTGGTTGAAATGGAAATCCGTGACCTGCTGTCAAGCTACGACTTCCCAGGCGACGACTGCCCAATCGTACAAGGTTCTGCACTGAAAGCTTTGGAAGGTGATGCTGCTTACGAAGAAAAAATCTTCGAACTGGCTGCTGCTTTGGACAGCTACATCCCAACACCTGAGCGTGCTGTGGACAAACCTTTCTTGTTGCCTATTGAAGACGTATTCTCTATCTCCGGTCGTGGTACAGTAGTAACCGGTCGTGTAGAGCGCGGTATCATCCACGTTGGTGACGAGATCGAGATTGTAGGTCTGAAAGAAACCCAAAAAACCACTTGTACCGGTGTTGAAATGTTCCGCAAACTGCTGGACGAAGGTCAAGCAGGTGACAACGTAGGCGTATTGCTGCGTGGTACTAAACGTGAAGACGTAGAGCGTGGTCAAGTATTGGCTAAACCAGGTACTATCACTCCTCACACCAAGTTCAAAGCCGAAGTATACGTACTGAGCAAAGAAGAGGGTGGTCGTCACACTCCATTCTTCGCTAACTACCGCCCACAATTCTACTTCCGTACTACCGACGTAACTGGTGCAGTTACTTTGGAAGAAGGTGTAGAAATGGTAATGCCGGGTGAGAACGTAACCATTACTGTAGAACTGATTGCGCCTATCGCTATGGAAGAAGGTCTGCGCTTTGCGATTCGCGAAGGTGGTCGTACCGTAGGTGCGGGTGTGGTTTCTTCTGTAATCGCTTAATTGAGGGATATTGATAAATGGCAAACCAAAAAATCCGTATCCGCCTGAAAGCTTATGATTACAGTCTGATTGACCGTTCTGCGCAAGAAATCGTTGAAACTGCCAAACGTACTGGCGCTGTTGTTAAAGGTCCGATTCCTTTGCCAACTAAAATCGAACGTTTCAACATCTTGCGTTCTCCTCACGTGAACAAAACTTCTCGTGAACAATTGGAAATCCGTACCCACTTGCGTCTGATGGACATCGTGGACTGGACTGACAAAACTACTGATGCACTGATGAAACTGGATCTTCCAGCAGGTGTAGATGTAGAAATTAAAGTTCAATAAGAACTGAAAAACCGAACAGCTTGGCTGTTCGGTTTTTTATAGAATTCTTAGGCCGTCTGAAAATTTTCAGATATTTGGCAACACTTCATCCGAAAAAAATGGTGGTTTTAAGAAGTTAAATTGAAATTTTTGTTGATATTTCTTTGATTTGTCAATTATAATGGCGGACTTGGTACATCCGTATCAAGTTTAACTTTGTCTGAAAGGCAGGCCAATCGTAGCCCGCCCCTTTACTTAAAAGGAAAATAATCATGACTTTAGGTCTGGTTGGACGCAAAGTTGGTATGACTCGCGTGTTCGACGAGCAGGGTGTTTCTGTTCCGGTAACTGTTTTGGATATGTCTGCCAACCGCGTTACACAAGTGAAATCCAAAGATACTGACGGCTACACTGCTGTACAAGTTACCTTTGGTCAGAAAAAAGCTAATCGTGTCAATAAAACTGAAGCCGGTCACTTTGCTAAAGCAGGTGTTGAAGCTGGTCGCGGTTTGGTTGAGTTTGCTTTGACTGAAGAAAAACTGGCTGAATTGAAAGCCGGTGATGAAATTACCGTTTCTATGTTTGAAGTTGGTCAATTGGTAGATGTAACCGGTACCTCTAAAGGTAAAGGTTTCTCTGGTACGATCAAACGTCATAACTTCGGTGCTCAACGTACTTCCCACGGTAACTCCCGTTCTCATCGTGTTCCTGGTTCTATCGGTATGGCACAAGACCCTGGTCGTGTGTTCCCTGGTAAACGTATGGCAGGTCAATACGGTAACACTAAAGCAACTGTTCAAAAATTGGAAGTTGTGCGTGTTGATGCTGAACGCCAACTCTTGTTGGTTAAAGGTGCTGTTCCGGGTTCGGTTAACAGCGACGTCGTGGTTCGTCCTAGCGTGAAAGTAGGTGCGTAATGGAATTGAAAGTAATTGACGCTAAAGGACAAGTATCTGGCAGCTTGGCTGTTTCTGATGCTTTGTTTGCTCGTGAATACAATGAAGCTCTGGTTCACCAACTGGTTACTGCTTATTTGGCAAATGCCCGTTCTGGTAACCGTGCTCAAAAAACTCGTGCCGAAGTAAACCACTCTACTAAAAAACCATGGCGCCAAAAAGGTACCGGTCGTGCTCGTTCCGGTATGACTTCTTCTCCGCTGTGGCGTAAAGGTGGTCGTGCATTCCCAAACAAACCTGACGAAAACTTTACTCAAAAAGTGAACCGTAAAATGTACCGTGCCGGTATGGCGACTATTTTGTCCCAATTGGCTCGTGACGAACGTTTGTTTGCAATCGAAGCATTGACTGCTGAAACTCCTAAAACCAAAGTTTTTGCCGAACAAGTGAAAAACTTGGGTTTGGAGCAAGTTCTGTTTGTAACTAAACAGCTCGACGAGAATGTTTACTTGGCTTCACGCAACTTGCCTAACGTATTGGTTTTGGAAGCTCAACAAGTTGATCCTTACAGCTTGCTGCGTTACAAAAAAGTCGTTATCACTAAAGATGCAGTTGCACAATTAGAGGAGCAATGGGTATGAATCAACAACGTTTGACTCAAGTAATCTTGGCACCTATCGTTTCTGAAAAAAGCAACGTATTGGCTGAAAAACGTAACCAAATGACGTTTAAAGTTTTGGCAAATGCAACTAAACCTGAAATTAAAGCAGCAGTTGAGTTGCTGTTCGGTGTTCAAGTTGCAGACGTTACTACTGTTACCATTAAAGGTAAAATTAAACGTTTTGGTCGCACTTTAGGTCGTCGCAGCGATGTTAAAAAGGCTTACGTAAGCTTGGCTGCCGGTCAAGAGTTAGATTTGGAAGCCGCTGCTGCAGCTGCAGATAAGGAATAAACAAAATGGCAATCGTTAAAATGAAGCCGACCTCTGCAGGCCGTCGCGGCATGGTTCGCGTGGTAACAGAAGGTTTGCACAAAGGTGCACCTTATGCACCTCTGCTGGAAAAGAAAAATTCTACTGCCGGTCGTAACAACAATGGTCATATCACTACCCGCCATAAAGGTGGTGGCCATAAACACCATTACCGTGTTGTAGATTTTAAACGTAACAAAGACGGTATCCCTGCAAAAGTAGAGCGTATCGAGTATGACCCTAACCGTACTGCATTTATCGCATTGTTGTGTTATGCAGATGGTGAGCGTCGTTATATCATTGCTCCTCGTGGTATTCAAGCCGGCGCAGTATTGGTTTCCGGTGCTGAAGCCGCTATCAAAGTAGGTAACACTCTGCCGATTCGCAATATTCCAGTTGGTACAACTATTCACTGTATTGAAATGAAACCAGGTAAAGGTGCACAAATTGCCCGTTCAGCTGGTGCTTCTGCGGTATTGCTTGCAAAAGAAGGTGCTTACGCTCAAGTTCGTTTGCGTTCTGGTGAAGTGCGCAAAATTAGCGTAAATTGCCGTGCAACTATCGGTGAGGTTGGTAACGAAGAACAAAGCCTGAAAAAAATCGGCAAAGCTGGTGCTAACCGCTGGCGTGGTATTCGTCCGACCGTTCGTGGTGTTGTCATGAACCCTGTCGATCACCCACATGGTGGTGGTGAAGGCCGTACTGGTGAAGCTCGCGAACCGGTTAGCCCATGGGGTACTCCTGCTAAGGGCTACCGCACTCGTAATAACAAACGCACGGATAACATGATTGTTCGTCGTCGTTACTCAAATAAAGGTTAATTAGTATGGCTCGTTCATTAAAAAAAGGCCCATATGTAGACCTGCATTTGCTGAAAAAAGTAGATGCTGCTCGTGCAAGCAACGACAAACGCCCAATTAAAACTTGGTCACGTCGTTCTACCATTTTGCCTGATTTCATTGGTCTGACTATCGCTGTACACAACGGTCGCACTCACGTGCCTGTGTTTATCAGTGACAACATGGTTGGTCATAAATTAGGTGAGTTCTCATTGACCCGTACCTTTAAAGGCCACTTGGCCGATAAAAAGGCTAAAAAGAAATAAGGTGAATCATGAGAGTAAGTGCACAACATAAAAATGCCCGTATTTCAGCTCAAAAGGCTCGCTTGGTAGCTGATTTGATTCGTGGTAAAGACGTTGCCCAAGCTTTGAATATCTTGGCATTCAGCCCTAAAAAAGGTGCTGAGCTGATTAAAAAAGTATTGGAATCAGCAATCGCTAATGCCGAGCACAACAATGGTGCTGACATTGACGAACTGAAAGTGGTAACTATCTTTGTTGACAAAGGCCCAAGCTTGAAACGTTTCCAAGCTCGTGCCAAAGGTCGCGGTAACCGCATCGAGAAACAAACTTGTCATATTAATGTGACAGTGGGCAACTAAGGAAAAGCTATGGGACAAAAGATTAACCCTACAGGCTTTCGCCTGGCGGTAACTAAAGACTGGGCTTCAAAATGGTTTGCTAAAAGCACCGACTTTTCAACTGTTTTGAAACAAGATATTGATGTTCGTAATTACTTGCGCAAAAAATTGGCAAATGCTTCAGTTGGTCGCGTAGTAATCGAACGTCCTGCTAAATCTGCACGTATCACTATCCACTCTGCTCGTCCAGGTGTGGTTATTGGTAAAAAAGGTGAGGATATCGAAATCTTGAAACGTGACTTGCAAGCTCTGATGGGTGTGCCAGTTCATGTAAATATTGAAGAGATTCGCCGTCCTGAGTTGGATGCGCAAATTATTGCTGATGGTATTGCCCAGCAGCTTGAAAAACGTGTTCAATTCCGTCGTGCAATGAAACGTGCAATGCAAAATGCAATGCGTTCTGGTGCCAAAGGCATCAAGATCATGACTTCAGGCCGTCTGAATGGTGCTGATATAGCTCGTAGCGAATGGTACCGTGAAGGTCGCGTACCTTTGCATACTTTGCGTGCAAATGTAGATTATGCAACTAGCGAAGCGCACACTACTTATGGTGTACTGGGTCTGAAAGTTTGGGTTTATACAGAAGGTAATATTAAATCTTCTAAACCTGAGCATGAGAAGAAACAAAGAAAGGCAGGTGGACGTAATGCTGCAGCCAACTAGACTGAAATATCGCAAGCAACAAAAAGGTCGTAACACAGGTATTGCTACTCGCGGTAACAAAGTAAGTTTCGGTGAGTTCGGTTTGAAAGCCGTAGGTCGTGGTCGTTTGACTGCCCGCCAAATCGAAGCTGCTCGTCGTACTATGACTCGTCATATTAAACGTGGTGGTCGCATTTGGATTCGTGTATTCCCTGATAAACCAATTACTGAGAAACCTATCCAAGTTCGTATGGGTGGCGGTAAAGGTAATGTGGAATATTACATTGCTGAAATTAAACCAGGCAAAGTATTGTACGAAATGGACGGTGTTCCTGAGTCTTTGGCTCGTGAAGCATTTGAATTGGCTGCTGCCAAATTGCCTATTCCTACAACCTTTGTGGTAAGACAGGTGGGTCAATAATGAAAGCAAATGAATTGAAAGACAAATCTATTGAGCAATTAAACTCTGATTTGTTGGACTTGTTGAAAGCTCAGTTTGGCTTGCGCATGCAAAATGCAACCGGTCAGTTGGGTAAATCTAGCGAGTTGAAACGTGTACGTCGCGATATTGCTCGTATTAAAACCATTTTAACTGAAAAAGGTGCTAAGTAATGAGCGAAGCTAAAAATGTTCGTACTTTGCAAGGCAAAGTGGTAAGCGACAAAATGGACAAAACTGTTACAGTATTGGTTGAGCGTAAAGTTAAACACCCTCTGTACGGTAAAATCATTCGTTTATCAACTAAAATCCATGCACATGATGAAAGCAATCAATATGGCATCGGTGATGTAGTGGTAATCGAAGAATCTCGTCCTTTGTCAAAAACCAAGTCTTGGGTTGTCAAAGAATTGGTTGAGAAAGCACGTACTGTTTGATTTAAAATACAGTAATGTAGCTTAATAAGAAACGAAGTCTTGCAGCAAATTTGATTTGCGTGTAAACTTCGTTTCTTATCTTCCAGCTTCTTATGGAAGTTTCTCTCCCTTCGGGATCCAAGACTGGTTTACTAGAACCGTGATGGTTTCATTTAATAAGCAGCTTAAAGTAAGGTGCGAGTTATATGAAAGTGGTAAATTAAGTTGGTTAATTTAAAGGTACTAATATGATTCAAATGCAGACCATCTTAGATGTGGCTGATAACTCTGGTGCGCGTCGCGTGATGTGCATCAAGGTATTGGGCGGATCTAAGCGTCGCTACGCTTCTGTTGGCGATATTATTAAAGTTGCAGTTAAAGATGCAGCCCCACGTGGTCGTGTCAAAAAAGGTGATGTATACAATGCGGTAGTTGTTCGTACTGCTAAGGGTGTGCGTCGTCCTGATGGTGCGCTAATTAAATTTGATAACAACGCCGCTGTGTTATTAAATAATAAACTTGAGCCTCTGGGTACTCGTATTTTTGGCCCGGTAACCCGTGAATTGCGTACTGAGCGATTTATGAAAATCGTTTCATTGGCGCCCGAAGTATTATAAGGAATAGCGCGATGAATAAAATCATTAAAGGCGATCAGGTTGTAGTGATTGCCGGTAAAGATAAAGGTAAGCAAGGTCAAGTAGTTCGAGTGTTGGGTGATAAAGTTGTTGTTGAAGGTGTGAATGTTGTCAAACGCCATCAAAAACCTAATCCAATGCGTGGTATTGAGGGTGGTATTATTACTAAAGAAATGCCTTTGGATATTTCTAATATTGCAATCCTGAATCCGGAAACTAATAAAGCAGACCGTGTTGGTATTAAGCTGATTGAAAATGAAGGCAAAGTTAAACGCGTTCGTTTCTTCAAATCAAATGGCTCTATCATTGGAGCATAAGGAGATAACATGGCTCGTTTGAGAGAGTTTTATAAAGATACAGTTGTTCCTGAATTGGTTAAACAATTTGGTTACAAATCAGTAATGGAAGTTCCACGTATTGAAAAAATTACCTTGAATATGGGTGTAGGTGAAGCTGTTGCTGATAAAAAAGTAATGGAGCATGCTGTTTCTGATTTAGAGAAAATTGCTGGTCAAAAACCAGTTGTTACAGTTGCCCGTAAATCTATCGCAGGTTTTAAAATCCGTGATAACTATCCAGTTGGTTGCAAAGTAACATTGCGTCGTGATCAAATGTTTGAATTCTTAGATCGTTTGATTACTATTGCATTGCCTCGCGTACGTGACTTCCGCGGTGTAAGTGGTAAATCATTTGATGGTCGTGGCAATTACAATATGGGCGTTCGTGAGCAAATTATTTTCCCGGAAATTGAATACGATAAAATCGATGCTTTGCGTGGTTTGAATATTACTATTACAACTACTGCAAAAACTGATGAAGAAGCGAAAGCTTTGTTGTCACTGTTCAAGTTTCCGTTTAAAGGATAATCATGGCTAAGAAAGCACTTATTAATCGTGAGCTGAAACGTCAAGCATTGGCGAAAAAGTTTGCAGCTAAACGTGAGGCAATTTTCGCTGTTATTAATGATGCTAATGCGACTGAAGAAGAACGTTTTGAGGCACGTTTGAAATTTCAATCCATTCCTCGTAATGCAGCACCTGTACGTCAACGTCGTCGTTGTGCTTTAACAGGTCGTCCTCGTGGCACTTTCCGTAAATTTGGTTTGGGCCGTATTAAAATCCGTGAAATCGCTATGCGTGGCGAGATTCCTGGTGTTGTTAAAGCTAGCTGGTAATAGGAGTATAAATAATGAGTATGCATGATCCTATTTCCGATATGTTGACTCGTATTCGCAATGCGCAACGTGCTAATAAAGCAACTGTTGCCATGCCTTCTTCAAAATTGAAATGTGCAATTGCAAAAGTTCTGAAAGATGAAGGCTATATCGAGGATTTTACGGTTTCTGCTGATGCAAAACCGGTATTGGAAATTCAATTGAAATACTATGCAGGTCGCCCTGTGATTGAGCAAATTAAACGTGTTTCACGTCCTGGTTTGCGTATTTACAAAGCATCAAGCGAGATCCCTAGCGTAATGAATGGCTTGGGTGTTGCTATTGTTAGTACTTCTAAAGGTGTGATGACTGATCGCAAAGCCCGTTCTGAGGGTGTTGGTGGTGAGTTGTTGTGCATCGTAGCCTAGTGGAGAAATGTAAATGTCACGCGTCGCAAAAAACCCAGTGACTGTTCCTGCTGGTGTAGAAGTAAAATTCGGAACAGATGCATTGGTAATCAAAGGTAAACATGGCGAATTGTCCTTTCCTTTGCATTCCGATGTTGCTATTGAACTAAACGATGGTAAATTGACTTTTGCTGCAAAAAATGACAGTAAACAGGCTAATGCTATGTCTGGTACTGCTCGTGCATTGGTTAATAACATGGTTAAGGGTGTTTCTGAAGGTTTTGAGAAAAAACTTCAATTGATTGGTGTGGGTTATCGTGCCCAAGCGCAAGGCAAAGTTTTGAACTTATCTTTGGGTTTCTCTCATCCAATCGTATATGAAATGCCTGAAGGTGTTTCTGTTCAAACTCCTAGCCAAACAGAAATCGTTTTGACTGGTGCAGATAAACAAGTGGTTGGCCAAGTCGCTGCTGAAATTCGTGCATTCCGTTCTCCTGAGCCTTATAAAGGCAAAGGTGTTCGTTATGTAGGTGAAGTAGTAGTGATGAAAGAAGCCAAGAAAAAATAATTGAGGTTCACTAATGGATAAACATACAACCCGACTCCGTCGTGCACGCAAAACCCGTGCGCGTATTGCGGACTTGAAAATGGTAAGATTATGTGTGTTCCGCAGCAATAATCATATTTATGCTCAAGTAATTAGTGCTGAAGGTGATAAAGTATTGGCTCAAGCCTCTACATTGGAAGCTGAAGTACGTAGTAGCCTGAAATCAGGTAGCAACGTTGAAGCAGCAGCTGTAGTTGGTAAGCGTATTGCTGAAAAAGCTAAAGCAGTAGGTGTTGAAAAAGTTGCTTTTGACCGTTCAGGTTTCCAATATCACGGTCGTGTGAAAGCTTTGGCTGAAGCTGCACGTGAAAATGGTTTAAGCTTCTAATATTTGGAGACTTTCAGATGGCAAAACATGAAATTGAAGAACGCGGTGACGGCCTGATTGAAAAGATGGTCGCAGTTAATCGCGTGACTAAAGTAGTTAAAGGTGGCCGTATCATGGCTTTCTCTGCACTGACTGTTGTTGGTGATGGTGATGGTCGCATCGGTATGGGTAAGGGTAAATCAAAAGAAGTGCCAGTTGCTGTTCAAAAAGCAATGGATCAAGCACGCCGCTCCATGATTAAAGTACCTTTGAAAAATGGTACTATTCATCATGAAGTTATTGGTCGTCATGGCGCTACTAAAGTATTTATGCAACCTGCTAAAGAAGGTAGCGGTGTAAAAGCTGGTGGTCCAATGCGTTTAGTATTTGATGCTATGGGTATCCATAACATCTCAGCTAAAGTGCATGGTTCTACTAACCCTTACAATATTGTACGTGCTACATTAGACGGTTTGTCTAAACTGTATACCCCTGCTGATATTGCCGCTAAACGTGGCTTGACAGTAGAAGATATTTTGGGAGCTAACCATGACTGAGCAAAAAAAGATTAAAGTTACATTGGTTAAGAGCCTGATCGGTACAATTGAATCTCATCGTGCTTGTGCTCGTGGCTTAGGTTTGCGTCGCCGTGAGCATACAGTAGAGGTTTTAGATACCCCTGAAAACCGTGGTATGATCAATAAAATCAGCTACTTGTTGAAAGTGGAGTCTTAATATGTTTTTGAATACTATTCAACCTGCTGAGGGTGCTACTCACGCTAGTCGTCGTGTAGGCCGTGGTATTGGTAGTGGCCTGGGTAAGACAGGTGGTCGTGGCCATAAAGGTCAAAAAAGCCGTGCTGGCGGTTTCCACAAGGTAGGTTTTGAAGGTGGTCAAATGCCTTTGCAACGTCGCCTGCCTAAGCGTGGTTTCAAATCTTTGACTGCTGCCGCTAATGCTGAAGTTCGTTTGAGTGAGTTGAATCTGATTGCTGTAAACGAAATTGATGTTTTGGTTCTTAAACAAGCTGGTCTAATTCCTGCGACTGCTTCTAATGTAAAAGTTATTGCTTCTGGTGAGATTTCTAAAGCAGTTACCTTGAAAGGTGTAAAAGCTACTAAAGGTGCTAAAGCTGCAATTGAAGCTGCTGGTGGCAAAGTAGAAGAATAAGGCTTGCACTATAGTGGCTAATCAACAATCTTTATCAGGATTATCCAAATTTGGAGATCTGAAAAAACGTCTAGTGTTTCTATTAGGAGCTTTAGTCGTTTTCCGTATTGGTGCTCATATACCGGTACCGGGCGTAGATGCTGTTGCATTAGCTAAGTTATACGAAGGCGCTGCAAACGGCATATTCGGAATGTTAAATATGTTCTCGGGTGGTTCGTTGGAGCGCTTTAGTATATTTGCAATTGGTATCATGCCTTATATTTCATCGTCGATTATTGTTCAGCTTGCTTCAGAGATCATTCCTTCTTTAAAAGCTTTAAAAAAGGAAGGTGAGGCTGGTCGGAAAATAATTACGAAATATACTAGGTATGGGACGGTATTATTGGCTGTATTACAAAGCTTTGGTGTTGCAACATTTGTTTATCAACAAGGAGTTGTTGTAACAAGTTCGCTTGAGTTTCATATTTCTACAGTAGTCTGTTTGGTTACAGGTACGATGTTTTTGATGTGGTTGGGGGAGCAGATTACCGAGCGTGGTATCGGTAATGGCATTTCCTTAATTATTACAGCAGGTATTGTATCGGGTATTCCATCTGGTATTGTTCGGTTGTTGACTTTGACTGAACAAGGCTCTATGAGTATGTTAATGGCAGTATCCATTGTTATTGGTATTTTGCTGTTGATCTATGCTGTAGTATATTTTGAAAGTGCTCAGCGTAAGGTTCCTGTGCATTATGCTAAAAGGCAATTTGGCTCTGGAATGATGCCAGGACAAAGCATTCATATGCCGTTCAAGCTAAATATGGCCGGTGTTATTCCTCCTATTTTTGCTTCCAGTATTATCCTTTTTCCATCTACTCTTTTAGGTTGGTTTGGTTCAAATAGTACGAATTCTATTCTTCACAAGGTTGCTGCAATGCTGCAACATGGGCAGCCTTTGTATATTGTATTATTTGCAACAACTATTATCTTCTTCTGCTATTTCTATACTGCTTTAGTATTTAGCCCTAAAGAAATGGCTGAGAATTTGAAGAAAAGTGGTGCATTTGTACCTGGTATTCGCCCGGGTGAGCAAACTTCTAGATATTTGGAAAAAGTTGTACTGAGACTGACATTATTTGGTGCTTTGTATATCACTACAATCTGTCTGATACCTGAATTTTTAACGACAGCATTGAATGTGCCTTTCTATTTAGGAGGAACGTCTTTGCTTATCTTGGTTGTCGTTACAATGGATTTTAGGACGCAAATCAATTCCTACGTAATGAGTAGTCAGTATGAAGATTTGATGAGTCGTCCAGATATGAAATCTTTATCACGTAAGTAGGCTTATGGCTAAAGAAGATACCATACAGATGCAGGGTGAAATCCTTGAGACTTTGCCCAATGCAACGTTTAAAGTAAAACTGGAAAATGATCATGTAGTACTTGGTCATATCTCTGGAAAAATGCGAATGCACTATATCCGTATTTCTCCAGGTGATAAGGTAACAGTTGAACTAACTCCTTATGATTTAACCCGTGCTCGGATTGTTTTCCGAGCAAGATAAACGATAAAAGGAAATAAAATGCGTGTACAACCTTCTGTAAAGAAAATTTGTCGCAATTGCAAGATTATTCGTCGTAATCGTGTAGTTCGCGTAATTTGTACTGACCCACGTCACAAACAACGTCAAGGCTAAGAAGTTAGTTTTCTTAACTCTTGATTTTATGGTATAGTGACATACTTTGCCCTAAAAAGGAAAAAATATGGCTCGTATTGCAGGGGTAAATATCCCTAATAATGCCCATATCGTAATTGGCCTTCAGGCTATTTATGGTATTGGTGCGACTCGTGCTAAATTGATTTGTGAGGCAGCAAATATTGCTCCTACTACTAAAGCAAAAGATTTGGACGAGGCTCAATTAGACGCTTTGCGTGAGCAAGTTGCTAAATATGAAGTTGAAGGTGATTTGCGTCGTGAAGTAACGATGAGCATTAAACGACTGATGGATATGGGTTGCTATCGTGGCTTCCGTCATCGTCGTGGCTTGCCTTGTCGTGGTCAACGCACTCGCACAAATGCCCGTACCCGTAAAGGTCCGCGCAAAGCGATTGCCGGTAAGAAATAAATTTTAAGGAATTTGATTAATGGCTAAAGCAAACACAGCTTCGCGTGTACGTAAAAAAGTACGTAAAACCGTAAGCGAAGGTATTGTGCACGTTCATGCATCTTTCAACAATACCATCATTACAATCACTGACCGTCAAGGCAATGCATTGTCTTGGGCTACCTCTGGCGGCGCTGGTTTTAAAGGTTCTCGTAAAAGTACACCATTTGCAGCACAAGTTGCAGCAGAAGCAGCTGGTAAAGTTGCCCAAGAGTATGGCGTTAAAAATTTAGAAGTCCGCATTAAAGGCCCTGGCCCTGGTCGCGAATCTTCTGTACGTGCTTTAAACGCTCTTGGTTTCAAGATTACCAGCATTACTGACGTTACCCCGTTGCCTCATAACGGTTGCCGTCCGCCTAAAAAACGTCGTATTTAATATTGGAGTGATTTAAAACATGGCACGTTATATTGGCCCTAAATGTAAATTAGCACGTCGCGAAGGTACGGATCTGTTTTTGAAGAGTGCACGTCGCTCTTTGGATTCAAAATGTAAAATGGATTCTGCACCTGGTCAGCACGGTGCAAAGAAACCACGTTTGTCAGACTACGGTTTGCAATTGCGTGAAAAACAAAAAATCCGTCGTATTTATGGCGTGTTAGAACGCCAGTTCCGTCGTTACTTTGCGGAAGCTGATCGTCGTAAAGGTTCTACCGGTGAATTGCTGTTGCAATTGCTGGAGTCCCGTTTGGACAATGTCGTTTATCGTATGGGTTTTGGCTCTACCCGCGCTGAAGCACGTCAATTGGTTTCTCATAAAGCTATCGTTGTAAACGGTCAGGTTGTTAATATCCCTTCTTTCCAAGTTAAAGCAGGCGATGTTGTAGCTGTTCGTGAAAAAGCTAAGAAACAAGTACGTATCCAAGAGGCATTGAGCTTGGCTACTCAAATTGGCTTGCCAAGCTGGGTATCTGTTGATGCCGACAAATTGGAAGGTGTATTCAAAAATATGCCGGATCGCTCAGAATTGTCTGGCGATATTAATGAACAGCTGGTGGTAGAGTTCTACTCTAAATAATGCTAGCTCAATGAGGGACAGTTAAATGCAAAATAGCACAACCGAATTTTTGAAACCTCGTCAAATCGATGTAGATACCTTGTCTTCTACTCGAGCTAAGGTGTCTATGCAGCCATTTGAGCGTGGTTTTGGTCATACTTTAGGTAATGCTTTGCGTCGTATCTTACTGTCATCCATGAATGGCTTTGCACCAACTGAAGTAGTTATTTCTGGCGTATTGCACGAATACTCTACTATTGATGGTGTTCAAGAGGATGTTGTTGACGTTCTCTTGAACATTAAAGGTATCGTATTTAAGCTTCACGGTCGTAATCAAGTTCAGTTGACTTTGAAAAAAGCAGGTGCCGGTGCTGTTGTAGCCGGTGATATTGATTTGCCACATGATGTGGAAATCATCAATCCTGAACATGTTATTTGCCACTTGTCCGACAATGGTCAAATCGACATGGAAATTAAAGTAGAGCAAGGTCGTGGTTATCAATCTGTTTCAGGTCGTCGCGTATTGCGTGATGAGAACAAACAGATTGGTGCGATTCAGTTGGATGCGAGCTTTTCGCCCATCAGTCGTGTTAGCTTTGAAGTTGAACCTGCACGCGTAGAGCAACGTACGGATTTGGATAAATTGGTTTTAGATATTGAAACCAATGGTTCTCTTGATCCAGAAGAAGCTGTACGTAGTGCCGCACGTATCTTAATTGACCAAATGTCTATTTTTGCAGATTTGCAAGGTACTCCGGTTGAAGAGGTTGAAGAAAAAGCGCCTCCTATCGATCCTATCTTGCTGCGTCCTGTAGATGATTTGGAATTAACCGTACGTTCAGCTAATTGTCTGAAAGCTGAAGATATTTACTATATTGGCGATTTGATTCAACGTACTGAAACCGAGCTTCTCAAGACCCCTAATTTGGGTCGTAAATCTTTGAATGAGATCAAAGAAGTGTTGGCCTCTAAAGGTCTGACATTAGGTTCCAAATTAGAAGCTTGGCCGCCTGTAGGCTTAGAAAAGCCGTAAGTTTGAAGATTAAAGGATAATGACATGCGTCATCGTAATGGCAACCGCAAATTAAACCGTACTAGCAGCCACCGCGCTGCGATGCTGCGCAATATGGCGAATTCCTTGTTGACTCACGAAACCATCGTGACAACTTTGCCGAAAGCAAAAGAATTGCGCCGCGTAGTTGAACCCTTGATTACTTTGGGTAAAAAACCATCTTTGGCAAACCGTCGTTTGGCTTTTAACCGCACTCGCGATCGTGATGTTGTAGTTAAATTGTTTGACGAATTGGGTCCACGCTTTGCTGCTCGTAACGGCGGCTATGTTCGTGTACTGAAATACGGTTTCCGTAAAGGTGATAATGCTCCTTTGGCATTGGTTGAATTGGTTGATAAAGCAGCTGATTCTGCTGAATAAGCAAATTGATATGAAAGCACTACCTGTTTAGGTAGTGCTTTTTTCATTTAGGAAGTCTCTATTTTATTTTACAACGCTACAATTTTATTGTTTCATTCAATGGGGTGAATATAGTTGTAGCTCCCTTTCTCATTTCGCAGTGCTACAATAAACTTTATCCGGTACTGACCCCGTTGCGTGTTGTAGCTCCCTTTCTCATTTCGCAGTGCTACAATAATCCAACGGGAAATCCTTATTCTATAAGGGTTTCCCGTTTTATTTTGACTAAAAAAGTGGCTTTAAAATAATAATAGTTGGTCTGAATTGACCCTTTTTTCTTGGGTTTTTAGCTCTCCCAACAGCAGTTTCATGGTGGCAAATTGCTTTTCTGTTACTTCCAAACAGCGGATTGAGCCTTCTTGTGGCAGGTTTGCACATAGTCTATTGTGGTGTTTTTGCAACGAATCTCGACCTTTGACAATACGGCTGTATACGGAAAGTTGGAGCATTTGGTATCCATCTTTTAATAAAAACTGGCGGAATTGATTGGCGGCTTTGCGCTTGGCCGCCGTGGTAACCGGTAGGTCGAAGAAGACGATAATCCTCATAAATTTGGCCTCACTCATATTGGTATTCTTTCAATGGCAAGATTTCAGGCAATTTCAGCTGTTTGGCGTTTTTGTCGGTGATGCTGGCTTGAAATGAAGAAATCATTTTGTCGATAGCGGCCAAGGTGCTGAAATATTGCCGTTCGATGCAGATTTGACAGTGAAGGGTCTTGATAAGGTTTTGTTTGATGTTAGGGGTCAGATCAGTTTTCAGACGGCCTTGTTCATGCAAATGTATAACGAACAGGTCGGCCAATGGGCGTAAGGGTTCGATAAAGTCATCGGCGAGGTTGAATGGATTTAGTTCGCTTCTATGAAACAAGCCTAATGCAGGTAACCAACCATATAAGGTCAGGGTGCGTGCAACTGCTGCACGGAGTACGGCGTAGGTGTAGTTCAATGTGGCATTGACGGTATTGTTGTCATTACGGGTAAACTTTTCTCCAAAGAGGGCTTGGAAGTAGAGGGCGGCAGCTTGGGCTTCACGGTTTCCGGTGTCGCCCGAACGGACTTCGACTGCCAAAGTGCGCAGCCGTTTGGCTGCAAGATCATTGCCTGTTTCGTCTGCGACAAATGCTTGATTTAGGATTTTTTGGCGGACGATATGTTGCCAGAGTTGCTTTTTTAAGGGTTCGCTTATATTTAGCTGCAGCTTGAGGATTTTGAGTTGGCGGTGATATTGGGCATAAGGCAGCCATTGTCCGCAGGGAGGAACTGCTCGTCACATGTCAGCAGGGTTGTACCATGCTCGGCTAAGGCTGATAAGAGCGGGGCGGTAATCAGGGTTTCGCGGTTTTCGATGATGATTACGGCAATGTCTTCTAATGGTACGGTATGGAACTCACCGTTTTGTTGAATCAGCAGTTGCCGGCGTTGCAAGGATAGTTTGCCGCCGTTTTGAATGAGCAGGCTGCGCCAAGTCATGTTTTTCCCCTTATTTGTATATAAAAATCCCTGCTTCAGGCCGTCTGAAACAGGGATGGATTAATTTAACGGACAGGCGGGCGTTTTTTCAGACGGCATAGTCTGATTTCTTTGCCCAGTTCGTCAATTTGGTATTTTGGGAATGAAAGGGCGGTTTTGACACCAACATTTTGGAAAATGCCGTTTTTCCCTTTGGTGCTATCCGTATCATGTGTACGAATATCAATCGCCGGTATAAGTTAACTTTTTTATACGGCTCGTCCATAAGTATAGAACGCTCAGAATCAGTCAATGGCCGCTCGCTGCCTTGCTCTAAAATACGCAGGTTGTTCAGCTTGGTCAGCCAGATGAAACTTCGGCTGTGTAGGTGTTTTTAGCGGCTTTCGGCTCTGTCGGTTCAAAGGTGCAATGCCCCAATATTTTTTGAACAGCATCAGGCGTTGCGTCATCAGCAGGATTTCAATACTTTTTTAAGGCCGTCTGAAAAGATGTGCCGCAACGCTCTGCCCCTTAAGGCTTCTGCTTTAAGAGGCATCGTTTTGTCTAAATGGCAGGGATTAAAAAGGCCGTCTGAAATTTCAGACGGCCTTTGGTTTTACCAGATATCGGATTTGATTTTTCGTTTCAAGCCCGGGTGTTCAGAGAGTTTGAACTCTGGGTCTTTGCCCATTTTCAGCTTGGCTGTGTAGTCTTTCAACAGCAGGAAGGCAAGTGGGGACAGGAGCAGGATAGCAACGAGGTTAATCCATGCCATGATGCCCATGGCCATGTCTGCCATATCCCATACCAAGGGTACGTTGGCAACTGCACCGAAGTAGACCCATGCCAAAACCAGCATACGGAAAACGGCGGTAACCAGCCAATGGCTCTTGATGAATTGGACGTTGGACTCGGCATAGGCATAGTTGCCGATAACGGTTGAAAAGGCAAACATAAACAGGATGGCAGCAAGGAAGCCCGCTCCCCATTCGCCTACCTGGCTGACGATTGCCGCTTGGGTTAGCGCCGCACCGCTCAGGTCGCCGTAAGGCTGTTGATAGGTCAAGACGATAAAGGCGGTGCATGAGCAGACGATGATGGTATCGACGAAAACGCCCAGCATTTGAATCATGCCTTGGGAGACGGGGTGTTTTACTTCGGCTGCGGCTGCGGCGTTCGGCGCGGAACCCATACCCGCCTCATTGGAATACAGGCCGCGTTTGATACCCTGCATCATGGTGATCGAAATCAGACCGCCGAGGAAACCTCCTGCAGCCGAATCAAAGTTGAACGCGTTGGAGAAAATCTGACCGAACACGTCAGGAATCAGGGAAATATTGGTAGCAATGATGAAGAGTGCTATGACGAGATATAAAACCGCCATCAGCGGAACGATAATTTCCGCGGCTTTAGATACGCGACGGATACCGCCGAAGATAATCGGGGCAGTCAGAATGACCAGGGCGACACCGACATAGTGTTGATCCCAGCCCCATGCCGCTTTGGTGGTATCGGCGATGGTATTGGTCTGTACGGCTTCAAATACAAAGCCGAAACAGAAAATCAGGCTCAGGGCGAACAAAACGCCCAGCCATTTTTGTCCCAGGCCTTGAGTGATGTAGTAGGCAGGACCGCCGCGGAAGTGGTGGTTGTCGTAGTCCCGGACTTTAAAGAGTTGGGCCAGTGAAGATTCGACAAACGCCGAACTCATGCCGATTAAGGCGGTTACCCACATCCAGAATACCGCACCCGGCCCGCCGAGTTTGATGGCAATCGCCACGCCGGCGATGTTGCCCACGCCTACGCGGCTGGCCAAGCCGGTAACGAATGCTTGGAATGGTGTGATTCCGTGCGGATCATCACCTTGTTTGCGGCCGCCCAACATTTCTTTGATACTGCGGCCGAAGAGGCGGAATTGTACAAAACCGGTGGTAACGGTGAAAAAGAGGCCTGCGCCTAAAAGCATATATACCAACCCCGACCACATTGGGTCGTTGATGGCGTTTACCCAGCCGTGAAGCTGTTCGAAAAATTGATCCATACAAACCTTTCAGAGTTTCTGTATTTTCAGACGGCCTGTGTGTGGAGGCTGTCTGTAACTGGATGTATTCTAGCAGACTGTCAACAAACTGAAAAACGTTTACATATTCTTTTTTATATTATCTTTTTGATTATCATGTAATTTTATTATTATGGTGTAAAGGATTTATCGATTTTAATTTTCCCGTTTTACATATTTGAACAAAAAGGCCGTCTGAAAACAGAGTCTTGTTTTCAGACGGCCTTGATTTTATTTCAATGCGTTATTCGGGACGCATTTGCGGGAACAGAATCACGTCACGGATGGTTTGCGAATCGGTCAGCAACATTACTAAGCGGTCGATACCGATGCCGCAGCCGCCTGTCGGCGGCAGGCCGAATTCCATCGCGCGGATGTAGTCGGCATCGTAGTGCATGGCTTCGTCGTCGCCGGCGTCTTTTTGTGCTACTTGCGCTTTGAAGCGTTCGGCTTGGTCTTCGGGATCGTTCAACTCGGAATAGCCGTTTGCCAGCTCACGGCCGACAACGAACAATTCGAAACGCTCGGTCAGACCCGGTTTGCTGTCGGATGCGCGTGCCAATGGCGACACTTCGACAGGGTAGTCAATGATGAAAGTCGGGTTCCATAGTTTGCCCTCGGCGCAACCTTCAAACAGGGCAAGTTGCAGGCTGCCGATGCCCGGAGACGGAGGCAGACTTTCACCGTGTTTGACGATTTCTTTTTTCAGCCATTCTTCATCGTTCAACTGCTCGTCGGTGTAGTGCGGATTGTATTTTTTGATGGCTTCGAGAATGGTCAGGCGTTCAAACGGGCTTTCCAAATCGACTTCTTTGCCGTTGTAGCTGATTTTCGCCGTGCCGTTTACCGCGCGGGAAGCGTTGCGGATGATATCTTCCGCCATCTGCATCATGCGCTCGTAGTCGGAGAAGGCTTCGTAGAATTCGATCATGGTGAATTCAGGGTTGTGGCGCACGGACATGCCTTCGTTGCGGAAGCTGCGGTTGATTTCAAACACGCGCTCCAAACCGCCGACCACCAAGCGTTTCAGATACAGCTCGGGCGCGATGCGCAGGTAGAGCGGAATGTCCAAAGCGTTGTGGTGGGTCACGAAAGGTTTCGCCGTTGCGCCGCCGGGAATCGGGTGCATCATCGGGGTTTCGACTTCCAAATAATGCTCGTTCACCATGAAATTGCGCACGGATTGGATGATTTGGCTGCGTTTGATGAAGGTATTGCGCGATTCTTCGTTGGCAATCAAATCGACGTAGCGTTGACGGTATTTGGTTTCCTGATCGCTCAAACCTTTGTGTTTGTCGGGCAGAGGACGCAGGGATTTGGACAGCAGGCGGATATTAGATACGCGCACGGTCAATTCACCGTGGTTGGTTTTGAACAAAGTACCTTCCGCGCCGACGATGTCGCCCAAGTCCCAGTGGTTGAAGTCATCCAAGACTTCTTGGCTCACGCCTTTGTTGTTCAAATAAAGCTGGATTTGACCGGTCACGTCTTGAATGGTGGCGAAGCTGGCTTTGCCCATTTGACGTTTGAGCATCATACGGCCGGCCACTTTGACGGGAATGCCTTGCGGGTCGAGTTCTTCTTTGCTGATTTCGCCGTATTGGGTGTGCAGGTCGGCGGCAAAGCTGTCGCGTTTGAAATCGTTAGGGTAAGCGTTGCGTTCTTTGCGGATGTTGTGCAGTTTTTCGCGGCGCAGGGCGATGATTTGGTTTTCGTCCAACTGCGGCTCGATTTGAGGATTGTTTTGTTCGCTCATGATGTTTTCCGGAAAAATAAGTCAGGCTGCCCATGTGTTCAGACGGCCTGAATAAAGTGAAAAATTGGCTCTATTTTACGCGATGTCGGTATTTTTTTCTATAAAGGCAGAAAGGTCGTCTGAAACCTGAACTGCCTCCAAAAACAGTATTTTTGTGATCGGCTTGTCGCCGATAAAGGTATTTTTGCGGTAGTCGGTCAAGATTTTGGACTGAAGGGTTTGAGTGGGCAGATGCCGCTTTCCTGACAGGCGGTTATCCAACGTCGCAGATGGGTGCGTGAGATGCGGTATTGGTTTGCGTACGCGGACAGGTAGTGGAATACGGTTTGGTATTTTGAAGTGTAATGTATATTGGGTCATAAAAAACTGCACCTTGTTAGTTGGAGGGCAACTTTGGGGGTGCAGTTCATTCTGTCTAATATCTTGCTCTTCAATTATCAAAACCGTTGGATTGAGATACGGAAATTGCCTCAATACGTCCCGTTTGACGGTAACGCCGAGTTTGATTCGGCGCTTCACCTTTACCCGGATAAATCCCTGTTCCACGTTCCACTTCAAATGTAAAATTTTTAGGTTGGCGGGCAAATGTTACATATTCACGCGCTTCTATTTCCGACATTATGATTTTTTTGACTTTGCCCAACTTGGCTTCTGCATCTTTAATCTTCATGCCCGGGTGTACACCTGAAGCCGTGTGACAGGCGGGAGAATAGGTGCTCAAAGAATCAATTTTTTTATGGAGTTTTATAGGAGAATCAGGATCGTCGTCTCCATCTTGAAAAGCGATAACCATAACGTCTTTAGACAGCGTAATGGCAACATACGCCACACCTTCGGCATCGCTTGTTCTCTCCATTTTCGCCTTCGGGAATTTCTGTTTTACCTGCTTTAAGTTCTGCCCTAATTTAATTCCTCCGATACCATCTTTTTGAATCAAACATTCAGCAGCGGCAGGCATGGCAAGACCCAAAATCAACGCGCTCATTATCCCGATTTTGTGCAACATGGTTACTTTCCTATTTAATAAAAATTAGTTATAAAAAACTGCACCTTGTTAGTTGTAGTAGCAACTTTTTGGGTGCAGTTTAACCTGAAAAATCAGCTTCAGACGGCCTTTTGTTTCATGAAGGGCCGTATCGGCAGTTAGATATCAGTTTCCAAATAGACGACTTGGGTTTGCAGGTATTCTTCCAAACCGTGTTTACCGTCGGCGCCGCCGATACCTGATTTTTTCCAACCGGCATGGAAGCCTTGCATGGCTTCGAAGTTTTCGCGGTTGATGTAGGTTTCGCCGAAACGCAGGCGACGGGTTACATAAAACGCTTCATTCAGATTGGTGGTATAGACGGAACTGGTCAGGCCGAACTCGCTGTCGTTTGCCAAAGCGATGACTTGGTCGAGCGTGTCGAAAGTGGCAACCGGCAGGACTGGGCCGAAGGTTTCCTCTTTCATGATGTCCATGCTGTTGTCGGTATCGGTCAGCAGGGTAGGTTCGAAGAAGTAGCCTTTGCCGTCGGCACGTTTGCCGCCGCAGACCAGTGTCGCACCTTGTTTGACGGCGCGTTCCACTTTTTCAGCAACGGCTTTGACGGCGCGCTCTTCAATCAGCGGGCCCATTTCCAGCGCGCCGGGTTCGGCTTCGGCCGGGTTGCCGTAGCGAACGCCTTTCATGGCGGCAGTCATTTTTTCAATGAACGCGTCTTTCAGGCTGCTGTGGACATACACGCGCTCGGCGCAGTTGCAGATTTGGCCGGTGTTGCCGACGCGCGAAGCCAAGATGGATTTCACTGCCAAGTCCAAATCCGCGTCTTTCAAAACGATGGCAGGGGCTTTGCCGCCGAGTTCCAATGAGACTTTGGTAATGTTGGTGGCGGCAGCTTCCATTACTTGGCGGCCTGCTTCTACAGAACCGGTCAGGCTGACCATGTCGACTTGCGGATGTGATGCCAAGGCATTGCCGATTTCTGCACCCGGGCCGTTGACGACGTTGAATACGCCGGCCGGTAAGCCTGAAGCGTGAACGATTTCAGCAAAGATGTGGCAGTTGATCGGGGTAACGCTGCTTGGTTTGACGACGATGGTATTGCCTGTTACCAAAGCCGGGCCCATTTTGCGGGCGATCAGGAAGAAGGGGAAGTTCCACGGCAAAATGCCGGCAATTACGCCCAAAGGACGTTTGAACAATAAAATATTTTCGCGCGGGCGGTCGCTTTGGATGATTTCGCCTTCATAACGGCGCGCCCATTCGGCTTGGTAGTCGAGATAATCGGCAGTGAACATAACTTCTATGCGTGCCAAGTCTTTGGTTTTGCCGCCTTCGGCGACAATGGTGTCGGTCAGCTCGTCGGCACGTTCGCGTATGCCTTGGGCGATTTTGCGCAAGTATACGCCGCGTTCAACAGCAGGCAAACGCTCCCATGCGGCTTGCGCCTCTCTGGCGGCAGCAACGGCACGGTCAACATCGGCTTTTCCGCCTTTAGGCTCGCGCGCGATGACTTCTTCGGTTGCCGGATTCAATACATCGCGCCATGTACCGTTAAAATCGGTTTCAAAACGGCCGTTAATATACATAGACAGTTGTTTCATCAAACTTTCTCCTATTGTTGTAGTTGAATGTAGTTTTAGTCTATGCCTAAATTGTCTGGCATACAAGAGGATTTAGAGTGGGTTGACGGTAGGTATTTGGAAGTTTTTAGAAAAAGTTGATGGAAGGGGGAGTCGGGCTTGGTTGATTATAGGTTGGTGCTGGTGTGATGCGTTGGGTAACGTTCATACGCGGCATTGGGACAAAGCCTGTATATGGCTTGATTTTGAAGATAGGGGAGGTATCGTATGGAGAAGGGTTTGATAAAGATGTAAAAAAACCTGCTTTTTTAAAGCAGGTTTTTATATTTGGTGGGTCGTGAGCGATTCGAACGCTCGACCAACGGATTAAAAGTCCGCTGCTCTACCGACTGAGCTAACGACCCGATAAGCTGTGCATTATAGGGAGCTTGTTTCTTTTCGTCAACTGTTTTTTTGAAATTTTTTTCAAAAAACGTAAATCGGTTGTTATTTGGCGTTAATTCTCCCGTTTCCGAGTATTAATTATGTTATGATTTTTTAATCTGTCAGTTCTGATGGATATTTTTTAGACCAAAGGATATACAACATGAAAAAATTATTGATTGCTGCGATGATGGTGGCTGGTTTGGCTGCTTGTTCTCAAGAGGCGAAACAGGAAACTCAAGAAGCGGCTTCTGCCGTTGCTTCTGATGTGAACGCTGCTGCCGAACACGCGGCTTCTGCTGCTGATGCTGCTGCTTCCGAAGCTAAAGGCGCTGCTGAACAGGCTGTTTCTGACGCTAAAGAAGCCGGTGCCGATGCGAAGGAAACTGCGGAGAAAGCAATTTCCGATGCTAAAGAAACTACCGGTAAAGCCATCGATGGTGCTAAAGAAGCCAGCGACAAAGCTTTGGACGATGCAAAAGCTGCTGTGGGCGAAGCTAAAGACGCTGCCAAAGATGCGGCTAAAGATGCTTTGGGTAAAGCTGCCGATGCAACTCAAGAAGCTGCCGACAAATTGAAAGATGCTGCTAAATAAGCTGGTGTCCGATATTTGAAAAGGCCGTCTGAAAAATGTTTTTCAGACGGCCTTTTTGTATCGGCGGATTATTTTTTTTCTTGCTGACGCGTGTACACCAAAGAAGTCAGGATGGATGCGCCCAGTGCGCCGAAGACGACGGACAGGGAAATGGAAATCGGGATATGTACCCAGTGCATAATCAGCATTTTGATACCGATAAAGCTCAATACGAAGGCCAAGCCGTATTTGAGGAAGATAAAGCGTTCGGCAAAATCCGCCAGCAAAAAGTACATGGCACGCAGGCCTAAGATGGCAAAAATGTTGGAGGTAAGGACGATGAACGGGTCGGTGGTGACGGCAAAAATAGCGGGAATGCTGTCCACGGCGAAGATGATGTCGCTCAATTCGATCATAATCAATACCAGTAAAAGCGGCGTAGCGATGCGTTTGCCGTTTTCAATGGTAAAGAATTTTTCACCGTCAAACTGTGGGCTGGTCGGGATGACTTTTTTGAGCAGGGTCAGGATTTTGTTTTGGGAAAGGTCTTCCTCTTCTTCCGATTCGGGTTTCATCATGTGGATGCCGGTATAGAGCAGGAATGCGCCGAACAGGTAGAGAATCCATTCGAATTGCTGTACCAGTGCCGCGCCGATGAAAATCATGATGGCGCGCAGGACGATGGCGCCGAATACGCCATAGAGCAGGACGCGGTGTTGGAATTTGGGTTCGACTTTGAAATAGCCGAAAATCATCAGGAAAACGAAGATGTTGTCGACGGCAAGGGATTTTTCGAGCACATAGCCGGTGAAGAATTCGAGGACTTTTTCTTTGGCGACAACGGCCCCGTAAGCCGGGTTGCCCGCCAGTTCGAAATAGAGCCAGCCGGCAAACGCGCAGGATACGGCCACCCAAATGCCGCTCCAGGCGAGGGCTTCTTTGATGCTGACTTTGTGGGCGCCGTTTTTTTTCAGCGACACCATATCGATGGCGATCATGATTAAGACGGCAATAAAGAAGATGCCGTAAAACATCGGCGAGCCGACGGACGGGTATTGGGTCATAAACAATCCTTGTGTGTGGGGTATGGGTAAGGTTTACCAAGACAGGTAGAACATTGCTTTGGCAAAAAAGACGATAAATAGCATATGGCTGAATACGACGGCGTGTATGTATTTCGACCAGCCGACGGTGAGGGTGTGCCGTGCCATTTTGACGACGGCGATGGCAAAATGTACCAAAACGCTTACTGCCAACAGGATTTTGATGCTCAGCATGATGCCGAAGGAGCTGTCGAATGGGTGGTGTAGTATCGGCAGGTAGCGGTTGTACACCATCACGATGCCGCTGATGAACAGGGTAATGACGACAGGCGGCATCACGCGGACGGCACGATGGGACATGGCACGTTCGACTTCGCGGCGCGATTCGCGTGAAACGCGGCCGGTGTGTAAAACGGAGAGGACCAGCATTTCGAAAAATACGCCGCCGACAAAGGCAATCGCGCAATAAACGTGGATGATGTGTGCCAGTGCGTAGATACTCATGACGGGTGTTTCCGGTAATTCAGACAAGTCGTCATTGTATCACTACCGAATGCGGTTGATGTATGCGCAATTTTATGCCAAATATATTAAAATTTATAAATATTCTTTTGGAATTGCCGTTTGTTTTTGCATTTAACCGTTCATCAAGAGCGTTATCTTAGTTTAATCTGTCTTTACTTATCAGAAAATATATTAATGAAAGGTTGTGCCATACTGTTCCATATAAAGCTTAACCCCTGATGGAGAATCAAACCATGAAGAAAACTTTTGCAAAAACTGTGACCTTGATCATGCTGGCCGCTTCTTTGGGTGCGTGTGCCAATATGACTCAAACTCAACGCAACACTGCTGCTGGTGCGGTATTGGGCGGCGTGGCAGGTAATTTGATTGGTGGCGATACCGGCTCTACCTTGGGTGGCGCGGCTTTGGGTGGTGTTATCGGCAGTCAAGTTCATACCCGCTACTAATCCTTTATTTGGTTAAAAATAAAAAGGCCGTCTGAATGTTCAGATGGCCTTTTGTTTTACGGTTTATTCGTTGACGAACGTTACACCGGTCAGTTGCGATTGCAAAATAGCAGTGCGCAAGGCAGTCAGTGCTTTCGGACGGACAAAGTTGCGGCGATAAGCCAAAACGACACGGCGGTGCGGTGCAGTGCCTTCAAACGGGATAATGCTGAAAAGCATGTGGTCGTTTTCGGTCAATGCGGTAGCCGGCATGACGCTGATGGCCAGGCCGCTGGCAACCATGTGGCGGATGGTGTTAATGGAGCTGCCTTGTAGGGTATTGGTCAAGCCCTGGATTTTTTGCTTGGAAGCCAATTCGGAACAGCTTGCCAACACTTGGTCGCGCATACAGTTGCCTTCGGACAGCAGCAACACTTGTTCTTCGCTCAAAAGCTGAGGCGTAACGGCATCGAGTTCTTCAAAGTGATGTCCTTTGGGAACGATGACGAAGAAAGGTTCGTCATACAGAGGCTCGGTTACGATGCCCGGCTCTTGGAACGGTTCGGCAACGACGATTGCATCGACATCGCCGCGTTTGAGCGACTCGGTCAGGATGTGGGTATAGTTCTCTTCCAGCATCAGCGGCATTTTCGGCGCAGTTTCACGCAGCGCGGTAATGAGCTTGGGCAGAAGGTAGGGGGCAACGGTAAAAATCAGGCCGAGTTTGAACGCGCCTTCCAATTCGTTTTGCTCTTCATTGGCAAGGTGCTTGATGAGTTCGGCTTCTTCCAGAACCCGGCGGGCTTGGGCAACAATGCGCTCGCCCGCTTCGGTCGTGATGATGTCGTTGCTGCTACGGTCGAACAGGGATACCGACAGCTCTTCCTCCAGCTTTTTGATGGCGATGGAGAGGGTGGGCTGGCTGACAAAGCAGCGTCGTGCGGCACGTCCGAAGTGACGTTCTTGTGCGACGGCTACGATGTAACGCAATTCGGTCAAGGTCATGTGTTAAGCCTTTTTTTGTTCCGGCAGGGTGATGTTCAGCTCAAGAACGTCCAAGCCGTCTTGTTTCTCTTGGGAGATGCGGATGTCGTCCAATGATACGTTGACGTATTTGGACAGGACTTCCAGCAACTCTTTACGCAGGGTCGGCAGATAGTCCGGAGCTTGGCCTTCTTGTGCGCGTTCTTGCGCGATGATGATTTGCAGGCGGTCGCGCGCGACTGTGGCGGTTTTCGGCTTTCTGCCGAACAGCATATCGAGCAGTGACATGTATTAACCTCCGAACAGTCGTTTTAAGAAGCTTTTCTTCTCAGCTTCGAGGAAACGCATTTCGCGGTTTTCACCCAAGAGGCGGGCGATAACGTCTTTATAGGCTTCCGCGGCGGCGGCATTGTCTTGGTGGATGACAGGTTCGCCGGCGTTGGAAGCTTGCAGGACGTTTTGTGATTCAGGAATCACACCGATCAACGGAATACGCAAGATGTCGCAGATGTCTTGTACCGACAGCATTTCGCCTTTGGCCACGCGCTCTGGGGAGTAGCGGGTAATCAGCAGGTGCTCTTTAACTGTGCCGCCTTGTTCGGCTTTGCGGGATTTGCTTTGCAAAATGCCCAAGATGCGGTCGGAGTCGCGGACGCTGGATACTTCCGGATTGGTAGTGATGATGGCTTCGTCGGCAAAGTAGAGCGCCATCAGTGCGCCTTGTTCGATACCGGCAGGGGAGTCGCAGATAATGAACTCGAAGCCCATTTTTTTGCTGGACAGCTCTTTCATCACGTTGTCGACGCCGTCGCGGGTCAGCGCGTCTTTGTCGCGGGTTTGCGAGGCGGGCAGGATGTAGAGGTTTTCGCAGTTTTTGTCTTTAATCAGGGCTTGGTTGAGTGTGGCTTCGCCTTGGATGACGTTGATGAGGTCATACACGACGCGGCGTTCGCAACCCATAATCAGGTCGAGGTTGCGCAAACCGACGTCGAAGTCGATTACGGCGGTTTTGTGGCCGCGCAGGGCCAGGCCGGTTGCGATGCTGGCGCTGGTAGTGGTCTTGCCTACGCCGCCTTTACCTGAAGTTACTACGATGATTTTGGACACGATATTTCCTTTTTAAGTACTGATGTTTATTCGGCGTCGATTGCGCTGATAACCAGTCGGTTGTCTTGCAATGATACTTGTACGGGTTTTTTGTGCAGATGCTCGGGCAGGTCTTGCTCGAAGTTGCGGTAGATGCCGGCAACGGAGACTAACTCGGCCTGCATGGAATGGATGAAGATGCGCGCGTTGGTGTTGCCTTTTGCGCCGGCCAACGCTCTGCCGCGCATGGGGGCGTAAATATGGATGTTGCCGTCGGCGATAAGTTCTGCGCCTTGGCTGACGATGCCGGTAACGATGAGATCGCCGTTTTCAGCGTACACCTGCTGGCCGGTACGCACGGGCGTGCTGACCAATACGGTCGGATTGTTGATGACGGTGGCCTGTACGTCTTGCGGCTGCGGTGCCTGGCGCGGGGTGGGCGCTGCCTGTGTGTCGGCTGCCTGGGTGGCGTTGCCTTGTTTGAAGACCAAGTGGTAACGCGCCGCCGCCGCCGCCCAGGTATCGCTGATGTGGTGCAGCCCTAAAATTTGCATACCGTAACGGGCAAACAGGGAAATCATGCCGCCCAAATCGATGGATTCGGGATGGTCGAAATCTTGTACGTCTAAAATGAAGGGAACGAATTCGTCTTGGGACTGGCCTGCCAGTTGGCGCAGGAATTCTTCCAATTCGGTTAGATCTGCGGTGTGCAGATGGATGGATAAGACGTCCAAACGTGACGTTTTTATGTCGAATGCGGGTTTCATTGTAATGAAATAATAAAATTTTTTAATGACGTAAGTTTACCGTGTAAATCTTGGCTATTCAATCTGTTTGGCCGTCTGAAACCAAAATATTTTGTTTGAACGTTTTTCAGCTGTATTTAGTGTGGTTTTTTGGTGTGAACGCAGGTTTCAGACGGCCTTAGGAAAGGGATAGCCGTGTGTGTCGATGTCATCGGCGGCCGCCCACGGTGTGTGGATGAGGGTGGACGGCAGGTGTGCCAATTCGGGGAGGTAACTGCGGATGTAGCTGCCGTCGGGGTCGATTTGGTGCGAACGGTGGGCATAGCGGACGGTGGCTGTGTCTTGGGCGGCAAGGTGCCAGTTGGCTTGGTTGAGCGCGGGGTCGGTGCCGGTTTGGACGGAGGCTGTCCACGTGATACCTTGGTTGGGGTCAAGGTTGAGGGCATGGCAGAAATAGTGGGCGCACAGCTGCTGGAGAACAGGATGTAGGTGGCCGGTGGCTTCGAGGCTGCGGATGGAGGCGTCGATGACGGGTACGCCGGTTTGGCCGTTGCGCCAGTATTCGCGCACCGGGGCGGCATCGGTTGTTTCGGGCAGACGGCGGTGGTAGGCGAGCTGGTAGCAGTAGTCGCGGAAAATAAGCTTGTCCAGCCACTCGAAATGTCGGTTTGCCAAACCTTCGGCGGCCAGCAGGCGAGGTGAAATGCAGCCTGCGGACAGGTAGGCATTGAGGAGGCTGGTGTTTTTTCGTGCCGGAAAGTTTTGGGTAATCGGGTAGTGAACCAAATTTTGTTTGAACGCGTGCCATTGCGTTAAGGCTGCGGTTTCGCCGCCCTGTTGATAGGCAGGCAATACTGCGCCGCGATGGGCTGGAAATAGTGGAACGTTTTGTCCGGTTTGAACAGGCAATTCGGTTTCAGACGGCCTTTGTCCTGAATAGGTCTGCAACCATGCTTGTTTATAGGCGGCAAAATCGGTGTATGGCAGGCCGTTGGCATCCATGAGGGGAGATTTGGCCAAAATGCCGCGGTCGTTGGCGTGTTGCAGGGCAATGCCTGCGCGGTCGAAATTGTGCCAGAGGAGGTTGTCTTGGCGGATTTCGGCTTCGGTGTAGGCTTCGTCAGTGATGACGGTATGGGCATGGAGCGCAGCGGCCAAGGGGAGGAGGTCTTCGTCGGAAGCGACGGCATATAAGGGAATATGGTGTGCCGCCAGACGGGTATGCAGCTCTTGCGCGGCTTGATAATGGAACAGGCTTTGACGCGGATTGTGGTTTTCAGACGGCCTTTGGCTGACCCAGACGCAGGCGATGGGCAAACCGCTTGCAACGGCGGCATTAAGCGCGGCATTGTCGTGCAGGCGGAGGTTGCGGCGGAACCAGACAAGGACGTGGGCAGATTTCATGAGCATGTTCCGACGGAAAAGGGGGAAACCATTTTATCAGAATCGGCCTCATGTATCAGGCTGTCTGAAAAATCTTTTGGTTTGATTTCGCTATATAATTTTGGTTTTAGCAACGAGATGCAACCATGACCGAGCAAACCGTTTTGGCACTCATTACCTGCCAAACCTATCCCGAACCGTCAGACAACCTGAAAACATTGGCGGGGCATTTGGAAACCATGGGTGTGAAAACCGTATTTGATACGTGGCAAAACCATCCGTCCGCGCCGTTTTTGCTGCCTTTGTGCGCATGGGATTATGCCGCCGAACCCGAAGCCTTCCGCCAATGGCTGGAGCATGCCGGGCAGGCGGGGCAGCGTTTTATCAATCCGCCCGAATTGATGGCTTGGAATATGGAAAAGACTTATTTGTGCGATTTGGCGGCGCGCGGCGCGCAAGTGATTCCCAGCGTGTTCGTTCCCGCGCACAAAGACAAATTGGCCGATATTCTGAAACAACAAGGTTGGACGGAAGCAGTTATCAAGCCCGCATTCGGACAGAGCGGCAAAGGCGTGGTCAAAGTTTGTGCGGAGGCATTGGACGTGGATATGGCGGATTATCCGCAAGGCATGATGGTTCAACCGTATATCCGCGAAATCGAAACGGCGGGCGAAACCTCGCTGGTGTTTTTCAACGGCGCATTCAGCCATGCCGTGCGCCGTCAGCCGCCGCAAGGCGAATGGCGCGCCAACTCGGCCTATGGCGTGTCGGTGTTCGGTATCGAGCCGCCCGAGTTTGCCGTCCGTGCCGCGCAAGATGTACTGGCCGTCTTGCCGCAAATGCCGGTTTATGCCCGCGTGGACGGCACACTGATTGGCGATACCTTCCTGCTTAATGAGTTGGAACTCATCGAACCTGCCCTGTACCTGCACACCAGCGAAGGCGCGGCGGAGCGTTTTGCCCGAGTGTTGGCCGGGTTGCTGAAATAGGGTTGCGGCACGCACATTCAGGCCGTCTGAAAGATTTTTTTCAGACGGCCTGAATTTTTTTAAACAGTTGGCAGGAAGATGTTTTAAAGCATGCTTTTATTTGTCATTTTAATTGGGCTGGGGTCTTGGCCTGCTCTGGATTGTAAACAATTTTCTTGGTGTCGATTAGGTTTTATTTAGGGTAAAAATACGAAAAGCTTTTGAAAATAAATATGTTGTAATCTTAAACATTCTGTGCTGAAATTACAGGACACTACAAAAAAGTGGTGTTTTAAAAAATAAAACAGACAAAGGAGAAAAACCATGCAATTGCTTTTAGACAATCTCAAAGCTTTTTTTGAAACCATCAGCGGCTGGGTCTGGGGGCCTATTATGTTGATGCTGCTGGTCGGTACGGGCATTTTGCTGACCGTTTTGCTGAAAGGCTTGCAGTTCACCATGCTGGGTTATGCGTTGAAACAGGCGTTTGTGCCGTCAAAGAAGCATGAAGACGGTGAAGACCACGAAGGCGATATTTCCCATTTTGCAGCGTTGATGACCGCGCTGTCGGCCACCATCGGTACGGGCAATATCGCCGGCGTGGCGACTGCGGTGGTAACCGGCGGCCCGGGCGCGGTATTTTGGATGTGGATGACCGCCATTTTCGGTATGGCCACCAAATACGGCGAGGGCGTGTTGGCGGTGAAATACCGCGTGACCAACTCCAAAGGCGAGATGTCCGGCGGCCCGATGTATTACATCGAAAAAGGCTTGGGCAAAAACTGGAAATGGATGGCTGTCGCATTTGCGCTGTTCGGCACATTCGCTTCCTTCGGTATCGGCAGCTCGGTGCAGTCCAACTCGGTTGCGCAGGCAGTGCAAACCAGCTTCGGTGTTGAACCTGCCTACACCGGCGTGATATTGACCGTATTAACGGCCATTGTGCTTTTAGGCGGCATTAAGGGCATCGCCAAAGCGGCGTCCTTTATCGTGCCTGCCATGGCAGTATTTTATGTAGTGGGCGGTATTTCCATTATTGTCGTGAATTCTGACACACTGATGCCTGCCGTCAAACTGATTTTCTCCGATGCGTTTAGCGCACAGGCCGTGGCTGGTGGAGCCATCGGCACGGTCATCCGCTACGGCGTGGCACGCGGCGTGTTCTCCAATGAGGCGGGCATGGGTTCTGCGCCGATTGCCGCCGCCGCCGCGAAAACCGACCACCCCGTCCGTCAGGCTTTGGTTTCCATGACCGGTACTTTTTTGGACACCATTGTTGTCTGCTCGATTACTGGTATCGTGTTGGTCATGGGTCTGCTCGGCGCAGGCGGCGAGTTTGTGAAACCTGAATTGAGCGGCGCGGCGCTGACAACCGTCACTTTCCAGAAAATGCTGCCCGGTATCGGCGGCTGGATTGTTACCATCGGCCTGATTTTCTTTGCCTACTCAACCATTCTCGGCTGGTGTTATTACGGCGAGAAATGCGCGGTGTACGTTTTCGGTGAACGCTTTGCCGGACTGTACCGCGTGGGTTACGTCTCTTCCGTCATGCTGGGTACCGTGTTGAGCCTTGATTTGGTGTGGCTGGCTTCGGATACGTTCAACGGCTTGATGGCCTTGCCCAACCTGATTGCGCTTTTGTTGATGGCGAAAGTCATCGTCAATGAAACGCGCGACTTCAAACAAAAAATCAAAAACGGCGAATTGCCGCATTGATGTCCAAGGCCGTCTGAAACGGAACATTCAGACGGCCCGATGTATATCAGTTTGTTTTGAAAAAAGTCAGAGGAGGAGAAAAATGAAAGTGCTGGTTTTAGGTGCCGGAGTTGCCGGCGTATCTTCCGCGTGGTATCTGGCAGAGGCCGGACATGAAGTAACGGTCATCGACCGCGCCGAGGGCGTGGCGATGGAAACCAGTTTTGCCAACGCAGGCCAGCTCTCTTACGGCTATACCACGCCCTGGGCTGCACCCGGCATCCCGACCAAAGCGCTGAAATGGCTGTTTAAAAGCCATCCGCCTTTGCTGTTTCGCCCCGACGGCAGCCTGTATCAAATCGAATGGCTGTGGCAAATGCTGCAAAACTGCACGGCAGCGCGCTATCAAATCAATAAAGAGCGCATGGTCAGGATTTCCGAATACAGCCGAGAAATGTTCCGCCGTTTTGAAGTGCAAACCGGCATGAATTTTGAAGGGCGCAAAAAAGGGACGTTGCAGATTTTCCGCCAAACCAAAGAAGTCGAAGCGGCAGAACAAGACATTGCCGTTTTGGAACGCTACGGCGTGCCCTACCGCCGTCTGAAACCCGAAGAATGCGCAGAATTCGAGCCTGCGCTGGCGCGCGTTACCGCCAAAATTGCCGGCGGCCTGCACCTGCCTGCGGATGCGACCGGCGACTGCCACCTCTTCACCGAAAACCTGTACAAATTGTGTCAGGAAAAGGGCGTACAGTTTCATTTCAACCAAACCATCCGCCGCATCGAACACAACGGGCTGCGCATCAGCGCAGTGGAAACCGAAACAGAACGGTTTGAAGCAGATGCCGTTGTCTGCGCACTCGGCTGCTTCAGCAGGACGGTTTTGGCGCAGTTGGATCTCGATCTGCCCATTTATCCCGTCAAAGGCTATTCCTTGACCCTGCCGGTCACAAATTCCGACGGCGCGCCGGTTTCCACCGTTTTAGATGAAAGCTACAAAGTCGCCATCACACGATTCGACAACAGAATCCGCGTCGGCGGCATGGCGGAATTGTCGGGCTACGAAATCAAACTGCCCGAAAAACGCCGCGAAACATTGGCTTTGGTCGTCAACGATTTATTCCCCGAAGGCGGCGATTTGAATCAGGCATTGTTCTGGAGCGGCCTCCGACCGATGACGCCCGACAGCACGCCGTTAATCGGGCGCACCCGCTTTGAAAACTTATTCCTGAATACCGGCCACGGCACTTTAGGCTGGACCATGTCGCTGGGTTCGGCAAAATTGACCGCCGATATCGTGAGCGGCAAAGACACCGAAATCCGCAGCGACGACTTGAGCCTGTCGCGCTATCAGGCTTAAGCTGGAAAGCGATAAGGTTTGGTGATATTTCAAACTTAAGGGCCGTCTGAAAACCATTTTTCAGACGGCCTTTTGTTCCCAGTATGTCTTGTTATACTGCAATCAGACTGACGTAAAGATTTTTTGTAAAAGAAATACGGATGGATTTGAAAAAAGTTTGTGGCCTGTTCTTCATGTTGGCGGTATTGCCGGTATTTTCCAAAGGCAGTGTGATTTAGCAAAACAACCCGGTTGCGGCTATGTTGAGGGACGGTAGCAGCTTGGGAAAAGCATAGGAGATTGTCCCATATTTCCTTTCAGTAACATTGCCGTTTTTGAAGATGGACATGCCTTATAATTTTTTTATAGAATCTATACATCATTTTTTAAAAAGGTTAATGTGTGAAGAAAATATTTTTAGGTGTTTTTATTGCATCAGTGTATATGCCTCTTGCGCTGGCTGATACTTGCGAAGAACCAAAATTAACCGGTAGAGAAGGTTACAGCACGGTTGATTGCCTTAGTGAAGAAGGCCTGTCTATGGTTACTAAGCCGGGTAACAAGAAGGCTCCTTATTTGTATGGTTTTGTCAATCGACAAGGGAAAGTTGTTGTTCCGCTCAAATATTACGTTGCTCGCGATTTTTCTGAAGGATTGGCGGCAGTTTGTAAAACAGTAGGAAAATCAGATCAGCTTTTATGCGGCTACATCAACGCCAGTGGTAAAGAAGTGATTCCTTTGAAATTTGAGGACTTGCCTGGTGATTTTGCACAAGGTCTTGCTCCTGCCAAACAAAAAGGCAAATGGGGCTTTATTGACAAAAATGGCAAAGTTGCCCTCCCATTTCAATATGATAAAGCCGATTCATTCAGCGAAGGATTGGCTGCGGTTGTCCCTGCTGATACAGATAAATATGGCTATATCAATACAAAAGGTGAGATGGTTATTCCACCAAAATATGAAAATGCCTTTTATTTTAATGAAGGATTAGCTGCTGTTCAGATTCTTGATAAATGGGGTTATATCGATAACAGAAATCAGTGGGTAATTCCTGCGCGATATAAAAGTGCTTCTAATTTTCAGGATGGTATGGCAAAAGTTGTACAAAATGATAAATACGGTTATATCGATAAAAAGGGAAAGGTAGTTATCCCTTTTAAATATACGTATCTAGGTTCATTGAGTGAAGGTTTGATCGGTGCAGAATTAAACGGCAAATTCGGTTATTTAGATAAAACTGGTAAAGTAGTTATACCGTTCAAATTTGGTACTTTCAATGATTTCCAAAATGGTGTGGCACTTGTTAATATGAAGAATAAATTTAAAGACGAAGATTTTAGTGAAGATGAATTCTTTTATATTGATAAGCAAGGCAAACCAGTTGAGATTGAATAGCAATTCCTGAATTTTTTGTCAGTAGGTAGGGTCGTCTGAAAACTATTTTTCAGACGACCTTATGTTTCAAAATCCGGGTATCTAATCAATAAAATAAATAATAACTATTATCATACGTATTAAAAAGTGTTAGTCTGAACCTGTCCCAGCTTTTAGCGCAGGTTTTCTCATGCCCGATTTTTCGATGTCCAATTTGGCCGTTGCCTTTTCTATCACGCTGGCTGCCGGTTTGTTTACCGTATTAGGCAGCGGTTTGGTGATGTTTTCCAAAACGCCCAATCCGCGCGTGTTGTCGTTTGGTTTGGCATTTGCCGGCGGTGCGATGGTGTATGTTTCCCTGACGGAGATTTTCAGTAAATCCAGCGAGGCGTTCGCTGAAATTTATGATAAAGACCATGCGTTTGCGGCGGCGACCATGGCATTTTTGGCCGGTATGGGCGGCATTGCGCTGATTGACCGCCTGGTGCCGAACCCGCATGAAACCTTAGACGCGCAAGACCCGTCGTTTCAAGAAAGCAAACGCCGCCATATCGCGCGAGTCGGTATGATGGCGGCGTTTGCGATTACGGCGCACAATTTCCCCGAAGGTTTGGCGACGTTTTTTGCCACCTTGGAAAATCCGGCGGTCGGGATGCCTTTGGCCTTGGCGATTGCCATCCATAATATTCCGGAGGGCATTTCTATCGCCGCGCCGGTTTATTTTGCCACCCGAAGCCGTAAGAAAACGGTATGGGCGTGTCTGTTATCCGGTTTGGCCGAGCCTTTGGGGGCGGCTTTGGGCTATTTGGTTTTACAGCCGTTTTTGTCGCCTGCCGTGTTTGGCTCGGTGTTCGGCGTGATAGCCGGTGTGATGGTGTTTTTGGCGTTGGACGAGCTGTTGCCGGCCGCCAAACGCTATTCAGACGGCCATGAAACCGTTTACGGCCTGACAACGGGCATGGCGGTGATTGCCGTCAGCCTGGTATTGTTCCATTTTTAAAACCCGTATGCCAAAGGCCGTCTGAAATGATTCAGACGGCCTTTTTGCGTTATAATCCGCACATCAAAAATAACCTTAATTTCACAAAGTTCCATCATGTTAGACAAATACAATCCAGCCGAAATCGAATCCAAACATTATCAAAACTGGGAAGAGCAGGGCTATTTCCAGCCTGATATGGATTTGACCAAACCGTCTTTCTCCATCCAACTGCCGCCGCCCAATGTAACCGGCACGCTGCACATGGGCCATGCCTTCAACCAAACCATCATGGACGGTTTGACCCGCTACTACCGCATGAAAGGCTGCAATACCGCCTGGATTCCGGGCACCGACCACGCGGGCATCGCCACGCAAATCGTGGTCGAGCGTCAGCTTGCCGCACAAAACGTGTCCCGTCATGACTTGGGCCGCGAAAAATTCTTGGAAAAAGTATGGGAATGGAAAGAAGTTTCCGGCGGCACGATTACCCAACAAATGCGCCGCGTGGGCTGTTCTGCCGACTGGACGCGCGAGTATTTCACGATGGACGATGTTCGCGCCGAAACCGTAACCGAAGTGTTCGTGCGCCTGTATGAGCAAGGCTTGATTTACCGCGGCAAACGCTTGGTGAACTGGGATCCGGTATTGGGTACCGCAGTGTCTGATTTGGAAGTGGAAAGCGTGGAAGAACAAGGCTCTATGTGGCACATCCGCTATCCGCTGGCCGACAATCCTGCCGAAGCCGTTATCGTGGCAACCACCCGCCCTGAAACGCTGCTGGGCGACGTGGCCGTTGCCGTCAATCCCGAAGACGAACGTTATACCCACTTGATCGGCAAAGAATTAATCCTGCCGCTGACCGGCCGCACCATCCCCGTGATTGCTGACGAATACGTTGAAAAAGATTTTGGCACCGGTTGCGTGAAAATCACGCCTGCACACGACTTCAACGACTACGAAGTCGGCAAACGCCACGACACGCGCCTGATTAATGTGTTCGATTTGGAAGCCAAAGTGCTGGCAAACGCCGAAGTGTTCAACTTCAAAGGCGAAGCGCAACAAGGCTTTGTCCTGCCTGAAAAATACGCAGGCTTGGACCGCTTTGCCGCGCGCAAACAAATGGTTGCCGATTTGCAGGAACAAGGTTTCTTGGTCGAAATCAAACCGCACACGCTGATGACGCCGAAAGGCGACCGCACAGGCTCAGTGATTGAGCCGATGTTGACCAGCCAATGGTTTGTCGCCATGTCCGCCACACCAAACGGCGGCGAGCCTGACAGCGAGTTCAAAGGCTTGAGCCTCGCCGACAAAGCCAAAAAAGCCGTCGACAGCGGCGCAGTGCGCTTTATCCCCGAAAACTGGGTCAACACCTACAACCAATGGATGAACAACATCCAAGACTGGTGTATCTCGCGCCAACTGTGGTGGGGTCATCAAATCCCTGCATGGTACGACAACGAAGGCAATGTGTATGTTGCCCGCAATCAGGAAGAAGCCGAAAAACAAGCCGGCAAAACCGGTTTGACCCGCGAAGAAGACGTACTGGATACATGGTTCTCCTCCGCGCTCGTGCCGTTCTCCACACTCGGCTGGCCGTCTGAAACCGACGAACTCAAAGCCTTCCTGCCGTCCAATGTCTTGGTCACCGGCTACGAAATCATCTTCTTCTGGGTGGCGCGCATGATTATGATGACCACCCACTTCACCGGTAAAGTACCGTTTAAAGACGTGTACATCCACGGCATCGTGCGCGACCACGAAGGCAAAAAAATGTCCAAATCCGAAGGCAATGTCATCGACCCTGTGGATTTGATCGACGGCATCGACTTGGAAAAACTGCTGGTGAAACGTACCACCGGCCTGCGCAAACCCGAAACCGCGCCGAAAGTGGAAGAAGCCACCAAAAAACTCTTCCCCGAAGGCATTCCGAGCATGGGGGCGGACGCATTGCGCTTCACCATGGCAAGCTACGCCAGCCTCGGCCGCAGCGTCAACTTCGACTTCAAACGTGCCGAAGGCTACCGCAACTTCTGCAATAAATTGTGGAACGCCACCAACTTCGTGTTGATGAACACCGAAGACAAAGACTGCGGTCAAGACGAAATGCAGCCGTTGGCGTTTACCTTCGCCGACCAATGGATTATCGGCAAACTGCAACAAGCCGAAGCCGCCGTTGCCGAAGCCTTTGAAACCTACCGCTTCGACCTTGCCGCGCAAACGCTGTACGAATTTGTATGGAACGAATATTGCGACTGGTACATCGAGCTGGCAAAAGTGCAAATCCAAACCGGCTGCCCGACAACCCAGCGCACCACACGCCGCACCCTCGTGCGCGTACTCGAAACCATCCTGCGCCTGCTGCACCCAATCATGCCTTTCATTACCGAAGAGCTGTGGCAGGTCGTTGCGCCTCTGGCGAATGCCAAAACCGCCGACAGCATCATGTTGGCCGCTTATCCGCAAGCCGATAAAGAACAAATCGTTCAGACGGCCTTCGACAAAATGGCCGCATTGAAAGACTTGGTGGAAGAAGTGCGCAAACTGCGCGGCGAAATGGGTATCGCGCCAAACGTCAAAGCGCCGCTCTTCGTCGAAGGCAGCGCAGAACTCGAAGGCCTGCTCAAATACCTGCCGTCGCTGACCCGACTGACCGAAGCCAAGCTGGTGGACAGCCTGCCCGAAAGCGAAGACGCGCCTGTCGCCGTCTGCAACGGCGCGCGCCTGATGCTGAAAGTCGAAATCGATAAAGCCGCCGAAACCGCCCGTTTGAGCAAAGAAGCCGAGAAGCTGCAAAAAGCCTTGGACAAACTCAATGCCAAACTCTCCAAACCCGGCTATGTGGACAAAGCCCCCGCACATCTGGTGGAGAAGGATAAGGCGGAATTGGCTGAGTTGATGGATAAGATGGGGAAAGTGGAAGGGCAATTGGCGAAGTTGAGAGGGTGATTGGAAGGCAGCCTGAAAACGGTGGAGTGGTTTTCAGGCCGAAACACAGCTTTCATATTTTAAAAATTCAAAAATGTACGGAGACTATCATGGATATCGCTGCTTCTATTTTAGACCAACAGCTTTTAGGTATTCCGCAGGAAACCAAAGATGAAGTATGCCAAATTTTGAACATCAACCCAAATGACACGGACAAACTCAAATCCGCCCTGTTTACTTTTATCTGTATCAAAGACATTTTGGATTTGGATGAAGAAACAGCCTTGGATTGTCTGGTTGACGGAGGCGGAGATTTTGGAACGGATGCTGTTTATATAGATGAAGAAAACGATGGGGAATTTTCCGTTGTCCTTATCCAGTCAAAATACGCCAAGAGTTTGGACGGAAATAAAAATTTCCCACAAACCGGCATAGAAAAATTAATCAAGGCCGTTCAATATCTGTTTAATCCGGCTGCCGATTTGGGCGGCATCAATATGCGCTTGAAAGCCAAAGTCGAAGATATCCGCTCACGTATTCGGGACGGGCAGATACCGCAGATTCGGGTTATCGCCTGCAACAACGGGCTGAAATGGAACCGGGAAGCGCAAACCGATATTGACCGCGAATTTCAATCTGTATCCCAAGTGTCATGGGAGTATGCCAACCATGAAACCCTGCTGGCTATCCGTAGCCGCACAAAACCTGTCGATGCCGTATTGCGGCTGAAAGGCAAAGCAGTAATTGAAGATATGAATTTCAGCCGCGTCTGTATCGGGCGGATTCCTGTTAAAGAAATTGCCCAATTAATGAGACAGCATGGCGAAAAACTACTGGAAAGGAATATCCGCCGTTATCTCGGTTTGACAGGAAACCGCGTTAATCAGGATATCCAAAGAACCCTGCAACACGAGCCGGATAATTTCTATTTTTACAATAACGGGCTGACTTTGATATGCAGAAGTTTTTCCTATAATGCCTTGCAGACATCCGATTACCAGGTCAATGTTACGGATTTGCAGATTGTAAACGGCGGTCAGACATCCATGACCCTGATGAACGCAATAGCAGATTTTTCCGATATTTCGGACAATGCCAGCGTGTTGGTGCGCATCTACGAGCTGCCAAAAGAGCAAAACGATTTGGTTATGAAAATCACCCATGCCACCAACAGCCAAAATCCTGTGGATTTGAAGGATTTGAGAGCCAACGATCCCCAGCAGCAGCGTTTGGAGATATCGATTGCAGAGTTGGGTTACACCTACCGACGCAAGCGTAGCCAGGAAGCAGGAAAAAACGATATTACATCAGGCACGGTTGCCGAAGCGGTACTTTCGGTTGTCAAAGAAAAACCCCAGCAGGCGAAATTTTTCACCAAGGAGCATTTTGGTAAATTGTATGGCGAAATTTTCGATAATTTGAACGGGGCGCAGGCGGTATTGTCCGTATTGATTTACCGTATGGCAGAGAACAGAAGAAAACGCCCGCAGGAAAATGATCCCGACTTTGTCCGTTATGCTTCCTGTTTTATTGCCATGCAGATTGGCAGGAAACTTCTTGCAGATTTAGGATTGGCATCATTTGATTTGGTTAATCATCAAAATTTCGTTTCTTTGCAGGCACGGCTGGATGAAAAGGGCGAAGCCTACCTTCAAGCAGCAATACAGGACATCCGGCAGGCACTTGCTGCACTTTACAACGATAGCTCAGAAATTTCTTTACAACAACTTGCCGCCACGTTTAGACGTGGAGATTTAATTAATTACTTGAAGTAACCGACTAACCAATGGGGAGGTCGTCTGAATCCGTCTTTCAGACGGCCTCCCCATTTTCAGGCTGCCCTTCCCAAGTCAGCCTGAAACCTTTCCCCCGCCCCAAACCCATCCGCCGTCATTCCCGCCTGCGCGGGAATGACGGTGTTTGTTGCTTTTCAGACGGCCTTTTTCTTTTTTTTAATCCATCACATTCAATCAAACCAAACAATCTGATTTTCATCCACGCTGATGCTGATTTCCTGTCCGGTTTGCGGTTTGTCCGTATCGTGGTCGGCGTGGGGATACCAAATCAAATCGCCGTATTGCGGATGGGCGAGGGTGAGGCGTGTGCCTTCGGCAAGGGGGACGGCTTCGCTGATGCGGACGGCTGTGCCGTTCGGGTCGAATCGGATGGCGTGTTGGGGGATGTAGCGTGTGTCGTCGGTGTTGGACAAACCGAGCAGCAGGGCGGCTTGGGCGTTGACGGGGCGGCGGATAAGGGTTTCCGGCGTGCCGTGTTGGAGGATGCGGCCTTCGTGCATGATGGCGATGGTGTCGGCCATGGTGCAGGCTTCCTCGGCGGAGTGGGTCACGAGGATGGCGGGGATGTTTTGGCTGCGGATGCGTTCGGCGGTCAGGGTGCGCAGGTGGCGGCGCAGGTGGGTGTCGAGGCTGGAGAAGGCTTCGTCCAAGAGCAACAGCGACGGGCGCGTGATTAGGGCGCGTGCGAGGGCGAGGCGTTGCTGTTCGCCGCCGGAGAGGCTTTCGGGTTTGCGTTGCGCTTCGTGTTCCAAACCGATGTCGCGCAAGGCCTGCATGGATTGTTCTTCGATTTCGGCTTTGGGCAGACGGCGCATTTTGAGGCCGAAACCGACGTTGTCGAGGGCGGTTAAATGCGGCAAAAGGGCGTAGTCTTGAAACATCAGCGAGATATTGCGTTTTTCAGACGGCATGTCGGTGATGTTGTCGCCGTTGAGCCAGACTTCGCCGCTGTCGGGACGCACCAGGCCGACGATGGTTTTGAGCAGGGTGGATTTGCCGCAGCCGGAGCGGCCGAGTACGGCGAGGATTTCGCCTGCTTCGACGTTTAGGTTGATGTCTTGGGCAACGGTTTTGCTGCCGAAGCGTTTGTTGATGTTTTTGAGTTGCAACATGGTTTCAGACGGCCTTTAAAAATGGGGTCGGCAACGGATGCTGTCGAGCCATGCGGACAGCGGATGTTTGGGGTTGATCAGGCCGTATCGCCGGCAGGCTTCAAGCGTAACCATCTGGGCATCGTGCATCATGTGTCCGCCCAACATGGCTTCGAGCAGGGTGGGGATGTCCATCAGTTCAAAACCGGCGACTTCGCCGTCTTGGTTGGCGGGTTGGAAGTCTTCGGGCAGGATAATGTCGAAGATATGCAGGATTTCGTTGTGGACACCGCGGTTAACGGGGCGCAAACTATATATTTGGGCGGTCGGTCGGATATGGGGGGTTAACGAAGCGGGAATGCCTGCTTCTTCTTCGCCTTCGCGGCAGACGGCTTCAGACGGCCTCTCGCCGCTGCTGATGCCGCCGCCGGTCAGGTTGTCGAGTTTGTTTGGATCGACGGCTTTGTGCGGACTGCGGCGGCCTATCCAAAAGCGCAGACGGTTTTCTGTTTCGACCAATCCGTTCAAATGCACTGCCTGACTCATCAGGCCGAACGGACGGAAGGCGGCGCGTTCGAGTGCGCATAAAGGCTTGCCCGACTGGTCGCAGATGTCGAACTTTTCATCGCGCCAACCTTTGAGCCAACCGCACTCGCGCCATTGTTGCGCCAGCGTTTGCAAACTGTCGCCCATTTCCGCCCAGCTGTCGGTTTCCAAATTCAGGCCGTCTGAAAGGGTCGACTGCCTGCCTGTCCAATCTTGCCCGAGGCGTTCGCGCCATAACGGGTTCAGACGGCCTAAAGGCAGGCCGTTGAGATACAGAATGCACCAATCGTCGGATGCGCCATAGCTGGTTTGTGCCCAATCCCACAATGCGTCGTGGACATCAGGCGCGAATACCTGTTCAAAGCGGAAAGACTGAGACACGGCACATCCTCCAAAAGAACTAAAGATACGTCGATTTTAGCCGTTTACGGCGAATTTGCAAAACAACCATACCCCCTGAAAACCGCTATAATAGAGTAAACCATCCGAAACGAGCACATCATGAGCGAATTGAGCGAAATCCTCGCCTATAACCAACATTTCGTCGAAACGGGCGAATACGAAAAATACTTTACCAACAAATACCCCGGTCGCGAGCTGGCCATCCTCTCCTGTATGGACGCGCGCATTATCGAGCTGCTGCCCAATGCGTTGGGCTTGAAAAACGGCGATGCCAAGCTCATCAAAAACGCCGGCGCGCTGGTGACCCACCCTTGGGGTTCGGTGATGCGCAGTTTGTTGGTGGCCGTATTTGAACTCAAAGTCAAAGAAATCATGGTCATTGCCCACCACGACTGCGGTATGCGCGGATTGCACGCCGAAGAGTTCCTCCAACGCGTACATGACAGCAATATCCCCGACGACCGCATCGAAACCCTGCGCAACGCCGGTATCGATTTGGACAACTGGCTGACCGGTTTTGACGATGTCGAAGACAGCGTGCGCCATACCGTCGAGCTGATTCGCAAACATCCGCTGATGCCCGACAACATCGCCATCCACGGCCTGGTCATCCACCCGACCACCGGCAAGCTCAACCTGATTGTTGACGGCAGCCTGCCTGCTTCAGACGGCCAAAACATCTAACGCAGACACTACCCAAAATGAAAAACATCGGATTATTCGGCGGCACGTTTGACCCCATTCACAACGGCCACCTCCACATCGCCCGCGCCTTTGCCGACGAAATCGGTTTGGACCTCGTCGTCTTCCTGCCGGCAGGCGACCCGTACCACAAAGACAGCACGCGCACGCCGGCACAAGAGCGCCTCAATATGGTCGAACTCGCCATCGCCGACGAGCCGAAATTCGCCGCCAGCGACTGCGACATCGTCCGCGACGGCGCGACTTATACGTTTGACACCGTCCAAATCTTCCGCCAGCAGTTTCCCGGCGCGCAACTGTGGTGGCTGATGGGCAGCGACAGCCTGATGCAGCTGCACACATGGAAAAAATGGCAAACCCTTGTGCGCCAGACCCATATCGCCATCGCCATGCGCCAAGGCGACAACCTCAACAAAACCCCGCGCGAATTGCACGCATGGCTCGGCGAAGCCCTGCAAAACGGCAGCGTCCGCATCCTCAACGCGCCGCTGCACAACACCAGCTCCACCCAAATCCGTGCCAATCTTGCCAAAACGCACCATTCAGACGGCCTGCCGCAACCCGTTGCCCAATACATCCGCCAACACAAACTCTATGAAAAATAGCGTTTATTCAGGCAGATAAGCTATAATGCCGTCTGAAAACATTTCAACTAGGAAAACAATGAACGAACAAGAATTGCAAGACCTGCAAAAAATGGTCGAAGTGGCCGTAAACGCCCTCGAAGACATTAAAGCCAAAGACATCTCTGTTTTGGAAACTCAAGACAAAACTTCCCTGTTCGCCCGCATGATTATTGCCAGCGGCGACAGCACACGCCAAGTCAAAGCACTGGCGAACAACGTTGCCGTCGATTTGAAAGAAGCCGGTTTCGAAATCCTCAGCACCGAAGGCGACAGCGGCGAATGGACGCTCGTCGACGCAGGCGACCTCGTTGTCCACGTCATGCTCCCTGCCGTGCGCGACTTCTACGACATCGACACCTTGTGGGGCGGAGAAAAACCGAGTTTCCACGCCGGTATGCAAAAACCTTGGCACGCCGCCGACTAAAACGGTTTATCCATACAAAGGCCGTCTGAAACTTGAAAGCAAGCAAGTTTCAGACGGCCTTTTGCTATAATTCCATTCTTTTCACATTATTCAATTTATTGCACCATCATGCCGCAACCCGATTTCGCCCAAACCCTCTCCAAAGACCGCCATTTTCTGCAATCCGCCTTTAAAAACCCAAAAAAATACGGCGGCTTGGCCAAGGTTGAAGAAAAATACAAAAAATCGCACGATCTTTATCTGCAACGCCTGTCCAAACTGCCCAAGCCCGAATTCGATAACACGCTGCCCGTTCACGAAAAACTCGACGAAATCAAAAAAGCCATTGCCGAAAATCAGGTTACGATTATATGCGGCGAAACCGGTTCGGGCAAAACCACGCAGCTGCCCAAGATTTGTTTGGAACTCGGACGCGGGGCGGCGGGTTTGATCGGGCATACCCAACCGCGCCGTTTGGCCGCGCGCTCGGTGGCGGAGCGAATTGCCGAAGAATTGAAATCGGAAATCGGCAGCGCGGTCGGCTATAAAGTGCGCTTCACCGACCACACCTCGCGCGATGCCTGCGTCAAGCTGATGACCGACGGCATCCTGCTGGCGGAAACCCAGACCGACCGTTATCTCGCCGCCTACGACACGATTATCATCGACGAAGCGCACGAACGCAGCCTGAACATCGACTTCCTCTTGGGCTATTTGAAACAGCTGCTGCCGCGCCGCCCCGACTTGAAAGTCATCATCACCTCGGCAACGATAGATGCAGAACGCTTCTCCCAACACTTCAACGGCGCGCCTGTGCTGGAAGTGAGCGGGCGCACCTATCCCGTCGAAATCCTCTACCGCCCGCTGGCCAGCAAAGACGAAGACGACGCAGAAGTCGAGCTGACCGACGCGATTGTCGATGCAGCCGACGAATTGGCGCGCTACGGCGAAGGCGATATTTTGGTGTTCCTGCCGGGCGAGCGCGAAATCCGCGAAGCCGCCGAAGCCCTGCGAAAATCCACGCTGCGCCGCAACGACGAAATCCTGCCCCTGTTCGCACGCCTGTCGCACGCCGAACAGCACAAAATCTTTCACCCCACCGGCGCGAAACGCCGCATTGTGTTAGCAACCAACGTCGCCGAAACCTCACTCACCGTGCCGGGCATCAAATACGTCATCGACACCGGCCTCGCGCGCGTCAAACGCTATTCCGCACGGGCAAAAGTGGAGCAGCTTCATGTCGAAAAAATCTCCCAAGCCGCCGCCCGCCAACGCTCCGGCCGCTGCGGCCGCGTCTCCGCAGGCGTATGTATCCGACTGTTTTCAGAAGAAGATTTCAACAGCCGCCCCGAATTCACCGACCCCGAAATCGTCCGCAGCAACCTCGCCGCCGTCATCCTGCGCATGGCATCGCTGAACCTGGGCGATGTGGCGGCGTTCCCATTCCTCGAAGCACCGGACCAGCGGTATATCAATGATGGTTTTCAGGTGTTGCTGGAATTGGGGGCGGTGGAGGTCGTCTGAAAAACGTAGGTCGGGCATAAATGCCCGACGAAGATGGATGAGCTATAAAAAATATTGGACATAAATGTCCGACCTATCTGTTAGAAAATTAACAAAAATATATGGAGTATAAACATGAGTGATTATGATTTTTTATGGGAAATGCGAGACCGTGGTTATAGTAATGAAGAAATTATGGAAGCCGCAGTTTGTGGATATGCACCTTACGAGGCTGTTTATTTAGATGATGATAGAAATACCCAAATTATTGATAATTTATTTGATGATATTAAAGATTGGGATACGGATGTTCAAGTCAGTTATGAAACAATTGAAGACGAAGAAACTGCTTATTTTAAAGAGCAAATATTTAATAGTTTAATTGAAAATGCAAAAGAATATTATTCACTTACAGGAAGATATTTACAAATTTGGGGAGAACTAGGTGAACTTTATGCTGAATTAGAATACGGATTAAAAAGGCATAAGGACGTTAACCACGAAGGTTCTGATGGTTTCATTAACGGAAAACTGGTTGAAGTGAAAACCATATCTCCTTTAAAACAACATAACCAAGTAGTCGTGAAGAAAAAAGGAAGTTTTGAACAACTATTAATTGTGCGAATCAGTAAAAATTTTGAATTTAAAGCCAAATTAATTTCAAGAGATAAACTGAATGGAACGACTGGAAAATTCTTAAAAGGAAAAATTATAGTGGATTAAAATAAAAATGAGACAAGGCGGCAACGCCCGCCGTGTACGGGTAGTACATAAGGGCGTTGGCAACGCCGTATCATTGCAATTTTAATCCACTATAAATAGAGTAGATTGGGTATTCATGCTCGACACAATCTGACAAATGACAAACCACTTTCAGACGAACTCGTTTTTTGAAAAACAATCTGTAAACAGATAGCTGCTGAAGAATACCGTTGCCGCACACCCAAAACCCGGCATGCAACTTTTATTGTGAACTTCCTATTATGAAAAAATCCCTTTTCGTTCTCTTTCTGTATTCATTTCTACTTACTGCCAGCGAAATTGCCTATCGCTTTGTATTCGGGATTGAAACCCTGCCGGCGGCGAAAATGGCGGAAACGTTTGCGCTGACATTTGTGATTGCTGCGCTGTATCTGTTTGCGCGTTATAAGGCGACGCGTTTGTTGATTGCGCTATTTTTCGCGTTCAGCATTATTGCCAATAATGTGCATTATGCGGTTTATCAAAGCTGGATGACGGGCATTAACTATTGGCTGATGCTGAAAGAGGTTACCGAAGTCGGCAGCGCGGGCGCGTCGATGTTGGATAAGTTGTGGCTGCCTGTGGTGTGGGGCGTGTTGGAAGTCGTGTTGTTTTGCAGTCTTGCCAAGTTCCGCCGTAAGACGCATTTTGCCGCCGATATTTTGTTTATTGCGGCGATGTTGCTGATTTTTGGACGCTCATTCAGTACGACGCAGGAACACGGTATTTCGCCCAAACCGACATACAGCCGCATCAAAGCCAATTATTTCAGTTTCGGCTATTTTGTCGGGCGCGTGTTGCCGTATCAGTTGTTTGATTTAAGCAAGATTCCTGTGTTCAAACAGCCTGCGCCAAGCAAAATCGGGCAGGGCGGTATTCAAAATATCGTCCTGATTATGGGCGAAAGCGAAAGCGCGGCGCATTTGAAACTGTTTGGCTACGGGCGTGAGACTTCGCCGTTTTTGACCCAGCTTTCGCAAGCCGACTTTAAGCCGATTGTGAAACAAAGCTATTCCGCCGCGTTGATGACGGCTGTGTCCCTGCCCAGCTTTTTCAATGCGATACCGCATGCCAACGGCTATGAGCAAATCAGCAGCGGCGATACCAATATGTTCCGCCTTGCCAAAGAGCAGGGCTATGAAACGTATTTTTACAGCGCGCAGGCTGAAAACGAGATGGCGATTTTGAACTTAATCGGTAAGAAATGGATAGACCATCTGATTCAGCCGACGCAGCTTGGTTACGGCAACAGCGACAATATGCCTGATGAGAAGCTGCTGCCGCTGTTTGACAAAATCAATTTGCAGCAGGGCAAGCATTTTATCGTGTTGCACCAACGCGGTTCGCACGTCCCATACGGCGTATTGTTGCAGCCTCAAGATAAAGTATTCGGCGAAGCCAATATTGTGGATAAGTACGACAACACCATCCACAAAACCGACCAAATGATTCAAACCGTATTCGAGCAGCTGCAAAAGCAGCCTGACGGCAACTGGCTGTTTGCCTATACCTCCGATCATGGTCAGTATGTGCGCCAAGATACCTACAATCAAGGCACGGTGCAGCCCGACAGCTATCTCGTGCCGCTGGTGTTGTACAGCCCGGATAAGGTCGTGCAACAGGCTGCCAACCAAGCTTTTGCACCTTGCGAGATTGCCTTCCATCAGCAGCTTTCAACGTTCCTGATTCACACGCTGGGCTACGATATGCCGGTTTCAGGTTGTAGCGAAGGCTCGGTAACGGGCAATCTGATTACAGGCGATGCAGGCAGCTTGAACATTCGCGACGGCAAGGCGGAATATGTTTATCCGCAATAAGCGGCGTGAAAACCAATAAAGACAAATTTAGATGATGTCGGGGAAGATGCCCGACCGACAAGACTATGCAAAATATGAAAAACCAAGTACGCGGATCAGGCATGGATGCCCGATCCAACCCAGTCAATGTTTCAGACGGCCTGCAGAACAGTTCGGGCCATATCGGTACCAACACGCGCTACCGCCTGACCAAGCTCGGCGAACAAATGGCGCGCCTGCCCATTGACCCGAAAATCGCGCGTATTTTGCTGGCGGCGAAGAAGCACGACTGTATGGCGGAAATACTGGTGATTGCGTCCGCGCTGTCGATTCAAGACCCGCGCGAGCGGCCTTTGGAAGCGCGCGATGCCGCCGCCAAGGCGCATGAACGCTTTACCGACAAGCAATCCGACTTTCTTGCCTATCTGAATATTTGGGACAGCTTCCAGCGCGAGCGTGATAAAGGTTTGTCCAACAAGCAGCTGGTGCAATGGTGCCGCCAATATTTCCTGTCGCACCTGCGGATGCGCGAATGGCGCGAGCTGCACCACCAGCTTGCCCAAACCGCGATTGAAATGGGCTTAACCACCAAAGAAGCCGCGTTTAGACAACCTCCTTCCCAAGAACAATTAAGGCCGTCTGAAAGCCAAGGTGACCAAGATTTAGCGGCCAAACTCAAACAAAAACAACTGGATAAGAAACAACACCGCGCCCAAATCCGCGCCGCAAAAGAAGCCGGCTACGAACAAATCCACCGCGCCCTGCTGACCGGCCTTATCGCCAACGTCGGCATGAAATCGCCCGACGGCAACGACTACACCGGTGCGCGCGGCAGCCGCTTCCACCTTTTTCCCGCCTCCGCCCTGTTCAAAGCCAAACCCAAATGGGTGATGGCGGCAGAATTGGTTGAGACCACGCGCCTTTACGCGCGCGACGTCGCCGTTATCCAGCCCGAATGGATAGAGCAGGAAGCGCCGCACCTCGTCCGCTACCACTATTTCGAGCCACACTGGGAACAAAAACGCGGCGAAGTCGTCGCCAGCGAACGCGTGACGCTTTACGGCCTGACCGTATTGCCGCGCCGCCCCGTGTCTTACGGCAAAGTTGCACCCGAAGAAGCGCGCGAAATCTTTATCCGCGGCGCATTGGTGGCGCAGGAAAGCAATCTTCAGACGGCCTTTTTTGTCCACAATAAAAAGCTGATTAAAGAAATTACCGAACTCGAACACAAATCGCGCAAGCAAGACGTATTGGTCGATGACGAAGCCCTGTTTGCGTTTTATAACGAACGCCTGCCCGAGCTGGTGTGGAAAGATGCGAAAGGCGGCGTTTGGGGAAGTGAAGAGGGCGGACAAACCCAGTCGGATAACGTAGCCGGACAAAACGGACAAGCAAACCAGCGAAACGCAGGGCGTGTGGCGCAAGCCGCGCACGCAGATGCCAAAGATGCGTCCAACCGCGAGCGTGAACCGAGTTCACATACCCGACAAAATGTTTCAGACAACCCCAAACCCAAAAAGCAGCCAGCATCTCAAAAAGGCCGTCTGAAACCTTTGCCCCTTGCCGATATCCGTACCTTTGAAGCCTGGCTCAAAACCGCCGAGCGCGACAATCCGCGCCTGCTGTTCCTCAGCCGCGACGATCTGATGCAACACGCCGCCGCGCACATTACCGAAGAGCAATTCCCCAAATTCTGGCAAACCGCAGACGGCAAGTTCAAACTTTCCTACCGCTTCGAGCCGCACCATCCGCTCGACGGCGTGACCATGACCGTGCCGCTGACCGTCCTCAACCGCCTGCACGCGCCGTCGCTTGAATGGCTGGTGCCCGGTATGTTACGTGAAAAAATCCAGCTACTGATTAAAGCACTGCCGAAGCAAATCCGCCGCATTTGCGTGCCCGTACCCGATTTCATCACCAAATTTCTCGAAAGCAATCCTGACCGCCAAGCGGCCATCATTCCCCAGTTGGCACACTTTATCGCCAAGAGCGCCGGCGATATGCGGATTCTCGAGCAAATCGACCAAGACGCATGGGCGGCGCAAGAATTGCCCGAACACTGCTATCTGAATCTGCGCATTATCGACGACGGCGGACAAGAGCTTGCCGGCGGCCGCAAACTGCACGAATTGCAACAACAGCTCGGCCAAGCCGCCGCCGTCACCTTCCGCGACAACACCCAAGAATTCGAGCGCGACAACGTGACCACATGGGACATCGGCACTCTGCCCGAATCCATCAAGTTCGCACGCGGCAAACAACAGCTCACCGGCTACCTCGGCCTGCAAAAAGAAAAAGACGGCCGCATCGCCCTGCGCCTGTTCGACACATCTGCCGCCGCCGAACAAGCCCACAGATTAGGCGTGATCGAACTCATGAAACTGCAACTAAAAGAACAAGTTAAAGACCTGAACAAAGGCATCCAAGGCTTCACCCAAGCCGCCATGCTGCTCAAACACATCAACGCCGACACCCTGCGCGACGACCTCACACAGGCCGTCTGTGACCGCGCCTTTATCGGCGAAGACGAGCTGCCGCGCAACGAAAAAGCCTTCAAAGAACAAATCAAACGCGCCCGCAGCCGCCTGCCTGCCGTCAAAGAAGCCCTCAGCCGCTACCTGCAGGAAACCGCCGCCGCCTACGCCGAACTCAACGGCAAACTCGGCAAACACCCGCTTACCCACCTCCTGCGTCAACGCCTGCAAACCCTGCTCGCCGCCGGCTTCGCCACCCGCACCCCGTGGGCACAATGGCCGCGCCTCCCCATCTACCTCAAAGCCATGACCCTGCGTCTTGAAAAATACAGCAGCAACCCATCACGAGACGCCGCCCGCGAAGCCGATATCCAAGAGTTGGAACAAATGTGGCAGGAAAAAACCGACAGCTTGGTGAAACAAGGACTACCCGTTTCAGACGACCTTGCAGGGTTTAAATGGATGATTGAAGAATTGAGAGTGTCGCTGTTTGCGCAAGAGTTGAAGACGCCGTATCCGGTGTCGGTGAAGAGGTTGTTGAAGGAGTGGGAAGGAATATCTAGGTAACGCATTTCACCCACAATGCTTTGCTTTATACTTATAACATTGTGGGTTTTAAATCAAGTTTCAAATTATATTTTTTTTACTAATTCTCCGATATGAAATTGAATTGTATCTAAATACTCACGTTTCACAACGATTCGTTTTTTATTCACAGTTAGAGTACCAGAGCTCATATTAATAAAAGGACAGCCTCTTGCAAAAGAAACAACACCTGTAGTGCCAAAATCTTTAATGCTTACCGTACCTTTTTCTAAGTTATTAAAGTCAAAATATTCAGGATATGCTGAAATAGCATCTTGCAGATCATCATTAATACCTTGTAATACTGCATTATAAGCAGATGCTTCCCCCATATATTGGGTCATCCTATTTCTAACAATAAGTTTAATTTTAGGTACTCTTTTACCATATGATTGCATTTTAGTAGCAAAAGTATATTGCTTATATACATCAGAAGGTAACCTTATACCATATAACAGTGCTAATACATTTTGAAAAGCTCTTCTTGATGAGTCATCAGCCATAACTGGAACAATTACGCCATCAGCAGCAGCTAGGGCAATTTGCGTATATATCGAAAAACTTGGATTCGTATCAATAAACACTTGATCATACATACCTTCTGTCGCATTTAATAAATCATTCAGCCAATCAATAATTTTTTCCCAGCTATTTATTGTTGGAATTTCTGTATTTGATAATGTATTCATTGCACTGGTTTGTAACTCAATGAGTGGGTCTCCACAAATTAAATCAATGTTACTGGCAATATTATTATTTCCATGTTGTGTCTCTTCATGGTATGGAGTAATAATATAATCATTAGGATTTATATTATTTGCATCAAACGGTGATGATAATCTTTTATGAAAGTAACCACCAATACTTTTACGGGTATCCACACCATGGATAATTTTCATGAATCGTTGTGTTCCTCCACCTGATTGGCCTCCAAGCAATAACTCAGATAGATTTGCTTGTGGACATAAATCTACAACTAGAATTCTTTTTTCTGGGTATTTTTGTGCATAAGTACAAATAGTTTGAAATGCCAAACTAGTTTTACCTGTTCCACCTTTATTATTCCAAAAGGCAAATTTGTTCATAAGTAGTCCTTTTTCTAAATAGTTAAAAAATATTTTTTCACTAGCTATCGTGAGATTTTTACACTATAAGGTAAAAATTATACATTGTAAAGTATTTATTTTACCATTTGCTTTTTGCGCATTAGTAAGCCGTAGCCTGCAACCGCGTGTGTGCGGTACGCACGCACGCGGTCTTTTTTAAAAATGTTCTTCCTAACTAAACCAAAGGCCGTCTGAAAGTATTTCCCAACTTTCAGACGGCCTTTTTATATTCATATTTCTGTTTATTTTTCCAACCGTGCAATCAGTTCATCGGCCAAGTCGAGATAAGCCTGGGTGCCTTTGGCGTGGGCGTCGTAGGCGAGGGCGGGGAGGCCGTGGCTGGGGGCTTCGGCGAGGCGGATGTTGCGGGGGATGACGGTATCGAAGAGCAGGTTGCCGAAGTGTTGTTTGAGCTGTTCGCTGACTTCGACGACGAGGCGGCTGCGGCTGTCGTACATGGTGCGGACGATGCCGGTTACGTCGAGGTCGGGGTTGATGGCTTGGCGGATTTTACGGACGGTGGCCACTAAGTCGGAAATGCCTTCGAGGGCGTAGTATTCGCAAAGCATGGGGACGATGACGCCGTTGGCGGCGACCAGGCCGTTGAGGGTGAGCAGGGTCAGGGACGGGGGGCAGTCGATGAGGACGTAGTCGTAGTCGTCGGCAACGAGCTGCAGGGCGTTTTTGAGGCGGATTTCGCGTGCGATTTCTTGGACGAGTTCGACTTCTGCGCCGGCCAGTGTGCGGTTGGCACCCAATACGTCGTAGCCGCCTTCTTTGCTGCGGACGACGGCGTTGGGGATGTCGGTTTCGCCGAGGACAACTTGGTAAACGCCGTTTTCGATGGTGGCTTTGTTGATGCCGCTGCCTGTGGTGGCGTTGCCTTGGGGGTCGAGGTCGACGACGAGGACGCGGCGGCCTTTGGAGGCCAGGGAGGCGGCTAGGTTGACGGTGGTGGTGGTTTTGCCGACTCCGCCTTTTTGGTTGGCGACGGCGAGGATTTGTGCGCTCATGTGCTTTGCTGTCGTGTTAAGTGTGGATGGCTGGATTGTACCGTTATTCGGTATGCTTGGGTTGTTTTCAGACGGCCTTTTTGCGGATGATGACGATATGGCGTTCGGCATTGAGTTGGGGGACATGCAATGCTTCGACTTTTTCGACGGCGACGCTTTCGGGCAGTTTGTCGATTTCTTCTTGCGGGTATACGCCTTTCATGGCCGCCCAGTAGCCGCCGTCTTTGAGGAGGTGCTCGGTCCAGTTGACGAAGTCGGCGAGTTCGGCAAAGGCGCGGCTGGTGATGACGTCGGCGCGGCAGTCGGCGGCGGCTTCTACGCGGCCGCTGATAACGCGGACGTTTTTAAGGCCGAGTTCGATGACGGCTTGTTGTAAAAAGGCGGTTTTTTTGGTGTTGGCATCGAGGAGGGTGATGTCGAGGTCGGGGCGGCAGATGGCGGTGGGTATGCCGGGCTGTCCGCCGCCGGAGCCGACGTCGAGCATGGTTTGCGCGTGTTCGATATAGGGCAAGAGGGTCAGGCTGTCGAGCAGATGATGGCTGACGGTTTGGGCGGGATCGCGCAGGGCGGTCAGGTTGTAGGTTTTGTTCCACTTTTGCAGCAGGGCGGCATAGTCTAGCAGTTTGGCCTGTTTGGCTTCGTCGATGTCCAAACCCAATGCCTGTATGCCGTCGCGGAGCTGTTGCGCCTGATTCATTTGTTATTCCTTATTGGTTAAAACGCGTTGGATGTAATGGTAACGGAAAGCATGCCGTCTGAAAATGTTTGCGCCTGTTGAATCAACGTTTCATTTTGTGAAAGACGATGGGCTGCTCCGGCGCGCGCGTGAGCTGTTTGGGCAGGGTCAGCATGGCAATGATCCATACGGAGAGGGTGTAATAGAACACGCTTTGTCCGCGCATACCGGCCAATGCGGCATTGCCTAAGATGGCTTCAAAAATCAAGCCTGCCGCCGCTGAGGCACACGCTGCGACACCGGCAAGGAATAGGGCGTAACGCGAATGCCGGCGCATCATTTTTTTATACGCCAGCTTGGTCAGTCCGCCGGCAATCGGCAGGTTGAGGAAGGCAAACATGCCGCAGACGAACCATGCGACGGAATCCTGCCAGCCGCTTTGCCATGCCCACGCGCCGTCTTTGACCGTTATCAGCAGGCCTTGGCCATCTGAAAAGGCGATTTGCACGATATTGTGCAATATCATCGCCAGCGGCAGGGTGAGGAACATCAGTGCGACCAATAGGGGGCGGTAGGGTTTTTCTTGTGTCAGATACATGGCGGTTTGCCTTGTTGCAGGATAAGTCGAAATGATAGCAGATTGGCGGTTGATTCACGTTTGTTAGCGCTGAAATTGCTGACAAAAACGGTCAATTAAAAAAGAAATGAAAAATTCTTTTTTCTTGGAAAACGTTGGTGGATAAAGGTTAAAAAAACGTTTTCAGACGGCCTAATCTCTTATTTTTATATGAACCGAACAGAAAATCTTTGCATTTCTCCGTAAAATCTACTAAATTCTCAATAACATATTATAAAGACCTGAAATCTGGAACCCAAACCGAAACTGCCTCCCGCCCTTTATGCTCGGAAACTCAGCAGGCAAAAAAGTTTCACACACTACAAAAACAAAACAATTCCTCTGAAATCAGTTGTTTATAATGATAGATAACCACAAGGCAAACCATGCCTGACTTTAGTAGGAGTAAAACCATGGCTGAAGCAACCGATGTCGTATTAGTAGGCGGCGGCATTATGAGCGCCACTTTGGGCGTATTGCTCAAGGAGCTCGAACCATCTTGGGAAATTACCCTGATCGAACGCCTGGAAGATGTAGCGTTGGAATCATCAAATGCATGGAACAACGCCGGTACGGGACACTCTGCCCTGTGCGAATTGAACTATGCCCCCCTGACTGCCGACGGTACGATCGATCCGACCCGCGCCCTCAATATTGCCGAACAATTCCACATCAGCCGCCAGTTTTGGGCATCTTTGGTTGAAGAAGGCAAACTGGCCGACCGCTCTTTCATCAATTCCGTCCCCCACATGTCGCTGGTGATGAACGCCGATCATTGCGATTATCTGCAAAAACGTTTCGACGTGTTCAAAAACCAAAAACTCTTTGAAAAAATGGAGTTTTCTACAGACCGCGCCAAAATTGCCGAATGGGCGCCGCTGGTTGTCAACGGCCGTGATGAAAACCAATCCATCGCCGCCAACTACTCCGCCGAAGGCACAGACGTCGATTTCGGCAGCCTGACCCGCCAGATGGTCAAATACTTGAGCGACAAAGGCGTAAAAATCAAATTCAACCGCCATGTCGACGACCTCAACCGCGAATCGGACGGCGCATGGGTGCTGAAAACCAGCAGCACCAAAGACGATGACGACCCGTTGACACTCCGCACCCGTTTCGTCTTCCTCGGCGCAGGCGGCGGCGCACTGACCCTGCTGCAAAAATCCGGTATCCCCGAAGGCAAAGGCTACGGCGGCTTTCCGGTTTCCGGCCTCTTCTTCCGCAACAGCAATCCCGAAACGGCCGCGCAACACAACGCCAAAGTGTACGGCCAAGCCTCCGTCGGCGCACCCCCAATGTCCGTTCCGCACTTGGATACCCGCAACGTGGACGGCCAACGCCATTTGATGTTCGGTCCGTATGCAGGCTTCCGCCCCAACTTCCTCAAACAAGGCTCGCTCATGGATTTGCCGATGTCCATCCACATGGACAACCTCTATCCTATGCTCCGCGCCGGTTGGGACAATATGCCGCTGACCAAATACCTCTTGGGCGAATTGCGCAAAACCAAAGAAGAACGCTTCGCCTCGCTGCTCGACTACTATCCCGAAGCCAACCCTGACGATTGGGAACTGATTACCGCCGGTCAGCGTGTGCAGATCATCAAAAAAGACCCGAAAAAAGGCGGCGTACTCCAATTCGGTACCGAAATCGTCGCCCATGCCGACGGCTCGTTGGCCGCATTGCTGGGCGCGTCTCCCGGTGCATCGACAGCAGTTCCGCTGATGATCAGACTCGTCCACCAATGCTTCCCCGATCATGCCGAATCATGGTCAGGCCGTCTAAAAGAATTGGTGCCCGGTTACGGCATCAAGCTGAACGACAATCCGTCTTTGGCAGACGAAATCATCAGTCACAATGCGACCGTTTTGGGCATACACCACTAATTGAAGCAAGCACAAAGGCGGGCATTCTTGCCCGCCTTTTTTCAAACCATTAAAATAACGGCATTCAGGCCGTCTGAAACCTAATCGGCAACGGCATGTTGCACGATTCAAACCCGAAAATCAGCTCAGTAGAAAAACGCCATGACCGATATTCTCAACAAAATCCTTGCCACCAAAGCAGAAGAAGTGGCCGTCCAAAAAGCCGCCGTTTCCTTGGAAGACATCAAAGCCCAAGCGCAGGCAGCCGCGCCAGTTCGCAGCTTTATCGGCTCGATCCGTGAAAAACACGCGCAGAATCTGCCCGCCATTATTGCCGAAGTCAAAAAAGCCAGCCCGAGCAAAGGCCTGATCCGCCCTGATTTTCATCCTGCCGAAATCGCCGCCGCCTATGAAAAAGCCGGCGCGGCCTGTTTGTCCGTGTTGACGGACGAACCTTACTTCCAAGGCTCGCCCGAGTATTTGAAACAGGCGCGTGCGGCTGTGGCGCTGCCGGTCTTGCGTAAAGATTTCATCATCGACGAATACCAAATCTATCAGGCGCGCGCGTGGGGTGCGGATGCAATTCTCCTGATTGCCGCCGCACTGGAAGCCGGGCAGCTTGAGCGTTTTGAAGCCGTTGCCCACGAATTGGGCATGACCGTATTGTTGGAGTTGCACGATGCGTCCGAGCTGGAAAAATGCCGCAACATGACCACGCCGTTGTGGGGCGTCAACAACCGCAACCTGCGTACGTTTGAAGTGACCCTGCAACAAACCCTCGACCTCTTGCCCGAATTAAACGGCAAAACTGTTGTTACCGAAAGCGGCATCCGCAACAAAGAAGACGTTGATTTCATGCGCGGCCATGGCGTGCATACTTTCCTGATCGGCGAAACCTTTATGCGTGCCGACGACATAGAAGCAGAAGTCAAAAAACTGTTTTAAACCCTAAAAAACATCAGGCCGTCTGAATTTTCAGACGGCCTGAATCCATTGGAGACGAGAAAAAATGTTTACCGTACAGCGCATTTACGCCTATCAACCCGATTCTAAACAAACCGCCGTCTTTATCGACCGCCTCTATCCGCGCGGCGTCCATAAAGAAGTTTTCGCTACGGCACTTTGGTTGAAAGACATTACGCCCAGTGCAAACCTGCGCCGCTGGTATCATGAAAATCCGGCTCAAAATTTTGACGGTTTTGTCAGCCGTTATCACGAAGAGCTGCAAGGCGATGCCGAGCAGGCCGCCATCAAGCGGCTACTGGATTTGGAAAAACAACACGGCAATATTTTGTTGCTGACCGCCGTCAAAGACCCCCGACATTCCCACGTTTCCGCACTGGCTCAATTTTTGGGCGCAACGTTTGAATATCGTGATTAAAAAATCAGTGTTTGAGCTGAATACAAAAAGGCCGTCTGAAATCAAGGTTTCAGGCGGCCTGCTATTTTCAAATCAAGAAGGATAAGGGTGTGCCACCAATTTTCCGTCTATGTATTCGCCGATATAGACTTGCGAGGCTTCAAGGTGGAGGCGGTCGAGTTCTTGTTGCAGCCACTCTTCGTCACGCTTAATGATTTCGAGGATGTCGGGGTCGACTTGGCCGTCTGTAATCAGCGGATAGCGCAGGCTCTCGTCGCCGTACTTAATGACGGCGAGCTGGCCGTTTTGTTCCAACACGGCACGTTTGACGGCAGAGATTTCGTAGATGCCGGCGGCGCGGAGTTTGAACATGAGGTCGTGTGCGCTGATGCCGTTTTTCATACATTCTTCTGCTTGGACTTCGCCGTTGACGATGATCCAAACGGATTTACCGTCAATCACGGATTTGACCCAGTGGTTGTGGTTTTTGATGAATTTCAGGCTCAAGACCAACAGCGTCCACAAAATCAGTACGAGGAAAAATTGCAGCAGGCTGACGCTGTCGCTGTAAATCACGCCGCCGATGATGGCGCCGAGTACATAGTTTTGCACTTGGTCCATGGCGGAGGTCGGCGCGAGGTTGCTTTTGGCTAAGAGGTGGATTTGCAAAATCAAACCTAAAATACCCATCAGTAGTTTGAGGGCGAGCAGGGAGTATGCTTCCATGTGTGTATCCTGTTATTCTTTATCGATGAGTTCGATATTGTTGTTGACCAAATTGATGGGCGTCAGCGTGTAGGCGGAGAAGTCTTGATTGAAATGGACTTCATAGTATTGGCTTTTGATGCCGATAATCATGCCGTCGAATAGGCGCGTGCTGTTGACGATGATGTCTTGTTTTTCAACTTTTTGTTTTTCAATCAAGGCATTGAGAAAACCCACCATGCTCGAAGTATCGGAGGCAAAGTTTTGACGCTCGCTGTACGAAAGATATTGCGTGCTGCCGATGAGGATGAGCAATAGCAGCGCAATAATGCTCAGGTCGCGGTATTTGGTGTCCATGCGGTGGCGCAGGTATTGCGATACGGCGAGCATGAGTATGACGAGGGTGGCGAAAATCAGGACGTATTTCAAGTAGTCGTCGAAATACATATGGTTTTCAAGATAAAAGAGGGAAAAGAATTTCATGGTATTTGATAAATTTGGGAGGGGTAATCAGGCCGTCTGAAACTTACATTTCAGACGGCCTCGTCTATTAAACAAGGATGTTGCGTTAAGTTTTCAAAATAGGGTGTTTTTAAAGCGGTATCAGTTGATAAATCCATCGTCTTTCATTTTCTTTTCGGATATGTATTTAATTGTACATTCATACACATATATATTTTTGATAGGTATTGGGTAGTATCACGGCAAGATCTTCCAGTGTCCAATTTCTATTGGACTGAAAGGTGGGAGAGTTTAATTCTTGCTGTTCGATTTTTTGCCACTCTGTGTTGGCTTTTGGGGCGAATTCTTTGGTAGTTTTTTCGAATGCGCGAATACCGATACGGTTTCTCTTGCTGTATATTCTGCCTGCCAAGTAACGTTGTTCAGGAAACTCATGCTCATGCCCCTTCAAGTTACCACTGCAATAGTTTTGAGTAGCTTCAGTATCAGCCAGCCGATCGGCATCGTGTAAAACAGCAAGATAGTGGCTTTTACCTTGCAAAATCAGCCAAGCTGCGAAGCCATAAGTATTGTATTTATGCTTACCACCGTACACCAAAGATAGCGCAGACCAAATTAATCTATTGGGACTGGCAATAATTGTGCATTCGTACATCTTAAAGAAATAATCAAAATATAATAAATCCTCATCTGGTAAAGATTCCAATAACCGATTCAAGTTTTGGTTGAATTCTCCAATATTGCGAGATTCAGGACGTGCTTGATCAATGATGTTCCAAAAATCGTTGATTGTCATGGCTCCAATCTTCCGAACAATCCGAGACAGGCATAGACGCCGAGCTTAAACACGTTCTTTTTCCAAAATGACGACGTAGGCTTCACGCACGAAAAACAGCAGCATGCGGCGCTGGTCTTTTTCCATGGTAACAACCTTCCAGCCTTGTGAGGCGTGGCTGTTGAGGAAATCGCTGAATTTGACCGGATTGATTTTGGCGCTGCCGAAAATCAAGCTGGAAAGCAGGTTCTCTTGATAAATGATGGCTTTATATTCTTTCATTTTATTCCTTTGAAAAATCAGGGGGCTTTAAAGCCCCCTGATTCTACTCCTTATTATTCAATTGCGGTAATACGGAGCCTTCGCCCAAGGACAACAAACCGCTTTGCGAGTAAATACCCAGTTTGGCGCGGGTGTCGGTGATGTCGAGGTTGCGCATGGTCAGTTGGCCGATGCGGTCGAGCGGTGTGAACGCTGCGTCTTCGACTTTTTCCATGCTCAGGCGTTCCGGTTGGTAGGTCAGGTTGGGCGATTCGGTGTTCAGAATCGAGTAGTCGTTGCCGCGGCGCAGCTCGAGGGTTACTTCGCCGGTGATGGCTTTGGCGACCCAGCGTTGGGCGGTTTCGCGCAACATGAGGGCTTGGCTGTCAAACCAGCGGCCTTGGTAGAGCAGGCGGCCGAGGCGCAGGCCGTTGATGCGGTATTGTTCGATGGTGTCTTCGTTGTGGATGCCGGTCACCAAGCGTTCGTAGGCGATGTGGAACAATGCCATGCCCGGGGCTTCGTAGATGCCGCGCGATTTGGCTTCGATGATGCGGTTTTCGATTTGGTCGCTCATGCCCAAACCGTGGCGGCCACCGATGCGGTTGGCTTCGAGGAAGAGTTCGACGGGGTCGGCGTATTCTTTGCCGTTCAGTGCAACGGGCACGCCTTCTTCAAAGCGCACGCTGACTTCTTCGGGTTTGACTTCGACGTTTTCGTCCCAAAAGGCAACGCCCATGATGGGTTTGACGATTTTGATGCCGCTGTTGAGGAATTCCAAATCTTTGGCTTCATGTGTCGCGCCGAGCATATTGGAGTCGGTGGAATAGGCTTTCTCCACCGACATTTTGTAGTTGAAGCCGTTGGCAATCAGAAATTCGCTCATTTCGTGACGGCCGCCGAGTTCGTCGATAAATTGTTGGTCGAGCCAAGGTTTGTAGATTTTCAGCGCGGGATTGGTCAAGAGGCCGTAGCGGTAGAAACGCTCGATGTCGTTGCCTTTGTAGGTGCTGCCGTCGCCCCAGATATTCACATCGTCTTCTTTCATGGCGGAAACGAGCATGGTGCCGGTAACGGCGCGGCCCAGAGGCGTGGTGTTGAAATAGGCGATGCCGCCGGTGGAAACGTGGAACGCGCCGCATTGGATGGCGGCGATGCCTTCGTGTGCCAACTGCGCGCGGCAGTCAATCAGGCGGGCGTTTTCCGCACCGTATTCCATCGCTTTTTTGGGAATGGCGTTGTAATCGTCTTCGTCAGGTTGACCAAGGTTGGCAGTGTAGGCATAAGGCAGCGCGCCTTTGAGTTTCATCCACAACAGCGCGGCAGAGGTATCAAGACCGCCGGAGAAGGCGATGCCGACTTTTTGACCGATGGGGAGATTTTGTAAAATGGTATGGTTTTGGCTCATGGGAATTTCTCCAGACTTGAAAAGTTGAAACCATTATCTTATAAATGGAATACATTGTCAGCAATAGGCCGTCTGAATGTTCGGAGGGCCGTATTAAAGAAACCTCATCATGAACGCTTTTAACCTCATTATCATCGGCGACGAAATCCTGCACGGCAGCCGTCAAGACAAGCATTTCACCTTTTTTAAATCTTTATTGGAATCGCACGGGCTGAAACTCAATCAGGTGCAATACCTGCCTGACGAGCCCGATTTGCTGGTCAAACAGCTGCGCCGCAGCTTTTCAGACGGCCTGCCAACTTTCGTTACCGGCGGCATCGGCTCTACACCTGACGACCACACGCGCCAGGCCGCAGCGGCTGCTTTGGATTTGCCCGTCGTCCGTCATCCTGAAGCCGCCAAGTTTATCGAAGGCGTAACCCTGAAACGTGGCGAGCCGCTCGATTCGCCGGAACACACCCAACGCCTGAAAATGGCGGATTTTCCCGAAGGCGCGGAATTGGTACCCAATCCGTTTAACAACATCGCCGGATTTTCCATCCGTGAGCATTATTTCTTCCCCGGCTTCCCCGTGATGGCGCACCCGATGGCCGAATGGGTATTGGAAACTTATTACGCCGACCGCTTCAACCAAACCGAACGCGGCAGCCGCAGCGTGTATGTGTTCGACCAACCCGAATCGCGCATTACGCCGATTATGGAACATCTTGAGCGTACCTACGCCGGTGTCCGTTCGTACAGCCTGCCCACCGTGGGCCGTACCGCTTCAGACGGCCGTTATACTCCGCCGCATATCGAGTTCGGCATCAAAGCGGAAGGCGAGGCCTGCCGCTTGCTGGATGCAGCGTGGGCAGATGCGTTGCAGGGTTTGCAGGCAATTGGCGCGACTTTGAAAGAAACGGTGGAATAATGTACTTGTCTCCGGCCCAATCCAGACGCGCACTGATTTTTGCCTCTTTGCTGTTTTTACCGCCGACCCTCATCATCGGCATTTGGCTGGCGCAATATGGCGGCTTCGCTTTTGAGCCGCCGCTGATGCACGCTGTCCATGCCCACGCGGGAACATGGTTTGACCCGATTGCCACCGTGTTGCACTATCTGGGCAAAACCGCGATTGCCGTGCCGCTGATCGGCGCAGTCGCCACAGCCCTGTATTTCGCCAATAAGAAGCGCGAGGCACTGTTTTGCGTGTTGGCGGCATTGGTGCCGACTGTGAACATGCTGATTGTGAAGGTTTGGTTTGCCCGCGAACGTCCGCTGCTTTGGCCGCGCCTGATTGAAGAGAGCAATTTTTCCTTCCCCAGCGGCCACAGTACGTTTTCCGCCGCCATTGCCGTCATGCTGATATTGCTTTGCCGCCGCACGCGCTACCGCCGCGCCGCTTGGGTGGTCGGTATTGCCTTTGCCCTGTTGACCGGGTTTTCACGCATTTATTTGGGCGTGCATTATCCCACCGATGTTTGGGCAGGTTGGACAAACGGCACGCTGACTGCCTTGCTGGTGTATATGCTTATCTTCAGGCCGTCTGAAAAATAGAAGAAACGAATTATGAATACACGTTCACCCAACACGCCTTATTGGCTCAGAAACGGCCATGCCGACACTCTGTTTGCCAAATTGCTGCAAGGCAAGGCGCCCGACTACCGCCGCGAGCTTCTGCCCGACAGCACCGGCAAAACCCAAGTTGCCTACGATTTTGTCGACAGCGCCGACCCCGATGCGCCGTTGGTGGTTTTGTTCCACGGATTGGAAGGCAGCAGCGAGAGCCATTACGCGGTCGAGTTGATGAAAGCCGTGCAGCAGCGCGGTTGGAACGGCGTGGTTGCCCATTTCCGCAGTTGCGGCGGCATCGCAAACACCGCGCCCGTGTTCTACCACCTCGGCGATACGCCCGAAATCGCCTTTATGCTCAACACGCTGGCACAACGCTATTCAACCATCTACGCCGTCGGCGTTTCTTTGGGGGGCAATGCCTTGGCCAAATATTTGGGCGAGCAGGGCAGCAATGCTGTTCCGCGTGCTTCTGCCGTCGTTTCCGCGCCGGTTGATGCCGTGGCGGCAGGTACGCGTTTTGACCAAGGCATGACGCGACTGATTTACACGCGCTATTTTTTGAATTCGCTGCTGCCGAAAGCCCGAGCGATTCCCCGGTTTCAGACGGCCTTGAGCCGGCAAAACTGCAAAACGCTTGGCGATTTTGACGACTGCTTTACCGCGCCGCTTCACGGTTTTGCCGACCGTCATGATTACTACCGCCGCAATTCCTGCAAACCGTTTCTGAAAGGCGTGGATACGCCGTTGCTGCTGCTCAATGCCGTCAACGACCCCTTCCTGCCGCCGGAAGCCCTGCCGACCGGGCGGGACGTGTCTTCGTCCGTTACGCTGCTGCAACCGGCATACGGCGGGCATGTCGGCTTTGTCAGCCGCGATCAAGGTCGTCTAAATCTGCAATGGCTGCCGCAAACCGTGTTGGACTATTTCAAACAGTATCAGCCGTAAATGAAAAAGAGCATGTATGCAGACATGCCCTTAGTGTGTAGAAAGTAAAAAGGCCGTCTGAAAAGAGTTTCAGACGGCCTTTTGAATAGCTTGATTATTTGCCTTTGTTGTCGGCTTTGGCTTCTTTTTTCAGAGAAGCATACAACTCAGGGTCGCGGTTTTTCAGCAGGGAAGCAACGGCCAAGTCGTCACGGTTGACTTTAGCCAAATCTACGCGCTCAATGTGTACCAAACGCAGCAATTCGCGTACAGGTTTAGGCATATTGCGGCCGGATTCGTAACGGGAACCACCGGATTGAGTCACACCAATGCGGCTCCAGAAGTCCATTTGGTTCAGGCCAAGTTTTTTACGGATATCGCGGATGTTTTCAATTTTTTCGAACGATTTCATGAATCTTCCTTATTGTGGTATTTGTTGCATGCCTCTAGGCATAAAAATGGGTCTGCAAGAATGCCGGCATCCCTTTCCTGTAGGCTTTGGGGTGATATGTGGGCGTATTGCAAATGACTGATCTAGATAATTAGACAGTATATTCGAAAGAAGTTTTCTGCTGTCTGCCATAATTTGTGTAAATATTTCTTAATTCATTATTTCGGATAATTTTCATCATATAAATCATTAAATTATGCGCTTATCTTAAATATGGCGTAAGCAAATTTTTACATAATTAAACAATTCGATTTGGGTAAAAACTTAATTTCGAGTTTTTATTCGGTTTTCTAGGTTGAGAATGCGAATAAATTTCAGGCCGTCTGAATCTATGTTTTCAGACGGCCTGAAGGTTTTTTCAAAGTTAAGGCTTACCGCTGGCAGGGCTGATGGTAAGGATTTCGTAGCCGGTTTCGGTAACCAAAACTTCGTGTTCCCACTGGGCGGAGAGTGAGCGGTCTTTGGTGACCACTGTCCAACCGTCGTTCAGGATACGCAGATGACGTTTACCTTGGTTGATCATCGGCTCGATGGTGAAAATCATGCCCGGTTTGAGGACGAGGCCCTCGCCTTTGCGGCCGTAGTGGACTACTTGCGGCGCTTCGTGGAAGCCGCGGCCGATGCCGTGTCCGCAGAATTCCTGTACGACGGAGTAGCCGGCATTTTCGGCAACCTGTTGGCAGGCATAGCCGACATCGCCGAGGGTGGCGCCGGGTTTGACCGCTTCGATGCCCGCCATCATGGAGGCGTGGGTCACGTCGATCAGGCGTTGGGCAATCGGGGAGACTTTGCCGACGGTAAACATACGGCTGGAGTCGCCGTGGAAACCGTCTTTTTTAATGGTCAGGTCGATGTTGACGATGTCACCTTCTTTCAGCGGCTTGTCGTCGGGAATACCGTGGCAGATAACGTGGTTGACGGAGGTGCAGCAGGATTTCGGGTAGGGTGGGTTGCCGTAGTTGAGGGGGGCCGGATAACCGCCTTGAACGTTGACGTGGTAGTCGTAAACGAGTTTGTCGATTTCGTTGGTGGTGACGCCGGGTTTGACGAATTGGCCGATGTAGTCGAGGGCTTCGGCGACCAAGCGGCCGAGTTCGCGCATTTTTTCGATTTCTTCGGGGGTTTTGATGATGACTTTGTCCATGAGGTTTCCTTCTTGTTTCAGACGGCATGGGGGCCGTCTGAACGGGACGGGTGTGCCGTCTGTTTAAAACAGGTTGTCGAGATTGTCTTTATTGCGCGGTTTGGCTTGTGGTTTGGCCTCAGGCTCGGCTTTGGGAGTCGGTTTGGACTCAGGGGCTTTGGTTTTTGCCGGTTTGTTTTCTGCTGCTTGTGCGGCCGGTTTGTTGTCTGCGGCTTTGTTTGCTACCGGCTGGCTGTCTGTTTGAGGTGTGTTTTGAGCGGCAGGGCTGCTGTTGTCGGATTGTGTTTTTTCTGATTTGTCGGTTTCGGCGCGTTTGTTTTCTGTGCGTTTGCCGCGGTGTGTAGTGGGGCGGTCATTTTTTACACCTTCTTCCGCTTTTTCGCCTTTTTCGTTTTGTGGGACGACAGGATTGCCGGAGGCGGTTTTTTCGTCGCCTTCTTGGGCGAGTTGGACGGTTTCAGGTTCGACAGTGCCGTTGGGGCGCCAAACTTCAATGCGTGTGTCGGTTTGTTCGGCAGGGCTTTTTTCGGGTACGTCGGTTTTACCGGAGTTTAGGGTGCTGAATACGCCGGCGACGAGGGCTGCGACGGCAATAAAGCTGACAAGGAATAAAGCGCGGATTAGGTGTTTGGGCTTAAGTTGGAAAGGGGTTTTATTATTCTTGGACATGATGGGTCGGGTAATCGTTGGAGGAATGGCCGTCTGAATATTCAGACGGCCCCGGGTTGCCTGTGAATCAGTTGGCAACGTAGTTTTGATAGAGGGTCACGACTTTTTGTACGCCGACGGTCGTGCTGACTTTTTGGGTCACGCGGGCTTGTTCGTCAGGCGTGAGGATGCCCATCACATAGGTCACGTTGCCGTAAGTCACGATTTTGACGCGTGCTTGGGTGGCCGGGCTGAGGCCCAACAGGGTGGCGCGGACCTTGGATGTGCCCCAGGTATCGTTAGTCACATCGCCGAGCGAACGCGCTTGTGAGGCAACGGTGATGTAGTTGTACACGCCTTCTGCGGCTTGTTCGGAACGGGCGATGCGTTCAACAAATTGTTTTTCGCCTTCGGTAGCCACTTGGCCGAGCAGGAGCAGGTGGCGGTTGTAGCCGACAACGTTCAGTTTGGGCTTGTAGCCTTGAACTTGGTTGTTTTGGCGCAGGTAGGAGCGTGCGGTGGTTTCGACGCGCAGTGCCATAACGTTGTCGTCGGTTTGCGCGCCGGTGGTGCGGCGGTCGACGGCGGATTTGGTGCCGACGGCTGCACCGCCGATCAGTGCGCCGACGCAGCCGCTCAGACTCAGGCTCAAGAGGGTCGCGGTCAGAACGGGGAGGGCGTAGCGTTTGATATTCTTCATATCCTTTTCCTTGGGTATGGACGGTTGGGTGTTCAGACGGCCTTTAAGGGATGGGCCGTCTGAAAAGAAAGGGTTACATGCCTTCAAGCAGGACGGAGTCGATGCAGTCGCACATGGCGTGTATCAGCAGGATATGGTTTTCCTGAACGCGGGCGGTGCGCGGATAAGGGACGTTGAGCAAAACGTCGGTATCTTTGAGCATGGCGGCGATTTTGCCGCCATCGCGGCCGGTCATGGCGATGACGTGCATGTCGCGTTCGTGTGCCGCTTTGATGGCTTCGATAACGTTGGCGGAATTGCCGGAGGTGGAGATACCGACCAATACGTCGCCGGCACGTCCGAGCGCGCGCACTTGTTTGCTGAATACATGGTCGAAACCGTAGTCGTTGCCGATGGCGGTCAGGGCGGAAGTGTCTGTCGTCAGCGCGACAGCGGCCAATTCCATGCGTTCTTTTTCAAAGCGGCCGGTCATCTCGGCGGCGAAATGTTGCGCGTCGGCAGCCGAACCGCCGTTGCCGCAGGCCAGGATTTTGCCGTCGTTCATCAGGCATTGCAGCATCAGCTCGGCAGCCTGTACAGTCGGCTCAACCAGTACTTTTTCGGCTTCCTGCTTGGCGCGGATGCTCTCGGCAAAATGTGCGGAAACGCGTTCTTGTAATGTTGTCATGAGGTTAACCTGTAATATTTTGAATCCATTCGGGTTGGCCGTCGCCTTCAATCAGTACCGCATCCAGGCGGCAGGGCGCATGGTTCAACCCGTGCTTTTGCAGATAATACTCTACACTTCGTTGCAATTTCAATAATTTGGACGGCGAGATGCTGTATGCGGCACCACCGAAACCTCGGTTTTTGCGGTATTTTACTTCAACAAACACAATCGTACCGCCGTTTTTGACGATTAAATCGATTTCGCCGTAGGCGCAATGCCAGTTCCGCGCCAGCAGCGAGCAGCCTTTGTTCAGCAGGAATGCCAGCGCCGCATTTTCGGCCGCCGCCCCCTGTTTGTGGTTTAAGCGCATGAAAAGTTTACCCGTTATATAATCATTGTTTTTAAAGAGACGCCGTTTCAGACGGCCTTGAATCTATGTACACAAAACATCTGCAAAAAGCCGTCGACAGCATCGAAAAACAGACATTATACGTTGTCGCCACGCCCATCGGCAATTTAGCCGACATAACGCTGCGCGCGCTGGCCGTGCTGCAAAAGGCCGATGTTATCTGCGCCGAGGATACCCGCGTTACCGCCCAGCTTTTGAGTGCGTACGGCATTCAGGGCAAACTCGTGAGCGTGCGCGAACACAACGAGCAGCAAATGGCCGACAAAATCATCGCCCATCTTTCAGACGGCCTGAGCGTCGCCCAAGTTTCGGATGCGGGTACGCCTGCTGTTTGCGATCCCGGTGCGAAACTTGCCGCCCGCGTGCGCGAAGCCGGATTTAAAGTGGTGCCTGTGGTCGGTGCAAGTGCGGTCATGGGGGCGTTGAGCGTGGCCGGTGTGACGGAATCCGATTTTTACTTCAACGGTTTCCTGCCGCCTAAGGCCGGCGAACGCCAAAAGCTGTTGGCCAAATGGGCGGAAGCCGATTTTCCGATTGTGATGTTTGAAACGCCGCACCGTATCGAATCAAGCCTTGCGGATATGGCCGCGCAGTTCCCCGAACGCCGTTTGACTTTGGCACGCGAAATCACCAAAACGTTTGAAACCTTTCTCAGCGGCACGGTTGCCGAAATCCAAGCCGCCCTCAAAAACGACAGCAACCAAACGCGCGGAGAAATGGTGCTGGTGTTGCATCCTGCGGTAAAAGAGAAGCACAGTGATTTGCCCGAGGCGGCGCAAAATACCATGAAAATCCTTGCGGCTGAGTTGCCGACCAAACAGGCCGCCGAGCTTGCCGCCAAGATTACCGGCGAAAGCAAAAAAGCCTTGTACGATTTAGCGTTGGAGTGGAAACGGATTTCAGACGACGCTTGAGGTCTTGCAGGCTTATTTCTCTCAACCTGTGGTGTGAACGATGCGACGATTTCCTACAGGCAAGGCTGGGTATTGTTCGTTATCCGTTTGCCGGTTCTACAGGCTTTATATAGGCAAAGTTTTGTTTGCCGCATTGCTTCCCCCCCCCCCTTGCAATTTATAATGACACTGCATACAACTAGTATGTTCTTAAATCTTTCAATCTACGGGAGTGGACTTATGAAACAAAACATCATCGTTGCCTTATTCAACATCTCCAGCGAAGCTTATCAAGCCTTTTCTGAATTGAAAGCTTACTCGCAGACAACAGATACTTTGGTGGCACAAGCCGTTTTGGTTAAAAAGGAAAATGACCTGATTATCCCAGCAGAAAGCACCGACTTTACCGCCAATACGGTCGAAGGCACATGGACGGGCGGCCTCATTGGTTCGCTGGTCGGCATCCTCGGCGGTCCTATCGGTGTTCTGTTGGGTGGAGCTACTGGCGCACTCATCGGCAGTGATGTAGGCACTGCCCAAACATTGGGAGAGGGGGCGTTGCTAGAAAATACAGCCAAAAAACTGGATAACGGCAGTACTGCGATCATTATTTTGGCGCAAGAATCCAACGAAGCTGTATTGGATGCTTTCTTCCACCGTTTCAAAACCGTTATTCTCCGACAAGATGCAGCCGTTGCCCAACAGGACGTATTGGCAGCAATAGAAGCGCAGGAAGAAGTGGCACGTCAGGCACACGAAGCTTGGAAAAAACAGCGCAAAGCCGAACGCAAAGAGAAAGTGGAAGCCTTCAAGGCCGACATCAAACAAAAATTCGACGAATTGGCAGCCAAGTTGAAATAACACTGCCACCAACCCAAGGTATGTAACCGCTCAAATTTTCCGTTTCGGATGCATGCCAAACCGGTTTGAGGCTACCTGAAAATCTATTTTTCAGGTAGCCTCTCCCTTTTTCATGCCCCGAGACCTTTGCAAAGGTCTCGGCCTTTTTATAATTGGATTTTAGATCGATCCAATAGGTTCAATACGCTTCTAAGTTTGCGTTTCAGACGGCCTCAATGTTTGGCAAACCTGTTTTAACGCTGCCATGCGCTGCGCAAATATTCGATGCAGTCGGTCAGGGCGTAAAACGGGGCGTTGCCGTGATTAGCGTTGGGGTAGAGGGTGAAGCGGACATCTGCGCCGAGATGGTGCAAAGTGCCGGCAAGGATTTTGGCTTGTGCAACCATGCCGCGGCTGGTTTGGTCGGGGCGGTTGTTTCTGCCTTCATGTTCGCCTGCACCGAGGCGGATGCCGATTCCTTGCGGCAATGTGCCGGGCAACCAATCGAGTACGCGGCGGTCTTGCCACCAGATAGACGGCGACACCAGCAAATAATGGCGGAAGCGTTCGGGGCGGGTGAACAGGGAATAGAGACCGTACAAGGCGCCGAACGAATGGCCGAAGACGGCTTGGTTTTGGGTATCGATGCGGTATTTGCCGTCGAGCAGGGCGGAGAGTTCGTCGTCGATAAAGCGGCTGAAGCGGTCGGCTTGGCCGTATTGTTTGCGTTCGGATTCGGACGCGTTGTCGGGCAGCGGCGGCGTGTAGTCGAGGGCGCGTTGGCTTAAGTCGCGGATGGTGCCGCCGGTGTAGCCGATGCCGACAATCAGACAGGCGGCATGGCTTTTGGTGATGGGATTGATGAGCAGGGATTGCGCCATATTGAGGATGGCAGGGAAAAAGGCATCCCCGTCAAGAATATACAGTACGGGATAGCCGCCTGCCGGACGCTCGCCGAGTGCCGCGGCTTGAATGCGGTAAGTGCGGCCGGTGTGGGCGGAAGTAAGGGCGGTTTCTTCGGCTTGCAGCAGGGTGGCGGCTTGCCAGTCGGGACGGATGGACATGATGGGGTGCTTTAATCAATGGTTGCTTAAGGGAAAAGGCCGTCTGAATAATGTTTTTCAGACGGCCTTATTGTACGGATTCCTGCCTTTTTAACAATACGCGCGATTAGCGTACGTCAACGTAGGAGCTGCTGTGCAGTTCGCGCAGGAGGTTGGTGGTCGCCTGTTGCGCTTTTTGTTGGGACAGGTATTGGCGGACGGCGTTTTGTTGGCGCTCTTCAGGCGTACCTGCTTCGCGGACGTCGTTCAGCTTGATGATGTGCCAGCCGAATTGGGTGCGGACAGGGGCACTGATTTGGCCGGGTTTGAGTTTGTGGACGGCTTCTTCAAATGGGGCAACCATCATGCCGTCGGCAAACCAGCCCAAGTCGCCGCCGTTGCCGGCGCTGCTGTCTTGCGAGTATTGGCGTGCCAAACCGCCGAAATCTGCGCCGCTGCGGGCTTGTGAGTAGATTTTGCGGATGGTGCTTTCTGCGCCGACGGCGGCATTGTCGTTGTCGGCTTTAATGAGGATGTGTTGGGCATTGTATTGGCGCACAGGGTCGGCTTCGGGCAGGGTAATGCCTTGTTGTTTGGCCTGCTCGATGTAGCGTGCCACTTCGGAGTCGCTCACGCGGCTGTTTTGCATGATGGCCTGTTGGCGCACTTTTTCAACAATAATGCTGTCGGCGATGTCTTGACGGACGGCGGCAGACGGATTTTTGATGTTGGGGTTGTGCGCGATGACGGCTTCAATTTCGCTATCGGTCGCTTGGATGTTGCGGCGTTTGCCGGCTTGGAGGATCAGGGATTGGTTGATCATTTGTGCCAAAACCTGTTGGCGCAGCTCGTTGGCGTCCATTTGCGTGCCTTTCGGCATGGTTTGACGCGCTTGTGCTACGGCTTGTTCTACTTGGCGGTGGGTAATGACTTCGTTGTCGACAACCGCGGCAATGCCGTCTGAAAGATGTACGCCGCTTTGTACGGCGGGCATGGCGGTGGCGCTGACGGCAGGGGCTTTGGCTGCGCGCGCTTTGCCTGCTTTGGCTTTAGGGGCGGCGTGTGCGCCTACTGCGAGAGTGAGTGCGGCGACGAGAATCAGGGGTTTGAAGTTCATTGTTTGACTACCTCATTGGTTTTGCTGTAACCGGGGATGGCTAAGCGGAGTTTTTCGAATGGGTTGTTGCCGATATTGCTCAAGTCTTTGAGTTGGAGGTTGAAGAATACGGCGTTTTTGTGGCTGTTTTCGCCGGTAACATAGCGTTGGCCGACCAAGCTTGCGCTCCAGCAGCCGCAGTTGCTTTTGTATTCTGCACCGATGAGCATTTCCAGCGGTTTTTTGGCTTCGATTTCGTAGTTGTAACGGGCGACGGCGTACAGGTTTTTACTCAACGGCCATTGGGCGGCAAGGTCGATTTGGCTGAGCCTGTCGTAGAAATAGTCGCCGTTGGCTTGCAGGTAAATGCGCTCGTTGCGTCCGTATTTGTAGCGTGCGCTTAAGACTTTGCCGGGTTCGGGGTTGTAGGTAATCCCTGCAGCGTAGCTTTCGGCACGGCTTAGGTTTTGGTTGTAGTGGATGTCCAAGTCGATGCGGATGCTCGGGGTAAGGTTGCCGTGTGCAAAGGCTACCCAGTCGGACTGGCTGCGCGGATAACGGCTGACGCTGCCGTCAGGCAGGACGTTGTCGTTTTTGAAGTAAAACTTCTGGCCGATACCTGCACGGAAGAGTTCCGCACCGGTGTTGGGGTTGAGGATGCGGCTTTGTGTGGCCAGCGTCAGGCTGTTGGCAGAATTGATGCGGTCGTTGCCCGAATACAGGTTTTCGCGGAACAGCTGCGAGTAGGTAAAGCTGTTTTCGGAGCTGTCGAAATTGGGCAGGTCGTTTTGGGACTTGGTCGGAATGTAGTTGTAAAACAGGCGCGGTTCGAGCGTTTGCAGGTATTCTCCGCCGAAGAGACGGGCCCTGCGCTCGAAAGTCAGGCCGCTGTCGACGTTGATGATCGGCAGGACGCGGCTGACATTGCGGCTGCTTTGGCCGTTGAAGCTGTTGAGGCTGTAATAAGTGGCGTGTACGCCGACTTTAGGCCGGATGTAGCCCCATTGGTTGTGGAAGTCCCATTTGACGCTCGGGTAGAGCACCACGCGGCTGCCGTCTTGCTTGGTATCGTGGTCAAAACGGGTGAATTGGCCGAACACGTTGAGTTGCGCTTTGCCGAGATGGCTTTGCCAACGGCCGGTCAGACGGGGCATGATGGCATAAGGCTCGTCTTTATAACCGTCTTGGTTGGCAAGCGTTTGATATTTTTGTACGCGCAACGAGCCGTCGAAGCTGCCGCCCAACAGTTTGTCGCTGTAATTGAGCCATGCCTGACGGTCGAGGTTGACGTTGCGTGCGATGTCTTCACGGCCGTAGAAGTCGCGGTAGTAATCGTCGTCGGAAACTTGGTTGTAGTTGATGCCGCCGCTGATTTTGCTGTTCAGCTGCTGCTGGTGTTTCCATTTGAACTGGTAGCGGTTGTTGTGGACGCTTTTTTGGTCGTTCGGCATCCAGTCGCCATCGACTTCGCCGCTGTAATTCGGTTGCAGATAACGGACTTGGCCGCCCAGTTGCACACCGCGTTTGCTGATGATGCCCGGGCGGATGGTGGCATCCAAATTCGGCGCAAGGTTGAAGTAGTAGGGCAGGCTCAGCTCAAGGCCGTCTGAACCTGTGGCAATGGTCGGAACGAGCAGGCCGCTTTTGCGGTTGCCGTTGATGGGGAAGTCCGCCCAAGGTGTGTAGAGGACAGGGACGCCGCCGAATACCAGCGAAGCGTGTTTGGCCACGCCGATGCCTGTCGATTCATCGGCTTCAATGCTTTGCGCTTGGATATACCAGCTGGCATCGCCGGGCGAACAGGTGTTGAATTTGGTGTTGATGAGTTTGTAGAGGCCTTTGCCTTTGAGTTCGGCTTTTTCGCTGACACTTTGAAGGTGGCGGCCGCCTTGTTCGGTATTGAGGCGCACGGCACTGCCGGAGCCAGTTTGGTTTTTGAGGTTGTAAACCAATTGGTCGCCGGATACGGTCGAACCGTTTTGATACAGGGTAAAGCGGTCGCCGGCGGTAACGGTATCGGTGGCTTGGTCGTATTGCGCCCAATCGGCATTGAGAACATCGGCATTGCGCTCGACAATGACGTCGCCTTCGGCACGGACACCGACTTGGGTCTGACCTTCTATTTTATCGGCGTTGACGCGGGTGTAATCGGCAGGCAGGGCAGGCTCGCCGCTGCGTTTGATTTCGGCGGTTTCGGCCGGCTTGGCATTTTCATGGTCGCAAAACAGGCAAGTGCTGCCCAAAGAAAGCGGATCGGCTTCGCTTTGGCCTGTTTTTGCCGGTTTGGATTCAGCGGCGTGGGCAGGGGTATAGTCTTCCGCCTGCGGAACAGAAGCATCTTCCGCGCGTACGGCTGTTGCGCCAAAGCCCATAATTAAGGCGAGTACCAAGGGTTTGAGTGAAAATAAACGAGCCAAAATCGCCCCTTAAATCGGTTTGCCAGTTAGAATAGCGGTTATTGTAACCTGAAATTCTGCGATACCGCTATGCAACGACAAACCGAATTACAAAACTGGCTGGAGTCTGTTTACCCGAACCAGCCGTTCGAATTGAGCTTTGCGGCAGCCGATGCCGACTTCCGCCGTTATTTCCGCGCGACGTTTTCAGACGGCCAGACCGTTATCTGTATGGACGCGCCTCCTGAGAAGATGAGTGTTGCGCCTTATTTGAAAGTGCAAAAACTGTTTAATATGGTCAATGTGCCGCAAGTGCTTCATGTGGATGAAGCGTTGGGCTTTATGGTGTTGAACGATTTGGGCAACACCACATTCCTGACCGCCATGAATCAGGAAAACAGCGAAACCGCCCACAAAGCCTTGCTGCTCGAAGCCATCGACGAACTGATCGAGCTGCAAAAAGCCAGCCAACCCGGCAAACTGCCGGAATACGACCGCGAAGTCATGCTGCGCGAGATTAATTTGTTCCCCGAATGGTTTGTGGCCAAAGAATTGGGCCGCGAGTTGACCTTCAAGCAACGCCAGTTGTGGCAGCAAACCGTCGATACGCTGTTGCCGCCCCTGTTGGCGCAACCCAAAGTGTATGTCCACCGCGACTTTATCGTCCGCAATCTGATGCTGGCGAAAGGCCGCCCGGGCGTATTGGACTTCCAAGATGCGCTTTACGGTCCGATTTCCTATGATTTGGTGTCGCTGCTGCGCGATGCGTTTATCGAATGGGAAGAAGAATTTGTATTGGACTTGGTCATCCGTTACTGGGAAAAAGCACGCGCTGCCCAGCTGCCCGTGCCTGCCGAGTTTGATGAGTTCTACCGCTGGTTTGAATGGATGGGCGTACAACGCCATTTGAAAGTGGCCGGTATTTTTGCCCGTCTGTACTACCGCGACGGCAAAGACAAATACCGTCCGGAAATCCCGCGCTTCTTGAACTATTTGCGCCGCGTATCGCGCCGTTACAACGATTTGGCGCCGCTTTATGCATTGCTGGTCGAATTGGTCGGCGATGACGAATTGGAAACAGGCTATACCTTCTAAGCTTGGTTTTTTAAGATTTGATTCCACTTTTCAGACGGCCTGATCAACAAAAGGCCGTCTGAAACCTTTACAGAACACATAAACATGACTTACATGATTTACCCCAAAACCTACGACGTGATTGTCGTCGGCGGCGGCCATGCCGGTACCGAAGCCGCGCTTGCCGCCGCACGCATGGGTGCGCAAACCCTGCTGCTCTCACACAACATCGAAACCCTCGGCCAAATGTCGTGCAACCCTTCCATCGGCGGTATCGGCAAAGGCCATCTTGTGCGCGAACTCGACGCATTGGGCGGCGCAATGGCGTTGGCCACCGACAAATCCGGTATTCAGTTCCGCCGCTTGAACGCCAGCAAAGGCGCGGCAGTGCGAGCCACACGCGCGCAGGCGGACCGCATCCTGTATAAAGCCGCCATCCGCGAAATGCTGGAAAACCAAGAAAATCTGGAGCTTTTCCAACAAGCCGTCGAAGACGTAACGCTTGATGGCGAACGCATCAGCGGCGTGGTTACCGCGATGGGCGTGGAGTTTAAAGCACGCGCCGTCGTGCTGACCGCCGGCACGTTTTTGTCCGGCAAAATCCATATCGGTTTGGAAAACTACGAAGGCGGCCGCGCCGGCGATCCTGCCGCCAAATCCTTGGGCAGCCGTTTACGCGAATTGAACCTGCCTCAAGGCCGTCTGAAAACCGGCACGCCGCCGCGCATCGACGGACGCACGATTGACTTCTCCCAGCTCACCGAACAGCCCGGCGACACACCCGTTCCCGTAATGTCCGTACGCGGCAGCGCCGATATGCACCCGCGCCAAGTGTCCTGCTGGATTACGCATACCAACACGCAAACCCACGAAATTATCCGTTCAGGCTTTGACCGCAGCCCCATGTTCACCGGCAAAATCGAAGGCGTCGGCCCGCGTTATTGTCCGTCTATCGAAGACAAAATCAACCGCTTCGCCGACAAAGACAGCCATCAGATTTTCCTCGAACCCGAAGGCCTGACCACGCACGAATACTATCCAAACGGTATCTCCACCAGCCTGCCGTTCGACATCCAAATCGCCCTCGTGCGCAGCATGAAAGGTCTCGAAAACGCCCATATCCTGCGCCCCGGCTACGCCATCGAATACGACTACTTCGACCCGCGCAACCTCAAAGCCAGCCTCGAAACCAAAACCATCCAAGGCCTCTTCTTCGCCGGCCAAATCAACGGCACAACGGGCTACGAAGAAGCCGCTGCGCAAGGCCTGCTTGCAGGCGCAAACGCCGTGCAATACGTCCGCGAACAAGATCCGCTCCTGCTGCGCCGCGAACAAGCCTATCTCGGCGTATTGGTGGACGACCTCATCACCAAAGGCGTGAACGAGCCTTACCGAATGTTCACCAGCCGCGCCGAATACCGCCTGCAACTCAGGGAAGACAACGCCGACATGCGCCTGACCGAAGACGGCTACAAAATCGGCTTGGTGGGCGAAGAACAATGGCGCATGTTCAACGAAAAACGCGAAGCCATCGAACGCGAAATCCAACGTTTGAAAACAACGTGGTACACACCGCAAAAACTCGCCGAAGAAGAGCAGCTGCGCGTATTCGGCCAAAAACTCAGCCGCGAGGCCAACCTGCACGACCTCCTGCGCCGCCCGAACCTCGACTACGCCACGCTGATGACCCTGCCCGACGCACAACCTGAAACCGCACTTGCCGACAGCGTGGTCGAACAAGTCGAAATCCAAGTCAAATACCAAGGCTATATCGACCGCCAAAACGAAGAAATCGACAGCCGCCGCGACATCGAAACCTTAAAGCTGCCCGAGGATATCGATTACAGCAAAGTCAAAGGTTTGTCGGCAGAAGTGCAGCAAAAGCTCAACCAGTACAAACCCGAAACCGTCGGCCAAGCCAGCCGCATCTCCGGCGTCACGCCTGCGGCAGTGGCATTGCTGATGGTGCATTTGAAACGTGGATTTAAAGATGCTAAGTAAGGGTTAATTTGAATAAAGGCCGTCTGAAAGTTTCAGACGGCCTTTTTGATAGTCTCCAATTATTTAAAAGAACAAAAACATAAAAACTCATGACAGGGTAAAATACGTTACACAAAACCTATGACAGACAAAGGGATAATATGGAAACTCAAGCTTTAGAAAAAACTTTTGCTACACACGACGAATTTAACCGTAAGCCGATAGCCGAAAACATCATCAAGTTGCTGACATTGCCCATCGACCTTTCTCCTATGGTCATCGATGGTGGTTGGGGAACGGGCAAAACCGAATTTTGTCAAAAACTGATTCGGCTTATGCAGCAGCAACATCCCGATTACCAGCCCGTCTATATTGACGCCTTCCGTTCAGACCACAGCGGAGAGCCTTTGTTGGCATTACTTGCCGAAATCATCAAAGCCTGTACGCCTGAAGATACTGGCGAGCAGCCGTCTGAACAGCGCAAAAATATTACGAGGAAAGTCGCGAAAGCCGCAGGATTCGTGATGAAAACCGTTGCTAAGGCAGCGGTTGGTCATGTTCTAAAGCAAAATACAGACGATTTGGCAGAAGGATTACAACAGATAATAAATGACGGCCAAGATGCAGACAGTTTGGCCGAAACCGTAACCGATGCTGCTGCCACAATCGCTAGCCACACTATTGATGCAACCGTCGAAGCCTTGTTGAAAGAGCAAATCGAAGCGGAAAAAAATCTGGAAACGCTCAAAGCCTGCCTGAAAGAATTGGCAGCGGACAAACCGATTATCCTGTTTATCGACGAACTCGACCGCTGCCGTCCCGATTATGCGGTTGATATGCTGGAAGTTATCAAGCACGTTTTTGATATTGAAAACGTCGAAGTCGTGCTGGTTACGAATACCAAACAATTGCGCGCGGCGATTAATCATCGGTACGGAGCAGAGGTGGATGCGCACAAATATTTAGATAAGTTTTTGAAGTACAGCTTTGCTTTGCCAGAGAAGGTTGTAGCTCAATTTGAGGAAGAGCGGGCTTTGGTTTCAGTTAAATATTTCAAACAGTTGATACGAGAAAGTCGTATGGCAAGTGAACTACAAGGTTTAATTGAAGAACGCAATGTAAGAATAAATTTTATCAGCGATATGGTAGAGCGGAATAATTTATCGCTTAGGGAAACTGAACGATTAGTCCGATTTTTAGAGATATACCACTCTTTAAGTGGCGGACTAGGGAAGGACTTCATCTGGCAATATGTCTTGCTGCGTATTACGGGTGTATTTATCTTCTGCTTTTATCCGAATTTAATGGACGATATTAATAAAAATTGTGCTTATTCTAGAGATTTTGCACAAATATTTAATATTCAGTCGTTGTCGAATATTCCAAAAAATAGTTCAGGTGTTATTTATACAAGAACAAATGTAATTGCTATGATGCTAATTCTAAATAGCCAAATGGATACACATTTTAATAACTTTAATAATCTTCATAATCTGAGAGAGTGGCAGAAGTATATAAATGAGGCATTTCTTGATAATGGTGAGATTTTTCCTCCCGGAATGAATGGGGTTTTATCAATCCTGAAAGAAACTTTCCGAGTACTCAGTTTTGAGCAAACACCACAATAAAATTAAAGGCCGTCTAAAACCCAAGAAATCAGGTTTCAGACGGCCTTTAATCATTTTAATAAACCGATAATTTTCCTATCGAGGCCGTCTGAATTTCAATACGCCAAGCTCGGAGACAAAGCCGTTTAGGGGGATGTCGTAGGGTTCGGTCGGCAAGGTGTCGGTCAGTTGGCAGCCGAAGCCTACACCTAGGGTTTGGGTTTGCAGGCGGTATTTCGTGGCGGAGAGGGTGGCGTCGTAATAGCCGCCGGCTTGTCCGAGGCGGTAGCCGCGTTTGTCGATGCCGACGATGGGGACCAGCAGCAGGTTGAGTTGGTGGACGCGGATTTTTTTGCCGGTGAATTGGGGGACGTGCAATTTGGCGTAGCCGCGTTTGCGTTCTTGTTTGGCGTCGTCGGCAGGGTAAGGGGTGAACCACATCCGCCGCGTGTTCGGTTCGATATAGGGCAGGTAGAGTTTTGCGCCGCGTTTTTGTGCGGCACGGACAAAGCCGTCCAATCGCAATTCCTTGCCCATCGGCCAATACACGCCGATTTTCTGTCCTTTTTTGATGTAGGGCTTGAGCAGGCGGTTGATGGTTTCGGTGGCGGCGTTCCGCTCGTCGGCGCTCATTTGGGCGCGTGATCGGCGGAACTGTTTGCGTAGTGCCGATTTTTCGGGATTCCTCATTTTCAGACGGCCTTTCGGGATTGCGGTAGAATGTTGCGATTATAACGATTTTGTTAACATTCAAACAGGACGCACACGATGTGGCATATTGTCGCCATCGGCTATCTTTTTGTTGCCGTGATGTTTTCCGCCGCGCAGCCGAGTATTGCGCGCGCGTTGATTTATTTGGTCTTTTGGGCAGTGTTGCCCACTGTGTTTACGGTCTTTGTCGTGACCATCCGCCGCCGCAACCGCCTGATGAAACGGCAGGAGCAGGCGGAGTTTGAGGCGGCCCGCCAAAAGGCGGTACAGGCGGATGAAAAACAGGACGGGAAGGTATAAAATCCCTTTTCAGACGACCCCTTATCCGCTATAATCCGTCAGTTTTCCATTTCGGAAACACACTATTTTTTAAAACTTATGCCCACTTTCGCCGAAGGGTGCTTGACAATAGGCGCCGCCTATCAAGTTCTATGCGATTGAATGTGTGCTCTTTAACCCTTTCAAGGAAATAACATGTCTCAAATTACTATGCGTCAGATGATTGAAGCCGGTGTTCACTTCGGTCACCAAACCCGTTTCTGGAACCCGAAAATGGCCCAATACATTTTCGGTGCGCGCAACAAAATCCATATCGTAAACTTGGAAAAAACCCTGCCGATGTTCCAAGAGGCGCAAGAAGCCGTACGCCGTCTGGTTGCCAACAAAGGTACAGTATTGTTCGTAGGTACCAAACGCCAAGCCCGCGACATCATCCGCGAAGAAGCTACCCGCGCCGGTATGCCTTTTGTCGATCACCGTTGGTTGGGCGGCATGCTGACCAACTACAAAACCGTTAAGCAATCCATCAAACGCCTGGAAGAAAAAACCGCCGCTTTGGAAAACGCTGCCGAAGGCGGTTTCAACAAAAAAGAAATTCTGGAAATGCAACGCGACGTTGAAAAACTGGAACGTTCTTTGGGCGGTATCAAAAACATGAAAGGCCTGCCTGACGCGATTTTCGTTATCGATACCGGCTACCAAAAAGGTACTCTGGTTGAGGCTGAAAAACTGGGCATCCCTGTTATCGCCGTAGTCGATACCAACAACAGCCCTGACGGCGTGAAATACGTTATCCCTGGTAACGATGACTCCGCCAAAGCCATCCGCCTGTACTGCCGCGGCATCGCCGACGCAGTTTTGGAAGGCAAAAACCAAGCGCTGCAAGAAACTGTAGCCGCTGCCCAAGAAGCTGCTGCCGAGTAATTCGGTACACGGAAGAGGGGCGTTATGCCCCTTTTCTCAAATCCCGTTCTGAAATCCGTTTCAGACGGCCACTATTTCCAAACACGGCAAATGGCCGTGTTCCCAAAAATCTAGGAGATTCAAAATGGCAGAAATTACTGCAAAAATGGTTGCCGACCTGCGCGCCGCTACCGGCCTGGGCATGATGGAATGCAAAAAAGCCTTGGTTGAAGCCGAAGGCAACTTCGACAAAGCCGAAGAAATCCTGCGTATTAAATCCGGTGCGAAAGCCGGTAAACTGGCCGGCCGTACTGCTGCCGAAGGCGTATTGGCTTACGCGATCAACGGCAATGTCGGCGCATTGGTTGAAGTAAACTGCGAAACCGACTTCGTTGCTAAAGACGCCGGCTTCGTAGAATTTGCCAACTTCGTTGCGAAAACTGCTGCCGAGAAAAAACCGGCTACCGTTGAAGAACTGAGCGAACTGGTCGAAGCAGAACGTAAAGCCATTATCGCTAAATTGGGCGAAAACATGTCTGTTCGCCGCTTCCAAGTGATCGACACTGCCAACCAACTGGTTGCCTACATCCACGGTGCTTTGGCTACCGAAGGCGTATTGGTTGAGTACAAAGGCTCTGAAGACGTAGCACGCAAAATCGGTATGCACATCGTTGCCGCCAAACCTCAATGCGTATCCGAAGCCGAAGTAGATGCCGAAACCATCGAAAAAGAACGCCACATCTACACCGAGCAAGCCATTGCTTCCGGCAAACCTGCCGAAATCGCCGCTAAAATGGTTGAAGGCCGTATCCGTAAATTCTTGGCTGAAATCACTCTGAACGGCCAAGCATTCGTGATGAACCCTGACCAAACTGTTGCCCAATTCGCTAAAGAAAACGGCACTGAAGTGATCAGCTTCGTACGCTACAAAGTAGGCGACGGTATCGAGAAAGCCGTTGTTGACTACGCGGCCGAAGTTGCTGCCGCTGCTAAAGTGTAAGGCACTTATGAAAAAGAAAGCACCTAGATTCCAAACGAATCAGGGTGCTTTTTTTTGAGAAAACCGTTTACGGTACCTAATTTAAGACGGCCGAATATTCAGGCCGTCTGAAAACCAAAACAATAATAAACCGACACACCCTATCATTAATATTCCGACCGTTTGAAAATTCAGACGGCCCGGCCCCCGACCGACGACATTCAAGAAAGTAAGGTATCCCATGACACAGCAAATCAAATACAAACGCGTATTACTGAAACTCTCCGGCGAATCCCTGATGGGCTCTGATCCATTCGGCATCAATCACGATACCATCGTTCAAACTGTCGGCGAAATTGCCGAAATCGTGAGAATGGGCGTGCAAGTCGGTATCGTTGTCGGCGGCGGTAACATTTTCCGCGGCGTATCTGCACAAGCAGGCAGCATGGACCGCGCCACTGCCGACTACATGGGCATGATGGCGACCGTCATGAACGCCTTGGCGCTCAAAGACGCATTTGAAACTTTGGGCATCAAAGCGCGCGTACAATCCGCACTGTCTATGCAGCAAATCGCTGAAACTTACGCCCGCCCTAAAGCCATTCAATATTTGGAAGAAGGCAAAGTCGTGATTTTCGCCGCCGGTACCGGTAATCCGTTCTTCACGACCGACACTGCCGCCGCATTGCGCGGTGCGGAAATGAACTGCGACGTGATGCTCAAAGCCACCAATGTCGACGGCGTGTACACCGCAGACCCGAAAAAAGATCCATCAGCAACACGCTACGAAACCATTACTTTTGACGAAGCCTTGTTGAAAAACCTCAAAGTGATGGATGCCACCGCCTTCGCCCTCTGCCGAGAACGCAAGCTCAATATCGTGGTATTCGGCATTGCCAAAGAAGGCTCGCTCAAACGCGTGGTAACCGGTGAAAACGAAGGTACGCTGGTTCACTGCTAATCATTGAAAGGCCGTCTGAAACAGCCGAACGGGATACATTCGGCTTTCAGACGGCCTTTTATTTTCAGTCGGTTGCGTAGGCATTGGCTCATGGTTTGAAAAGGTTGAGAACTTGCTTGACCATAATGCCCAACCGACAATTCGATAGTAAAAGGATACCCCATGAATATCACCGTCTTGGCTGTCGGCACGAAAATGCCGCGTTGGGTCGATGAGGCCGTCGGCGAGTACGCCAAACGCTTCGGGCGCGATGTCAATTATGCGCTGAAAGAAATCAAGCCGGAAAAACGCGGCGCGGGTGTGAATGCGGCTCAGGGCATGGCGACTGAAGAAAAACGCCTGCTGGAAGCCATACCGCAGGGCGCGTTTTTGGTGGTATTGGACGAGCGCGGCAAAGCGCCGACTTCGGTCGAATTGGCGCAACATTTGAAAAGCTGGCAGCAAAACGGCGAACACGTCTGCTTTATTATCGGCGGCGCAGACGGCATGACCGACCGTTTGAAACAGCAGGCAAACATGATGATGCGCCTTTCCAGCCTGACCCTGCCGCACGGCATGGTGCGCGTTTTACTGACCGAGCAGCTTTATCGCGCCGTTTCGATTTTGAACAACCATCCTTATCATCGGGAATAATCCGCTTTGATTGCCGGGATAAGACGGCAATGCCGCCTTGTCGGTTTGAAAGGGAATAGGGCAAGTCGGTTTAAAGCGGGGCGAACCCGTTTTTCAGACGGCCTGATTTTTCCGCATGAATCCTTTATAATCGTTTCTTTGATAAATCAACATCTTTCGGGAGAACCCAAATGTCCGATTTCCGTCAAGACTTCCTCAAATTCGCTTTGGCACAAAACGTGTTGAAATTCGGCGAATTTACGACCAAGGCCGGCCGTCAGTCGCCTTATTTTTTCAATGCCGGTTTGTTCAATGACGGCGCATCGACTTTGCAGCTGGCGAAGTTTTATGCCGAAGCCATTATTGCCAGCGGCGTGAAGTTCGATATGCTGTTCGGCCCAGCCTATAAAGGCATTATTTTGGCGGCGGCAACAGCGATGATGTTGGCGGAAAAAGGCGTAAACGTACCGTTTGCCTACAACCGCAAAGAAGCCAAAGACCACGGCGAGGGCGGTGTGTTGGTGGGTGCGCCTTTGAAAGGCCGCGTGCTGATTATCGATGATGTGATTTCCGCCGGTACATCCGTGCGCGAATCGGTCAAACTGATTGAGGCCGAAGGCGCAACGCCTGCCGCAGTGGCCATTGCGCTCGACCGTATGGAAAAAGGTACGGGCGAATTGTCGGCGGTGCAGGAAGTGGAAAAACAATACGGCCTGCCGGTGGTTTCGATTGCCAACTTGAACGACTTGTTCACGCTCTTGCAAAACAATGCCGAATTTGGCGGCTTCTTCGAGCCGGTCAAAGCCTATCGCGAACGTTACGGCGCGGTTTAAACCATAACATCATGCTCAGGTCGTCTGAAACGTTTTTCAGACGGCCTGAAACATTGGCTAAAATATATTTTTGATTCAATACACTTACGGAAAATACTCATGCCTGCTTGTTCTTGTCCTCATTGTAAAACGCCGCATTGGGTGAAAGATGCCCAGTTGAACGTGGCGCAGGGTTTCGTGGTCTGCACGCGTTGTTCGGGGATGTTTAAGGCCAAGGATTATCTGTCGGGCAACCTGCCGGCCGATCCTGCCCATCTGCCTGTAGCGGTAACGGATGTGCGCCTCGTGCATAACATCGGCGCGCAAATCCTCAAGCATTCCAAACTTTCCCGTAAAGAAATTTCCGATTTGCTCAACAGCGCGCTTAAGGAAGAGCCTAAGGCGGAAGAGCAGGCGGCGGTCAAAACGCGCAAGGACGGTTTCAACTGGACGTTGGCATCGCTGATTGCGCTGACGGTTTTGATTATGCAACTCTTTTATCTTGCCCTGCTATGAGTGCCATCGCCCATTTTGTTGCCAGCTTTCGCGAAGCCGCGCCCTATATTCAATATTTGCGCGGCAAAACCATGGTGGTCGGCGTGACCGACAGCCTGTTGGAAGGCGAAACCTTGATTCGTTTGGCCGCAGATTTGAATCTGTTGGCCAGCTTGGGCTTGCGTTTGGTCTTGGTGCACGGTTTGCGGCATTTGCTCGACAAATTGGCTTCGGGTCGGAATTTTGTTCCGAAATACAGCGGCAGCCGACGGATTACCGATGAAGCGACCCTGATGGAAGTGAAGCAGGTGGCGGGGATTATCCGCAGCGATGTCGAAGCAGCTTTGTTCAGCAGCGTATCTGCGCAGCAACGGAGCAAGCCGCCGGTTATTGCGTGTGGCAACTTTATTACCGCCCGTCCGTTGGGTGTTATCGACGGCGTGGACATGGGCTATACCGGTACCGTCCGCAAAATCGACGCGGAAGAAATCCGTTTGCGTTTAGATGGCGGCGCGGTGGTGCTTATCAGTCCTTTGGGACATTCGTACAGCGGCAAAACCTTTAATCTGAGTATGTGTGAAACCGCGCAGGAAGTGGCCATGGCTTTGCAGGCGGAGAAGCTGGTTTTTTTGACCGAAGAAGCCGGTATCCGCCGTGCCGATGGTTCGTTGGCCAATACGTTGTCTGTCGGCGAAGTGCAGGAATTGGTGCGCGGCAATCCCGATGCGCCGGTTGATTTGCTCCATGCGGCAGTGTGCGCACTGGAAAACGGCGTATCGCGGGTGCAGATTCTCAACGGCCGCGAGGACGGCAGCCTGCTGCGCGAGCTGTTTACCCGCGAGGGCAGCGGTACCTCTATTGCCCGTGAGCCGTTTGTTTCCATCCGTCAGGCACGCAGCGACGACATTCCGCACATCATCGCCTTAATCCGTCCGTTGGCGGAACAAGGCATCTTGTTACACCGCAGCCGCGAGTATTTGGAAAACCATATTTCTAGTTTTTCCGTATTGGAACACGATCAAAACATTTACGGCTGCGTGGCGCTGAAAACCTTTGCCGAGCCGGACTGCGGCGAATTGGCCTGCCTGGTGGTGTCGCCCGAAGCGCGTGACGGCGGCTACGGCGAATTGCTGTTGGAACATTTATTCCAAAAAGCGCGCGCCTTGAATATCAAAACGCTTTTCGCCTTATCCACGCACACGGGCGAATGGTTTGTCGAACGGGGCTTTCAGACGGCCTCGGCCGATGATCTGCCTGCCGAACGCCGGCAGGAATACAATGCCAACGGCCGCAATTCCAAAGTATTTGTTTATGACTTGCAGGCCGTCTGAAAGCTTCAATCCTATTATCCGTTTTTAAACATCACTCAAATCTTATGTTGAAAATCATCTCTGCCAACGTCAACGGCATCCGCTCCGCCTATAAAAAAGGTTTTTACGAATACATCGCCGCATCGGGCGCGGACATTGTCTGCGTGCAGGAACTGAAAGCTCAAGAAGCCGATCTGTCGGACGATATGAAAAATCCGCACGGTATGCACGGCTACTGGCATTGCGCCGAAAAGCGCGGTTACAGCGGCGTGGCGGTGTACAGCAAACGCAAACCCGACAATGTGCAAATCGGCATGGGCATTGAAGAATTTGACAGGGAAGGCCGTTTTGTCCGTTGCGATTTCGGCAAGTTGTCGGTAATTTCGCTGTATCTGCCCAGCGGCAGCAGCGCGGAAGAGCGCCAACAAGTGAAATACCGCTTTTTGGACGCGTTCTATCCCATGCTCGAAGCCATGAAAAACGAAGGACGCGACATCGTTGTCTGCGGTGACTGGAATATTGCCCACCAAAACATCGACTTGAAAAACTGGAAGGGCAATCAGAAAAATTCGGGCTTTTTGCCTGAAGAACGCGAATGGATAGGCAAAGTCATCCACAAGCTCGGCTGGACGGATATGTGGCGCACACTTTATCCCGATGTGCCGGGCTATACTTGGTGGAGCAACCGCGGACAAGCGTACGCGAAAGATGTCGGGTGGCGTATCGATTATCAGATGGTTACGCCGGAGTTGGCCGCCAAAGCCGTTTCCGCACATGTTTATAAAGATGAAAAATTCTCGGATCACGCCCCTTTAGTTGTGGAGTATGACTATGTTGCCGAATAAGTTTTTTGGTAAGTACGACTGGAATATAAACAGTAAAACCGGCGTAGGTGCGGTTTGGGTTGTGGCGGCATTTGTGCTGCCCATGCTGGTGTGGGCAATATTTATGCTGGCGCGGATGTCCGGCTGGGTTGCGCCGACCAAGGCCAATCCGACATGGGCGTTGGTGTGGCTGCTGTTTTCACTGCCTTGCCTGCTGATTGCGGCTAAATGCTTTGCTTGGAAGGGCTGGCGGCTGATTGCCAACATCGTACTGTGTCTGGCGACTTGTGCCATCCTCAGCGTGCCTGCCGCATTGCTGATTGCATTTACACTCAACGACTTGCTCAAATAGGCCGTCTGAAAATGCAGAGCTTCGAACTCGAAGAAATGGCGCTGTTTCTGATACGCGATGCGGATGAAGCAGAAATGTGGATAGACCGCTGGGCGGTCAGCTATCCGATTGTCTACACTGCCGAAGCCGATAATCGGCAAACCGTTTCCGAATGGCAACACGCCATTCAGACGGCCTTCGACCATATCGTCAGCAGAAATATTGCCGTCGTGGCTCATGGTGTTGGTGTGTCCGCATTTTTGGCATGGCTGTATCAAGCCGACATCCTGACGCAAAAACGCCTGACCAATATTATTTTGGTCTCGCCGAGTCCCGAAGCTTTTCCCGAAGACGAAATCCATACGTTCCAACGCGTCCGTTGCCCTTGCCGTACGGCGTTGGTCATCGCCGAAACAAACGGCACACCACGCGATTGGGCGCAAGAACAGGCCGACCGCTGGCAGGCGCGCCTGCTCCAATCGCCGCATTCCGGCCAGTTAAACGGCGCGCTCGGCGGCTGGCAATGGGGCATGAAGCTGATGCAGGAAATGCTGTTAAGTAAGTAGTGTAGCAGTATCTATTAATATTAATAAACGAAGGCCGTCTGAAACCGATATGTGTTTCAGACGGCCTTTGTTTGCAAATATCATGTTAAATATAATTAAAAGAAACTATTCTCATTTCTTTTATGAAGCAATATAATTCGGTTGTTTCGTTAAATTGAGTATAAAAATGCAAATACCATTTCATTTGGCTTTATTACCCACGCTGATTATCGCTTCCTTCCCTGTTGCTGCCGCCGATACGCAGGATAATGGCGAACATTACACCGCCACGCTGCCCACCGTTTCCGTGGTCGGACAGTCCGACACCAGCGTACTCAAAGGCTACATCAACTACGACGAAGCCGCCGTTACCCGCAACGGACAGCTCATCAAAGAAACGCCGCAAACCGTCGATACGCTCAATATCCAGAAAAACAAAAACTACGGCACGAACGATTTGAGTTCCATCCTCGAAGGCAACGCCGGCATCGACGCTGCCTACGATATGCGCGGCGAAAGCATTTTCCTGCGCGGTTTTCAAGCCGACGCCTCCGATATTTACCGCGACGGCGTGCGCGAGAGCGGACAGGTCCGCCGCAGTACCGCCAACATCGAGCGCGTAGAAATCCTGAAAGGCCCGTCTTCCGTGCTTTACGGCCGCACCAACGGCGGCGGCGTCATCAATATGGTCAGCAAATACGCCAACTTCAAACAAAGCCGCAACATCGGTGCGGTTTACGGCTCGTGGGCAAACCGCAGCCTGAATATGGACATCAACGAAGTGCTGAACAAAAACGTCGCCATCCGCCTCACCGGCGAAGTCGGGCGCGCCAATTCGTTCCGCAGCGGCATAGACAGCAAAAACGTCATGGTTTCGCCCAGCATTACCGTCAAACTCGACAACGGCTTGAAGTGGACGGGACAATACACCTACGACAATGTGGAGCGCACGCCCGACCGCAGCCCGACCAAGTCCGTGTACGATCGCTTCGGACTGCCTTACCGCATGGGTTTCGCCCACCCGAACGATTTTGTCAAAGACAAGCTGCAAGTTTGGCGTTCCGACCTCGAATACGCCTTCAACGACAAATGGCGCGCCCAATGGCAGCTCGCCCACCGTACGGCGGCGCAGGATTTCGACCATTTCTATGCAGGCAGCGAAAACGGCAGCTTAATCAAACGCAATTACGCTTGGCAGCAGACCGACAACAAAACCCTGTCGTCCAACTTCACACTCAACGGCGACTACAACATCGGGCGTTTTGAAAACCACCTGACCGTAGGCATGGACTACAGCCGCGAACACCGCAACCCGACCTTGGGTTACAGCCGCGCCTTCTCCGTCTCCATCGACCCCTACGACCGCGCAAGCTGGCCGGCTTCGGGCAGATTGCAGCCTATCCTGACCCAAAATCGCCACAAAGCCGACTCCTACGGCATTTTCGTGCAAAACATCTTCTCCGCTACGCCCGATTTGAAATTCGTCCTTGGCGGCCGTTACGACAAATACACCTTTAATTCCGAAAACAAACTCACCGGCAGCAGCCGCCAATACAGCGGCCATTCATTCAGCCCCAATATCGGCGCAGTGTGGAACGTAACGCCTGCCCACACACTCTACGCCTCATATAACAAAGGCTTCGCGCCTTATGGCGGACGCGGCGGTTATTTGAGTATCGACACTTCGTCTGCCGCCGTGTTCAACGCCGACCCCGAGTACACCCGCCAATACGAAACCGGTGTCAAAAGCAGTTGGCTGGACGACCGCCTCAGCACTACATTGTCCGCCTACCAAATCGAACGCTTCAATATCCGCTACCGTCCCGACGCGCAAAATGATCCCTACACTTGGGCTGTCGGCGGCAAACACCGTTCGCGCGGCGTAGAGCTGTCCGCCATCGGACAAATCATCCCCAAAAAACTTTATCTGCGCGGATCGTTGGGCGTGATGCAGGCAAAAGTGGTTGAAGACAAGGAAAATCCCGACCGAGTGGGCATCCATTTGGACAATACCAGCAACGTTACCGGCAACCTGTTCTTCCGTTACACGCCGACCGAAAACCTCTACGGCGAAATCGGCGTAACCGGTACGGGCAAACGCTACGGCTACGACTCAAGAAACAAAGAAGTGACCACGCTTCCCGGCTTTGCCCGAGTTGATGCCATGCTCGGCTGGAACCATAAAAACGTCAACGTTACCTTTGCCGCAGCCAATCTGCTCAATCAAAAATATTGGCGTTCGGACGCCATGCCGGGTAATCCGCGCGGCTATACTGCCCGGGTAAATTACCGTTTCTGATGAAACCAGGCAAAGGCCGTCTGAAAATAAGGCTATGATCTAAGCCATATTTCAGACGGCCTTTATAAAGGTTGAAATAAAACTAAACACATTTTTTCACTCAAATCGAACACACCTCCAACAAAATGCCATAAAATCCGCCCATTGATTTGAATGTAAAGAGATACCTATGAAACTGAAAACCTTAGCCTTGACTTCATTAACCCTGTTGGCATTGGCCGCTTGCGGCAAACAGGCGGAAACCAGCGTTCCGGCAGACAGCGCCCAAAGCAGTGCATCCGCTCCGGCAGCCCCTGCCGCATTGACCGAAGGTGTCAATTACACCGTCTTGTCCAACCCGATTCCGCAACAGCAGGCCGGCAAAATCGAAGTATTGGAATTCTTCGGCTACTTCTGCCCGCATTGCGCCCATCTTGAGCCGGTCTTGAGCGAACACATCAAAACGTTTAAAGACGATACCTATATGCGCCGGGAGCATGTCGTTTGGGGTGATGAAATGAAACCTTTGGCACGTTTGGCCGCTGCAGTGGAAATGGCCGGTGAATCAGATAAAGCCAACAGCCATATTTTCGATGCGATGGTTAACCAAAAAATTAACTTGGCCGATACCGATACCCTGAAAAAATGGTTGTCCGAGCAAACCGCGTTTGACGGCAAAAAAGTATTGGCTGCATTTGAAGCGCCCGAAAGCCAAGCGCGTGCGGCTCAAATGGAAGAGTTGACCAATAAATTCCAAATCAGCGGCACACCGACCGTTATTGTCGGCGGCAAATACCAAGTCGAATTTAAAGACTGGCAGTCCGGCATGACCACGATTGACCAACTGGTGGACAAAGTACGCGAAGAGCAGAAAAAGCCGCAATAAGTTGAGGATTGAATGAGCAAGGATTTCGCGCTCCTTCCACTTCGTTTTCCTTTACTATGCTGAAAGATCCAAACAATGTGTGATTACTGTTCTGACCTGCGACCTACCGTTCGTATCAGGGTTCCGAAAGAATTATCGCAAATGTTACTGCGAGCCTCTGATCGTTTAGCAGACGGCACGCTCATCGACATTACCCCAGCCTACGCCAAAGTTTATGGTCCCAGCCTTGATTTTGCTAAAACCATTGCCAATAGCGGTTACATTACCCATACTGATTCTCAGGGTAATCGTGACATATATGGTTGGAACGATTTCGTGGTACATTATTTTCAATGTACGCACTGCAATGCCGTTTTCAGTCTTGGTGCCGAAACCTACCATGGTAGTGGTGGCCAATGGGAAATGTTGGAAGAGGCATCGGTACGCTATGAAAATCCTTAAAAGGAATAGATTTCATAGTTATATGTGAATAGTAATTCTTGCTAGAGTAAAAATAAAAACGCCGTCTGAAACTTTTCAGACGGCGTTTTCTGTCAAATCAGCTTACAAACCTGGGAACATGCCTTTCATTCCCTTCATGCCTTTGGCCAAGCGCATCAGTTTGCCCAAACCGTTGCCGCTGAACATCTTCATCATTTGTTGCATTTGTTCAAACTGTTTGAGCAATTTGTTCACTTCCTGCACGGTCGTACCCGCACCCATTGCAATACGGCGTTTGCGGCTGGCTTTGAGCAGGGCAGGGTTGGCGCGTTCTTTAGGGGTCATCGAGTTGATGATGGCTTCTACTTTACCCATCGCTTTTTCAGCCGTACCTTCGGGGATTTGTTTCGATATTTGACCCAGTTCGCCCGGCATTTTCGACATCAGGTTTTCCAAGCCGCCCATATTGCGCATCTGCTGGATTTGTTCTTTAAAGTCGTTGAGGTCGAAGCCTTTGCCTTTTTGCAGCTTTTTCGCCATTTTGGCGGCGGCTTCTTCATCAATACCTTTTTGAACGTCTTCAATCAGGGTCAATACGTCGCCCATACCGAGGATACGGCTGGCAAGACGGTCGGGATGGAAAGGCTCAAGGCCGTTGATTTTCTCGCCGACACCGATAAATTTAATCGGTTTGCCGGTTACATGGCGTACGGACAATGCCGCACCGCCGCGCGAGTCGCCGTCCATCTTGGTCAATACAACACCGGTTAGCGGCAGGGCTTCATTAAATGCCTGAGCAGTGTTCACTGCATCCTGACCCAGCATGGCATCGATGACGAACAAAGTTTCAACCGGGTTGACCGCAGCATGAAGCGCTTTGATTTCGTTCATCATCTCTTCATCGATTGCCAGACGGCCGGCGGTATCGACCATCAAGACATCGTAAAAATGTTTTTTGGCGTAATCAACGGCGGCAGTCGCAATTTCAACCGGTTTTTGGTTGGTATCGGACGGGAAAAAGTCCACACCGACCTGTTCGGCCAACAGACGCAGCTGTTCAATCGCGGCAGGGCGGTAAACGTCGGCAGATACCACCAAAACTTTTTTCTTCTGATCGTTTTTCAGCAGGCGGGCGAGCTTGCCGACGGTTGTTGTCTTACCGGCACCCTGCAAACCGGCCATCAAAACGATGGCAGGCGGTGAAACCGATAAATCCAGCGTTTTGTTTTCCTTGCCCATCAATTCGATCAAGGCTTGGTTGACCACGCCGATAAAGGCTTGGTCAGGCGTCAGGCTGCCGACGACTTCTTGACCGAGGGCCTGTTCTTTGACTGTGTTGACGAATTCTTTAACGACGGGCAATGCAACGTCGGCTTCCAGCAGGGCAAGACGAACCTCGCGCAAGGCTTCTTTAATATTGTCTTCGGTCAGCGTTGATTGGCCGCGAATATTTTTAAGTACCTTGCTGAAGCGGTTGGTCAGGTTGTCTAACATACTTATCCTTGATAATGAGAATAGCTGCCCAATACAGGGCATTCTTTGTTAAAATAAAATTGGGATTATTTTACACGATAGTCCGAAGTTATGCTTCAAGAACACAAACACGCACAGGCCGTCTGAAACCCTGCCGGCCGTACGTCAAGTGTTCATAGTATCTATTGAGAAAGATATTTATGCCGATTGTCTTAATTTGCCTGATGCTGGTATATGCCGGATTGGGCGCATTTTCCTGGTTGCAACATAAAAAGCACAATAATAAATCTTACCCGCTGAAAATCGAGCTGCTGATTTTGAGCGGCGCATTATTGGTACATGGCGCAGCATTGATGTTCCCGGTATTGCAGGATAGGGTATTGATTACCGGTTTCGGCTATTCGCTCAGTCTGATAGTCTGGCTGATGCTGATGATGTACTGCTTGGGCAGCTTCTTTTATTGTCTGCGCGGAGTGCAACTCTTATTGTATCCCTGTGCCGCATTAACCTTATTGCTGGGTTTCCTTTTCCCGGGAGATTTCACAGGCCGTCAAATCGTAGACTTATTGCCGCTGTCGCACATTGCATCATCATTGCTTGCATACGGACTATTTGGCATCGTTACCTTATTTGCCATCCTAATCCTTTTAATCAACCGCAATCTGCACAAACGCCGTTTTTCCGCATTGGTCAGCTTCTTGCCGCCTTTATTGAGTTTGGAGAAACTCATGTTCCAAGGTATTTGGGCAGGTTTCATTTTATTGACCTATTCCGTTATCAGCGGTACGTTTTTTGCAGAAGCCGTTTTCGGCAAACCCATGACCTTCACGCATAAAACCATCTTCAGTATTATGTCGTGGCTGATTTATGGCGCATTATTGTTGAAACACAGCATGACCGCATGGCGGGGTAAAAAAGCCGCCGTTTGGACCATTGTTGGATTTGTCAGTCTGATTTTTGCCTATATAGGCAGTAAATTTGTCTTAGAAATTATCCTGCACCGTATTGGATAAATGGAAAACCTCAAAAAGGCCGTCTGAAATACTCTTTCAGACGGCCTTAGTATTGAACCGGGTTGGATATAGGACGCGAATAGGGAAGATTTGAGGTGTTTTGAGAAAAATAAAAACCCTGTTAAAACAGG
>NZ_JBQCXE010000007.1:0-110445 GCF_051956675.1 Neisseria sp. P0022.S009
GTTATAAAATATTAAAAAGGCCGTCTGAAACAATCCAATGTTTCAGACGGCCTTTTTATGAAATCAAAAATTGTTAGAGCTAAGACAGAGGTCTTTATTCACAGCTCAAGTTTTTTGTTTTTTCGGCGAATGTATCCATGGCAATTTGGCACATGCGTTCACGTTGGCCTACGTCGGCAGCAGGCAGGATTTGGCGCAGGTATTTTGTGTTGTCGCGTTGAAACGATGCTTTATTGCCTGCTTTTTGGTAACACGCATCCGCACGGGTAAAGTATTGCTGGCAGATTTTCGGCAATTCTTCAAAGGACAAGGGTTTGCTTTTGTGCATGCCGTGTGCGGAGACGGAGAGGGAGGAAAGGGCGCACAGCGCGATGATTAAGGTTTGGGAAATGGTTTTCATGGTCAGCCTATTTATTGAAGTGGTTTTAAATCAATTGTTCGCCCCAATGCAGCTTTTGGCGCAGGGTTTTGAAGTATTGGTAATCGGTGGGATGGAGGACGCGCAAGGGGTTGTGATAGCGGCGGATGATGATGCGGTCGAAGTTTTGCACGTCGATATGGGATTGTCCGTCAAAATGTGCGCGTGCGTCGCCGCTTTTGGTAATGAGGATTTCGATCACGCTGGTGTCGGAGATGGCAATCGGGCGGTTGGTCATGGATTGCGGGCAGATGGGCACGAGTGTGAAGGCGTGCAGACCGGCCTGCATGATGGGGCCGCCGGCGGCAAGCGCGTAGGCGGTCGAACCTGTCGGTGTGGAAATAATCAGGCCGTCCGAACGTTGGGTATAGACAAATTCTTGATTGATAAAGACTTCAAATTCGATCATTTGGCCTGCGCCGCCACGAGACAGTACGGTGTCGTTGAGGGCGAGGGCGCGTTCGATGGTTTCGCCGTCACGAATGATGCTGGCTTCGATGAGGATGCGTTCTTCGGGCAGATATTTGCCCTCTAGTACGGGGCGGATGCCTTCAACCATGGTGTCGCGCGAGATTTGGGTGAGAAAGCCCAAGTGGCCTTGATTGATGCCGATGATGGGTACGGCGCGCGGGGCGACTTCACGGGCGGCGGAGAGGAAGGTACCGTCGCCGCCGAGTACAACGACGAGGTCGCAGTATTTGCCCAGCTGGGCTTTGTTGACGGTTTCGCAGTAGGCGGAATCTTGGATATAGACGCAGTGTTCTTCTACGCTCAATTCATCCAGATAGATGGTAAAGCCGTTTTCGCGTAGAAAAGAAACCAATGTGTGGACGGTATCTTGAATCTCGGGTGTATTGGGACGCGTAACGATACCGATGTTTTTAAATGGGCTTTTCATGTAATAGGCCGTCTGAAATTAAGTATTTAATCTATCCAGATATCGCGCTCGAGGCGGTCGAGGCGTTCGTTTAAGCGGGCAACGTCGTCGCGCAGTTTGTCCACTTCTTCCAGCCATGCGGCAAGCGTGGCTTGGTCGATAACAGGGGATTCTGGTTCGCGTGAAAAGTCGCTGATTTGCTCGGCAATGCTTTTGCCGATTTTTTTCATGGTGCGGCCGATGTCGCCGGCACGCGAGCTGATGCTTTCTGCGGCCACATGACCGAATACACGCGCCAAATCTTCGCTCGGATAATAGCGCAGTCCACCCAAAATAGGAAGGACGGACATGCCCAATACCAAGTCGCCTTCGAGGCTGATATCGCCCACGCCGGGCTGGCCGCCTTGGAGGATTTTTTGGATGGCGCTGTTGTGGAATGTGATGTTGGTGTCGGCGGTGTCGTTTGCGGTTTCAAGAAAACCTTGTTCGCTGATGCGTCCGGTCAGTCTGAAACCGGTCAGGCTGATGCAGATGATGCTGCCTGCAAATTCAGACAGCTCGCGCTGTTGCTCCGGATTTTGCTGTATCAGGTGGTTGATAATGGGAAATAGGGCGGACATGGTTTACTCTAAATGCCGTCTGAAACGGATGAATGGATTGAGTCGCAATTTTACAGGCTTAGCCCGTCTGCGCAAACGGTATTTACAATTTTGCCGTTGCTTTCATCATCAACGATGAAATCAGGAGCCGGCAGCCCGAGTTTGGCCGCTTCGGCAGTATAAAATTCGCCCCGGCTTGGGTGGCGGGGTTCGACAATATTGCGGATACGTTTGCCGTCTGCTTGGCAGGCCGTCTGAAAAAGGATTTGGACGGCCAAGTCTTTATGAAGGATATTGACGGGTTGATTGCCGCCTTGAATGCGTGTTTTCCGAACCAGTTTGGTAACGGGGTGACGGTCGGCAGAGTAAAGCCCGCCCAGTCGCAGTATGTCGATATGGGGGACGGCACTTTCCAGCAAGGCTTGCTCAACCGCGAGGATTTGACGGGCGGATTCGGTTTGCGGATCGGGCGGCGTGGTTTCATCGCATACGCGTACTTGGTTGCCATATACGCTGGTGCTGCCGGTAAAGATGATGTGTTGTACCTTGCATCGCTCGGCAAGCTGAATCCATTTTTTCAGGGTATCGGCGTAATGGTTTAATGACGAAGGCGGAAGCAGGCAAAACCATGTCGGCTTGTTGATGTGGTTTTGCCACAAGGCCGAACTGTGAAAAAGATCGTCTTGATTCAAATCGATGATGTCGAGCTCAATCGGCAGATTAATGTCGTCGGAGGTTAGATTGCGTTTGACGGCGGCTACCTGACTGCCTTGCTCGTAAAATTTTTGTGCCAGCGGTAGGCCGAGATAGCCTAAGCCGAGAATGGAAATATCGGGAAGGTGCATAAATAAAGCATCCGAAAATTAACAGGCCGTCTGAAAATAGCTTTAACTTGGTTAAAGCCACGTTTTCAGACGGCCTTTGTATGGAAAAATTAATGGTTGCTGCCGATTTTTTGGTCGAATTCGGCACGGTGTTCCGGCAGGAGGTAAGGGCGCAACAGGCTGAGTGTGCGGCTGATGCCCCGTACTTTGGAATCTTCGGTCAACTTGGCGCGGCCGCGCAGGGAGCTGTCGAAGTCGAACCAGTATTTCGTCACCATCCACATATTGACGGCAAGGTCGTTCATGGCGGTTTGGTCTGCGCTGATGATGTTCAGCCCGTTGAGCTGGGTCAGCAGGTTAACCAACAGTGGGGACACTTTGGCTTGGGTAAAGGTATTGTGTTCGCCCAATAATTCGGCACTGCGGGCAAGCAGGGTATTCACATCGCTGAAAAGGAAACGGTATTCCCACATCACATCATAAATACCGGCCATGTAGTTAATGGAGTCTTCGACATTAGACGGCAACACGGCTTCGTTAAGATAGGCAAGCAGGGCCTCGCTGTAACGCTTGAATAATTGGACGATGATTTCGTCTTTGTTGCGGAAATGGTAGTAGAGGTTGCCCGGGCTGATGCCCAAGTGGGCGGCAATGTGGTTGGTGCTGATATTGCGCTCGCCTTCTTCGTTGAACAAGGCGAGGCTGGCATTGATGATTCGTGTGTAAGTGTTGACTTTAGCAATGCGCGGCATGGGATACACTCCTTTGTTTTATAGGCTGTATGAAGTCGGCAGCCAGTTGGGTTCTGCGTGTAATTCTACCTGAAATTGAGTAAATACTGTATTACAAACATATTGCGCCAGCTGGTGGACATCTTGCGCGGACGCGTTGTTTTTATTCACCAAAACCAAAGCCTGCCTGTCATGCACGGCCGCACCGCCGATCTGATGGCCTTTCAGACGGCATTGGTCAATCAGCCAGCCGGCCGCGAGTTTGACCGAACCGTCAGGCTGCGGATAGCGTGGCATATTGGGGTATTGCTGCAACAAATCGGCCGCTTTTTCAGCGCTGACAACTGGGTTTTTAAAGAAACTGCCGACATTACCAAGTACGTTAGGATTAGGCAGTTTACTGTTGCGGATTGCACACACCGCATCGGAAACATCTTTGGCCGTCGCCTCGCGGCCTTGGCTCAGCTGGGCAACCGCGGCCGCCAAATCGCCATAGCCCAAGTTCGGCACAAAATGCTCTTTTAACGCAAATACAACCGAAACAATCACATAACGCCCTTTGCCTTCCTGTTTGAACAGGCTTTCACGATAAGCAAAATCGCAATCGGCATTGGAAAGCTCGACAAAGGTTTCTGTATTCAAATCAAAGCAGCGTACGCTATGGATAACATCTTTGACTTCAACGCCGTATGCGCCGATGTTTTGTACCGGAGATGCGCCGACCGTACCCGGAATCAGGCTGAGGTTTTCCAGTCCGCTCAAACCCAGTCCAACCGTATGCAAAACAAAATCATGCCAAATTTCCCCGGCCTGCGCTTCGATATAAACCAGGCCGTCTGAACGCTCAATTTTGCGTATTCCCTTGTTTTCCATATGCACAACCAGACCGGCGTAGTCTTCCATCAAAAGGATATTGCTGCCGCCGCCGAGCCATAAAACAGTATCTCGGTCGAACTCGGGCAGCCGGACGATGTCGCGCAACTCGTCGGCGTGTTCGAGTGCGATAAAGGCTTGAGCTTGGGCTTTGAGGCCGAAAGTGTTGTAAGGGGTAAGGTCGGTTTGGTATTGGATGGGTTGCATGATGATTTGTGATTTTGTGGATTCAGGTCGTCTGAAAACTTACTATTTAACAATTACGATAGGTAATGGGGTTTTGGGGCGCTTTATAATTTTCTTGGGAAGAATAGGTCAGCTTATTCACGATTTCTTCATAAATGTCGGAGCCTTCTGGTAACGACTTGCCTTCAAACATCCAACGGCCTTGAATAATATCGTCGGCAGAAATCCATCTTTCGATTTCATACACTGCCAATGTCCAGCCGCGATAGACTGCAACTGCATATTTTGCTTTTTCACGTCGGCTTCCGATTTTCCAATATTTCCGTGTGCGTTCGTAAATTTCCTTATCCCTATTGGCTTCAGGAATATTCCCAGATCTAATGCCTTTTTTTAGTTTCTCATATTCGTTATTAATCGTAATTAAAACAATGGGTTTATCAGTTTTTAATTCTTGAGCATCATACTTTCGTTTTAATTCCGACAAACTCATTAATCCTACTTCTGAAGAATGCGCACCCCCTTGAATATTAGTCAGCGGCTGCTGGCTCGGCTTGACTAGGGAGAGTAGGTCTATTGCCATTGCTTCATATTCAAAAGCCTGTTTGTCTGTTTGGATGTTGTGCCGCAGAATGTAATACACGGGCTGGTTTCCGCTTTTATGTATTTCCCTAATCAAAGCAATTTTATCACTTGGCTTTTCTGTTTCTTGTAATGAACCTAGGGCATGATGGAAAACGCGATTGCCCACGCCTTTTCCTACATAGAAAATATTGCCGTCTCTAGGGTCAATCAAGCAATAAACATAGTAAGCAAGTTTTTCTATAATGGGAGTTGAAAACATTTTTTTCCTTAAGAGTGAATAAGCCGTAAATGAAATATCAATGGAGGCCGTCTGAAAGAAATTTCAGACGGCCTTATGCGATCTGACCCTCTCTTTACTGCAAAGCTCCAAGCACCATACCAATGCAATGGCGGCAATCGTCAGTGAAACGGTCAGCGCGGTCCAGAAGCCGTAAATGCCCATATCGGCATAATAGGCAAGCAGGTAGCCGGGCAACAGGCCGCAACCCCAGAAAGCCACGGCATGGATGAACATCGGCATTTTGGTCACTTTATAGCCGCGCAGCGCATATGAAGCGATACATTGGGTGGCGTCTGCCAATTGGAATAGGGAGGCGAAAAATAAAACAGTCGCGGCAATGCCTAATACTGCCGCATCGTTGGTGTACATACCGGCCAACTGAAAGCGAAAGATGACCAAGAGCAGCGCGGTGCAGGCAGCAAGCATCCAGCCCAACACCAATGAAACGCCTGAAATATAACGCGCCCGCAAAAAATCGCGCCGCCCGAGCGAAAAGCCAACGCGTACCGTGCTTGCCGAGCCGACGCTTTGCGGAACCATATACAAAATACCCGACAGGCTGATGACGACTTGTTGCGCGGCGACATAATCCTCGCCGAATGGTGCCACCAAAAAGACGATAAACGAAAACGCGCTGGCTTCTAAAAAATAAGACAAGCCGATGGGGGCGCCGATTTTCCAAATCTGTTTGAAAGCCGTCAAATCTGGTTTGCCGATTTTTGCCGTCAAACCAAACGGGCGGAAGAATTTTTCTTTGGCGATATAAAGCCACAAAGCCAATGCGCTGAACCAAAATACCGCTGCCGTTGCCACGCCGCAACCTGCGCCGCCCAAAGCAGGCATACCGAATTTGCCGTAAACGAACACATAGTTCAGCGGCACATTCAACACAAACGCCGCAAAGCTGACCAACATAATCACGCGCGGACGGTTCAAGCTGGAGGCATAAGCGTGCAGGGCGCGGTGTATCATGGCGGCCGGCATTGCCAAGCTGGTGAAGAACATATATTGCGCCATCGTGTCTTCGACATAATCGTTCAATGTCAGCCAATGACGGAACGGCGTAATCATCGCCCACATCAACAACATGCCGAATACGCCCAAACACAAGCCAAACCAAATGCCCTGCATTCCTGTTTTGCCGACTTCTTCGGTTTTACCCGCGCCGTACAACTGGGCAATCATCGGGTTCAACGCCGCCATCACGCCCATAAAGGTAATGTAAATCGTAGAAAACGCGCTGCTGCCCAAAGCCACTGCGGCCAAATCTTCCTTGCCTGCGCCGCCGGCCATTACTGTATCGACAAAACCAATGCCCACTTGCGCCACTTGCGCCAACAGCATGGGCAGGGCGAGGGCGGTAAGCAGGCGGGTTTCTTTTAAGAAAACAGGAAAGGCAAAGCGGTTGAGGTTCAGTAGCATAATGTGTGCGGTTTGAGGACAAAGGCCGTCTGAAAACGGAAATTTAAAATTATAAAGGGTAATGTTTGTACACAGACAAAGATTGGTTTAATCGTTAAATTTTTCAGACGGTCTTAAATGTCGGATGTCTTTTGACGGCTTCCAACCAGCTGTCCGGCGTTTGAAACTGCATCAGGCCGTCTGAAAGCGAAACTGCGGCTTGGGTAGTCGAAGCGCGGGTCAGCTTTTCATTGGTTTCGGCATCGTAAATGGTGTAATCGATACGCAGGCAGCTTTCGATTTCGACAATGTCCATATCAACGCGGATTTTTTGGCCGAAACGGGCAGGGCGGATGTATTTGAGGTTCATCTGCACAATCGGCCAGCTGTACCCCTGCCGCCCCATTTCGTTGTAGTCATAACCGATGGAAGACAGAAAAGCGCAACGTGCGGTTTCAAGGTATTTGACATAGTTGCCGTGCCACACGATGTGCATGGCATCTACGTCAAAAAAAGGAACTTCGGTTTCAAAGCTGTGTTGGCAATAGATGTGTTTTTTCATGGCTTAAAAAAGTGAGTGTGATGGTTTCAGACGGCGTCTTCGCCCCAAAAATCATAAAAATTGAACCATTGTAGCGGATTTTGCGCACATTCTTGCGCCAAAATGTCGGCAAAACCCTGCATTGCATCCTTAACGGCAGCCTCACGGTTGCCGCGTTTCCAGCTGGAAGTATCGGTAAAGCGGCGCAATTTCAAATGATAGCGGCCGTTTTGTTTGACGCAAAACAGCGTGTTTACCTGCGTTTTTAAAAGCGAAGCCAATAGCCATGCGCCTTGCGGCATAGGGGCCGTGTGGCCTAAGAAATTAATGTCGGCGGTTTTCTCGCCGCGTACAGGTACTCGGTCGGCCGCGATGGCAATCCATTCGCCGTCTTCGATACGGCGGTTCAATTCCATCATCAGGGTAGTGTCCAAATCGGTTACCTGAATCAGGCGGATATGTTCTGCGCCGGCTTTTTGCAATGCCTCGTTAAATGCCTGCGCGTGTTTGCTGTGCACCAATACATTGAGTCTGAAATCTTTATGGTGCGACACCAGCGCACGGCAAACTTCGGTATTGCCTAAGTGCGAACAGGCAAAAATCTGGCCGCGTTCGTTACGCTTGACTTGCGAATAGATGTCGTCCGGATCTTCAATCACCAAATCTTCATAACGGATTTTGCGTTGCCACACGGCAAAACGGTCGCAAACCGCTTCGCCAAATGCGACGAATTGTTTGAATACGCTGTGTTTCGGCAGGACGGTATGGGGAAAGGCCGTCTGAAGACGGGTTTGATAGCGTAAGACATGACGGCGCGGTTTGGGCGCGGTTGCATAAAAATACAGCACCACAAACCAAATGCACGGCTTCATCAAAAAGGCCGGCAGATGGCGCACCATCAGCGTGGTCAGGGCGAGAAACAAGCGGCTGCCGCGTTCGGGCTGCGCCGCCCAATGGGTTTGTTTATGGTCGGTCATGGTTTCAGACGGCCTTTCCGAAAACTTTGCCCAATCGGTGTTTCAACATACCGAAAAACAGCCGTGTGTGCATTTTGCTGATGCGGACATTGTCGGCAAAGGCATCGAAGTGGGACACGCCGTCGGCGGCGTATTGGACGGGTGTTTTAATCCAAACCGGTTTGACGTCGCGCCAGTACAGGCGGATAAGGATTTCCGTATCGAAGTCCATACGGTCGCCTACGGTTTCTTCGCGGACGACGGATAGCGCGGGTGCAAGCGGATAGAGGCGGAAGCCGCACATGCCATCTTTGATGTCGCATGACCAAGTGTGCAGCATATTCCAAAAGTCGGTAATTTTGCGTCCGTAAAGCCGTGCTTTGGGCGCGTCGTCGCCGTATTGCGGCCAACCGCAGACAACGGCTTCGGGATTTTGTTCCGCAGCGGCAAGGAGTTTGGGTGTGTCGTTTAAGCAGTGTTGGCCGTCTGCATCAACCTGCAAGACGTGGGTATAACCATGCTCTTCGGCGTATTCCAAGCCGGTTTTGACCGCTGCGCCTTTGCCGCCGTTGATAGGGCGGTAAAGGACATCGATGCCGTCTGAAACCAAAGCCTGCAATACAGGTTTGCATTCTTCGCGTGAACCGTCGTCCACAATTAAAACGTTTAAACCGAAGCCGCGCATGGTTTCGGCAACGTAGCTGATGGTGGTCGGGTGGTTGTAATGTGGAATGAGGGCCAGGGTTTTCATCAATATTCTTTAGGCGACGTTAACACAATGCAGAGTATAGCAAATAAACATGCCATAGCGTTTGAAAAGGCCGTCTGAAACGGCGATGACAAAATCGTTAGATTTCGTTTTTCACTGTTTCAGACGGCCTTTGGTATGCCCTTAATTCAGCATTGTACATAACCGACATCAAGGCATAAATCATGGAACTCGTTGAGCGTGCTGCGGTGTCCGATGCTGATGATGATGGTGTCGGGCAGTTTTTGTTTTAAAGCACGGTAGAGCATGGCTTCGGTCGGTTCGTCCAAGGCAGCAGTGGCTTCGTCGAGTAGGATGACTTTAGGCTGCGAGAGCAGGGCGCGGACGAAGGCGACGCGTTGCAGCTCGCCCGGCGAGAGTTTGTGCTGCCAGTCGTCGGTTTTATCCAATTTGTCCACCAGGTAGTCCAAGCGGCAGGTATTCATGGCTTCGGCTAACTCGGGGTGATGATGGTCAATGTCGGGGTAACAAATCGCATCGCGCAGACTGCCTTGCGCCGTGTAGGGGCGTTGCGGCAGGAAAAGGATGTCTTGGTGCGGCGGATGGCTGACTTTACCGCTGCTGCCGAAAGGCCAAAGACCTGCCAGCGCGCGCAGAAGGGAAGTCTTGCCGCAACCGCTCGGGCCACGTATCAACAGGGAATCGCCGCTTTTAAGGTTGATGTTGATGCCGTCTAATAAAACTTCGCCGTTGTGGCGGTATAGGGCAACGTTTTCTAAGATCAGGCCGTCTGAAACTTCGGTAAGCTCAGGTTGTTGTGCGGCGTGTTTTTCTTCCGTGCTCAGCAAAAAGCCGTACAGACGCTCCAATCGGGCGCGGTAGGCGGTGAACTTGTCATAGAACATTCGAAAGAAAGACAGCGCACTTTGCAGTCGTGCGAAGGCTTGGACGGTCTGCTGGATGTCGCCGATTTTGATTTGTCCGGCAAACAGGCGCGGGGCTTGCAAAATAATGGGGAAGAGCTTGATGCCGTTGGTAAACATATCGTTAAAGCCGCTCAGGCAGACGCTTTGCCGCGCGATGCGCCAACGGTTGCGGATGATGGCTTTGAAGCGGTCGGCAAGCTGTTCGTGTTCGTATTTTTCGCCGTTGTAAAACGCGACGCTTTCCGCATGGTCGCGCACGCGGACAAGGGAATAACGGTAGTCGCCGTTGAGTTTTTCGTTTTCATAATTAAAACGAATCAAAGGGTTGCCTATCCACATGGCGATAAAGGTCGCCAAAATCACAAACATATAGACAAACCAAACGATGCCGTGCGGAATATCGAAGCCGAACACGGTCAGGATGCCCGCCAAGCCCCACAAAACAACGGCAAATTCCAGCGAGGTAACGACCGAATTGACCATGCCGCGCACAAATTCGATGGTCGAAGCGATGAATTCCTGCGCGTCCTGTTGGATACGCTGGTCGATATTGTCCGGCGCATGACGGCGCATTTGCAGGCGGTAGTAGTTTTTGTCGGCAAGCCAGCGCGAAGTCAAAACTTTATTGAGCCGCTCCGACCATTTAATCGCCAAGCCTTGATCGAGAAAGTCGTTGACGACGTTGTTAAACGCCCGTATCAACACCACGCCTGCATTCATCGCCGCAAACATCCAAAACGCGGAGGCATTCAAATCCTGCATTGAGTCGTAAAGCCCTTTGGACATAAAGGTACTCAAAACATTCAACCGCACTTCGGTCAGCAGCAGCGTAATCATCGCCGTAATCAGCAGCAATACTTTAACTGCACTTTTGGGCGTCAGGCAAAGGCGCAGAATATAGCTGAACTCGCGCCCGAAACGCGTGTTGCGTGCAAAAAACAGAATCACCGCCGAAGCTGCGGCGACCATCAACAAGGTCTGCACCAGCCAAGACGGTGAGGAATAAAGCTCGGTTTGCCATTTTTGCATGGGTGTATTCTCTGAAAGGGTCGTAAAGGCCGTCTGAAAGGACGGCGAATTTATTGAATTATGATCACTATGAAAATAGTTTTTCAAACTGTTGTATTTTTGTATTTACAAACAGTTCTTATTTGTTTTTGTGGAAAGTAGGAATCTTATCAAATATAATCGCAAAGCTAAATTACTTTGTAATTTTTTACCCGATATAAGAATTATTAATATTTCAACTCAGAAGGAATTTATGAACAGCAAATTAGCCCTGATGCCGCTTGTGGTTGCAAGCGCATTCGCCTACGCCGCCGATGAAGCCACCCCTGCTCCCGAAGCCCATGCAGAAGTGCAGGAAGTCAAAGTCCACGCCGACGCCAAACGCGTGAAGGCCGCACGCTCGTATTCTATTGCCAGCGACGGCGATATGCGCGACCGTGTGAATTTGGGCGTATTGGGTAAAGCCAATGCCTTTACCGCGCCGATTACCGTGGTCAATTACGACGAAAAAGCCCTCAACAACACCGAAGCGCGTACTTTGGTGGATGCCGTAGCGAAAAAAGACGCTTCGACTTGGCAGTTTGGCGGCGAAAGCAATACTTTGACCGGTCTGTACTTCCGCGGTTACCAACTTGATGCGCGCCAATTCAGCGTCAATGGTTTGGCGGGCATGTACGGTACGCAAGGTACGGCCAGCGTGCAAGTCGGCTCCGCGCAACTGATTAAAGGTGCGTCCACCGCCGTAAACGGCATGGACCCTGAAGGCGCGGTATCCGGTTCCGTCAATATCGAAACCAAAAAAGCCGCCGACGAAGGCAACCGCAAAATCGGTTTGGGCTGGTTCAGCAACAATCGCGCCCAAGGTACGTTCGACTTGGGCCAACGCTTCGGCGAAAACAAAGAATTCGGCGTACGCGCCAACGGTAAACTGCGCCACGGCGACACCCCGCGCCACGGTTACAGCGAAGACAACAAAGAATTTGCCTTGAATGCCGATTATCGCGGCGAAAAACTGCGTATGGCATTCGATTCCATCTACGCGAAACGCAAAACCAACGGTGGCCGCGCACGTATTCAGGATATTCAAAACGCCAACGGCCGCTTGTTTGACGCACCTGACGGTAAAACCAACCTGCTGCCTTCTTGGAACTGGCAAAACACCGTCGGCCAAACCAATATGCTGACGTTTGAATGGGATGCGTTTGACAATGCACAGATTACAGGCGGTATCGGCTACAACAAAGCGCGTTATTACGGTACGCTGATTTCCCCTACTGTATGTTTGAATGCCACCAGTACTTGTACCGATGCGCAAAACACAAACGCCAGCGGCAAAGTAACGGCCCGCAACTATGACTACAACACCGGTACGGCCCGTCTGACCGACCAATACTTCCGCACTTTAAGCATGAACCTGTCTGCGCGAGGCGAATTTGAAACCGGCCCTGTAACGCACAACTGGAGTACGGCTTTTGACCGCGTTATCCGTCAACGCGCCACTACGCGCGGTTTGTCAGCAGGTAGCAGCAGTGCGAAAATTTCTGCAAGCGGCGATATTGCAGCGCAACTTGATTCTTTCCAACCGGACTATGCAACCGATTGGGAAAGCTCTGCCAATCTTGATGCCAATATCAAAGTCAACAGCTTGGCTTTGTCTGACACACTGGGTTTTGCCGACAACAAATACCGTCTGACTTTGGGCGGTCGTTTCCAAGCGGTTGAATATACCGATAAAAAAGCAGGACAAAGCGGCGATGCCAAACGCTTCAGTCCGATGTTGATGGCTGCATGGGTGCCGCAGCCCGATTTGGTGGTATACGGCAACTATATGGAAGACTTGGAGCCTGCCGATATCAAAACCGACGATGACGGCAATACCACCATGTCCAAACCGCGTGTCAGCCGTCAGTTTGAAGTGGGTGTGCGTAAAAACTGGGGTAATTTCGTGACCACGTTAAACGCGTTCCAAATCAAACGTCCGGGTTACTGGCGCGGTTCTACCACCGGCAAAACAGACTTCGCAGCGTATAAAGCTTTGGGCGGCGCAGCCGGCGACGAGCAAGGCATGGAGCGTAGCCGCGGTATTGAGTTCAACACCTACGCGAACTTGCTCAACAATACTTTGCGTCCGACTTTGGGCCTGATGTATCTGCAATCGACCGTGAAAGACTACCCAAATTCACGCGATATGCTGGTAAACGGCGTACAAGTCGCCAATCCGCGCGTAATTGCCAAAGCAGGTGTCGAGTGGGATACCCCGTTTGCTAAAGGCTTGACCTTGAACAGCAATGTTTCATATTTCGGCAAGTCTTACCAAGACACGCAAAAACAATACGCCTTCCCGTCCTACACCTTGGTTGACGTAGGCGCGCGCTACAAAACCAAGCTTGGTAAAAATACTTTGACCGTCAGCAGCTCGGTAGAAAACCTGTTCAACAAAAACTACTGGCAGGTTCAGCGCGGCCAATTCGACCGCAGCTTCGCCGTCGCCGGTATGCCGCGCACTTATTGGCTGAAAGCGGAATTGGATTTCTAATCTGATTTTGGTTTGACCGTAATAGCAGGCCGTCTGAAAGGGAATGATAAAAAGCAAGAATTTGTTTTTTATCCCTTTTCAGACGGCCTGATTTGATTGCCTTATGTTTTTTGCTTGAAAAATCTTACATGTTTTTTATGGATTTCACGCGAAACAAGGTTAATATTCCATTTTCACAATACATCATTCGAGAAGACATATGAAAAAATCCATCAAACTGACCCTGTGCGCCCTCGCACTCTCACTCTCCGTGCAAGCGCAAGCGGTTACCCATGCCGTGATTGAAACCAATATGGGCAACATCCAACTGGAGTTGGATGAAGTCAAAGCGCCGAAAACCGTGGCAAACTTTGTCAATTATGCCAAAAAAGGTTTTTACGACAACACGATTTTCCACCGCGTTATCGACAATTTTATGATTCAAGGCGGCGGATTTACCGAGAAAATGGTTCAAAAGTCCACCGATAAAGCCATCAACAACGAAGCAGACAACGGCCTGAAAAATAATGTCGGCACCATCGCCATGGCGCGCACCGGCGATCCGAATTCCGCAACCAGCCAGTTCTTTATCAATACGGCCGACAACGACTTTTTGAATTTCAAAAGCAAAACCCCTCAAGGCTACGGCTATGCCGTTTTCGGTAAAGTCACTTCCGGCATGGACGTTGTCCGTAAAATCAGCAAAGTGAAAACAGCGACACGCGGTTTCCATCAAGATGTACCGACCGAAGCCGTGATTATCCGCAAAGTCAGCATCAAATAATTTTGATTGCTTGAATCCAAACAACAGGCCGTCTGAAACATTCAGATGGCCTGAATTTATTTATTTGATAATAAGCGGCAATTTGGGAGATAATTCAGCATCTACTATTTAAGGAGTCGATTATGCAAACCCACCTGCCTTTTTTCGGCGTTGTCCGTGTCAGCGGTGAAGACAGAGCATCATTTCTTCATGGCCAATTATCCAACGATATTAATAATTTAGCTTCCGGTCAGGCATGTTACGCCACATACAATACGCCTAAAGGCCGTGTGTTGGCGAATATGCTGGTCATCAATCGCGGAGAAGATTTACTGTTGGTCATGGCTCAAGATTTGACCGAAGCCATCGTCAAACGCCTGAGAATGTTTGTCTTGCGTGCAAAAGTCGTCTTCGAGCTTATGCCTGATTTAGCAGTCAGCGGCGAGTTGGCAGACAATGCAGAGCCTCATCCCGCTGCCGAACCGCAACTGTCTTTCCCAGCCCAAATTCAAGCAAACACCGTAGAAATTACCTTGCCGCACACAGGCCGTCTGAAAATTTCAGCAGCCGAAAACGCAGCCGAATATCAAGCAGGAGCCGAAAACGCGTGGAACCTGCACGAAATCCGCAGCGGCTATCCGTGGATTTGCGCTGCAACCAAAGAAGCGGCTGTTGCCCAAATGCTCAACCAACACATCATCGGCGCAGTCCATTTCCGTAAAGGTTGCTACCCCGGCCAAGAAATCATCGCCCGCGCCCAATACCGAGGCCAAGTCAAACGCGGTTTGGCCGTATTAAGCGGCGATTCTTTGGAAGCCGCCGGTATTGTCGTCAAAGTCGGCGAAGAAGAAGCAGGCGTCATCCTCAACACAGCACTGACTGAGCAAGGCAGCCTCAGCCTTGCTGTTATCAAGTTTTCCGCAGCAGAAGCAGCATTGACCGATGCAGACGGTAATGCTTTGAAACAGGAAGAACTGTTTTTTACGGTTGAGAAAGATTGATTGTTAGATGATTGAATAAAAAGCTTAAATATCAGCTTGAAATGAAAACAGAAAGGCCGTCTGAAATTCAGACGGCCTTTGATATTGAGTTTTGTTGGTACATGACCCAAGCTGCGTTTGCTGCTGACTGGATTACGGCATGGTTTGGAATCATTCGGTAGCAACAAAAACCGCGTGCGTGCGTACCGCACACACCCTACACCTTAACTTAAGGTTTGCGTCGCCCGCAGGTAGGGTGTATGGCGTAGCCACGCACGCGGTTGATGGGAATGCAAGCTACGGCTTACTCAAAACCACACTTGCTGTGAGTTCGTTGATTTTGCAAAACAATCTTATGCACAATTATGAAGAGCTTTTAACAAAAATGTCTTTTATCTCCCCATGAGCGAGATAAAAGCTAATTGCAACAATTGATAAAACTAGCACGCCGCAACAAAAAGCTATTGTATGCAATGCCGTCTTTTGATAAGTTACTGCGGAAATAATACATATTATTAACGAAGATACCGCATGAATAAAGCCAACATAAAAACATATTTTTAATTTTTTATATTCTTCTAAGTGAACCAATATTTTTGCATACTCTGTATCACGAAGGAGAAATTTTCCCCCATCCTTAAAAATCCAGCAGAATATTGCAACTGGAATGGGCAAAATATATTTAAGCATATCTTCGTTTAATGCTATCGTTTTTAACAAATTCTCTAAGACTTCTCCAAAAAATATATATACAAATATACTGAATAAAATTGTAAGAAATTCAAAACTAATAAAAAATGTTCTAATAAATTCTTTCAAATTTAATGCTCCATTTTTCTTTCTTCACTAACTTTTATAAATTCTTCATTAGCTTTTCGTGCTAAGAAATCCGGGGATGGATCTTTTTCAAATAGAAAACTTTTTTGTACATCTCTAGTCCTTACTTCTATTATTTCTCCATTATTATCTTCCCCTGCAACTTTTCCTGTACCGTAACCATCTGCTGCCATAAGAATAGCAGCATCAGGCAATGCAACTTCTTGCTTGTAATTAGATATATTATTTTTCTCAATACTATTAACCAAGTCGTGAAGATTTGTTTTTAGTCCTTCTCTTTTTTCGCTTTCCTCATTAATTCTAAGTGTACTTGTATTCCTTTTTTCCAAGGTCTCTTTTAAAGATTTCCAAATTCTGCCAAACAGAGGATTAGGGGGAGATACGGTAGCTTCAATTTGAGTAATTTTTTTAATCATTATGATTTTATTACGGAAAGAAGCGTAGTCAGAAATTGCATCTACATCGCACTCTATCAATAAATCGTTATATTTTAAATTACGAGCATCCTCTATAATTTTCTTAAACCTACGGGGAAACGTTTCGGATTCTATACCGTTATATACATGCAAGAAACACAATCCAGAAAATCTAGGTAAATAAACAAATGGGGAAGATGCTTTGACAAGGTTTGCTGTCATCGACTGGTCTTGTGTGTGATTATATTCATCCACTACGTCCTGAGTATCATCAGCGTACTTAACCAATCTACCATAGATAAAAGGTAAAGATTCATCATCCCTTTTGTCTATCATATCCGTTATTGTCCAGTTATATTTTCCAACTTTGATAATTGCAGGATTACAAATTGCATCTATCAAATTTTCCTGAGAAAGATTAATTTTTACAACTCGGCTGAGGAAATAACGGCCTTTTCTAATACGCATTTATTTACCTTCAAACAATTTATAACAGAGGTCGTCTGAAATAATTCAGACGACCTTTCTTATTTAATCAAAGAATTAAGCTAACTTCTCTCTAACCCAGCCTTCTGCTGAATTCAGCATCGCGCCGACTTGGGAAACATCCGCCCCCCCCGCCTGTGCCAAATCCGGTCGGCCGCCGCCTTTGCCGCCGACTTGTTCGGCTGCAAATTTAACCAGATCGCCTGCTTTGACTTTGCCAGTCAACGGTTTGGATACACCTGCGCACAGGGAGACTTTGCCGTCGTTGACTGCGGCGAGCAATACGATGGCTTGTTCTGATTTGCCGGTCAAGTCGGTCACGATTTCGCGCAGGGCTGCGGCATCTGCTTCGATTTGTGCGGCAACGAGTTTGGCTGAACCCAAGTCTTTTGCATCGTCCAAGAGTTTGGCGCCTGCGTGGACGGCGAGTTCGGCTTTGGCGCGTGCCAATTCTTTTTCCAATGCTTTGGCGTGTGCCGCGCCTGCTTGGATTTTCGCCAGTACGTCTTTTTCGGTTTGGGCTTTGGTTTCGGCAATAATGTCTTTCACCAAACGCTCTTGTTCTTGCGCCCATTTGAGTGCGTTCAGGCCGGTGATGGCTTCGATACGGCGTACGCCTGCGGCAATACCGCCTTCGCTAATGATTTTGAAGAGGCCGATGTCGCCGGTGCGTGAAACGTGTGTACCGCCGCACAATTCGGTAGAGAAACCGCCCATTTGCAGTACGCGTACTTCGTCGCCGTATTTTTCGCCGAAGAGCATCATGGCGCCGGTTTTTTGGGCATCTTCCATGCTCATAATGGCTGCGTTGACGGCAACGTTGGCCAAAATGGCTTCGTTGACGCGGCGTTCTACTTCGGTGATTTCTTCGGCAGTGACCGCTTGAGGATGGGAAATGTCGAAACGGGTGGATTCGGCGGTAACCAAAGAGCCTTTTTGTTCAACGTGTTCGCCCAATACGTCGCGCAGGGCTTTGTGCATCAAGTGGGTCGCGCTGTGGTTGCGCATATTGGCATTGCGGATTTCGTCATCCACTTTGGCGGTAACGCTGTCGCCGACTTTCAGACGGCCTGAAGTCTGTACGCCGAATTGGCCGAATACGGCCGCTTTGATTTTTTGGGTATCGCGTACTTCAAAGCGGTTTTCGCCTGCGAAGATATAGCCGACGTCGCCGACTTGGCCGCCGGATTCTGCATAGAACGGGGTAAAGTCGATAACGACGGCACCTTCGTCGCCTTCGTTCAATTCGTTGACTTGCTCGCCGTTTTTGTAGAGGGCGAGGACTTTGGATTCGGTTTGGCGTTCGCTATAACCTTTAAACTCGGTGTCCTGACCTTCGTAAGGCAGTTGAGCGTTGGCTTTGAAGCTTTGTGCGGCGCGTGCGCGTGTGCGTTGGGCTTCCATCTCACGCTCGAAGCCTGCTTCGTCCAGTTCGATGCCCAGTTCGCGCGCCATGTCGGCGGTTAGGTCGTAGGGGAAACCGTAGGTGTCGTAGAGTTTGAAGATGTGTTCGCCGCCGATAACGAGTTTGCTGTTGGCGATGTTGTCCATCAAGTAGGTATTCAAGGCTTCGGCAAACGGTTTTTTCGCGTCGGGAATATGGGCGGTTTCCAAAGCAGCCTGCAAATCGATATACATGCCTTCGTTCAGGCTGCCTGAAACTCGAGGACGGATAACGATTTGCTTTTTGCTCGGAGCAACACGGGAAGCGGCGGTAAATTCCACACCATCTGCGGTTTTCAATGTCAGAGGTTTGCCTACACCGTCTTGCGGCAACAAGCTTTCCAGTTTCAGGAATTTCATGCCGTTGAGCACTTGGTTGAACAAGCCCATGCCTTTTTCCAGCGTTTCGCCGAAGCGGCTTTCTTCCGCGCGCAAGGCTTCCATAATCTGTGTCTGTTTCTCTTTCAACTCAGGATACGCGGCGCCCATTTCTTTCACCAAATCGGGCACGAGTTTGTAGAAAAACGCCTGTTTCTGGCCTAGTTTGTAACCGTGGCGCACGGCGCGGCGGATGATGCGGCGCAATACGTAGCCGCGGCCTTCGTTGGAAGGCAAGACACCGTCTGCAATCAGGAAGGAGCAGGAGCGGATGTGGTCGGCGATGACTTTCAGGCTGGGTTCTTCCATGCTGAAAGCTGCGCCGGTTTCGCGGGCAACGGCTTTGAGCAGGTCTTGGAACAAGTCGATTTCGTAGTTGCTGTGAACATGCTGCATGACGGCGGCCATGCGCTCCAAGCCCATGCCGGTATCGACGGAAGGCTTAGGCAGTGGATTCATATTGCCTTGTTCGTCGCGGTTGAACTGCATAAATACGCAGTTCCAAATTTCAATCCAGCGGTCGCCGTCTTCTTCAGGGCTGCCCGGAATGCCGCCCCAGATTTCTTCGCCGTGGTCGTAGAAAATTTCGGAGCAAGGGCCGCAAGGGCCGGTGTCGCCCATTTGCCAGAAGTTGTCGGATGCGTATTTCGCACCTTTGTTGTCGCCGATGCGGACGATGCGTTCGGCAGGCATACCGATTTCGTTCAACCAGATGTTGTAGGCTTCGTCGTCTTCTGCGTAAACGGTTGCCAACAGTTTGTCTTTAGGGATGTTCAACCATTCGGGGGAAGTCAGGAATTCCCAAGCGAAGTGGATGGCATCGCGTTTGAAGTAGTCGCCGAAGGAGAAGTTGCCCATCATTTCAAAGAAGGTGTGGTGACGGGCGGTGTAGCCTACGTTTTCCAAGTCGTTGTGTTTGCCGCCTGCACGTACGCATTTTTGCGCGGTAGTGGCGCGGTTGTAGGGGCGTTTGTCAAAGCCGAGGAATACGTCTTTAAATTGGTTCATACCTGCGTTGGTAAACAGCAGGGTTGGGTCGTCGTGTGGCACGAGCGAGGAGGAGCGGACGATGGTGTGGCCTTTAGATTCAAAGAATTTTAAGAATTTTTGGCGTAGTTCGGTGGTTTTCATAATGTCTCGATAAATTTTTTACAAGGATTTTAGACGGCCCGGACGGCGCGTTGCGATTAAAAACGAATGGGCGTTATCTTACCGCAAAACCATATTTCAAGCTATCGGCAGAAAGGTTTTAAGTTGACTGCAACCTATCTTTCAGACGGCCTCAAGCGGGGCGATATCTTTTAACAATGAAGCCTATCCGCTCGGGCTTGCCTGCTTTATAATGCCTCTCTATTTTCAACCGGATACGCAAGGAATGATAATGACCAAACATCTGCCCCTCATCGTACTGACTGCGCTGGCACTGGCCGGCTGCGGCGGCTCGGACAAAACTTCTGCCGACAAGGCGGCTCAAACCGATAATCAAAAGGTATTGAGCATTTACAACTGGTCGGAATATGTCGATCCCGAGACGGTTGCCGCGTTTGAGAAAAAACACGGTATCGCAGTAACTTACGATGTATATGACAGCGATGAAACGCTGGAGAGCAAGGTGTTGACCGGTAAGTCGGGTTACGACATCGTAGGTCCTTCCAATGCGTTTGTCGGTAGGCAGATTAAGGCAGGTGCGTATCAGAAAATCGACAAATCATTGATTCCCAACTATAAAAACTTGAATCCTCAGTTGATGAAGTTGATGGAAGGCGTTGATCCGAATCACGAATACGCCGTTCCATTTTATTGGGGGACTAATACTTTCGCCATCAATACCGAGCGTGTGAAAAAGGCTTTGGGCACGGATCAGCTGCCGGACAATCAATGGGATTTGGTGTTTAACCCCGAATACACGTCCAAACTCAAGCAATGCGGCATCAGCTATTTGGACAGCGCGGCGGAAATTTATCCTATGGTATTGAACTATATGGGTAAAAATCCAAACAGCAGCGAAACGGCGGATATTAAGGCGGCTACGGAAGTTTTGAAGAAAAACCGTCCATACATCAAGCGTTTTACCTCGTCCGGTTTTATCGATGATTTGGCGCGCGGCGATACTTGCGTAACGATTGGTTTTGGCGGCGATTTGAACATTGCCAAACGTCGTGCCGAAGAAGCGGGCGGCAAGGAAAAAATCCGTGTGATGATGCCGAAAGAAGGCGTGGGGATTTGGGTGGATTCGTTTGTGATTCCGAAAGATGCCAAACATGTGGCCAATGCCCATGCGTATATCAATGATTTCTTAGATCCTGAAGTTGCGGCGAAAAACGGCAATTTTGTTACTTATGCGCCGTCCAGCAAACCTGCTCAAGAGCTGATGGATGAAGAGTTTAGAAACGACAATACGATTTTCCCGACTGACGAGGATTTGAAAAACAGCTTTATCATGGTGCCTATCCAACCGGCGGCATTGAAATTTATGGTCCGTCAATGGCAAAGCGTGAAAGCAGGGACATAAGCTGATTTGAACATATTAAGGCCGTCTGAATGGTGTAACCGAAATCCTTGATTTCGTTTTACGGCTGTTCAGACGGCCTTTGGTTTGTATCAGATTGGCTTGGGTAAGGTTTAAAAAACAAAGGGCGTGTTTATCAATCACGCCCTTTGTGTTTGCTTCAGACGGCCTTAGAATTTCACGCCTTTATGCAGGGCGACGATACCTGCGCTCATGTTGTGGTAATCCACGCTGTCGAAGCCTGCATCCAGCATCATTTGCTTCAAGGTTTCTTGGTCGGGGTGCATACGGATGGATTCGGCGAGGTATTGGTAGCTGTCGGCATCTTTGGCAATCAGTTTGCCCATAATCGGCAATAGTTTGAACGAGTAGAGGTCGTACACGCCTTCCAAAGGTTTGTACACTTTGGAAAATTCCAATACCAGCAGGGTGCCGCCCGGTTTCAATACGCGGTACATTTCTTTCAGCGCGGCATCTTTGTGTGTCATGTTGCGCAGACCGAATGCGACGGAAACCAGATTGAAATAGTTGTCGGGGAACGGCAATTTTTCAGCGTCTGCCAACGATACGGGCAGAATCATGCCTTCGTTGAGCAAGCGGTCGCGGCCGACCGTCAGCATGGAGGAATTGATGTCTGTCAGCCAAACTTCGCCTTCTTTACCCACACGTTTCGCCCAGCCTCGGGACAAATCGCCAGTACCGCCGGCGATATCCAATACTTTGTCGCCTTTTTTCAGGCGGGCGGTATTGATGGTGAAATGTTTCCAAACGCGGTGCAGACCGCCGGACATTACGTCATTCATAATGTCGTAGTTTTTTGCCACGGAGTGGAAGACTTCGGCAACTTTGCCTGCTTTTTCGTCTTCGTCAACGGTAGAGAAGCCGAAATGGGTTTTGTGGTCGCTCATAGTGTCTGCCTTCTTAAAATAATACGGATTCAGGTATCGAATACGTCGAAATCGCCAACCACTTTCGACGCGGGAAATATAGTTTGTGCCTGCCGCTCCAGCATCAGGCGTTGTTTTTCTTCGGTATAACGTGCGCTGATGTGGGTCAGGTAAAGTTGTTTCACATTGGCTTGCAAAGCCAGCTTGGCGGCATCGGATACGGTCGAATGGAACACTCGTTCCGCTGTCTCTTCATCGCCTGCCGCAAAGGTTGCTTCATGCACCAAAATGTCTGCGTTTTGTGCGGCGCGCACTGCCTGCGGACAGGCTTTGGTATTGCCGAAGATAGCCGCTACTCATCCTTTTTTAGGCGGGGAGGAACGCTTTGCCGTCAATAATTCTGCCGTCGTTGAATGCTACAGTCTCGCCTTTTTTCAGACGGCCTTTCCGCCGCAACCTCCGCTACCGCAGGAATGTGTGCGTTTGGGTTTCAAATCTTCGGCACTTGGCGTTCTAGACGCGCCTGCTTTCTCGAGGCGGTCGAGATAGTCTTGCCAAAGCGCGTCTTGATTGTGCGCCAGTCGGTAGAGATAGTCCCAATCGTAAAGGCCGCTGTCGTGGCCGTCTGAAAAAGTAATTTTCAAGGCGTATTGACCGACGGGATCTAAATCGGTAATGCTGACTTCGGCTTTGCCTGTTTGCAATACATCTTGACCGGCACCGTGTCCGCGCACTTCCGCGCTGGGCGAGTACACGCGCAGGTATTCGGCAGGAAGGCTCTTGGCACCGTCAACATAGACCAAAGTTAGTACGCGTCGCTCTTGCTGGAGGCGGATTTCTTGTGGAATTTTATCGGCTTGGGTCATGTCATGCTCCGTTCTTTTTACGCAAATAGGCAACGCGTACAGAAAAAATACCGCCAAGTACAGCAAACAGCACGATTGCGTAGAGTGAAAGCCGTATCAGGCTTACTTGCGTGCCCGCCGTCAGCCCCAAAGGCAGCAACATGACGGCAACGAACAGTAAAAACGCGGCCAACATGGTGGCAATGCTGGCAAAGGCATAGCGGGTATTGGCTGCTGTTTGAGGATGTTTGGTCATATTGGATAGCTTGCCGTAGGGGGGTGAGGCGGTATTTTATCAGCTTTTTGGTGCTTCATGCCGTCTGAAAACGGCTTTATTTCCATAAATAAAGTGTAATGGCGCGCCTGTCTTCGCCTTCGGGCATTAAGCGGATGCTGCTGCCTTTGCTTCCGTTGACACGAATAATAATACCACCGGCCTGTCGTTCGATAATGTCGATTTGGGTGTCGCGGTTCATGCGGTAGTTGTAGCGTTCGCATTGCTTCAAGCACCAAAAATTCTGCCAATGGATAAAATATTTTTGTCCGGATTCGATGGCCAGCGTTTCGCCGCCTTTGACGATGAAGTAAGGATAATCGGGTTTTTGCGTGCTGAATGTCCATTCAGCTGTTCTGTTTTTTCCGTTTTGACGGTATTCAAATACGGCACGGTAGTCGGTGTCGTATTCCAATGGCTGTAAAGGAAACAGCGCAAATTGGCGTTCGGTCAGGAGGCGGTTTGGGTCATTATCTTTATCTAAGATTTTGACGTCTCTGATTTCTTTTGTGTCCTGATACAGTTTGAACGAGCGCATTTTGACCGGAGGCGATTGTTCTGAGAACGCGATGCTGACAGGATTGCCGGTCATTTCATAATGCGGCATAGGGTCGGGACGTTCGCCATGGAAAACCGGCGAAGCGAAGTTGCCTTGCGGATAGGTGATGTAAGGCTGGAATTTGCGGTTGGAGATTTCATCCGCATAAACAATGGCATGACCATGGCAGGCATCTTGATAAAACGAGCGGCTGAGGTCAGAGAGGGGGCGGTTTTTTTGGCAGAGGCTGTTGAATCTGCTGTCGCCCTGATTGATGCTCAGCGCGATTTGTTTGCCTTGTGATTCAAACGCCGCTCCGGCCTCGTCGATATTTTGATCGAGTAGGGAGAGACGGTGGTAAATCGCCGTCATCAGATTGTCCAGTTGATGTTGGGCAGGTAGATGGTCGTTGATTTTTTCGTTTGGCGGATGCTGGCCGGTGCTGACGTTTTCGTGCACGCCTTTATAGGCATAACCGGCTTTGCGCGTGCGGTCTGATGGGCGTGGACCTGTATAAAAGGGATTGCGTGTATTTTTTTCGTCATGTCCGTCGTCAGGGTTTTGCAGCAGATAGCGGGCATGATTGCGCGCGGCGCGTTCGAGTGTGGCTGAGTGCGCCAGTGCGGGCAGATTGGCTGAGGAGCGGAGGAAGTTTAAATACGCCAAGGCATCAAAATCGGCAACGGCAGTACGATTTTGCGGCGGTTGGGCGTAGATAAGCTGGTCTTCGGAATAGCGATGGGTTTCGTAGTATTGGAATATGCCGAGGGCGATGGCAAAACCACCCAGCCAGTAAAGAATGTGTTTCATTATATGTACTGCGTTCAGACGGCCTTGAGTATGTAGATGTTTCCCCTTGAAACTCATGCTGTTAAATGATTATTTTGATAGCGGCTTGACTTGGAATGCTTCAGGATGGGATTTGAAATATTCGACAGCGATAAATCCGCCGCCAATAATAATCAAGAGGGCAATGGCCATGCCGATCATCGCTAAAATGAATTTGTCCATATGTGTCCGTTTGAATGAAGGCCGTCTGAAACACTTGAAAGCGTTCAGACGGCCTTAAAGTCAGGTTAATTAACGTTCGATTTGCGATACGTCGCGTACTGCGCCTTTGTCGGCGGAAGTCGCCATCGCGCCGTAGGCACGCAGGGCTGCGGAGACGTAGCGGTCGCGGTTTTCCGGTTTCCAAGCTTTGCTGCCGCGTGCTTCCATTTCGGCACGGCGTGCGGCAAGCTCTTCATCGGAAATGACAAGGTGGATGCTGCGGTTTGGAATGTCGATTTCGATGGTGTCACCTTCGTGTACCAAACCGATTGCGCCGCCTTCTGCCGCTTCAGGCGAAGCATGGCCGATGGACAGGCCGGAAGTACCGCCAGAGAAGCGGCCGTCGGTCAGCAGGGCGCAGGCTTTGCCCAAACCTTTGGATTTCAGGTAAGAAGTCGGGTACAGCATTTCTTGCATGCCCGGGCCGCCTTTAGGGCCTTCGTAGCGGATGATGACGATATCGCCAGCCACAATTTGATTGCCCAAAATGCCTTCTACTGCGTCTTCTTGGCTTTCAAATACGCGGGCGCGACCGGTAAATTTGAGGATACTCTCGTCCACGCCTGCGGTTTTCACTACGCAACCGCGTTCTGCGATGTTGCCGAACAATACTGCCAAGCCGCCGTCTTGCGAGTAGGCATGTTCAACATCGCGGATACAGCCTTTTTCGCGGTCGAGGTCGAGGGTTTTCCACATACGGTTTTGCGAGAACGCCTGAGTAGTGCGCACGCCGCCTGGAGCCGCTTTGAAACGCTCGATGGCATGGGTGTTTTCAGGGTTGGTCACGTCCCATTTTTCAATCGCGTCTTTCAGTGTCGGCGCGTGGATGGTGTACACGTCGGTGTGCAGTTTGCCTGCTTTGTCCAGTTCTTTCAGGATGGCGAAAATGCCGCCGGCTCGATGCACGTCTTCCATGTAGTAGTCGTGGTTATTTGGCGCGGTTTTGCAGATGCAAGGTACAACGCGGCTTAAGCGGTCGATGTCTGCCATTTTGAAATCCACGCCCGCTTCGTTGGCAACGGCGAGCAAATGCAGGATAGTGTTGGTAGAGCCGCCCATGGCGATGTCCATGGTCATGGCGTTTTCAAACGCTTTTTTAGTGGCAATGCTGCGCGGCAATACGGTTTCGTCGTCCTGCTCGTAGTAGCGTTTGGTGATTTCGACAATCATGCGGCCGGCTTCGAGGAACAATTCTTTGCGGCCTGCGTGGGTAGCCAAGTATGAACCGTTGCCCGGCAGGGAAAGGCCGAGTGCTTCGGTCAGACAGTTCATGGAGTTAGCGGTAAACATGCCGGAGCAAGAGCCGCAAGTCGGGCAGGCGTTTTGTTCGACTTCTTCGACTTGTTTGTCGCTGATATTGTCGTCAGCCGATTCGATCATGGCATCAATCAAGTCCAAGCGGCGTTCGGGTTGAATGTTTGCAACTCCGATAACTTTACCGGCTTCCATCGGGCCGCCGGAAACGAAGATGGTCGGAATGTTCAGGCGCATGGCGGCAATCAGCATGCCCGGGGTGATTTTGTCGCAGTTGGAAATGCACACCAGCGCGTCGGCGCAGTGGGCATTGACCATGTATTCGATGGAGTCGGCAATCAGGTCGCGGCTGGGCAGGGAGTAGAGCATACCGCTGTGGCCCATGGCGATACCGTCATCAATGGCAATGGTGTTGAATTCTTTAGCAATGCCGCCGGCTTTTTCAATTTCACGGGCAACCAGTTGGCCCATATTGTGCAGGTGCACATGGCCTGGGACGAATTGGGTGAAGGAGTTGGCAATGGCGATAATCGGTTTGCCGAAGTCGGTTTCCATTACGCCGGTCGCACGCCACAATGCGCGCGCGCCTGCCATATTGCGGCCGTGGGTAGAGGTTTTGGAGCGGTATTCAGGCATTTTTGTTCCTTTGTTTTATGCTGAGGCCGTCTGAAATAGGCTGGTAGTTTGGCGGCCCGTTGTAGAAATAACTCGGTATTTTATACCAATTACGAGCGATGAAGCACGCTATTTTGTAATAAAACTAAACTGTATTTGCTTCACCTGAATTTGCTGTCCTCTCGTTCAGACGGCCTGAAGTTTTCTTAGGATAAAACGCTGTCTTTCTCAGTTACAAAAGATGTTGGCATCAAAAAGTGATATGATAGGGAACTTCTCACACTTTTAAGGATAAGACGATGAAAAAAATCATGTTTGCATTGTGTTCGGCCATGTTGGCTTCTGCTGCGTCTGCCGCTGTTTATAAAGTGGACGAATTTCATGCCAATGCCCGCTTTGCCATCGACCATTTCAACACCAGCACCAACGTCGGCGGTATTTATGGTTTGACCGGTAATTTGGAATTTGACCGTGCCAAACGCCAAGGCTCAATCGATATTGTATTGCCTTTGTCCAAACTGCAAACCGGTTCTGACCACTTTACCCAACATTTGAAATCTGCCGATATTTTCAATGCAGACAAATACCCTGAAATCCGTTTTGTATCCACCAAATTCAATTTCAACGGCAAAAAACTGCTTTCCGTTGACGGCAATCTGACCATGAACGGCAAAACTGCGCCGGTAAAACTCAAAGCCGATAAATTCAACTGCTACCAAAGCCCGATGTTAAAAGCAGAAGTATGCGGCGGCGACTTCAGCACCACCATCGACCGTACCAAATGGGGCTTGGATTATTTAGTGAGTGCCGGTATGAGCAAAAAAGTAAACATCAATATCCAAATCGAAGCAGCCAAACAATAATCCTGCTTGATTTCAAAATAAAGGCCGTCTAAACAGGTAAGGCAGAAATCGTTGATTTCGTTTATCCCTGTTCAGACGGCCTGATGATTAAAGACGTTTAGGATTCTTTATTTTTATCGGCTTTGGCTGCCCAATAAGTTGCCAGGAGTGAGCCGGAGATATTGTGCCACACGCTGAACAATGCGCTGGGAACGGCAACAACCGGAGCGGCGGCAAAGTGTGCGGCGGCAAGCGCGGCGCCTAAGCCCGAGTTTTGCATACCGACTTCGATGGCCAGCGTTTTTTGTGCATCATAAGGCAGGCCGGTCCATTTAGCGGCAAAGAAGCCGAGCAGATAGCCGATGCCGTTGTGAAGTACGACAACGGCAAAAATCAGCAGGCCGCTTTCAATAATCTTGCCTTTGCTGGCACCGACGACTGCGCCGATAATCAGCACGATGGCGGCAACGGAAACCAGTGGCAGCGCGTCGGTCAATTTTTCAGTTTTGTTGCCCAAGACTTTATGGACAATCAAGCCCAAAACGATGGGGAACAAAACCATTTTGACGATGGACATCAACATACTGCCCGCTTGGATTTCCAGCATTTCACCGGCAAGCATCAGGAAGATGGCGGGGGTCAGCAATGGGGAAATCAGAGTAGAAACCGATGTAACGGCAACCGACAAAGCCACATTGCCGCGCGCCAGATAAGTCATTACATTGGAAGCCGTACCGCCCGGGCAGCAGCCGACCAAAATCACACCGACTGCGATTTCGGCAGGCAGGTTCAACAGCTTGGCCAGCAGATAGGCGGTTGCCGGCATGATGGCGAATTGTGCAATCACGCCGATGATGACGGCTTTGGGGCGTTTAAACAAAATATCGAAGTCGGAAGGTTTGAGCGTCAAGCCCATGCCGAACATGATGATGCCCAGAAGCCAAGGAATGTAAGGACCGACCCATTTGAAGGTATCGGGTGCGAAAAAAGCGATGCCGGCAAAGAACGCCGCCCAAAGAGAAAATGTTTTTCCAATAAAGTTGCTGATTTTATTGAGGATACTCATGATAATATGTTGTGAAGTTGTTTTTAATGGAAATCAAGGATACACGCCTTAACCTTAATTTGCAAAATGGCTTAAAATAAATAAGGCCGTCTGAAAATAAGGATTGATTTTCAGACGGCCTGCAATTTGTATTTATGATATAGACAGTATTACTCTTTTGATAAAATATTGCGCAGCCATCGGGCGGCAGGTGCAATTTCTCCGGCAAGTATTCCGGTTTCGATTTTGCCGCTGTGTTTGATGACATCGGCCGCCGCACCATGCAGCCATACGCCGGCGCAGGCGGCCTGGAATGCCGGAATACCTTGTGCCAGTAGGCTGCCAATAATGCCGCTCAAGACATCGCCACTGCCTGCGGTAGCCAATCCGGCATTGCCGCTGGTGTTTGTATAGACTATGCCGTCTGCCGTGGCCACCAATGTATGATGGCCTTTCAATACGACAGTCGCGCCATATTTTTGGCTGATTTCGGTTACGGCTTTGGGTCTGTCGGCTTGAACTGATTGGGTATCGGTACCGAGTAGGCGGGCGGCTTCGGCCGGATGAGGTGTCAGGATGATATGTTTGTACGATTTGAGGCGTTCGGCCAATTCGGGAGAACGGGCCAGCAGTGTCAAGGCATCTGCATCGAGCAATAAAGGCTGGTCATGGTGTGTCGACAGGATTTGGAGCAGTAGCTGCTCTGATAATCTGTCCAAACCGAATCCGCAGCCGATTACCCGTGCGCTGACATCGTTGCGCTCCATCAGTTGGGTCGCAGTGGCGAGCATGATTTCAGGGCGTTCGGGAATGATGGCAAAAGGCAGCGTGGCTTGGTTGAAACCCGCCCAGACCTTGCCGCATCCTTGATACATGGCGGCTGTGGCTGCTAAAACCACCGCACCGCTCATTCCCGTTGCACCGCCGATAATGGCAAGTGTGCCGTATGTGCCTTTGTGCGACTCTTGGGCGCGTGGGCGGAATATGTCGGGAAATGCTAAGGCCGTCTGAAAAGTTTGAAGCGATTCGGGAAGCGTGTAGATGGACTGCATGGCATAACCTTCCAAGATAAGAAATTTAATTTTAAATCAGAAAGTAAAAGGTAATGAAGCAAAAAATAAAAGTTTGGGACGCACCTACACGCCTGTTCCATTGGCTCTTGGTGTTATTAATGGGATTTATGTGGTACAGCGCAACCCAAGGCGGCGATATGCTGGTATGGCACTTGCGCGGCGGCTTGTTGATGCTGGCATTGATGGTTTTCCGCTTGTGTTGGGGGATATGGGGCAGCGATACGGCAAAATTCAGCCGATTTGTGCGTCCGTTTTCCGAAATCCGCCGCTACACGCAAGGCCAGATGTCTGAAGACGAATTGGTCGGCCACAATCCTTTGGGCGCGCTGATGGTCATCGCTTTATTGGCCGCCTTGGTTTTTCAGACGGCCACAGGTTTATTTGCCGCCGATGAAAATACGTTTACCAATTCCGGCTTTTTAAATCATTTGGTCAGCGAACACGCCGGTACGTTGGCGCGAAAAATCCATGTCAATTTCTTTAATATTTTGGCTGTTTTGGCGGGCGTACATATCGCAACTGTTTTGCTGTATCGCTTTGTGAAAAAACAGGATTTGATTACGCCGATGATTAACGGCTTTAAAACCATTGATGCTAAGCAGCCTAAATTGGCCGGAATGGGACAACTGTTTACCGCTTTGTCGGTGGTGATTGCGTTAGTGTGCGCAGTATGGATGTTGCGCGGCTGATGCATTAAGGCTGTTACCTAAAAAGAAACCGACCCCGATAGCTGCAATGGCTGTTGGGGTCGGTTTGTTTTTAGGGTTTAAAAGATGATGTTCAGACGGCCTTAACGCAGCGCAAGATGCTATGGCCGCGGCCGATGCCGTCTGAAATTTCCGCTACTTTCAATCCGGCTTTTTCAACGCAGCGGATCAGGTCTTCAGAATGGAAGATTTTGCTGTTGCCGTTGGCCATGGCAGTGAAATACAGGCTGGTCATGGTCAGGCAGTAGGCGGCGGTTTCGTAGCGTTGCCTGTCCCAGAAAGGCTCCATGATGTAGAGGCTGGTGTTTTCGCTCATAGACTCAGCGGCGCGTTGAAGAATGCTGGTGGCTTGTTCTTCGGTGAAACAGTCTAGGAATTGGCTCATCCAGATCGCGTCAAAACCGGTCGGGAACGGAATCACAGGATCAAGCAGATTGGCCGGATGGGCGTGGATACGGTCCGCGCCGTTTTTGCCTTTGGTCGCTTCGCGCATCAAGCCGATTTGTTGCGGCAGATCCATGATGGTGACTTCGACTTCGGCATTGTGGTTGACGCATTGCTCCGCCCAGCGGCCGGTATTGCCGCCGACATCGAGCAGTTTTTTAACTGGTTTGGCAAACACGGTGTTCAGTGCTTCGGCGAAGGAATTGTCGGAATAATAATGGTCGAATGCAAACCATTTTTCCTGCGCGATGCTTGGTAATGAAGACAAGCCTTCGTAAATGGTCGGCCAGTCGCCGAATACTTTCAGGCCTTCGGGCTTGCCCGTTTGCAGGGTTTTTTCCAAGTCAAACATGCCTTGGTAGCAGATTTCTTGCGTGAAATCCATATTGACGCGGGCCATTTTGTCTTTGAGGACAAACCAACCGGCCTTGCTGATGAAATAGCGGTTGTCGCGAGTCAAGACAGTGCCGATGGATAGCGAAGCTTCCAGCAGGACTTGTGCCGCGTAGTTGCTGATTTTTGCTTTTTCAGCGATTTCGGCTTGAGTAAGGCCGTCTGAATGGTCGTTCAGCAGATCCAAAATGCCAAATTTCACCATCAGGCGGGAAACTTGGAACACAATCGGTGCAAAAGCGATTTCTTGAGCCAGACGTTGAGCCTCGCCTGCGGACTGGTGTTCGTGGGAGTAGCGTTGTTCTAGGGCGGGGAAGAGTTGCATATTGTTGGTTTTCCACTAAAAAGTTAATAGGTATATTCAGACGGCCTCAAACACAATCCGTCCTGATGCACACGGATGCTCTCCGTTGTTGATTTTAAAGCTCAGTTTGTTTTTGCCTTCATCGTATTTCAGCTCTACCGACACTTCATCGTGAGGACGGATAAACTGCTGATATTTTAGATTTTCGATGCGGATGATGCGCTGTTTGCCCCATGGCTTGGGCGCGATCAGGTTGCGCACCCATTGCAGCTCGACCACACCGGGAACCAGCGGGAAGGTGGCAAAATGGCCGCCGAAATAAACCAAATCCAAAGGCACGCGGCCGATGAAGGTTTCGGTATTGGTTTCATCGTCAGATGATGTTTTCGACCAAACAGGCGAAGTTTGGGCTACGGTAAAGGCCGTCTGAAAATCCGCCGAAGCGATTTTGGCTTGGGCATTGCGCGGCAGGCTGTCGGTAAAACGCCAGTAACGCGGCAGGGCGATGGTGTCCTGCGTGGCGGCCAGATGGTGTTTGAGCGTATCGGCGACCGCAGCGCGGCCTTTCTCGCGCAAGGCGGCGATACCGTCTGCGTTCAATGCCGACCATATGGCAATGCGTTGATGTTGCGGATGACGGCCGCAGTGGGCGTCGGCAATCCAAGGATGTTGTAAAAGTTCGTGTTCGATTTGGGTCAGCGACACGCGTTTGTCCTCAAATTTAATAATGCGGTCTTGCCGACCGAGTAACAGAAAACCGTCATCTTGCGGCTCGATCAAATCGGCTGTTTGACGGCGTTCGGGCGACCAAGGCGAAGAAGCCCAAAGTGCGCCTTCTTCGTTTTGCCCGATTTCCACGCCTTCGAAAGGCTGCCATTCTTGGCGTTCGCAACGTGAGGCAATCACGCCGGTTTCGGTACTGCCATAAACTTCAAACGGGCGGACGGCAGCCTGTTGCAGCAAATCCGCCGTGGCTGCGGGCAATGCGCCGCCGGCCGAGACAATGCCTGCAATTTTATGGCCGATACTTTGCCAGTTGCGGTTTTCGCCCAAGCGGTTGAGTACGGCCGGGCTGGCAATCCAAACCACTTTATCATGTGCGGCCGTGCTGGAAAGCAGGTTTTCCGGATAAACCGCCTGCTGTCGCTCCATAGTCCAACCCATTGTCAGCGCGAGTGCAAAGCGGAATGTGAAGCCGTAAAGATGCTGCGGAATGACGCTGCCGACCACGGTTTCACCGTGTTGCCCAAATGGCAGCGTATTTGCCAAAGTCAGGGCTTCTGCCTGCATTTGCGCGGCGGTTTTCACAATAATCTGCGCTTCGCCGCTGGAACCTGATGTTTTTAGCCATGCTTCAGCATCGTCGGGAATCAGATGGTTTTCAGGATAGGTGTGCAGCGCTTCCGATTCTGTTTTAGTCAATACATCAGGCAAGTGCCAGATGTTCAGGCCGTCTGAAGACAGCTTTTTATCTGTTGAATCCGTTAAAAACGCTTCTGCCGTTTTTCCCCATTCCAAATTGTCTTGCGCCAAATTGGGCAACAATAAAACCTTTCCGCCCGAATGCCACACTGCCAACACGGCACAGGCAAACAGCGCGGCATCGTCAAACCACAACGCGGCCGTTTGCACGCCTGCCTGTTTCAGACGGCCTGACAGATGGAAAACCGCACGGTTGAAATCAGCACGCGTCCAATTCGGATGGGTGGCGATAAGGTCGTGTTGAGGTAGGTCGGGGGATAGGATTCGGGTTAGGTGCATGATGGTTCTAAGGTTTTATAATTTCGATGTATTTGCCTTGGCATCTTCTTTGATTTGTGCCAAGCATTCATCGTATTGTTTGTTTGTCGTTTGGCGTACCAATTCGTAATCATTTGCCTGCCACTCTTCCAATGAATGGCTTTCACTTCTTTTGAAGCAATGGAGTAAGCGATCGGTTTTGCCGCTTTGTCCGTTTACCAAAAGGCTGACTTCATTATTCAGAAAGAATCGGTCTCGTCTATTGAATTTTTCATAAACCAAATAGAAACGGCCCGGTTGGACAAATAGTTTTTTATTGGCACTATTGCCTTTAAATGACCATTTTGCCGCCCAATCGCGAACTTTGGGGGAAAATTGTTCAAAAACGGGATTCGCAAAATTCGGTTTAATGGGCTTCCCGCTTAAATTGTGTTTGCCCAGCAGGTCAGGGCCTTCATATCCAATATGACCGCTACTACCGGCAAGAATGAATAATGCAAAAGTTGCTGTAAATACGGCTGTTTGTGCAGCCCTTGCTTTTACCGTATTGGATTTTCGAATAATCATCAAATTCATGCTGCTGGCTGTAGTATCGTCAGAATAACGATTGTGTATTCGGTCAATGACGGTCAGGTTTCCCGAGCGCGTTTTGATGGTGTGGCTGGCAACTTCCGTATAATTTTTCTTGTATTCGGCTTCCGCCTTTTCTTCAGGGGATAAAGGCGTTTTAGACGTCGAAGAGCATGCGGTAAATGTGAAGGAAATCAGGGTGAGTAGGATGATTTTTTTCATTATGGTTATTCGTCTAATTGATGAAATATTTTTAATGGATTAAACCTTCAAAACCAATTTCCGATAAATCCACTCTCCGGCAAATAAGATTCCCATTAACACATACGACACAATGCCTGTATAAGCTGCCCACCAATCGTAATATTGCAAGCCTGCCAAAATGGCGGCGGTTGCGCCGTTGAAGATAAAGAACGAGCACCAGATTTGCGTAACGCGCCGAGTGTGGCGCACGCCTTCGGGCGGCAGGTCGGGGTGTTGCAGTCGGGCGAGGCGTTCGATAACCGTTTGTTTGGCAAACAGGCTGCCGCCGAAAACGGCAAGCATCAGCACGTTGACGGCGACGGGATACCAATACATCGATTCAGGCCGTCTGAAAACCAGTACCACCGCAAAAAAGGCGGCAAGGATAATTGCCGTAATGCGTTGGGCTGCAGTTTGCGGCATGGCGGCGCGTATCAGCCACAGGACGCACATGGCCGCAGCAAGCCAGAAAAATGCGCCGTTTTCCCTGCCGTAATACCATAGGAGTGGATACGCGAGGCTGGCAAGGGTCAGTAGGAGTTTTCCTAGTATTTTCATGGTTGTTGTTATTTTTCAGGCGAGTTTCGTTGAGGGGGTGTCGTCTGAAAATGTCGGTGTAAGGGCGTTTGGGTGGCAGAGGTTTTCAGAGGATCATCTTTGAGAATTTCCGCGATATCGGGTTATTCGTTTTCTTCCTTATTTTTGCTTTTGTTAAAGTCGTCATATTCTTTGAACAGTTTAGAATATGTTGGATAAAGCTTGGCGATGCGTTTACGGTTTTCCGAGGTGCAGAATTTTGCCACTTCTTTGGGTTCATGAGATTTTGGATAGCGGGAAAACATTTCAGCCTGCTCTTGTTTGGTCATTTTTTTGACCGTTGGGCAGATAGGGGACATTTCTGACTTGCTGTTGGCAAATCCAGCCATAGCCCATGCCAGCATCCCGTTACGTTGAGTTTCCTCGTTCGTGTTTTTTTCACAAAATTCCATATCGTTATACATATCCAATGAATCACGAATGACTTGCATACACTCGGCATGTGTCATTTTTTTGATGAGAGAGATTTCAGCGTGCGCAGATAAGGCAGGGAGTAAGAGAACAAGAGGAATGAGTTTTTTCATGGTGTTAGCTGCATATTAATGAGTAAGCGATAACTGTGGCTGACGATGTCGTGATTGATTTTCAGACGGCCTTGCGGATTGACAAGGCCGTCTGAAAATATGCTGATTCAAAGCAAAATCAGGAATCTTGTTGTACTTTCAAAACCGCTTGAACCACGTCTTCTACGGTACGCACATTGCGGAAGTCTTCGGCTTGCAGTTTGCGGCCGGTTTCGCGTTTGATATGGTCGATAAGGTCGATGGCGTCGATGCTGTCGATTTCCAAATCTTCGTAGAGGTTGGTTTCGGGTTTGATGCGTTCCGGTTCGATTTCAAACAGGTTAACCAGTGCATCGGTCAGCAGGGTGCGTACTTCTTGTTCGGTCATCTTCTCTCTCCCTTATGCTTGGCGGCTCTTGACGAACTCGGCCAGTGTTTTGACGTTGGCGAAGTTTTCGCGCAGGTTGTCGTTTTCACCGTCGAGCTGGAAGCCGAAGGTTTTTTGTACGGCCAAACCAAGTTCCAATGCATCAACCGAATCCAGACCCAGGCCGTCGTCGCCGAAAAGCGGATCTTCGCTGCCGATGTCGGCAACGGTAATGTCTTCCAGACCTAAGCTGTCGATGATTAATTGTTTGATTTGGTTTTCTAAATTGCTCATGTGGTTTTCCTTGTAAAATAGTCTTGCAGGTATTCGTTTAAACGCCTTGCGGCGATGGGCAGGGGTTTTTCTGCCAGCCATTCTTCCGGCAGGATGTCGTCGCCGACGGTAATTTCATAATGAATTTTTTGCGGTGGGATTTTGTACCACGGTTGCCCCTTTTTGAAATTGGGCGGCGTCATCTTGATGCACACGGGTGTGATGACTGATGCGCTGCGCAAACCGAGCGATACGGCGCCGCGGTGCATTTTAACCTGTCCGTCCCAACCTGTGCGCGTGCCTTCGGGGAAAATCAGCATACTTTGCCCGCTTTTGAACACGGCGTCTATTTCTTCCAACATTTCCATGCTTTCGTCGTTGGGGATGTAGCCTGAAGCGATAATTTGGCTTTTCATGCTGGGGTTGTGCAACAGGTCTTTTTTGACCAACACGTTCGGGTCGGGGAAGTGGCTGATCAGTAAAACAACATCCAAAAGCGAAGGATGGTTGGCAAGGATGAGCTGACCGGGTCTGCCGAGTTTTTCCAAGCCGTTGAAGCGGACGCTCAATACGCCTGACCATTGCAGGTAGCCGACAAAGAAACGCCAAACTTTGCCTATCATGCGTCTTGCTTCAAGTTGGCGTTTGATGTCGCCTTTAGTGGACTTGAGCGTATAGGGCAAGAGTGCGATTTTGAACAATACGCCTGCAACGCCGAAGAGGATGAAGCCGAAGAGTGTGGCAAAAAAGCGACGGAAATAGTCTAAAGTCTTCATGCGTTTTTCTGCCAGTGCCAGTTTCTACCGATATAGTGTTGCGTGTGTTGTCGGCCGTCTGAAAGCAGGAAGCGTACCCACTCCAAGCTGCTCCAATAGGGCTCGACTGTTGTATCGTTAAGGTTTTCAGACGGCCTTGCGGATGCGGTTTCCAAGCTTAAGGTATAGTCTTCGCCCTTTGTGATTACCAGTGCCAATGCATAGGCAAACGGCGCACGTGTAGCCAAGACGGGATAGTCTTCGGACAACGGATCATCGGCGACAATCACTAAAACGGATGGCGCGCCGTCTTGCAAAAGCGCAAATGCCTCGGTCAGCGCGGTTTCAAAGGAATCGGCGGCAACGGCCAAGGCAGTATGCTCACTCATGTCTTTACGCAACATCGACCATTGCCCAATCGTTGCGTTGTGGACGGACAGGCCGAATGAGGTCGGCGACACGGTATGCGTGTTCAAAAGCTCTTGCCACAATTCAAAGCTGCGGTTGCTTTCGCCGTCGTGCGAAACGTACACCGGGACGCTTTCAGGATATTGGTCGGCCAGATTCCATGCGGCATCGCAAACCAAGCGTGCCGCTTTTCCCAGGCGGCGGCGTTGCATTGGCGGTAAAAAGGAGAGCGCGGGTTTGCACTCCGGCAGTGAGGCGGTATCGAGTTTTCCCTGCGCCCAGTCCTGCCATTGCTCCGGCGTACTGATTTTGCTGGAGGAGGCCTGCCATGCGGCGATATTGAAGCTGAAACGGCAAACGTTTTGAGGCATGATGTCTTTCAATGTTTTACATTTTCATACATTGTAATGAAATGGGTTAGTAAAAGCTAGGCTCTGTTATAATGCATATTGTAACGTAATTTATTCCCGGATGACATTTTATGCCTTCAATACCGAGTGCCCCGATTTATGATGTGGCTTCGCTGCTTCCTCACAGCGGACATATGGTGCTTATCGATTGTGTGAAAGAATTTGGCGATGACTACACGGTTTGCCGTGCGCCGGTTGGCGACAAGCATATTTTGCTGCAGGACGGCGTGTTGCCGTCTATGGCTTATATGGAATTGATGGCGCAGGGCATAGGCGCGTTTGCAGGCATTGAGGCTTTAAAGGCCGGAGAGCCTGTCCGTTTGGGTTTTTTATTGGGAACGCGTAAGCTGGATTTGTTTGCCGATTCCGTGCCTGTCGGTACTGAGTTGGAAGTCAGGGCGCATGTGTCCATTCAGGATTTGGGCGGCATGGGCGTATTTGATTGCGAGTTGCGCTGGACGGATGCGCCGGAAGATGTGAAGCCTCTGTTGCCGCCGGACGGTTTGCTGGCAAAAGCCTCTTTAAATGTGTACAGTCCGAAAGACGGCCAAATCATTTAAACTGTTTACAAGGCCGTCTGAAAAGACAAAGATTCAGACGGCCTGTCGATATAGTGAGAAAACGTATGAGTGAAACTATTTTAATTACAGGGTCTAATCGCGGTATCGGCAAAGCTGTCGCGCTTGGTTTGGCACAGGACGGCTTTGATATTGTCGTCCACTGCCGCAGCCGCCGCGATGAAGCGGAAGCTGTCGCGGAAGAAATCCGTGCATTGGGTAGAAATGCACGCGTGTTGCAGTTTGACGTGTCCGACCGCGAAGCCTGCCGTGAAATTCTGACTGCTGACATCGAAGCAAACGGCACATATTACGGCGTGGTGTTGAACGCCGGACTGACGCGCGACAATGCGTTTCCTGCGTTTACAGATGATGATTGGGATTTGGTGCTGCGAACCAATTTGGACGGTTTTTATAATGTGTTGCACCCTTTGACCATGCCGATGATCCGCCGCCGTAAAGCAGGACGGATTGTGTGCATGGCGTCGGTGTCCGGTTTGACGGGCAACCGCGGTCAGGTCAATTACAGCGCGTCCAAAGCGGGCTTGATCGGCGCGGCAAAAGCCTTGGCGGTCGAACTGGCGAAGCGCAAAATCACCGTCAACTGTGTGGCGCCGGGCCTTATCGATACCGATATTATCGATGAGAACGTACCTGTCGAAGAAATCTTAAAGGCCGTCCCTGCCGCGCGCATGGGATTGCCGGAAGAAGTGGCGCATGCGGTGCGCTTTTTGATGGATGAAAAAGCGGCGTACATTACGCGCCAAGTGATTGCTGTGAACGGAGGTTTGTGTTGAATACCAGAAGAGTCGTTGTAACAGGTATTGGCGGTATTACCGCCTTCGGCCGTGATTGGCAAAGTATACAGGCGGCGTTTAAAGCCGAAAAAAATGCCGTCAAATACATGGACTGGAGCGGACGCTTTCCTGAATTGGAAGCGCAACTGGGTGCGCCGATTGAAGGCTATTCCCCTCCAGAGCACTGGACGCGCAAGCAGCTCAGAAGTATGGGTCGCGTATCGCATTTGTGTGTCGATGCGGCGGAGCAAGCCTTGACGGATGCGGGTTTGCTGGACGATGAAAGCATTACAGACGGTCGTATGGGCGTGGCATGCGGTTCGTCTGTCGGCAGCACCAAAGACATCGGCGATATGGGTGAACTTTTGATAACAGGCACATCGCGCAATTTCAACGCCAATACTTATGTGCGCATGATGCCGCATACGACTGCCGCCAATATCGGCATTTTCTTCGGTTTGAAAGGCCGCATTATCCCGACATCGAGCGCGTGTTCGTCCGGCAGCCAAGGCATTGGTTATGCCTACGAAGCGATTAAATACGGCCTGATTGATATGATGCTGGCGGGAGGCGGCGAAGAATTTTGTCCGTCTGAAGTTTATGTTTTCGATTCACTTTATGCCGCCAGCCGCCGCAACGGCGAACCCGAACTGACCCCGCGTCCTTACGACAACGAACGCGACGGCTTGGTCATCGGCGAAGGCGCAGGCATTTTTGTATTGGAAGAATTGGAACACGCCCGTGCGCGTGGTGCGAAAATCTATGCCGAGCTTGTCGGCTATGGTGCCAACAGCGACGGCAGCCACGTTACCCAACCGCAAAAAGAAACCATGCAAAAATGTATGGAGCTTGCGCTGAAAGACGCCGGTATTACGCCTGATAAAGTCGGCTACGTCAGCGGCCACGGTACGGCGACCGAAAAGGGCGATATTGCCGAAACATTGGCGACCGAGGCCGTGTTCGGATTCATCCCCATGAGTTCGCAAAAAAGCTACCTCGGCCATACACTCGGCGCGTGTGGCGCGTTGGAAGCCTGGTTCACCATCGAAATGATGAACAACGGTTGGTTTGCGCCGACTGTCAATTTGGAAAACATCGATCCGCGTTGTGGTAAGGTAGATTACATTCAAACAGGCGGACGTGAAATTCAAACCGATTATGTGGTCAGCAATAACTTTGCTTTTGGCGGCGTCAATACTTCGCTGGTGTTCAAACGTTGGCAAGAATAATCATCGCTTGATTTCATGATTAAAGGCCGTCTGAAACTTATCTGGAGTTTCAGACGGCCTTTATTTTATTTACGGATTGAGCCGCTTTTGGATTTTATTCGTTTGTTTTCTTCTGATTTAAATCCACCAGCCTTGTTCCGGCCAAGAAGTCGTAGAGGAACTGGCGGTCGGGATGGAACAGGGCGAAGCCCCATGGCAGGATGAGCCAGATGAGCGCGGCGCCGAATGCGCCTTTGGGCGGGATATTGAGCAGATGACGCAATCCGGCGTAGGCGAGAAGGGGAATGAAAACAATAAAAATGCTGGCCCAAATAAAGCGCAGGCGCAGTTGCGGCAGGGATGGCTGGGTATCGTTTTTATCGGTCAAACCGATTTTCCATGTCTGCATGGCGAGGGTTTGGCCTTTTTTGTGCCAGTTGGCGCGGAAGTAGAGCCACCATGCGTAGAACAGAATCAGGCAGGTTGCCAGCATGGACAGGCGCGTGGAAACGGGATTGAGAAAGATGGCGGCAATACCGGCTGCAAGGGCGGCAATGCTGGTCACGGCGCCGGTCAGCAGAAGTTCGTAAACCAGTGCAGCGAGGCGGCGTTTGAGAGGGGCGGTGAGAAGACGGGTCATAATGCGATGGAAACGGAAATGGGTTTGATGGCAATAAAAACAGGCCGTCTGAAACGGGGTGGAATGTTCAGACGGCCTGTTACTGTCGGGATTAACGATGTGGACGTTTTTGACCGCGTGCCTGTTGGGCGGCCATTTGGTTCATTTCCTGACGGGTCGGACGTTTTTTAAAGATGGCGTGCGCTTCGTCAACGGAACATTTTTGCGACAGGCAAACCAAGGTAATCGCGTCTTTTTGATGTTGGCCGCCGCTGTGGTACATGCGGCGCAGGTTGGCTTCGTTGATACGGCCTTTTTCCGGATCGATGTCGAATTTTTTCAGGCGCTCGAGGAATTGGCGTTGCTGACGGCGCGAAGTCCAAACGAAACCGCCTGCGGCAGCGGCCACGATGATGACGGCCAACAGGATGGCCAGCGGCCATGAATCGACGATCAGAACGATGATGAGGCTTAATACGGCAGTGGTCAGCAGGGCCAGACCGCCGATGCGAAGTTTGGTTTTATTATCCATACGGTTGGTGTTTCCTTGTTTTTTGCTGGAAGAGGCCGTCTGAAATGCGAGGTTCAAACGGCCTGAATTTAAGTTTACGCTATTTTACAGTATTTTCTGTTTTTGGGGCGTATTGCGTGCAAGTTTCTTGACGCGTGGCAACGGTTTTCAAGCGGCCAGCGAAGTAACGAGTTGTTTGAACTCGGTCCATGCATCGCCTTCTTCCGCGCCTTTGATGATGCGGTCGATTTTGGCGCAGGTTTTGAGCGCGTCGAGCAGGCGGTTGATGGCAATGCGTTTGGCCGCCATCGGTGCAAGGGTCTGCTTGTCGCCCCATAAGCGCAGGCTGTTGCGCAGGCTTTGGATGTTTTGGCCTTGCTTGAGTGCGGCAGTGAGGCGGATTAGGGTGCGGATGTCTTCGGCAACCGCCCACAACAGCAAAACCGGCTCTTCGCCTTCTTCTTCCAAACCGTCCAGTAAGCGGGAAACGCGCAGGGCATCGCCTTTCATCCATGCGCCGGCCAGTTGGAATACGTCGAAGCGGGCGACGGTGGCAACTGCGGCTTCTGCGTCGGCAATATTGATCAAATGGCCTTTGGGATGGAGCAGTGCGAGTTTTTCGATTTCCTGACGGGCAGCCAAAAGATTGCCTTCGACGCGCTCGGCAAACAGGGCGAGTGCTTCAGGTTCGATGTCCAAACCCTGCTGTTTCAGACGGCCCTGTATCCATTGCGGCAAAGCATGTGGCACAACGGCTTTGGCTTCTAAGACGATGCCTTTGCCAGCCAATGCGGAAAACCATTTGGACTGGATTTGTGTTTTTTCAAGCTTGGGCAGGAGGATGAGCGTAACCGTATCTTCGGGCAGGCGTTCGGCGAAGGCTTGCAGGGCATCGCCTCCGTTTTTGCCAGGTTTGCCGTTGGGAATGTGGATTTCCAGTAATTTCAAATCGGCAAACAAACCTGCGCTGCCGGCACTTTGCAACAGCTCGTTCCAGTCAAAATTGTTTTCAGCGGTATAGACTTCGCGGTTGAGATAACCTTGTTTTTTTGCGGCTGCGCGCAGCGTATCCAAAGCCTCGATGCGCAACAAATCCTCTTCGCCGTGGATGATGTACAACGGCTTAAGCGGCGTATCGGGGCGCAGGCTCTCAATAGGCGCGGCAGCCATTATTGCGCTTTCAGGAAAGTCAGGCGGCGGACGATTTGATCTGCGGCGTCGATGCGCATTTCAGACCAAATGGTTTCTTCCTCTTCCTGTTTGCCCAAGACTTCGCTGTCGGCGTAGTCCATGGTGCGGTGCACCTTGACTTCCATCGGTTCGCCGACCGGCTCGCCGTTGCGGAAGGCTTGGGCTTTGACGGTCATGGCCAGCAGGTATTCGTTGATTGCGGCGGCGCGGGTGATGGTGTAGATGTCGCGGCGTTTTTGGAAGTCGACAACGCGCAGGGTGATTTGTGATTCGGCTTCGCTAACCGGATGGCCGTCGGCACGGCGTAAGGCATTTTCCAGCGCTTTTTGCATGACGGCTCCGCCTTCTACATGCCAGTTCTGATAAGGAAGCGGCTGAGAAGTCACGCCAGTGCCTTTCAGGTGGAAACCGCAAGAGGCAAGCAATAGGGCGAGTGCAGGCAATAGGATTTTTTTCATTGGATATTCCTTCGTTGAAACCGGTTACGGTATCGTCGGATTATAACGAATAATGTTTAGGCCGTCTGAAACCGTAAACGGAAAGTATTTCAGACGGCCTTGTCTTTGATGGCATAAATCTTATTTTTCCAACCAGATCAGGCTGACCATGCGGCCGGTTTGTCCGTCGCGGCGGTAGGAGAAGAAAGTATCGCGTTCCAAAACGGTGCAATGGGTGCCGCCATAAATCATGTTCACGCCTTCGCGGTGCAGAACTATGCGCGCCAAAGCGTAAATGTCTGCAAGGTATTTGCCGCCGCCGATGTCTTCAAACGCATCGGCAGCTTCCGGCATGGGTGTGCAAAACGCATCAAATACATCTTGCCCTACCTCAAACGCATCAGGGCCGATGGCAGGGGCGAGATAGGCCATGATTTCCAACGGCTCGACCTTCATTGCCGCAATGGTGTTTTGCAAAACGCCGCCGGCCAAACCGCGCCAACCCGCATGGGCTGCAGCAACCACCGTCCCTGCTTTGTCGCAAAACAAGACAGGCAGGCAATCGGCAGTCATTGAAGCGCAGGCGACCGTCCCCGTCGTATCCACCGAGGCATCGGCATCAGGCGTATTGCCTAATGCTTCAGCGGCATTTACAACAATGGTGCTGTGGATTTGATTAAGGTAGGCAACAGGCAGACCGACTTGTTCCTGCACGATTTCACGGTTGCGGAGCACGGCTTGCAGATTGTCGCCGACGTGCGAACCGACATTCAGGCTGCGATATACACCTTCGCTGACACCGCCGTTGCGCGTGGTAATAAGCGTTTTAACATTGGCAGGGGCAGGCCAGTCGGCAGTCAAAAAATTCTTGCCTTGCGGGGCGAGGTTTAGGGTTTCTGTGATGGTTTTCATAAAATCTTTAATCGCTGAAATATTGGAACGGATTGATTTCAGACGGCCTCAAATAATATTTTAGGCCGTCTGAAAAATGGGTTTAATCCCTTACATAAACGACTTCGACATCGTAGTCGTCTTCATTCCAATCGTCGTCATCGTCCGTGCCGAATTTCTCCTGCCATTCTTCCTCATTACTTAAAGACGAATCCAAACCGGCTTCCAAACGCAGGACGGAAAGCAGGTGGTACATATCGTCAGGTATAGGTGCTTCAAAAGAAACGGTTTCGCCGGTTTTCGGATGGACAAAGCTCAAGCGGTAGGCATGCAGGGCTTGGCGCGCGCCGAGGGCTTTGACGGCTTCTTTAACCGCGTCGCTGCACGGGTGGCGCAGGTTGCCGTAAACAGGGTCGGCGGCCAGCGGATGGTTGGCTTCGCGCATATGGACGCGGATTTGGTGCGTGCGGCCGGTTTCTAGCGAGCATTCGATGTAGCTGTGTGCCAGATAACGTTCCAACACTTTGACGTGGGTGATGGCAGGTTTGCCGCCGAATTTGACGACTGCCATTTTCAGGCGGTTGTGCGGATCGCGGCCGATTTGGGTTTCGATTTTGCCGTCAAAAGGAACGATGCCGTTGGCGATTGCGCGGTAAATGCGTTTGACTGTGCGCTCTTGAAGCTGTTGAACCAGTGAGTTTTGCGCCGGCAGGGTCTTGGCGACCACCATCAGGCCGCTGGTTTCTTTGTCCAAACGGTGTACGATGCCCGCACGCGGCACTTGGCTTAATTCAGGACAGTGCGCCAGCAGGCCGTTGAGCAGGGTGCCGCTCCAGTTGCCTGCAGCAGGATGGACGACCAATCCGGCCGGTTTGTTGATGACGATGACGGTATCGTCTTCATAAATGATATCCAAATCCATCGGTTCGGGCGTGAACGCGAGGTTTTCTTCGCTCGGACGTACCGTAACGGCAATCAATTCACCGCCTATCATTTTGTCTTTGGGTTGAGCGGGCTTATCGTTTACAATGACTGCACCCTCTTTAATCCACGAACTCAGGCGGCTGCGCGAGTAGTCGGGCATGAGTTTGGCCAATACGGCATCCAGCCTTCCGCCCGCCATTTCGAGCGGAACGGTCAAATTAACACAACTTTCTGTTTCGGGGGATGACGGAAAGTCTAAATCATCGCTATAATCGGCTTCGTTATCAAAGGAAGTATTCTGCATGAAAAAAATTCTTTTAGTAGTTTCTTTAGGTTTGGCACTGAGTGCCTGCGCAAATAAAGGCACAATCGATAAAGACGCCCAAATTACTCAAGATTGGAGTGTGGAAAAGCTTTATGCCGAAGCGCAAGACGAGTTGAACAGCAACAATTATACGCGAGCTGTCAAGTTATACGAAATTTTAGAATCCCGTTTTCCAAACGGCCGCTATGCCCAGCAGTCCCAGTTGGATACGGCGTATGCCTATTATAAAGACGATGAGCCGGAAAAAGCCTTGGCTGCCATTGCGCGCTTCCAACGCCATCATCCGCAACATCCGAATATGGACTACGCGCTGTACTTGAAAGGTTTGGTCCTGTTTAACGAAGACCAGTCTTTCTTGAACAAGCTGGCTTCCCAAGACTGGTCCGACCGCGACCCGAAAGCCAACCGCGATGCTTACCAGGCGTTTGCCGAGCTGGTGCAACGTTATCCAAACAGCAAATACGCTGCCGATGCAACCGAGCGTATGGCCAAGCTGGTGGACGCTTTGGGCGGTAACGAGATGTCTGTGGCGCGTTATTACATGAAACGCGGTGCTTATGTTGCAGCGGTCAACCGTGCGCAAAAAATCGTCAGCCGCTACCAAAATACCCGTTACGTCGAAGAAGCTTTGGCGATGATGGAATTGGCGTACAAAAAACTGGATAAGCCGCAACTTGCTGCCGATACACGCCGCGTTTTGGAAACCAACTTCCCACAAAGCCCGTTCTTGCAACACGAATGGCGATCTGACGATATGCCTTGGTGGCGTTACTGGCGCTAAGCGTCGAGTTGTTCAGGCATGAATAAGGCCGTCTGAAAATGATGCAGCTATGCATTTGGTTTTCAGACGGCCTTTGTTTTTAATGTTTTTTACGTTCTCTGTAAACAGGGTGCAAAATTCGTTTTAATATGGTAAAGTCTGATTTTAATAACTCGACGGTTTGAAGCCGTTACTCAGGGGCTGTTTAAATTTAAAATCAGTTTTGTTGAAGCCGCATCGGATTTGCCGTTGATGCATTCAGGAAAATTTCAGTCGTCAGGCTGATTTGGTTTTAAATTTAAGCAGCCCTTTATGTTTACAAAAAAACAGAGGTAGATTCTCATGAAGTCTTGGCAGCTTCCTGAACACGTCGCCGACGTATTGCCGACCAATGCGCGACAATTGGAAAGCGCCCGTGAGCGGCTGTTGGCTTTGTTCCGCGTGCATGGTTACGAATTGGTACAGCCGCCGTTGATGGAATACAGCCATTCCTTATTGACGCATATCGATGCCGGTTTGTCTTTGAAAACCATTTTGGTCGTCGATCAGCTCAGCGGCCGCCAGCTCGGTATCCGCGCGGATATTACGCCGCAGGTGGCGCGCATTGATGCCCACTTGCTTTCCGCCAATCAAGGCATCAACCGTTTGTGCTATGCCGGTTCGGTGCTTCATGCGCGGCCTGACGGATTGCTCAATATGCGCGAGCCTTTGCAGGCCGGTGCGGAAATGTACGGCTTGGAAGGCATTGAAGCAGACATCGAATTGATTGATTTGATGCTGAAAAGCATGAAAATTGCCGACATGGGCGAAGTTTTGCTTTCATTGGGTCATATCGGCGTATTCCGCGCATTGGCGAATGCTGCGCATTTGGATGAGCAGCAATCGGCAACCCTGTTGTCATTGATGCAGGACAAAGATGCCGAAGCTGTCAGCCAGTTGGTCAAAGAATGGAAACTCGACGGCATGTGGGCAAAAGCGTTTTCACTGTTGCCCCGACTGTACGGCGGTCGCGAAGTGCTGACTTTGGCCCGTGAGAAATTACCGGAATTATCCGCAGTCAGTGCGGCGCTGGATGAATTGCAGGCTGTATGCGATGCGTTCCCAAATCAAAAAGTGCATATCGATTTGTCGGAATTGCGCGTTGACAATTACCATACCGGCTTGCTTTACGCGGCCTATGGTTCAAATCTTTATGATGCCGTGGCACGCGGCGGCCGTTATGACGGATTGGGCGGATACTTCGGACGCGCGCGCCCTGCTGCCGGATTCAGTTTTGATTTGCGCAGCTTTATCGGCCGCCTTCCCGCTATCGGACGGGAGTCCGTGGTGGCGGTCGATATCAAAGACATGCCTGCGGTTCAAGAAGCGGTAGATGCTTTGCGCGAACAAGGACAATGTGTCGTTATCGATTACGGTATCGGCTACAACGGTTCGGAAGAGGTTACAGGCCGTCTGAAACAAGTGGACGGCGTTTGGAAAGTAATCGATTTGAACGATTGAGTTTTATTTTGAAATTTTGTATCTGAAATAAGGTTAGATAGCTATGGCTAAAAATGTTGTCGTAATCGGTGCCCAATGGGGTGATGAAGGCAAAGGTAAGATTGTTGACTGGCTGGCGGAAGAAACCAGCGGTGTTGTACGTTTCCAAGGCGGCCACAATGCCGGCCATACTTTGGTCGTCGGCGGCAAAAAAACCATTTTGCGCCTGATTCCAAGCGGCATTTTGCATGAGACTTTAGACTGCTTCATCGGTTCGGGTGTCGTGGTTTCTCCTGAAGCATTGTTGGGTGAAATCGACGAATTGAAAGCCGCCGGTGTGAAAAACGTTGAAGGCCGTCTGAAAATTGCGCCGACCTGCCCATTGATTCTGCCTTACCACATTGCGCTTGATCAAGCACGCGAAGCTTCACGCGGTAAAAGCAAGATTGGTACAACCGGCCGCGGCATCGGCCCGGCTTATGAAGATAAAGTTGCCCGTCGTGCGATTCGCGTGGTGGACTTGTTGCATCCTGAAAAACTGGTTGAAAAACTGGAAGCTGTTTTGGCCTATTACAATGTCCAGCTGCAACACCTGCACCATGCCGAGCCGGTAAAACTTGAAGACGTGATGGCGGTCATCGAAAAAGTTGCGCCGCGCATTACACCGATGATTACCGATGTTTCCCGTGTTTTGAACGAGAAAAACCGCAAAGGCGAAAGCCTGTTGTTTGAAGGCGCACAAGGTACGTTGCTGGACATCGACTACGGTACTTATCCGTTTGTAACTTCGTCCAACTGCCTGGCAGGTGCTGCTTCTGCCGGTGCAGGCGTAGGTCCGCAAATGCTGGATTACGTTTTGGGTATTGTTAAAGCCTATACGACCCGCGTGGGTTCCGGCCCATTCCCGACTGAATTGTTTGATGAAGTGGGCGCGGGATTGGCTGAGCGCGGTCATGAGTTCGGCTCCGTAACCGGTCGTGCGCGTCGTTGCGGTTGGTTTGACGCGGCTGCGTTGAAACGCTCCATTCAAGTTAACGGTATTTCCGGCATGTGCATTACCAAGCTGGACGTGATGGACGGTATTGAAAACATCAATATCTGCGTAGGCTATGAATTGCCTGATGGCAGCAAAACCGACATTCTGCCTTGCGGCTCTGACGCGGTGGAAACCTGCAAACCGATTTACGAAACCATGCCGGGCTGGAGCGAGTCGACTTTCGGCGTGAAAGAGTACGACAAGCTGCCTGAAAACGCTAAAGCTTACCTGAAACGTATTGAAGAAGTTTGCGGCGCGCCTGTGGCCATTGTTTCAACCGGTCCTGACCGTGAAGAAACCATCGTTTTGCACCATCCGTTTGCTTAATTGATGAAGTGAATAAAGGCCGTCTGAATGTTTCAGACGGCCTTTATATATGCAATGCAATAAAAAATCAGCCCTGAAAGACGTCTGCCTTCAGGGCTGAATTTTGTATTTTACGCCGTTTTGAAGTACGAATGTTTGGAAAGTGAGATGTAGTGCCAAGTAACAATTATTCTCATTGACGTAAATCAAGAAAAACCAAATCTGTAATTTTATTTCACAAAAACCCCTGTAAATAAATGGGTATTGATGTTATCCTTTCAGAAAATTTACAGTCTATATTTTCAATAAAATTAGGAGCTTGATATGTCAAATGATGTTCAGCAACGTCCTGCCGCTTGGGAAGGTTTTGTCGGTGGCAACTGGGAAACCAACGTAGATGTCCGCGATTTTATTCAAAAAAACTACACGCCATATGAGGGTGATGCTTCATTCTTAGCACCTGCAACCGAAGCCACAACCAAGCTGTGGGCGGAAGTGATGGAAGGCATCAAGGTTGAAAACCGTACGCACGAGCCGTATAAAATCGACGCGCAAATCGTCTCCGGCATTACCAGCCATGCTCCAGGCTATATCGACAAAGATTTGGAAACTATTGTCGGCCTGCAAACAGACGAGCCTTTGAAACGCTCGATCATGCCGTTTGGCGGTTTGAAAATGGTGCAAGACGCGTGCAAAGTGTACAACGTCGAATTGAATCCCGAAGTCAGCGAAATTTTCACCAAATACCGCAAAACCCACAACCAAGGCGTGTTTGACGTTTATACGCCCGACATCCGCCGTTGCCGTAAATCAGGCGTGATTACCGGCCTGCCGGATGCTTATGGCCGCGGCCGTATTATCGGCGACTACCGCCGCGTGGCATTGTACGGTATCGACTTCTTGATGAAAGACAAACTCAACCAGTTCAACTCACTGCAAGCCGATTTGGAAAACGGTGTGGACTTGGAAGAAGTCATCCGCCGTCGCGAAGAAATCAACGAACAATACAAAGCCTTGGGTCAAATGAAAGAAATGGCGGCTTCTTACGGCTACGACATTTCCGGCCCTGCAAAAAATGCACAAGAAGCCATCCAATGGACTTACTTCGCCTACCTTGCCGCCGTTAAATCTCAAAACGGCGCAGCGATGTCCTTCGGCCGTGTATCTTCATTCTTGGATATTTACATTGAACGCGACCTGAAAAACGGTGTGATTACCGAAACCCAAGCGCAAGAATTTATCGACCACTTGGTAATGAAACTGCGTATGGTTCGTTTCCTGCGTACGCCGGAATACGACCAACTCTTCTCCGGCGACCCGATTTGGGCAACCGAATCCATCGGCGGTATGGGCTTGGATGGCCGTACCTTGGTAACGCGCACCAACTTCCGCGTGCTGCACACCCTGTACAACATGGGTCCGTCTCCTGAGCCAAACATCACCGTATTGTGGTCAGAACAACTGCCGCAAGGCTTTAAAGAATTCTGTGCCAAAGTATCCATCGATACTTCGTCCATCCAATACGAAAACGACGATTTGATGCGCCCTGACTTCAACAGCGACGACTACGCCATTGCCTGCTGCGTCAGCCCGATGGTGGTCGGCAAACAAATGCAGTTCTTCGGCGCACGCGCCAACTTGGCAAAAACCCTGCTGTATGCAATCAACGGCGGGGTGGACGAGAAATCTAAAGAGCAGGTTGGTCCGAAAACCGAGCCGATTATGGACGAAGTTTTGGACTACGACACTGTCTTTGAGCGCATGGACAAATTCATGGATTGGCTGGCAACCCAATACGTTACCGCGCTGAACATTATTCACTACATGCACGACAAATACAGCTACGAAGCCGCGCTGATGGCGTTGCATGACCGTGATGTGAAACGCACTATGGCATGCGGTATTGCCGGTTTGTCTGTGGCCGCCGACTCGCTGTCCGCCATTAAGTACGCCAAAGTCAAACCGATTCGCGACGAAAACGGTATTGCTGTCGACTTCGAAATCGAAGGCGAATACCCACAATTCGGTAACAATGACGACCGCGTGGACGACATCGCCTGCGACTTGGTGGAACGCTTCATGAAAAAAGTGGCCACCCACAAAACTTACCGCAACGCCACTCCGACTCAGTCTGTGTTGACCATTACTTCCAACGTTGTTTACGGTAAGAAAACCGGTAATACTCCGGACGGCCGCCGTGCAGGCGCTCCGTTTGGTCCGGGTGCAAACCCAATGCACGGCCGCGATGTCAACGGTGCAGTCGCTTCATTGACTTCCGTAGCCAAACTGCCATTTGAGTTTGCCAAAGACGGTATTTCCTACACCTTCTCTATTATTCCCGGCGCGTTGGGTAAAGATGAGCATTCTCGTGAACGCAACCTTGCCGGTTTGATGGACGGTTATTTCCACCATGAAGAAGGAGAAGTGGAGGGCGGCCAACACTTGAACGTCAACGTATTGAACCGCGAAACTTTGGAAGATGCGATGCATCATCCGGAGAAATATCCACAGTTGACCATTCGCGTGTCCGGCTATGCGGTTCGCTTTAACTCGCTGACCCGCGAACAACAGCTTGACGTGATTACCCGTACGTTCACTGAAACCATGTAATCCGGGTTGAGAAACAAACCAAAAGCTAAATTTGCATTTGGTTTGTTTTGAAACAAAGCTCCAAGGCCGTCTGAAATGTTCAGACGGCCTTTATTATCGTACAATTCACATCAGCAAAATTATTTTTGAGCCGAACACTATGTCCACGACTTTTGCGATCACTCCCGAGCCGGAACTGAAAAATCTTGGTCACCGCCACTATAACGGCAAAGGCATTATTCATTCGATTGAATCTTGCGGCGCTGTCGATGGTCCGGGTTTGCGCTATGTTCTCTTTTTGCAAGGTTGTCTGATGCGTTGCCTTTATTGCCATAATCGCGATACTTGGGATTTGCATACCGAGCAGGCGCAGGAATTGGATGTGGCAACCGTGATGAAGCAGGTCATGACCTATCGCCATTATTTGCGTGCGACAGGCGGAGGCGTAACGGCAACCGGCGGCGAGCCGTTATTGCAATATGAGTTTGTACGCGATTGGTTTACGGCCTGTCGGGAACACGATATCCATACCTGTCTCGACAGTAATGGCTATGCTTTGCACTATGATTCGATTTTGGATGATTTGCTCGATCATACCAATTTGGTCATGCTCGACTTGAAACAAATCGATCCTGAAATTCATAAAGTGCTCGTCGGTATTCCCAATACCAAAACGCTGAAATTCGCGCGCTATCTTGCCGAACGCAATCAGCCGATGCGGGTGCGTTATGTGGTTGTTCCCGGTTATACCGATGATGAGCGGTCGGCGCATTTATTGGGCGAGTTTATCGGTGATATGGATAATGTCGAAATGGTCGAGCTTTTACCGTATCACGAATTGGGCGCACACAAATGGGCTTTGTGCGGTGACGAATACAAGTTAAAAGGCGTACATCCGCCGCCTAAAGAAACCATTTTAAAAATCAAAGAAATATTAGAGAGTTACGGAAAAAATATTATTTATTAAAACAGAAAAAGGCCGTCTGAAACGAAATAATCAGTTTCAGACGGCCTTTTTATCATTGAAAAAACTTAAGCGTTCAATGCGGCCAAAACTTTGGTAACAACTTCTGAGACTGCAACGGCTTGAGCCTGATTGTCACGGCGTTCGGCATATTCGACATTACCTTCTTTTAAGGCGCGATCGCCGATGACGATGCGGTGAGGAATACCCAACAGCTCGGAGTCATTCAGCAATACGCCCGCACGTTCGTCGCGGTCATCCAACAATACATCTGCACCGGCAGCCAAAAGCTCGGCATAGATTTTGTCAGCGGCTTCGCGTACAGCTTCTGATTTTTTGTAGTTCATCGGCACGATCACAACTTCAAACGGCGCCATTGCTTTGGTCCAAACAATGCCTTTTTCGTCATTGTTTTGCTCGATGGCGGCGGCAACAACGCGGGTAATACCGATACCGTAGCATCCCATTTCCATGATTTGGGATTTTCCGTTATTGTCCAAGAAGCTGACATTCATGGCTTGGGTATATTTGTCGCGCAATTGGAAGACATGGCCGACTTCAATACCGCGCGCCAGTTTCAGACGGCCTTGTTCGTCAGGGCTGATATCGCCTTCGATGACATTGCGTAAATCGACAAATTCAGGCTCGGCAGCATCTCGGCCGAAGTTGAAGCCGGTATAGTGGTAGTCGTCTTCGTTCGCGCCGATAACCCAGTCTGCGCCTTTTTCGGTGGCGAAATCCGCATAGACTTTGCCTTTGAAGTTGACAGGGCCGAGAGAGCCGCCGTTTGCACCGAACTGTTCAACAATTGCGGCAGGGCTTGCCATGGTCAGCGGTGATTTCACGCCGGCCAGTTTTTCTGCCTTAATATCGTTAAACTCATGGTCGCCACGCAACAGCAGCAGGACGAGTTCGCCTTCGTTTTCGCCTTCGACTACGATGGATTTAAGGGTTTGTTCAACCGGAATATTGAGGAATTCAACCAAAGACTCAATGGTTTTGACGTTTGGCGTATGTACTTTGGTCAATTCGGCCTGAGCGGCGGCGCGTTCGCCTTTAAGCGGCAAAGTCGGTGCCAGCTCGATATTGGCGGCGTAATCGGAAGTATCGCTGTATGCGATAACGTCTTCGCCGCTTTCAGCCAATACTTGGAATTCGTGAGAGCCGGTACCGCCGATGCTGCCGGTATCCGCAGCAACAGGACGGAATTCCAAACCCAAACGGGTGAAGATACGGCAATAAGCGTCGTACATATCTTGATAGGTCGTCTGAAGCGAGGCATAGTCGGCATGGAAGGAATAAGCGTCTTTCATGACGAACTCGCGCGCACGCATCACACCGAAGCGCGGACGCACTTCATCGCGGAATTTGGTTTGGATGTGGTAAAAGTTTTTCGGCAGTTGTTTATAGCTGTTGACTTCTTTGCGTACGATGTCGGCAATGACTTCTTCACAAGTCGGACCCATGCAGAAATCGCGGTCATGACGGTCTTTCAGGCGCAGCAGTTCTTTACCGTAAAACTCCCAGCGGCCGGATTCCTGCCACAGCTCGGCAGGTTGTACCACCGGCATCAGCAGCTCCACGCTACCTGCGCGGGCCATTTCTTCGCGCACGATATTTTCAACTTTGCGCAATACGCGCAGACCCATCGGCATCCAAGTATAAAGACCGGATGCGTTGGCTTTGATCAAACCGGCACGAATCATCAGCTTGTGGCTGGCAAGTGCGGCTTCGGCAGGAGCTTCTTTAAGGGTGGAAATGAAGAACTGGGAGGCTTTCATGGCGTATTTTTCTTTCTTAAAAATAAGTGCGTATTGTAACGCAAAATGTATGGCCGCGTGTCTTTTGAATGGCATCTGATGAAATAGGCCGTTGTTTTACGCAGCTTTTGATTCGGGGCGATTTTTAGGGATGTCAACCCTAATTTATGCACAAAGCCGCATAACCTTGTTTTACCTATAAATTTTCACTGTATGATTATAGTAAAATCTTATAAATATAACTATTTGATTTTATTGAATTTTATTTGATTAAATTTTAGTCAATTTAAGATTTGGTTTGTTCCTAAAGAAAATTTTACGATTACCCAAAGCTTATCAACAGATTTATCCACAGAGATTGTGTATAGATTTTAAATGCTGTCGGCGTAATGATTTCGCATGATTGGCAAGCCTTGATTAAAGTAGATTGGGTCGCCTTAAAAAGATGGGAGAGCAACACGACGGGTGGGTTTTGCGCTAACATTCTGCTTATTGTTGTTTCCTTACAAGGAATAAAATGAAAAATTCAGAATTGCATTTGCTGGAACGCAGAAAGATGTTTAACGGGCATCAGGAACGCTACCGCCATTTTTCTCAAACCTGCCGGACGGATATGGTATTTGATGTCTATCTGCCGCCACAAGTCTTAAAAGGTTATCCCGCGCCTGTTTTATATTTTCTTTCCGGCTTAAATAGTGATGGTTCTGAATTGGTTCGGCAAAGCGGAATCCAACGTTTTGCGGCACAATGGAATATTATTGTGGTTTTTCCGGATACCTCGCCACGCGGTCAGCATGTTGCCGACAGTGAAGAGCATTATCTTGGACAGGGCGCCGGATTTTATGTCAATGCAACTGAAGCACCTTGGGCGCAGCATTATCAAATGGAAAGCTATATCAGCCAAGAATTGCCTGATTTGATCGAGCATCATTTTCCGGTAACGCAAGAGCGAAGCATTGCAGGTTTCAGCATGGGCGGGCATGGCGCGCTGCATTTGGCTTTGAAGCATCCTGGCCGATATGTTGCGGTTTCTGCCTTTGCGCCTTTATGTCATCCAATCGATACGGAAGGCGGCAGGCAGGCGTTTTCAGCTTATTTGGGTCAAAACGTGGAAACATGGAAACGCTATGACAGTACAGAACTGCTTCAGACGGCCTCGCCTAAATTGCCTGTTTTGATTGATGTCGGTAGTGAAGATGCTTTGTACCCTGAAGTCCTGCAACCCGAAGGGTTTGTCCGCTCAGCACGAGAGAAAGGTTTCAATATCCAATATAAAGTCCGTCCGGGCTATGGCCATGATTATTTCTTTATTGCCAGCTTTATTGATTCGCATATTGAGTTTCACGCTCAGGCATTAGGACTCTAAACTATATTAAATAAAGGCCGTCTGAAATCCGATTAATGGTCAGATTTCAGACGGCCTTTATTTGGTCTTTAACCTTTAATTTCAAACAGACTTATTCTTCAGGACGTTCGCCGTCGGTGTCGTCCAATTTGCCTTCGGTAATATCGACATTGATACCGACTGCCGCACGGATTTTGGCATCGATTTCGTTGGCGATATCAGGGTTTTCTTTCAGCCAAACGCGTACATTGTCTTTACCTTGGCCGATTTTTGCGCCGTTGTAGCTGTACCATGCACCGGATTTCTCAACGATGTCATGTTTGACGCCCAAGTCGATCAATTCGCCTTCCCAGCTGATGCCTTCGCCGTAAAGAATATCGAATTCGGCTTGACGGAATGGAGGCGCAACTTTGTTTTTGATGACTTTGACTTTGGTTTCGTTACCAATCACGTCATCGCCTTTTTTAATCTGACCGGTACGGCGGATGTCGAGGCGGACGGAGGCATAGAATTTGAGCGCGTTACCGCCGGTTGTGGTTTCAGGGCTGCCGAACATCACGCCGATTTTCATACGGATTTGGTTAATGAAAACAACCAATGTATTGGTGCGTTTGATGTGGCCGGTGAGTTTGCGCAGGGCTTGGCTCATCAGGCGGGCTTGCAGGCCGACGTGGCTGTCGCCCATTTCGCCTTCGATCTCGGCTTTAGGTACAAGTGCGGCTACGGAGTCGACAACGACCATATCGATACCGCCGGAGCGTACCAAGGTATCGCATATTTCCAATGCCTGTTCACCGGTATCAGGTTGGGAGAGATAGAGTTCTTCGACTTTTACGCCGAGTTTGCGGGCGTAAATCGGGTCAAAAGCATGCTCGGCATCGATGAATGCGCAAATGCCGCCATTTTTTTGGCATTGGGCAATGGCCTCGAGACAGAGTGTGGTTTTACCGGAGGATTCCGGGCCGAAAATTTCAACCACACGGCCGCGGGGCAGGCCGCCGACGCCGAGCGCCAAGTCCACGCCGAGGGAGCCGGTGGAAATAACATCAAGGTTTTCTTCCTGTTGGCTGCCGTCCATTTTCATGATGGAGCCTTTGCCGAAGTTTTTTTCGATTTGGGCAAGGGCGGCGGCTAAGGCTTTGCTTTTTTCGTCTGACATGTTTTCTCTCCGAAAGGAAATATGAATCGCTAAGAATTTATTTAGCTATTATCGCACAAATTAAGAAAAAGTATAGTTTTATTTTTGTTTTTCAGACGGCCTGTGTTTTTTGTATGCAACAGGCCGTCTGAAATGTTGAATAATCAATTAGTTGGTCAATGATGCAAAAACTTGGAAATACTCGGGGAAAGTTTTATGCGTACATTTTGGGTCGTTGATGATGACGGGGACGCCCAAAAGCGAAACCAGCGAGAAACACATGGCCATACGGTGGTCGTCGTAAGTATCGATGACGGCATCGGGGGTAAGCGTTTCGGGCGGTGTAATATGGATGGCTTCGGCTTCTTCAACGACTTCTGCGCCCAGTTTGCACAGTTCGGTTGCCATGGCAGCGATACGGTCGGTTTCTTTGACGCGCCATGAGCCGATATTGCGCAGGGTGCAGGGCCGTTTGGTGGCCAATGCAACAATGGCCAAGGTCATGGCCGCATCAGGAATATGGTTGGCATCTAAATCAAAAGCCTGAACCTTGCGCTCGGCAGGACGGGAAATTTCTACAAAATTTTCGCCCCAAATGACATCCGCACCGATTTTCTCCAATTCGCGAGCGAAGGCAACATCGCCTTGAATGCTGTGTGCGCCGATACCGGTTACGCGGATGGGGGTACCGGCAATCAGGCCTGCACCCAAGAAGTAAGACGCGCTGGAGGCATCGCCTTCTACATATAAATGCTCGGGCGCATGATATTTGGCACCGGCCGAGATTTTAAATACACGGTAGTCTTCATTGATGATGTCCACACCGAACTGCGCTATCAGCTTGAGCGTGATGTCAATATAAGGTTTGGAAATCAACTCGCCTACCATGTGGATTTCAAATGCTTGTCCCGTCAAGGGCAAAGCCATCAGCAGGGCGGTCAGGAATTGGCTGGAAACATTGCCTTTAATTGGAATAACGCGCTCGCCGTTGTCTTGGCGTTTGCCGATCTGAAGAGGCGGATAGTTTTCATTGCCCAAATATTGTACGTCCGCTCCGGCAATACGCAACGCGTCGACCAAATCGCCGATAGGGCGTTCGTGCATACGCGGTACGCCATGCAGATGATAGTCGCCGCCCAAAACGGCAAGTGTGGCAGTCAAGGGACGGAATGCCGTACCGGCATTGCCTAAAAACAAATCGGCGGATTGGTTGGGAAAGCGGCCGCCGGTGCCATGAACTTTCAGACGGCCTTCAGGTAAAGATTCAATTTGCACGCCGAGTTTGTCGAGTGCTTCAAGCATTCGGTCGGTGTCGTCGGATTTGAGCAAAGAATGGATTTCGCAAACGTTGTCGGAGAGTGCTGCCAAGAGCAGCGTGCGGTTGCTGATGCTTTTGGAACCGGGCAGGGCAACGGTAGAGGGCTTGAGTGTAGAAGCGGGCAGGCGGATGGATTCGGTCATGGCTAGACTAAGCTCGTTTGAGTTGTAAATTAGACCGATATTATACGCAGGCAAAGGCCATCTGAAAAATGGAAGTGGCGTTGCAGGCAAGAAAAGCCGGACTCTTTTTGAAAGTCCGGCTTTAGGGTGCCCGATATTTTAATGGTTAACCCAAAATATGCATTAACTGGTCAATGTTGAACGTACCTTCGTCAAAGCGGAATTCGCTGACTGAGGGGATTTTTTGACCTTGGGCGTCGGTATGGATGTCGGCATATTGGTGGTCGATGGTGATGAGGTCGTTGTGATTGTTTTCGCCACGAATGGTGATGTTCCAAGTCGTGCCGTCTTTTTCGTTGACCGTTTCGAGCGACAGATCCGAGAGGGAAATGCCAACGCCGAATTGGATGGCGTTTGTGCCGTGATGGTCGAAAATGGTGTCATAGCCTTCGCCGCGATTGAATACATAGGTATCGTTACCGGCTTCGCCGTGCAATATATCGTCCCCTAAGCCGCCAAACAGTGTGTCGTTGCCAGCGCCTCCGTGAAGGATATCGTTACCTGCTTCGCCCAACATAGTATCGTTACCGGCGCCGCCATACAGCGTGTCATTGTCTAAACCGCCGTTCAGATGGTCATTGCCACCGCCTCCGTAGAGAATATCGCTGCCGGCATCGCCGTTGATGACGTCGTCGCCGGTGCCGCCGGACAATTTGTCATTGCCGCTGCCGCCGTGAATCTCATCATTGCCCCGGTTACCGTAGATGATGTCTTCGCTTTCAGTACCTTTGATATGGTCGTCGGCGTGGGTGCCGTTGAATGTGGTTTTGCCGTCGGCAAAGGTTTGGCTGACGCTTGCCTGTCCTAAATTGCTGACATAAAGCATATCCCAGACATCCAGGCTCGGGACGGTGACTTCCAGTGCCACCGGTTTGCCGTTTTCATAGATGACGGAAGATTCCAATGTGTGCATGGATATATCGTCTGAGTCGGGGGAAGCCAGTTGTACGATGGCTTGCTCGGCCTGTTCTGCGCTGATTTCCATATCAAACGGGATTCTGACTTTAGGATTGTCGAGATTCAGCGTGTGGTGGTTGGAGCTGTTCCAATTGGTGTCTTTGTCGAGGCCTGCGAGATTGATTAATTGGACAACTCGGCCGCCGTCTGCGGTGGCCTTGGTCCATGTATAAACTTTGCCTCCTTCGCCTGAGGTGGAAGTCATGTCGTAGCCGTCGGATGCTACGATGGAGGCATGACTGTCTTTGAGTTCAACCAAGCCTTCGCCGCGAAGCAGCTCCTCATAGGCGGTAATGAATTGTTGATAGTTGAATTCTGATTTGGCTAGGGTTTCGTTGGTTTTGAGCGTTTGAGCGGGATAGTATGGATCTTGCAAAATACCAAAACCATGTGCGTTTTTATCCGGGTGGTTGTTGAGTGCGGCAACAGTCATGTGGTAGCCGCCACTCGCTGCGATAACGGCATCGACCAGCAATTCGTTGTCCGGATTGAGTTCGGAAGAATGATCTTCCGGGTGGGTACCTTTTTGAGTATAGGCGGCAATAATCGGGAAAACGTGATTGTAATCGTACAGACGGCCTACCAAGCGTTTAAGCTCGGCATAGTTGTGGTTTTCATAATGGGTATTTCCGGCTGTATCTTTAAAATCGCGCGGCCAGATTTCTGAGTAAGGAACATCCATGCCGGTGGTGGATAAGACATCGGCCCTGCCTGTGCTGATGTCGTTGATCATATAAGTTTGACCGTAATCGTGTAACTTTTCCGCAGCCGCGGCTGACAAATCGTCATAACCGTCAGACATTCTGAAGTTTTCAGTCTTTTGGCCGTTTTGTATTTTGTAAACGAGGTTATCACCCATGGTATCGGCCTGCCAGCCGTCGAAGCCGCCTGTTTTCAGGGCTTTGATCATGGTATTGACGATATAGTTTTGCCAGCTTTTGTCGGCAGGATCGACGAATTGTTGTACGGATGTTTTGGTTTCTGCACCGGCTTTGCCGAAGTTGGAATGCTCTTGGGCATTGTAGAGTTTGACATTATTTAAAATGTCTTTGATGGCCGGGTTATCGAGTTCGTCATTGGAGGCGGCGTTAAGCATATTGTAGAGCATGGCACTGCCGCCTTTTTCGTGAATTTTGTTCACGAGGTTTTTAATCAGTAGGGTATCGATTTGGGGAGGGTTGGGTTGGCCGTTGTTGACAGCCCAAGTCGCCCATTCTTGCTTGAAGCTGTTGACGTTTGGAAATGGATTGGAGGTTGTGTCGTACACATCATAGAAGAAATAATTGTTGATGTGCATTTGTGCCAGTTGCTCGATATTGTTTTGATAGCCTGCGAGCTGGTCATTGGTCATGGAGTTGTTTCGTTCTGCCGAATTATCGTTAGATCCCGCCACTACGCCATAGCGGGGAAAAATGGTCCAGTCGTCTTCGACAGACAAACCCAGTGTTTTGCTGGTGTGGTTGCCGGTGTTGTCAACGGTTTCTACTTTGACGACGTAGCCTGAATTGGGTGAAAAAATATCGGAAGAAAGTTTGACGGTGGTTGAGTTCAGATGATCCAATTTTTGGATTTCTGTACCTAAATGGCTGACGGTAACAGAGGTGATTTTGTCTGTCGCATTGGAGATGTTCAGAATAACATCATCGCCGTTGGTATAGGCTGCCTTGTTAAAGAGAATAGTCGGTAAAGGGGCTGTTTTTGCTTCAGTTGTCATGCTGTATATTCGCTTCTAAATATTATATTTTGAAATTGCCTTAACAAATTAATATCACTTAAGTTGTTGATATGGATAATTGTTAAGACTTTTTAGTAGGAAGAGCGGAAAATAAGTTCCCCGTTTGATAGCAAATATCTAAAATAATTCGGTTTATGATTGAAATTCAAAAAGGCCGTCTGAATGTTTTGTTATTCGAAAGACGGTTTTTTCAGACATATAACCAAACACCATAAGAAAATCAGAAACCATTCTTTCCTATTTTTTCAGACGGCCTTTAATATCGGCGGATAATCATTGATAAAGCAAGAACACGACCATGAGCCATTATCCTTTGTTTGCCGATTTGAAAAACCGCCCTGTTTTACTGGCAGGTGCGGGTAAGGTTGCCGAGCGCAAGGCGGAAAGTCTGTTGTCTGCCGGAGCGCGCGTGCGTGTTGTTGCGGAAACTTTGAATCCGCAGTTTCAGCAATGGGCGGCTGAAGGGAAAATAGTTTGGCTGGGCGGCTTGTTTGAAGAAGCCATGTTGGACGAGGTATATTTCGTTATTGCGGCGACGGATGACGGTGTGTTTAACCGCCGTGTTTTTGAAGCGGCGGAACGACGGGCGAAATTGTGCAATACGGTGGATACGGCGGACTTGTGTTCGTTTATCGTGCCTGCCGTGGTGGATAGGGGGCCGTTGAAGATAGCCATATCCAGCGGCGGTACTGCGCCTGTATTGGCGCGGAAATGGCGGCAGATGATCGAGACATTGATTCCGCTGCATACGGGCACGATGGCGCGTATTGCCGGTAAATGGCGCGAAAAGGTTAAGCAAACGCTGAATAATGTCGAACAACGCCGTTATTTTTGGGAAAAGTTGTTTGACAGCCGTTTCGGTATTTTTGCGGCTCAAAACAATATCGAGGCGGCGGAACGCGAATTGATCACGCAGTTAAACCGGGAAACGCCGTTTGGCGGCGAAGTGGTCTTGGTGGGGGCAGGGCCGGGCGATCCGGGCTTGCTGACCATACATGCTTTGCAGGCGATTCAGGCTGCGGATACCGTGTTTTACGATGCTTTGGTGTCGGATGAGATTTTGGCGATGGTGCGTAAAGATGCGGTGAAAATCAGCGTGGGCAAACGGGCCGGCGCACACCATGTCCAGCAGGAAGAAACCAACCGTCTATTGGTTGAACACGCTCAAAAAGGCGAGCGCGTAGTGAGGTTGAAAGGCGGCGATCCTTTTGTGTTCGGGCGCGGCGGGGAGGAAGTGCAAACCCTGCATCATGCCGGAATTGCTTACCGCATTGTGCCGGGCATTACTGCCGCGCTTGGTGCCACTGCTTATGCCGGTATTCCGTTAACCCATCGCGATTGTGCGCAAAGTGCGTTATTTGTAACCGGCCACAGCAAACACGAGGGCAACCAGCCCGATTGGCAGACTTTGGCTTTAAGCCGCCAAACGTTGGTAATTTATATGGGGACGCTTAAAGCGACCGAGATTGCGGAAAAACTGATGGCTTATGGCAGACAGCCTTCTACGCCTGTCGCCGTGATTTCCAATGGGACTTTACCGAATCAAACCGTGCGGACAGGCCGTCTGAAAGATTTGGGCTTGCTGGCTGCCGAAGCGGAGCGTCCGGCTTTAATGGTGATTGGCGAAGTGGTCGCCCTGCGCAATGAGATGAAATGGTTCGGAGAAGGTATCGAATATTTCGAAGAAGCTGCGTAAAGAGAATGGATTAAATCAGGCCGTCTGAATATTGATTTCAGACGGCCTTGTCTTATTTAAAAGCTTGGCAATATTGCTGATAACGTTCTGCCAGTCCGTATAGAATGAGTGCGGTCAGCCCCCAGATGTCGTAGCGTTGGAAAGGCAGGGCGGGGAGGGCGAGGGTTTGATTGTTGTGATGAAGCCGGCGGAATGTGTAGTTTTGCAGGTTTAAGGCGAAATCCAAAGGCAGATAAAAAATTTCAGCTACTTCGTCGGGATTGGCTTTGGGGTTGACGGGCTGGATGCAAATTGCCGGAACAGGCGTAACACGATAGCCGGTAGGTGTGTCATAAAAGGGTAGCGGCGTAAAAGTTTGCCATACGGTAATCGGAATGGCGGTTTCTTCATAAGCTTCTCTTAACGCCGTTGCCGTTAGGCTGTCGTCTTGGGCATCTTTGCGGCCGCCGGCAAAGGCGATTTGCCCGGTGTGCTGCCTTAAGGTATCAGCTCTTTTGGTCAGTAAAATTTGCCACGTTCCTTCATGCAAGACAATACCGACCAAAACGGCTGCTTCTTTGACCGTGTGGGCGGTAAATAATTGATTGCGCTCTGCTTGCATACGGCTGCTGAAGTGTGAAGTTTGAGTGAAGAAATGGATAATTTGATCGGTATCCATCTTTGATGCTGATGGTTTTATGCAGATGAGGATTACACAAGGTTTACGGTTGCTGTGTCAACAAAATAGGGTGCGTGTGTTACAGTTATGCCTGAATGATAAATAAAGCTTTGCGTCTGTTCTGCAAGTGCTTAGGCCGTCTGAAAATGTCGGCAGGTTCTCAAAAAGGATAGTTATGTTGTTTTCCCCATCCCGTATTCGAGTAGCAGCTGCGGCTGTCATGATGTTGTTTGCTACACAAACTTTTGCCGCGCCCGGCGATTCAAAGGCTGTTTTTGAATCGGCTAAGATTATTAAAAAGAAAAGCCGTGCCGACCGTTTTTCTCCCGAAGAGCGCGAACAGGAGCGGATACGTCTGTTGGGTATACAAAACCGCACCTCGCAGGTTTTTACTTTGTTAAATTCAGAACTGGCCTTGCAAAAGGGCGATGCGGCTTCTGCGCTGTTTACTTATATTTTGACTTTGCATCGCACCAAATCTCCTGAAGTGGCCGAACGTGCTTTGGAGATGGCGGTTTCGTTAAACGCGTTTGAACAGGCTGAAGCCATTTACCAAAAATGGCGCGAAATCGAGCCGGAGCCTGGTGAAACACAAAAGCGTATGACTTGGTTGCGCAATTTGCTGCTGGGTAAAGCCGATAAGAATTTGAGCGGATTGGACAAGGTGATTGCCGGCGGTAGCGAAGACGAGCAAAAGCGCGTGTTCCTGCTTTTGGCGCAAACCGCAGCCCAACAGCCGAATCTGACCAGCGATGCAGTCAAACAGGTGCATAAAACGGCCTTGAATTATAAAGATTTTCCAGAAGCGGCGATTGCAGATGCAATTTTTAGTGCAAAAGACGGTCAAAAGAAACATGCCATTGCCGCATTGCAACGTTTGGCCAAGTTGGACAACGAAATTCTACCGCCGACTTTTGTTACCCTGCGTCTGATGGCGCAACGGCATCCTGATATTCTGGACGGCTTTTTCAAAGAGACAGACACCAAAACCTTATCTCCGATTTGGCAGGAATTGGACATCGCCAATTTGATCGCCCATGGCCAAAATGATAAGGCTTTTAAGCGTTTACAGACTTTGTTGGAAGAAAATCCTAACCCTGATTTGTATATTCAGGCCGCCTTATTGTCAGCCAGCAAGACGGAAAATATTTCTGCGGTAAACAGCTATCTGGAAAAGGCTTATAAAGTCGGTACAGAAGAGCAGCGCAGCCGTGCGGCGTTGATTGGCGCGGTTTCTTATAATGATATTGAAGAATTGGCCAAAGCCAAACAATGGCTGGATAAGGTAACGGCTACGGCTTATACATTTGATAAAACCATTTTGGCCGCTTCCATCGAAGCCAAACAGGGCAACCATAAAGAGGCTTGGGCTTTGGTACAACGCGCACAAAAAATGCCCGAGCAAAGAGGACGTTATTTTGAAGCTAAGGATTTGTTGAGTACGGCTTTGTTCGTATTGTCTAAAAATACCAATCTTCAAGAATCGTTGAACGCTTTAAACAGCTTGGTAAATTCCACCGAAAAATCCTTGAAAACCCAAGCTTCTCCGGAGCTGCTTGCCAATGTGTTGTATCAGCGTTCGATGGTTTATGAGAAGCTGAATCAGCCAGGCAAGGCGATTGCCGATTTACGCCGTGTGGTAGAGCTGTATCCGGATAATCCGCACGGTTGGAATGCTTTGGGCTATACCTTGTTGTCCAACGGCAAGGATTTGGACGAGGCATTCAAAATGGTTCAGACGGCCTATCAAATGGAGCCGGAAAGCGCAGCCATTAATGACAGTGTAGGCTGGGCTTATTATCTTAAAGGCGATGCACAAACAGCTTTGCCGTATATCCAATATGCCTACGAAAAAGAACCTGAAGCCGAAGTCGCCGCACATTTGGGCGAAGTCCTATGGACGCTTGGCGACCAAGACAAGGCCAAAGAAATCTGGAATGACGGCTTGAAACGCGGAAGCAATCTCCGAGTATTGAAAGAGACAATGTCCAAATTCGGCATAACGCCCAGCAAACCGCATACTCAAAAACACAAATAAAACCAAAAGACCGTCTGAAAAGCGTTTGATTTCAGACGGCCTATGAAGGAATATCCATGAATTTAAAACAATTATCATCGGTTGCAGCCTTATTGCTTTTGGCTGCCTGTGCGCAGCCAAACTTACCTCAGCAAAACAGTTGGCAAGCGGCCGAACAGGTGCAGGATTTTAGCGCAGACGGTCGCTTGGCTGTCAAAGTGGAAGGAAAAGGCTCTTATGCCAATTTCGACTGGACTTATCAAAATGCGGTTCAAACCATTGATGTTAATACACCGTTGGGTAGTACCGTAGGCCAGCTGTGTCAAGATAGCGAAGGCGTATTGGCAGTAGACAGTAAGGGTAAGGTTTATCAGGCGGAAACGGCTGAAGAATTGAGCAGACAGCTTTTGGGTTTTGCTTTGCCGGTTCAATATCTGCATATTTGGGCTGATGGCAAACGCGTTGCCAATGCGCCATACAAAATCCTGCCTGACGGCCGTCTGGAGCAGTTTGACTGGACAATATCGCGCACATTAAATAGTTCAGGACAGCCCAAAACGCTACAACTTGAAAATGCCAAGTTTAATATCCGCTTGGTGTTCGACACGGTAAACCACTCTTTGGATAAAAATGGACAAACCCGATGCGCAGCACGCAAATAGAGGATGCCATGTCTGTTTCAGCGGAAATCCAAGCCTTTCCAGCGCCGGCCAAATTAAATTTGGATTTGAGGATTACCGGCCGCAGGAGCGATGGTTATCATAATTTGGAAAGTATTTTCTGTTTGATCGGCTTATACGATACCGTTCATCTGAAAATGCGTACCGATGGGCAGATTATTCTGCATACGCCGGTTGAAGGGCTTAAGCCTGAGCAAGACTTGACTTATCGGGCGGCTAAATTATTACTGCCCTATGCAAACGTGCCGCACGGCGTTGAAATTTGGCTGGATAAAGTGATTCCTACCGGCGGAGGCTTAGGCGGCGGCAGCTCCGATGCAGCCACGGTCTTAATGGTTTTAAACCAATGGTGGCGATGTGGTTTGAGCAGGCAGCAACTGATCGATTTAGGCGTAAGTCTTGGTGCGGATGTTCCTTTTTTTATTTTTGGCAGAAGTGCTTTTGCTAAAGGCGTGGGTGAGAAACTGGCTGAAATAGATGTCCCTAAACAATGGTATGTTATCGTTAAGCCACCTGTTCATGTAGCGACCGCTAAAATTTTTGCACATGAAGGCTTGACACGGGATTCCAAACCCAGCATAATGCCGACTTTCCAATCGTTACAGCCGTTTCAAAATGATATGCAGGCGGTTGTGTTTCAGGAATATCCTGAAGTTTGGAAGGCTTATGTTGAGTTATCCCAATATGGTCATGCATTAATGACCGGTTCCGGAGCATGCTTATTTATAGCATGTGAATCTCATCAAGAAGCAAATACAATTTACCAACAGGTTTCTCAATCATATGAAGCTTATTGTGTGGAAGGATTAGATATTCATCCGCTGTTTTATATGATTTAGTAAGTTGGGGAGTCGTCAAGCGGTTAAGACACTGGATTTTGATTCCAGCATGCGAAGGTTCGAATCCTTCCTCCCCAGCCAAACCCTTTGTTGGGGAGTCGTCAAGCGGTTAAGACACTGGATTTTGATTCCAGCATGCGAAGGTTCGAATCCTTCCTCCCCAGCCAACACTCTTTATTGGGGAGTCGTCAAGCGGTTAAGACACTGGATTTTGATTCCAGCATGCGAAGGTTCGAATCCTTCCTCCCCAGCCAAATAAAAGCGTGTAAGTTTTCTTACACGCTTTTTTACGCTAAGGGAAAAATAACGCTGAAAAACTTTTTTTTACCCGTCTTTACGCGTATAATCGCGAAATTAGTGTCTTGGACATAGGGCAAAGGGAAGCGTAATGTTTTCTGAGCGTAAATCAAATATTGAATCAGGTGAAGATATGGCTGCTTATGACAGTTTAATGGTGTTTACCGGTAATGCAAATCCGGAATTGGCGCAACGTGTTGTCAAACATTTGGATATTTCACTTGGCGAAGCCACCGTTTCCAAATTCTCAGATGGCGAAGTAGCCATTGAATTGTTGGAAAATGTACGTGGTCGCGATGTGTTTATTTTGCAACCTACCTGCGCGCCTACCAATGACAACCTGATGGAAGTTTTGACTATGGCCGATGCACTCAAACGTGCTTCTGCCGGTCGTATTACCGCTGCGATTCCTTACTTCGGCTATGCGCGCCAAGATCGCCGTCCACGCTCTGCCCGTGTACCGATTTCCGCCAAATTAGTGGCGAATATGTTGTACTCAGCCGGTATTGACCGTGTGTTGACTGTTGACTTGCATGCCGACCAAATTCAAGGTTTCTTTGATATTCCGGTAGATAATATTTACGCCACCCCGATTTTGTTGAACGACATTAAACAGCAACGTATTGATAATTTGACCGTTGTCAGCCCCGATATCGGTGGTGTTGTACGTGCGCGCGCTGTTGCTAAATCTTTAAATGCTGATTTGGCCATTATCGATAAACGCCGTCCTAAAGCCAACGTGGCTGAAGTAATGAACATCATTGGCGACATTCAAGGCCGTACTTGCTTGATCGTAGATGATATGATCGATACGGCAAATACTTTGTGTAAAGCAGCCGTTGCCCTGAAAGAGCGCGGTGCAGATCGTGTATTGGCATACGCCAGCCATGCAGTATTCTCCGGTGAAGCAGTGAATCGAATTGCTTCTTCTGAAATTGACCAAGTAGTTGTAACAGATACGATTCCGTTGTCTGAAGCAGCTAAAAAATGTGAACGCATCCGTCAAGTAACTATTGCCGGTTTGCTGGCTGAAACGGTACGCCGTATCAGCAATGAAGAATCCGTCTCATATCTTTTTAATGAAGAAGTGATGACAGGCAGCATGTTGCTGCCATAACCCCATGTCGTCTTAAGCTGGTCGCGGCCGATGACGACGATTTTATCTAAATTGGAGTATTAAACATGACTTACGAAATTCAAGCCTCTGTACGCGAAGCCCAAGGCACTGGTGCGAGCCGCCGCCTGCGTCGCGAAGGCCAAATCCCTGGCATTCTGTACGGTGAAGGTCAAGAGCCTGTTGCTATCGCTGTAGACCACAAAACTGTATTCTACGCATTGGAAAAAGAATCTTTCCATACCGCTTTGATTAAACTGTCTCTGAACGGTGAAACCAAAGACGTTATCGTGCGTGACTTCCAAATGCACCCATTCCGTCGCGAAGTTCAACACATCGACTTCCAAGCTGTGAAAGCCGATCAACCTGTACGTATCCGCGTTCCTCTGCACATTGTTAACGCTGAAAACTCTCAAGCTGTTAAACTGCAAGGTGGCCGCGTATCTCTGTTGAACACTTCTGTTGAAGTAATTGCTTTGCCTGCAAACATTCCTGCTTTCTTGGAGCTGGATTGTACATCAGTAGTTGCCGGCGACATTCTGCACTTGTCAGACATCAAACTGCCGGAAGGTGTTGAAAGCGTTTCTCTGAAACGTAACGAAAACCTGGCTGTTGCTACTGTTACCGGTAAAAAACGCTAATCGTAGTGAATATAAGAAAACCGTATCAGATAAATCTGATACGGTTTTTGTTTGATGTAAGCGGCTATAAATTCAAATAGTGGAGATAAAGCCAAAGTATCTTATAAAGTCATTTGCTATAAAACTTGGTATAGCGTAAAGCGATACGTTTTATAAGATTGAAGCAATTTCTTTGCGAAGCTTATTAAGAAAGCGTCCATGCCGTACCCATTGTGCAGCCGATTCATAATCCTGCTGTTCAAATGTTTGTTGCAAATCTTGATATAGGTTGTTTTGTGCATTTTGGATTTCTTGATCCAATGCTCGGATGGCATCATGATTTTGTTCCATCTGAGCATCCATCAATGTTTCTCGCCATTCCATTTGCTGCATGAGGAATTCCGGAGAGAAAGAAGTATGTTCAGGTGCGTCAGCATCGATACCTTGCATTTTCAACAGGTACGCAGCGCGGTCGATGGGATTTTTTAAGGTGCGGTAGGCATCGTTGATGGTGGACGACATCATCACAGCCTGTTTTTGCTCGAAGGTGGATGCTGAAGCGAATTTGTCAGGATGGAAGCGGGCAGCCAAGGCGCGGTAGGTTTGCTCCAAGTTTTCGGCGTCGATATCGAAAGTGGGTTCAAGCTGGAAGAGTGTGAAATATTGAGACATGGCGGGATAATTAATGTGAAATTTTCGGCAGAAGCCTGATTTTGCCTTATAATCCGCTGATTCTTAACCAAAAGGACTGAATATGAGCAGTAAAGTGCAACATAATAAAGGCAAAATACGCGACAATGCTTTAAAAGCCTTAGTGAAATCTGATTTGTTCCGACACAAGGTGGAACGGAAAAGAAAAGGCAAAGGCAGCTACAACAGGCAGGAAGCGAAAAAATGGCGGGACGGTTTTGATACTGTCCCGCCATTTTTATGTCTTAAACGTGGAAGCTCTCGCCGCAGCCGCAAGAGTCTTTGACATTCGGGTTTTCAAATGTGAAACCTTCCTGTAAACCTTCTTTGGTGTAATCGACTTGAGTGCCGTCCAGATAAACCAAGCTTTTCGGGTCGATATAAATGCGCGCGCCGTGTTCTTCGAAAATTAGGTCGTCCTCGTTCGCTTCATCGACAAATTCAAGATTGTATGCCATACCTGAGCAGCCGCTGGTTTTCACACCCAAGCGAACGCCCAAGCCTTTGCCGCGTTTTGTCAGGTAGTTATTGATGTATTTGGCTGCGTTTTCTGTGATGGTAATCATACTTTTTTCCTCATTTCGCAATTATTTTCTGTTTGCCAGTTTTTATTTCAGACGGCCTCTTGATTTTCAGGCCGTCTGAAAACGCTGTTTTGCCCACTCTATTGCGGCGGCAATGGCAGCTTTAGCTTGCGGACTGTTTTTCCAACAGGTCGAGCCGGTCAATTTCGCGCCCTGTTCCAAAACATCGTCCAAATCCGCTGCCACCAGCGTGGCGACATCATCCAAACCCATTTGCTGCAAACGCTGCAATACGGTTTTGCCTATGCCTTTGACGGCAAGCAGGGATTGGGCTTCTTCATCGGTAAAAGGCATATCGTCTTCTTTGATTTTGGATTTTGCAGGTAGAACGACTAAATATAAACCCTTATCGCCCTCTCCCTAACCCTCTCCCACGGGGAGAGGGGATAGATTTGCAGGCAGTCCCAAATTTGGCAGCAACTTCAAAAGGATTAAGTTTCTGTGTCCTTACCCTCTTCTTTACAAGAAAAGGCATGCCGTTTCTTTTGATTTTGCAGGCGTATCGACTAAATATAAGTCTGCGGCTTATTGCCCTCTCCCTAACCCTCTCCCGCGGGGAGAGGGGATAGATTGGTAGGCAGTCTCAAATTTGGCGGCAATTTCAAAAGGATTAGGTTTCTGTGTCCTTGACTTCCCACCTCCGAGGGAGATGGGAATAAATCATCAGGTTTGCTTTTCCCGAAAATCCTAAGACTTTCAGAAATCCTGTGAACGTCTGCCGACAAAGCACCCACTAATCGGATTATTTGTTTTCCTGACGTTTGCGATAGTCGGCAACAGCCGCTTTCACTGCATCTTCAGCCAAGATGGAGCAGTGGATTTTCACAGGCGGCAGTTCCAATTCTTCGGCGATTTCGCTGTTTTTGATTGCCAGCGCGTCATCCAGACTTTTGCCTTTGACCCACTCGGTAATCAGGCTGGAAGAAGCAATGGCAGAGCCGCAGCCGTAAGTCTTGAATTTTGCATCTTCGATAATACCCTCATCGTTTACTTTGATTTGCAGACGCATTACGTCGCCGCAGGCCGGTGCGCCGACCATGCCGGTGCCGACAGATTCGTCGTTTTTATCGAAAGTACCGACGTTGCGGGGATTTTCGTAGTGATCGATTACTTTATCGCTGTATGCCATGATGTGGTTTCCTTAAAATATCGTGGTTTGTTGATGTTTTAGTCGTCTGAAAAAGACGATAGTTCTAAATTGTCTAAAATTAGGCGTGCCAATAAGCTGCTGTCAGCATGGTATGCCTGAATACAGGCTTGAATCATTTGTTCGGCGGAGATATTTTGCCAATGTATCTGCAAACCGTTTTTCAGTGCCAATTGTGTCATAAACAGGCGCAATGTTCTGCCGTTTCCTTCACGAAAAGGATGTAGGACGTTCAACTCGCCCAAATAATAGGCTACACGCTCAGCGAATTTATCTTTATCCAACCCCTGCAAATAGTTTTCGCTTCGCAGCTTCTCCAAAAGTTTACGGCTTTCGTTTTCGATAAAAGCAAAATTGGCAAATCGGGTATTACCTTTGGAAATATCAATCCGCCGGATTTCACCTGCCCAATCATAAACATCGCCGAACAGTTCGCGATGAATGGTCTGTAAATGCGCCAAATCGAAATTGCCCGTAATGGGTTGCAAAAGCAGATTTTGGGCGGAAATAGCAGAAATGTCTCTTTCGACCTTTTCTAATTTAAGTGGATCTTGAATGGCTAATTTATTTCTAAATACACCATCATTCATATAGATTATGTCTTCACCACCGTATTTACTCATTTTTTTAGAACCTTTGTTTAATTTTTCTTATTTCTTTCTCAATATTTGTTTTACCAATCTTTAGAAGTTGCATTGCATATTGAGTTTGTCGGCTAATTTCTAAATTCTCCATTTTCCATGAACCAGTGATATCATCAACATCTTTTGTCCAATGATCTTCAATAGTTAACCATTCCAAACTTCCTTTATCATGATCAATAATATCAAGATGATGCCCTCCTTGATAAACAAAAATGTTTTTATTCTTAAATAAGGAAGAGAATTTTTTGAATATAGATCGATTGTATTCAATAACAGATAAAGCAAATTCAATATCTTTTTTTAATACGTCTAAATCTTGTTCGTAATCTAAGTCAAATTGTTCAAAATATTTTCCATAAATAATACGTTTATAACCATTTGGCAAATTAATAATTTTAACTTTCATGGTATTCTTTCTATGAAAATAGCTTACAAGACTGTCTATAAAAAGTGTTTTGCTGTATTCAAAAATCAGACTCACTTTATCAGACAGCCTTTGTTTGACATCAATCTTAATGCGTTGCCCATTCAATCGAGTTCAAGTCAATCCCGTCTTTGAACATTTCCCACAGCGGAGACAGTTCGCGCAGTTTGCCGATTTTGGATTTAATCAGTTCTGCTGCGAATTTCACTTCTTCTTCGGTGGTCATGCGGCCGAAGGTGATGCGCAGGGAGGAATGTGCCAATTCGTCGTTGCGGCCGAGTGCGCGTAAAACGTAGCTTGGCTCAAGGCTTGCGGAAGTACAGGCGGAGCCGCTGGATACGGCGAGTTCTTTCACTGCCATAATCAGGCTTTCGCCTTCGACGAAGTTGAAGCTGATGTTCAGGTTGTTCGGGGCGCGGTGTTCGAGGTCGCCGTTGATATAGACTTCTTCGATGCCTTCGATGCCTTTGAGGAAGATGTCGCGCAGTTTGCGGTAGTGCGCCATGTCTTGCTCGAGTTCTTCTTTGGCGATGCGGAAGGCTTCACCCATGCCGACGATTTGATGGGTCGGCAGGGTGCCGCTGCGGAAGCCGCGTTCGTGGCCGCCGCCGTGCATTTGGGCTTCGAGACGCACGCGTGGTTTACGGCGTACATACAGGGCGCCGATGCCTTTGGGGCCATATACTTTGTGGCCGGACATAGACAGCAAATCAACTTTGGCGGCTTCAACGTCGACAGGCACTTTGCCACAAGCTTGCGCTGCATCGACGTGGAAAATGATTTTGCGTTCGCGGCAGATTTCGCCGATGGCGGGAATGTCTTGCACCACGCCGATTTCGTTGTTCACCCACATTACGGAAATCAGGATGGTGTCTTCTCGGATGGCGGCTTTCAGTACGTCTAAATCAACCAAGCCGTTTTCTTGTACGTCCAGATAAGTTACTTCAAAACCTTGGCGTTCGAGTTCGCGCATGGTGTCGAGCACAGCTTTGTGTTCGGTTTTGACGGTAATGAGGTGTTTGCCTTTGGTTTTGTAGAAGTTTGCCGCGCCTTTGATGGCGAGGTTGTCGGACTCGGTCGCGCCGCTGGTGAAGATGATTTCTTTGGGGTCGGCGTTAATCAGTGCGGCGATGTCGGTGCGGGCTTTTTCGACTGCCTCTTCTGCTTCCCAGCCGAATGCGTGGCTGTTGGAAGCGGGGTTGCCGAAGGTTTCGGTCAGATAGGGAATCATTTTTTCGGCAACGCGTTTGTCAACGGGGGTTGTGGCGGCGTAGTCGAGGTATACAGGGGTTTTGACGGTCATGGTTTGCTCTTTCGTTGGGTCATCTGCCTGCGGTCTTTGCCGTAGGTCGGTTTAATGAATGTGTGTAAAGGTAACGACATGACTGCTGTCGCTGCAGTTTTTTTGTTCAATGATGCTTTGCAGCGTAACGCCACTGAGGTAATCATTGATGGTTTTGTTTAAGTTTTCCCAAAGGTCATGGGTCAGACAGGGAGCGCCGTGGTGGCAGTTTGCTTTGCTGCCGCATTGTGTGGCATCCAGTCGGTCTTCGGCTGCGGAAATGATTTGTGCAATATTGATTTGCTCGGCGGGCGCGGCAAGGATGTAGCCTCCGCCTGGGCCGCGTAGGCTTTCAACCAATCCGGCACGGCGCAGCTTGCTGAATAATTGTTCGAGGTAGGAGAGCGATATGCTTTGTCGTTCGCTGATGGCACTGAGTTTGACAGCACCGGTTTGCGCGTTCATCGCCAAATCTATCATGGCGGTTACTGCAAATCGCCCTTTGGTAGTCAGTCTCATGGTGTGGTTGCCTGTGTGGGGCGTTTTTATTAGTGGGGGAATTGTCTAATATCTGAGTGTTTCAGTCAAGTATGTGGCGGCTCGGTTTGATTGTTTGTTTAAATGGTGGCATGGGTTGATTTTTAAATCGGAAAATATTTTCTTTATTTTTCTGTAATTTGGATTTGAGGCCGTCTGAAAAAAGGCTATCAACCCTACAAATATCAGGGTTAAAATGTTTTGATTTAATATTGATAGTAATATAGATTATCAAAATTATTCTTAAAATTTAGTTGTTTTGATGGAGCAGAGCAAAGGGTTGTTTGAAATGTTCAGACGGCCTGAACCATCCGTCTTTACCTTAACAGAGGCAATCGACAATGAAATGTGATTTAAGCAAAATAACCTGTATCGAAGACTTGCGCCTTGTTGCCAAACGTAAAATGCCGCGTATGTTTTATGACTATATCGATTCGGGCTCTTGGACAGAAACTACTTATCGTGAAAACACTTCGGATTTCAAAGACATCCGTTTCCGCCAAAAGGTATTGGTTAATATGGAGGGACGCAGTCTCGAAACCAAAATGATTGGGCAGGATGTGAAAATGCCGGTAGCGATTGCGCCGACGGGCTTTACCGGCATGGCACACGCCGACGGCGAAATCTTGGCGGCGCGGGCGGCGGAGAAGTTCGGCATTCCGTTTACGCTCTCCACCATGTCCATCTGCTCGATTGAAGACGTTGCCGAAAACACCAGCGCGCCGTTTTGGTTTCAGCTTTATGTGATGCGCGACCGCGAGTTTATGGAAAACCTGATTAAGCGTGCGAAGGATGCCAAATGTTCGGCCTTGGTATTGACCGCCGATTTGCAGGTTTTGGGCCAACGCCACAAAGATATCAAAAACGGTCTGTCCGCACCGCCGAAACCGACCATCGCCAATTTAATCAATCTGGCGACCAAGCCCGAATGGTGCATGAAAATGCTGAACACGGAACGCCGCACGTTCCGCAATATCGTCGGACACGCTAAAAATGTCGGCGATTTGTCTTCGCTGTCTTCATGGACGTCCGAACAATTCGACCCGCGCCTGAGCTGGGACGATGTGGCGCGTATTAAAGATTTGTGGGGCGGCAAGCTGATTATCAAAGGGATCATGGAACCCGAAGACGCGGAAAAGGCAGCGAAAAGCGGCGCGGATGCATTGGTCGTTTCCAATCATGGCGGCCGTCAGCTTGATGATACCGTATCCGCCATTAAAGCTTTGCCTGATGTGGTCAGCGCAGTGGGCAGCGACATCGAGGTTTGGATGGACAGCGGCATCCGCAGCGGCCAGGATATTTTGAAGGCTTGGGCTTTGGGTGCAAAAGGCACGATGATAGGCCGCGCGTTCCTGTATGGTTTAGGCGCATACGGCGAAGAAGGCGTAACCCGTGCGCTGGAAATTCTGTACAAAGAAATGGATATTTCCATGGCGTTTACCGGCCATCGCAATATTCAAGATGTGGATTCCAGCATTTTGCGTTCTACGCGTTGGCATCAAGATGAGTTTTAATCTTTGAACATAGGAAAAGGCCGTCTGAAAATCTGTTTTCAGACGGCCTTTTTATAGACGGCTATTTCTCATTTTGGCGATACCATTCGATGAAGGCATCGGGTTTGACAAAGCCTAATAAGGGTTCGCTATGACTGCCGTCGGCGCGGACAACAAACACACCCGGAGGGCCGAAGAGGCCGTATTCTTTCAGTAAGGCCTGATGGTCTGGAGTGTTGGCGGTTACGTCGATTTGGAAGAAGCGTTGCATATCGACTGCTTCGTGTACCTGCGGCTGGTTGAGCGTGTAGGCGGCCATTTCTTTGCAGGATACGCACCAGTCGGCGTAGAAATCGATCAGCACGGGCTTGCTTGGGTCGGCTTTCAAGGCAGCATCCATAGCGGCTTTAAGTTCGCCGACATCGGTAAACATCTTGCCGTGGTCGGTTTCTTGTCCGGCTTCGGATGGTGGAACCAACGTTAAGAAGTGGTGCAGGGCGGTGGTTTGTTTATTGAAGCTTTGCCAGCCAAACCACGAGCCGCCAATCAGCAGTAAAAAGCCCAATACGGCAGCAACGGTTTTCAGACGGCCTTTTTGTTTGCCTGATTTTGCCAAAAGCATCAGGGCGGGAACAATCATCAGCAAGGTGTAGAGGCCGACTACTGCGAAATAGGGCAGATGCGGCGTGGCGAGATATACGGCAACGGCCAGCAAAATGAAGCCGAATGCGTATTTGATGCAGTTCATCCAGTCGCCTGCTTTAGGCAGGATATGGCCGCCGAATGTGCCGATGATGATGAGCGGCACGCCGGTGCCGAGTGCCAAGACATAAAGCGCGAGGCCGCCCAACACGGCATCGCCGGTCTGGCCGATATAGCCCAAAGCAAACGCCAGCGGAGGCGCAACGCACGGGCCGACAATCAGCGCAGACAAAATACCCATGATGAAGACGGAAACGATTTTACCACCGGAGAGTTTGCTGCTTTGATTTTGGAAATAGGATTGGACGGAGTTGGGTAGCTGGATATTGAAGAAGCCGAACATCGATAGCGCCAATACCACCATCAACGCAGCGGCGGCAAGTACGACCCAAGGTTGTTGCAGCCATACGGTCAACAGCGCGCCGGTCAAACCGGCAATCACGCCGACCAAGGTATAGGTCAATGCCAAACCTTGTACATACACCATAGACAAGGTAAACGCGCGGCCTTTGCCGGCTTTTTTATCGCCCACGACAATGCTGGAAACAATTGGCAGAAGCGGATACATACAGGCGGTAAAGCTTAAGCCCAAACCTGCGACAAAAAACGCCAACAGGTTGGCGTTTAAAGTATCCCAAGAGAGCTTGAAGCGGCTGCTGTCGGGATTGTTTGCACTGGGCTGGGCAGGCATTGGGCCGTCTGAAGAGGCGGACGGTTGCAAAAAGCGGTCTTTGGCAGAAACCGGCTCATCGCTTTGCGGCTGGTAAACCCCGTTGCCTTTTACGTCAAACTCAGTATCCACCGGCGGATAACACACACCGGCTTCGGCGCAGCCTTGATAAGTCAGTGTCAGTTTGTATTGCGGCGCGGCTTGTTTGTAAGGCAGGTCAACCTGTGCGGTATGGTGGTAAACCGTTTGTTTGCCGAAGAATTCGTCTTCTTTTTCTTCGCCTTTGCTGAATTTGGGTTCGGCCAAGACTTTGTCCGGATCGGTCGCTGCAACGATTTTGGACTGGTACATATAGTAGCCGTCAGCGATTTTGAACTGCACGCTGACGCCTTGGTCGGTTACATTGACCTGGGGCACAAAGGCTTGCTCGGGTGGCAGCAAATCATTGGCATCTACTGCGAACGCGAAGCTGCTCAAGCCTAAAAATGCAATGAGGAAATAAAGGAATTTTTTCATAATATCCACGGATATGCCGTTGAGAAACCGTCATTATAAATGATGGGGAAAACAATCGGCTTAATTTAAGTTAAAGATTACGCGAGTTGTCTAATTCTTTTGAATTATATCGGATTACAGTTAACCGTACATGAGCGATAGTCTCATGTTATCGTTCAATTTATGCCAAAGGCCGTCTGAAACGTTCAGACGGCCTTTGTTGCTATTTGGCTTAACTTTAAGGATAAGCGATATAAGCGTAAGCGGAATGGTTGTGTATCGATTCGAAGTTTTCGCTTTCGACGACGAATGATTCGATGCGTTTGTCTGCTATTAACACCGTGGCCACATCACGAACCATGTCTTCGACAAACTTCGGATTTTCGTATGCTTTTTCCGTTACATACTTTTCGTCAGGGCGTTTGAGCAAGCCGTAGAGCTGGCAGCTTGCCTGTGCTTCAACGTAATCGATGATTTCTTCAATACCTACATCCGCATTCGCAATCAGGCTGACCGTCACATGCGAACGTTGATTGTGCGCGCCGTATTGGGAAATTTCTTTGGAGCACGGACACAAGGAAGTAACCGGAACCATCACTTTTAGGCTGTGGCTGTATGTACCGTTTTTGATTTCGCCGGTCAGGGTAACATCATAGTCGAGCAGCGATTGGATGCCTGAGACCGGCGCGCTTTTCTTGCGGAAAAACGGGAAGGAAACGCTGATTTTGCCGGAATGCGAATCCAGCAGGGCAACCATGTTGGCAGTCAGCTTGTGCAGTGTATCGAAATCCAAAGCATCGGTTTGTTTTTCCATCAGGGCGACAAAGCGCGACATATGCGTGCCTTTTTGGTCGGCAGGCAGGAAAACCGTCATGGTCAGGCGGGCGACGGTGGATTGTTCGCCTTCTTTGCTTTTGAGGGAAATCGGAAAGCGCAGGTCTTTGATGCCGACCTGATTAATCGGCAGGTTGCGTAAATCGCGGCTGGATTGCACGTCTGCAATGGCGTTCATGCGTTGTATGTCCTTCATGATAGGATTGTTGAGATGCGTGTAGGGGAATCGGCTCGTGTCGGCCGATTTGCAAATGCGAGATTATATCACTTGCTTTATCCGCCTGCATTGATTGTTTCTATTTTTCAGATAGTGATAAAATCTTCGATTATTCACATCTACATAGGCAGAGACCAAATGAAATTCGCCACGAAAGCCATCCATTCCAGCTACGATTGCGACGAACACAACCGCGCGCTGATGCCGCCGATTTATCAAAACAGTATGTTCGCGCTGCACGAAATCGGCGAGCAGGTTCCTTACCGCTATTCGCGTCTGAGCAACCCGACCCGCCAAGTCTTGGAAGATACCGTTGCCGATTTGGAGCACGGTGCGGCCGGTTTTGCGTTTTCCAGCGGCATGGCGGGGATTGATGCCGTGTGGCGCACATTCTTGCAACCTGGCGATACCATTGTTGCCGTCGCCGATATTTACGGCGGCGCTTATGATTTATTGGTCGATGTTTATCAAAAATGGGGGGTGAACGTTGTTTTTGCCGATTTGGGCAATCCTGACAATTTGGATGAATTGCTCAAAGCGCACAATGTCAAACTGGTTTGGCTGGAAACGCCGTCCAATCCGCTTTTACGTTTGGTAGACATCAAAGCGCTGGCCACGAAAGCCAAAGCGGCCGGCGCGCTAGTCGGCATCGACAACACATTCGCCACGCCGTATCTGCAACAGCCGCTGGATATGGGGTGCGATTTTGTGTTCCATTCCGCTACCAAATATTTGTGCGGCCATTCGGATGTATTGATGGGCATTGTTGTAGCCAAAACCAAAGAGCTGGCGCAGCCTTTACACGACATGATGGTGCATACCGGCGCGATTGCAGGGCCGATGGACTGCTGGCTGGTGTTGCGCGGCATCAAAACGTTGGCTCTGCGCATGAACGCCCATTGCCAAAACGCACTCGAAATCGCGCGCAGTTTGGAAGCTCATCCTGCCATTGAAAAAGTGTTCTACCCCGGCCTGCCGTCGCACGAACATTACGAACTTGCCCAAGCACAAATGCCCAAAGGCATCGGCGGCGTGGTGACGGTTTATCTCAAAAACGACACGCGTGAAGCGGCAAACAGCGTGATTAAAAACATGAAACTGGTCAAAATGGCTTCCAGCCTCGGCGGCGTGGAAAGTCTGGTCAATCATTGCTATTCCCAATCCCACAGCGGCGTGCCGCATGATGTGAAAATGGAAATGGGCATCAAAATCGGCCTGCTGCGTTTCTCTATCGGTATTGAAGATGTGGACGATATTTGGAACGATATTTCCAAAGCATTGGATACGACTTTGTAAATAAGGCTTAAAGGCCATCTGAAGGTGGATAGTTTTTCAGACGGCCTTTAAATTATGGTAATTAAGATGAATATCCCTGAAAAATTTATTCGTCCATTCCCCTCTCCGGAAGAAGTTTTTTCTGAAGAGATAGAGCGTCATGCGAAACATTTTTTACCCATTTGTTCGCTTAATCTTCAATTTATACGTCCTGACAGTGAAGAGTTTTGGATACATTTCGTCCAGCCTGCGGAAATTCATTCGGGTTGCGTAGGTGAGCATACATCGGCATTTCATGACCGTTATAATTTTGAGGACAGTATTTGTTTTGATGTCGATGAGAACGGTAAATATCGTTTTAATGGCGATTGGCGTTTTTTTATTTTGGAAAACAAGGAAATACCGTCTGAAATCAAAACCAGAATAATGGAACAAGCGCAAAAGATTGCGGAAAAACAGGGTATGAGTTTTGATCAGGCAGTTTGGTATAAAACGCCGCATATTTATCGGCAGGATACGCAGGAAGAGTTAGAAAACGTATATAGAATCAATCATCTTTGTTTTAATGCCATCAAAAATTTGTATCTGAAATATGGAAAATTCCTTCAGGGATATGTACCTATTGATCTGGACAGCGAATATACTTTGGAAAAATTGGTTGCATTGAAGGAAGCCGCAGATTCACAATGTCAGGGGGATGGATTGGATAGAGATTTGATTGATGATGCTGGCGGATTATCAGAGGGTATGTTGGAAGAAGGTTTCGACCATATTGATGAAATGTTCCAAGAAGAGTACGGTAATTTAGTGGATACACCCAAACGAGATGATGGAAAAGTTTTTCCTTATGTCGGCTATTTGAGCGGATATAAATTTCAGAAATATGGTTGCGATGAGTTATATCTATTTTTTGATGCGGACAGTAAAAAAGCCGTTGTCCGTTTGGTGTACAGTTAGACGATAAAGAAGATTTCTAAAAAAGGATGAGTCATGAAAACCCTTATTTCAGCAATGATTGGTGCATTTGTATTGGCTGCTTGCTCTACGCCTGCCGATAAGCCTTTATCAAGTCAACCACATATTTCTTCTGCCAAATCATCTGAATCACAGCAAATGAAAATGCCTACTTTAGCCGCCAAATGGCGTGTTGTCGCTTTCAATAAATTCACTGAAAAAGAGTTGGCGGATAAAAACGCCTATTTGGATTTCAGCGAAATGCCTAAGGCCCATGGCAATATGGGTTGCAATAGTATGATGTTCCAAGCGAATGTAATCGGTGCGGATAAAATTGATTTTGGCCCTATCGCGGCAACCAGAATGTTGTGTGAAGACATGAAGCTGGAAAATGCGTTTTTGCGCAAACAAAGCGTATGGAACTATCGTTTTGACGGTAATGATTTGATTTTGGAACAAAAAGGCATCAGCATCCGTTTGCGCCGTGAATAATCTTAAAGGCCGTCTGAAAATAAATATTTCAGACGGCCTTTTGAATCTTTATAATAAGCCCTATTTGAAACTGATACCGAATATCAAGGAAACCTATTATGGCAGCTTCTCCAGAAGCCAAGTTTACAGAAGAAAAAGTCTTGTGGATCAAACACCATACGCCTAAGTTGATGACTTTTGCCATCAGCCGCCCCGAGTCCTACCGTTTTTCGGCAGGGCAGTTTTCGCGGCTCGGTTTCCGTGACGGCGAGGGCTTTATTTGGCGCGCGTATTCTGTCGTATCTGCCGAATACGCCGACACGCTTGAGTATTTCGCGGTGTTAATTGAAGGCGGTCCGATGTCGGCGCGTTTTGCTGCAATGAAAGAGGGCGACACCATTTTGCTGGATAAAACGGCTACCGGTTTCCTCTTGCCCGAGCGTTTCCCCGACGGTAAGGATTTGGTTATGCTCTGCACGGGTTCCGGCATTGCGCCTTTCCTCTCCATTATCGAGCAGCCTGAAATCTGGCAGCGTTTCGACCGTTTGCTTTTGGCGCATTCCGTCTCTTACGCCGATGAGTTGATTTTCAATCAACGCCTTGCCGATTTGAAAGGGCATCCGCTGATTGAAGAATATTTCCATAAATTCACTTTTGTTCCGGTTACCACGCGCGAAGAAACGGAAGGCGCATTGAGCGGCAAACGGATTCCCGAATTGCTGAAGAATGGTGGCTTGGAAGCAAAAGTCGGCTTCAAGTTTACCAAGGCCGATACGCGCTTTATGGTTTGCGGCAATCCGGCAATGGTTAAAGACACTTTCCAAGCCCTGATGGATTTGGGCTACGCCATGCACCGCAACCGCATCCCCGGCGAAATCATGATGGAAAATGGTTTTTAACAGATAAATGGTCAAAGGCCGTCTGAATATTTCAGACGGCCTTCAATATTAAATATAAACCGAAAAACAGAGAAAATATGAATATCAAACAATTGATCCAAGCCTTGCCTAAAGCCGAGCTGCACGTCCATATCGAAGGGACGTTCGAGCCGGAATTGATGTTTGAAATCGCCAAGCGCAACCACATAGCGATTCCTTATGAAAATGTCGAAGCGGTACGGCAGGCTTATGATTTTCACAATTTGCAGTCGTTTTTGGATATTTATTATGCCGGTGCCGGCGTATTGTTGCACGAGGCGGATTTTTACGATTTGACCCTTGCGTATCTTGAGCGTTGCCGCGAAGACAATGTCGTGCATACGGAAATATTTTTCGATCCGCAAACCCATACTGCGCGGGGTGTGGCGTTTGAAACCATGATTAACGGTATTGTTCGCGCCTGCCGTGAAGCTGAGCAGCAATGGGGCATAAGTACGCGTTTGATTATGTGTTTCCTGCGGCATTTGTCGGAAGAAAGCGCATTTGAAACCTTAAATCAGGCTTTGCCTTATAAAGAACACATCATCGGCGTAGGCTTGGATTCGAGCGAGTTGGGGCATCCGCCGTCCAAGTTTGAACGCGTGTTTGCGCAGGCGCGGGCGGAGGGTTTGTTGACGGTAGCGCATGCCGGAGAAGAAGGCCCTCCCGAATATGTTTATGAGGCTTTGGACTTGCTGCATGTCCGCCGTATCGATCATGGCGTACGGGCGGAAGAAGACGAGACGTTGATGGCGCGTTTGATTAAAGAACAAATGCCGTTGACCGTTTGCCCGTTGAGCAATTTGAAATTAAAAGTGTTCCCTGAAATGGCAAAACACAATTTGCGCCGTATGCTGCAACGCGGCGTGTTGGTAACCGTCAATTCCGATGATCCGGCGTATTTCGGCGGCTATATGAACCGCAATTTTGAAGCGCTTGCCGAGGCTTTGGATTTGTGTGTGGAAGAAATCAAAACCTTGTGCGCCAATTCGTTCCGCGCTTCGTTTTTGAGCGAGGCGGAAAAGGAAGAATGGATACGGAAGATTGAAAGTTTTGATGTTGAATAACGATAAAAGGCCGTCTGAAAAAGTTTCAGACGACCTTTTATGATGGCGGTTAATAATCAACTTTGATTTTGGGCGTTTCCTGCACGGCTTTGTATTCTTCTTCCAATTCAAAGCGCAGCGGATACAAATTCAATTTTTCCATCAGCAGGCGGTCGCCGTCTTCGTCCGGATTGCCCGTAGTCAGCAGCTTGTCGCCGTAGAAAATCGAGTTTGCACCAGCCATGAAACACATGGCCTGCATGGATTCCGGCATATTGCTGCGGCCTGCAGAGAGGCGGACGTAGCTGTGCGGCATGGTAATGCGTGCGACGGCGATGGTACGGACAAATTCCGTCCAGTCCAAATCTTCGGCATCGGCCAGCGGCGTGCCTTCCACTTTGACCAACTGGTTAATCGGCACGCTTTCGGGCTGAGGGTCGAGGTTGGCAAGGCTGGCAATCAGGCCTGCGCGTTCGGCGCGGGTTTCGTTCATGCCGACGATGCCGCCGCAGCAGACTTTCAAACCGGCATTGCGGACTTTGCCCAAAGTATCCATGCGGTCTTCGTGTTTGCGCGTATGGATGATGTCGTTGTAGCGGTCGGGGTCGGTGTCGAGGTTGTGGTTGTAGTAATCCAGACCGGCTTTTTTGAAGTCTTCAGCCATACCGTCTTCGAGCATGCCGAAGGTGCCGCACACTTCCATGCCCAAGCTTTTCACCGCGCTGATGATTTCGGAAACGACAGCTACGTCTTTGGGTTTGGGGCCGCGCCATGCCGCGCCCATGCAGAAACGGCTGGCGCCGCGCGATTGGGCAATTTTGGCTTTTTCGACGATTTCGTCCACATCCATCATCTGCTCTTTGCCCAGATTGGTGTTATGGTGTGCCGATTGCGGACAGTAGGCGCAGTCTTCGGGGCAGCCGCCGGTTTTGATGGAGAGCAGGGTGGAAAGTTGGATTTCACGCGGGTTGAAGTTTTGGCGGTGGATTTCGGCCGCTTGGAAAACGAGGTCGAGGAAAGGCAGTCCGAATAAGGCCTCGACATCGCATTTTTTCCAATAACGCGCAGTCGGATGCGGCTTGCGCTCGGTTTGACGGCGCAAGGCTACGGGAGATACGGTCATAGTGTGTTCTTTCGTGTTTACAGCGGCGCAGTGTCGCTGACGGCTTGACTGCCGGCGCAATGACGGCAGCAGCAGGTTTGAAATCAATATAAAAGGCCGTCTGAAACGGCGCAGCAAGTGTAACGCTTTTGATAATGTAGGGCAAATGTTTCAGACGGCATGAAATATGGTCTGCCCGGGTTTGCTATAATCGCATTTTTAATTTTTCCGTTTTCTTATGAACGCGCCCAAAGCCTTCGCCGTACTCGGCCCGACAGCCGGCGGTAAAACCGCACTGGCCTTAAATATTGCCCAATCGTTGCCGGTGGAAATCATCAGTTTGGATTCCGCGCTGGTGTATCGCGGCATGGATATCGGTACGGCTAAGCCGACAGCCGAAGAGCTTGCTGCCGTACCGCATCATTTGATTGATATTATCTCGCCGCTGGAAAGTTACAGCGCGGCGGATTTTGTCGGCGACTGCGTGCGCTTGGTAAACGAAATACATGCGCGCGGACGCTATCCGCTGATTGTCGGCGGCACGATGATGTATTTCCACGCGCTGACGGAAGGTTTGAACGATTTGCCCGGCGCGGATGCGGCGGTGCGCGCACAGCTTCAGGCGGAAAAGAACGAACACGGTCTGGCAGGCCTGTATCGACGTTTGCAGGAAGTTGACCCGATTACGGCAGGCCGTCTGAAAGCCAATGACAGCCAGCGCATTGAACGCGCTTTGGAAGTCTATCTTCTGACCGGCAAGCCTTTGAGCGAACATTTCACAGAGCAGAAGCAGGCCGTGCCTTTATTGGATTTATGCACGGTCGCCCTTATCCCCGAAGACCGCCATTTGTTACACCAGCAAATCGAAAAACGCTTTTTAAATATGTTGGAACACGGTTTCCTCGATGAAATGCACGCCTTACGCCGTGATTATCCGCAACTGCATGCGGATATGCCGTCTATGCGCTGCGTGGGCTACCGCCAGGCTTGGGATTATCTCGAAGGCGAAACAGATTATGACACCTTTGTCGAAAAAGGCATTGTTGCCACGCGCCAGCTTGCCAAACGCCAGTTGACCTGGTTGCGGAAAATTCCTTTGGCGCACACGTTAGATCCTTACGCAGACAGCGATTATGTTCAGACGGCCTTAGCCTTGGCGCGTCGGCATTTTCAGGAATAATCCATGCTGACCACGCCACCACTTGCGCCTAAGACGTTGGCTGCGCTAAAAGAATTGGGTATTTACACACTGGAAGATTTGCAAAAAATCAGCGCAGTCCGCGCGTTTCTATTGCTGAAAGCATCGGGTTTGACCGTAACCAAAAGCACCTTGTGGCAACTGGATGCGTTGGTTTCAGGTGTGGATGTCGGGCATGTTTCCGAGGAGAGAAAGACGGAGCTAGGCGAAGCATTAAAAAATCATCCGCCTGTTGCCGTTTTCCCTTCGCAAAGCGATATGGAAGCCTTTATGCGGCTGGCGATAGAGCAGGCCAGACAATCGGCGGCATTGGGCGAAGTGCCCGTTGGCGCGGTCATCGTATATCAAAGCGAGGTAATCGCAGCGGCACACAATACCTGCATTGGCGACCACAATGTCAGTCACCACGCCGAAATCAACGCGCTTGCCGCCGCAGGCAAAGCTTTACAAAACTACCGTTTGGAAGATTGCGATGTGTACATCACCCTAGAACCTTGCACCATGTGCGCCTCTGCCTTGATACAGGCACGGGTCGGGCGCGTGATTTATGGTGCGGCCGAACCCAAAACCGGTGCGGCAGGCAGCGTGGTTGATTTGTTTGCCGACAAACGTCTGAACAAGCATACCGCAATTTTGGGCGGCAGATTGGCAGAAGAATGCCAAAGCGTATTGCAGGATTTCTTTGCGGCCAAACGGAAGGCCGTCTGAATTTCAGACGGCCTGTCAGCAAAAATACTTTATTTTAAATTTTCGGATTTCCCATGTCAGTCAATCATTACGAAAACTTCCCAGTCGGCTCCGTTGTGCTGCCGCGCCGTTTGCGTAAGCCGGTTCACGCCGTTTACGCTTTTGCACGGACGGCGGACGATATTGCCGACGAAGGCAATGCCGAAGCAGCCGAACGCCTGCGCCAACTGGATGAGCTGAAGGCAGAGTTAGACCGTATTGCACAAGGCGGGAAACCGCAAACGGCTTTGATGCAGCGTTTATATAACGAAGCGGTTGTGCCGTTTCAATTACCGTTGCAGCCGTTTTATGATTTGCTGGCGGCGTTCAGTCAGGATGTGGTCAAAACCCGTTATGAAAACTTTGGCGAATTGATTGCCTATTGCCGTTTGTCCGCCAATCCGGTGGGGCGCATTATGCTGCATTTGTACGGGCAAACAGATGAAGTGAGTATGGCGCAAAGCGACGGCATTTGCACTGCCTTGCAGCTGATTAATTTCTGGCAGGACGTGGCGGTAGATTGGCAAAAAGGACGCGTGTACATCCCTCAGGAAGATTTGCAGAAGTTCAAAGTCAGCGAAGAGCAGATTGCGGCCGGCAAAGCCGACTTTGCTTTCCAACGATTGATGGCGCATGAGTGTCAACGTGCTTTTCAAATGCTGAAGGCCGGTTCGCCGTTGGGTAAAACCCTCAAAGGACGAATCGGTTTTGAGTTGCGCATGATTATTGTCGGCAGCCAGTTGATTTTGCAGAAGCTGGATGGTTGCAAATATGATGTGTTTAACCAGCGGCCGTTGTTGGATAAGAAAGACTGGATGATTATCATCAAACGGGCTTTGCTGAAGAAATAAAAAAGGCCGTCTGAAATTGATGTTTCAGACGGCCTTAATGTTTTCGATTAGCGGTTTTTCAAACGGTTGATGCGGTTGTCCAAAGAAGGATGGGTGCTGAACCAAGAGTCTTTGGCATCGCTGGCAATGCCCATTGCCGTCATGGTTTGCGGCAAATCGCTGGGGTTGCCTTTCAAGCGTTGCAGGGCGGCAATCATTTTTGGCGCGCCCACCAGTTTTGCAGCACCCGCATCGGCACGGTATTCGCGTTGGCGGCTGAACCACATCACAATAATGCTGGCAAGGAAGCCGAATACAACCTGCAAGACCATGCTGACCATGAAATATGTGCTTTGAGAAGTGCTGCCGTCATTGTTTCGCGCCACCATGCTGGAAATGATACGCGCCAAGAAGACGACAAAAGTATTCACAATACCTTGAATCAGTGTCAGCGTTACCATATCGCCGTTGCCGACGTGCGCCATTTCATGCGCCAAAACGGCTTCGACTTCATCGCGGGTCATGTGGTCGAGCAGGCCGGTGCTGACAGCGACGAGCGAGCTATTTTTGGTCGCGCCGGTTGCAAAGGCGTTAGGCTCGGGCGAGTTGTAAATGGCGACTTCCGGCGTTTTCAGATTCCATTGGCGGGCTTGCGCTTCAACAGTTGCCAACAGCCAAGCTTCTTCTTCGCTTTGGGGCTGGTCGATGACGACGGCGCCGACCGAATGTTTGGCGATGGTTTTCGACATCAGCAGGGAGACAATCGAGCCGCTGAAGCCGACAACTGCGGAATAAGCCAACAGGCTGCCGACTTGGTCGGTACTGTTGATGCCCAAGATGGCCAAAATAACACGGATGACAACCAGAACTGCGATATTGGTCGCGATAAATAAGAAAATGCGTTTCACCGATTATTCCTTTTTAGTGTGGTTTGTGAGGTGATTTTTATATGGGCGCATTGTCTCAAAAACTCTATAGATATGAAACAGCATGATAGGCAAAGGTATGCAAATTCAAAGCAATTGAAGCAAAGGCCGTCTGAAAAGGCAGTCTCAACCAGTGAGAATCGCTTTTCAGACGGCCTTTGATAGGTAAAACTATCTGCCGGCTTCTTCCAGCCAGTTGCGCGGTATGAGGAATTGATTGAGGCGTGCTTCGGGCGAACCTTCTTCCGGCGCATATTGATACTCAAAGCGCACCAAAGGCGGCATAGACATCAAAATGCTTTCCGTGCGTCCGCCGCTTTGCAGGCCGAACAGCGTGCCTCTGTCCCAAACCAAGTTAAATTCCACATAGCGTCCGCGACGGTAGAGTTGGAAATCGCGTTCACGTTCCCCATAAGGCGTGTTTTTGCGTTTGGCCACAATCGGCAGATACGCTGTGATATAGCCTTCTCCGACCGCCTTGATAAAATTCAGGCAGGTATCGAAATCCCAGCGGTTTAAATCGTCAAAAAACAGACCGCCAACGCCGCGTGTTTCGTTACGGTGTTTCAAGTAGAAATATTCGTCACACCATTGCTTGAATTCAGAATAAACCGATTCGCCAAATGGTGCGCATACGTCTCGCGCTACGGTGTGCCAATGCACAATATCTTCTTCAAAAGGATAAAACGGCGTCAAATCAAAGCCGCCGCCGAACCACCAAACCGGTTCGGCATTTTCAGGATAGGCAATAAAAAAGCGCACGTTCGCATGGCTGGTCGGCACATACGGATTTTTTGGATGAATGACCAGCGACACGCCCATAGCTTCAAATGCCGCGCCCGCCAATTCAGGACGGTGCGCCGTCGCCGAAGCAGGCATTTTGCTGCCTTTCACATGCGAAAAATTCACGCCCGCCTGCTCGAATACCGCGCCGTTTTTTAATACGCGTGTTTCGCCGATGCCCAGTTTCCCCGTCCATGCTTCATGCACAAATTCGGCTTCGCCATCTTCTTGCTCCAACGCGGCGCAGATTTGGTTTTGCAGGGTTTTGAGGAGGGTTAGAACGGATTCTGTGTGCATGATATATCCTTGATGGTGTTTTGTTATGGGCAAATTTTTGCACAGGCCTATCTTGTAACCAAGCTTCATTCATCAGCAATAGATTGAAAGGTATCGATGATGTTGCGATACCTTTCAGACGGCCTTGATTTATTCAGTAAAAAAGGTATGTGCGCCCAAATAGTTTTTGGCGTAAAACGGGGTGGAAAGTTTTTCGGTTTTGATGGTTTTGCCGCTGCTGGGGGCGTGGATGAATTCGCCGTTGCCGATGTAGAGGCCGACATGGGAATATTTGTGTGCGCCGCCGGTGTTAAAAAAGACCAGATCGCCGGCTTTTAATTTGTCATCGGAAATTTTACGGCTGGCGGCGGCCATATCGCGTGCGGTGCGTGGCAGGTTGACATTGAGGGCGTTTTTATAGACGAATTGGATCATGCCGCTGCAGTCAAAGCCTGTGGCTGTAGTGCTGCCACCCCATTTGTAGGGCGTGCCGATCAGACCCATGCTGTGAAGCATTAATTCCTGCGAACCTTGTGTGCGGTCGATATGGGAAATGCGGACAGGTTGGACTTTTCTGGCGGTTGTTTGCGGCTTGTGGGATTTGTGCTTGCCGGTGGTGCCGCAAGAAGCCAACAATAGGCCGGCGGTACAAACAAATAGGGTTTTGCAGATGAGTCGAGACATGATGAATTCCTCCGGCCGCATGATTTATGTTTTCAGACGGCCTCTATAATAATCCTTCTATGGGCAGGATGGACAGGATTTTTGAAGTAACCCGTTTCCAGAATTTGGCTTCTGGTTCTTGTGCGTAAGTTCGTTTTTCACTAGGGTCATACCAGTATAGTTTATTGTAATTGCCAAGCGTTACCTGATAGGCGTAGTTTGGGGTGGTCGTAACGAGGGTGCGCTGCATTTGGCCTGCGATTTCGGGACTTTCGATGACGACACCCATTTCGGTATTGAGCCGTGCGGAACGTGGATCAAGGTTGAATGAGCCGATGAAAATGCGTTTCTCATCCACGATGAATGTTTTGGCGTGCAAGCTGGTGGCGGAGCTACCGGTCAAGCCGCGGTCTTTGGTGGTCGGAACGGCATGGTTGGGTTGGAGTTCGTATAGTTTGACCCCAGCTTTGAGCAAGGGCTTGCGGTATTTGACGTAACCGGAATGGACGGCGGCAACGTCGGTTGCTTGGAGCGAATTGGTCAAAACGGTAACATCCACGCCGTTGTGTGTCAGCTTTTCTATGGCTTTGACACCTGATTTTGTGGGCACAAAATAAGGCGAGACAAGGTAAACGCTTTTTTCGGGTTGCTTGAGGGCGTCTTGCAGGCGTTCGGAAATAGGCGGTTTATGCCGGTCACGGTCTAAGCCTTTGGCCGGATCGTCGCTGATTAAACGTGTGCTGACGCTTTGCCACTCTATAAGGTTGCTCTGCATTTTTTGATAGAGACTGGAATGCTCGATGCTTTGGCGATAGCGAATGAGCGTTTGATTTTTATCTTGGTCGGTGTAATTAAGTTCGGCCAGTCCTTTTTGCAGGTTTCCCCGTTTGATGACGCTGGTCGCATTATAGGCGGAATGGCTTGCCCAATAGCGGTCGAAGTCTTGGGAAACTTCGGTTACTACGCGGCCTGTGGCAAGAATGTCGAGGTCGGCAAAGATGGTATCGTCGTTAACCTTAAAATATTCGTCGCCGATATTGCGTCCGCCCAAAATGGTGGCACGGTTGTCGGCGGTAAACGATTTGTTGTGCATTCGGCGGTTGAGCCGTGGGAAGTCGGCAATATAGCCGAGTGCACGCCATTTTCTGAAAATAAAGGGATTAAACAGACGGACTTCGATATTGGGATGATTGTCGAGTGCCAGCAGGAGATCATCCATGCCGTTGGTGTTGTTGTCGTCCAGGAGCAAACGCACACGGACGCCGCGTTCGGCTGCGCGATGAATCAGGTTGAACAAAAGCTTGCCGGAGATGTCGTTGTGCCAGATATAGTACTGTAAATCAAGGGTATGGTCTGCAGCTTCAATTAAGGCTGCTCGGGCGACAAAGGCTTCATGGGCATCGTTCAGTAGATAGATATGGGAAATATCAGTCTTGGAGGATGTAGAAGGAATGCCTAATGCGCTATCCAGCCGCGGCGTCGCAGGTATGTCAAGATAACTGCTTTGGGTGCGTTCGTCCAGTGATGGCAAAAACGCGGCGCAACCGCCCAATAGCAGGGTATAAAGAAAGGGAAGATGAAATTTCATGGGAAACCGGTACAAACAATCCCTACCTAAATGACATTTAGGCAGGGATTGAATTGAAATTAGGTTGCTTGAATCAGCTTAGAAGGCAACATAATTTGCCGGGTTGACCGGTTTGCCGTTTTGACGGATTTCAAAGTGCAACTGGGTGCGGGATGCATCGGTATTACCCATGTGCGCAATGGTTTGACCGCGTTTAACGGTTTGGTTTTCATTAACCAGCAGGCGTTGGTTGTGGCCGTATGCGCTCAAGAATGAGGAGTTGTGTTGGATGATGACCAAGTTGCCGTAACCGCGTAAGCCTGAGCCTGCGTAAACGACTTTACCGTCTGCCGCTGCAACGACAGGCTGGCCTTGCGTACCGGCGATATCCACGCCTTTGTTGCTGCCGCCGAAGTTGGCGATAACGTTACCGGTAGTCGGACGTTGCCATGTAATGCCGCTGACGTTGCGGCTGCTGCCGGTAGACACGGTCGGGGTATTGGCAGGCGTGCTTGGAGTTGGAGCGGTGGTTGTAGTTGTTGGGGTAGAAGGTTTGCTTGCAGAAGCTGCCGGTGCAACGTAGCCTTCAGGTTTTACACGCAGGGTTTGGCCTACGCTGATGGTGTTGTCGGCCAAGTTATTCCATGCACGCAGATTGTCTTGGGTAATGTTGTAGCGTTTGGAGATGTTGTAAACGGTATCACCGCGAACAACAGTATGTGTCGCGGCATTGATATCAACAGGCGCATAAGAAGGCGTGTAAGTGCCGGTGCTGCCGCTGTTGTACGTTGGCGCAGGTGTACTTGCCGGCGGAGTGTATGGCGCATCTGCCGCAGGGCTGGTGTTGGTATTGTAAGGCGCGGCACCGTAAGGATTGTCAGCAGTAGAGCTTGTTGTTGAACCACCGCTTTGTGTGCCGACGACTACAGGAGCCGGTTGTTGGCTGGCACAGGCTGCAAGTAATAAAACCAAAGCTGCCGATCCGGCATAAGATACACTTTTTTTCAACATGTTAATGACTTTCGTATTCGGGTAATTGTTCTCGTCGGGGCATATCATAATAAAAATATGCTTGTTTCTCAAGTGTTCGGCTGTTAGGGACTGTTAAGGCGCAGGGATTTCTGACCAAAAGGAAGCGGTTTGCTCCATTTGTCCGTAGGCAGTCAAATCGACTTGAAGGGGGGTAATCGTGATGAAGCCGGCCGCGCATTCGCCAAAGTCGGTACCTTCTTCGCTGTCGGAAACATCGCCGACCGGCCCAATCCAATAAATTTGTTCGCCACGTGGATTATACATGGGAACAATGCTTTGTTCATGATGGCGACGGCCGAGCCGTGTTATTTTTATGCCTTGGATATCTTCAGGTGCGACGGCAGGGATATTGATGTTCCATAAGATGGGTTTGGAAATAGGGTGTTTGAGAAAGTAGGAAAGCAGCATCCAAGCGGCTTTTTCTGCGGTTTCCCAATAACGGCCGCTGGAATCGGCAAGAGAGAAGGCAATGGCGGGAATGCCCATCAGATAGGCTTCCGTCGCGGCGGCAACCGTACCGGAATAAAGCGTATCGTCGCCCATGTTTGCGCCGTTGTTAATGCCGGATAAGACTAAGTCGGGTTTGAAATCGGCAAGGGCATGCTGGCCGACATGAATGCAGTCGGTGGGCGTGCCATTCACATAATAAAACCCGTTTTCCGCCTGCTTCAGTTGTAAAGGACGGTCTAAAGTCAGGGAATTGCTGACGCCGCTGCGATCGCGTTCAGGCGCAACCACCCTGACATTGGCAAATTCTGCACACACTCTTGCCAAAACTGCCAAACCGGGCGCAAGATAACCATCGTCGTTTGAGATTAATATGTTCATGTGACAATATTGTGTCTATCGGTAGAATGGGCGGTATTGTACTGGTTTGCTTGAGCGATTGTCCACGAATCGGCAACGTTTGGGCGGAAAGGATAATAATGAAACATTATGAATTAGACCCCAAAGCTTTATTGGGCGGCGTGATTGCTTCAGACGGCAATCAGGAGATTGTTCAGCTTTCACTGCAGAAAAATAATGAAATTCCGGCATATGAGACGGATGCGATTATTTTGCTTTTGGTTTTAAACGGCAAAGCCGAAATCAAAACGGTGGACGAAGTTTTGCAGACTGAAGGCTTGCAAGTTATCCGTCTTGAGCCGATGGAGGCGCACAGTATCCGCGCGTTGGCCGATAACACCAATATTTTGGTTATCAAACAATTGATTCATGAAACTGGTCTCAGCAAACGTTTGAGATTTGGAAGTTGCTGTCTGTAATGCAATAAAGGCCGTCTGAAAAGTTTCAGACGGCCTTTTTAAAATCAGCTAGGTTTATTTCAAACCTTTTTTCACCAAATCTTCATAACCGCCATGGTTGGTTACGTTGGTGTAACCGGCTTTTTTCAGTTCGGTCAGCGCGGCTTCTGCTCGGCGGCCGCTGCGGCAGTAGAGGTTGACCGGTGCGTTTTTATCCGGGCTGACGGATTTGATGCGTTCAACGATTTGGTCGTGCGGAATATTGAGCGCACCTTGCAAATGGCCTTCTTTGAATTCTTCGGCAGAGCGGACATCAATCCAAACGCCTTTTGCTTTTGCAGGTTGTGCCGCGCTTTTTTCAACTTTAGGCATAGAGGCAGCGGAAGCGGCCAAAGGAGTAGCGATAGCGGCGGCAAAAAGTACGGCGGTCAGCAGTTTCTTCATGATTCAATCTCCTGTTAGATAGAAAATAATATAATAACTATATCAGTTTAGCATTTCATCAGGCCGTCTGAAAGGGGAGTCGTCTTTCAGACGGCCTGATTTTACAGACCGATTAGCGTTGGGTTTCTACTGCTTCCAAAGCGCGCAAAGCGTAGGTATAAGCGGCACCAGCATTCAGTGCGATAGCGGTGGCCAATGCGCCGGCGATTTCGCTTTCAGTTGCACCTGCTTTGGCTGCGGCGGCGGCATGCACGCTGATACAGCTTTCGCAACGTGTGGTAATGGCAACGGCAATGGCGATCAGTTCGCGAGTTTTGGCATCCAATGCTTCGGCAGCGGCTGCTTGATCCAGTGCGCCGTAGGCTTGCAGCATTTTAGGATGATTTTTACCCAGTTCACCGAATGCTTTTTTTACCAAGGCGGTATGTTCAGGCCAGTCTTTAAACATGATATGTCCTTTCTTAATATGAGTGGATAAGATAAAAAATCCTATCCGTTTATATTTGGTGTGTGTATTATTGCAATAATTGGAAGATTAAAATCGTCAAAACATCTCATTTATTGGTAAAAAACACTATGGATATTTTGGATAGACTGGTCGAATTGGCGCAGGTAAAAGGCAGCGTGGATGTTCAATGTCTGTTTCAGGGGGAGTGGTATGTGAGGCATGAATCAAAGCGTGCGCATGGTTTGGTGCATATCGTAACTGCCGGTTCGGGTTATATCCGAATTGATGGGGAGCAAGAGGCCAGGCTGCTGAGTGCGGGGGATATTATTTTCTTCCCGCGCAGCGTTGGCCATACTTTGAGCAGCGACAGCAGTTGTGAAAATTTCGGTGTTCGCGTGCTGACGGCTGAGAATGGTGCATTTAAAGTCAAGCAAAGTCATGCCGGTGGAGAGGCTGCCTTGCATCTTTTTTGCGCACGGTTTGAATATGAAGCGCAGGCGGATATGATGATGGGACTGCCTGATACCGTTTTATTGAATATCAACCATCCGTCTTTGCAGTATTTGGTGACCTTATTGCAATATGAGAGCAGTCAGGCTTTATCCGGCTCGGTGGCAGTTGTGAATGCATTGGCTTCGGTGTTGCTGGTCTTTCTGCTTCGTGCCTGTTTGGAGAAAAATGAGGAAGCTCAATTAAGCGGTTTGCTGAATGGTTGGCAGGATAAACGTTTGCGGAATTTGCTTCAGGCAGTCGTCGAAAAACCGGAAGAAGAATGGAATATTGAGAAAATGACTGCGATGGCCAATTTGTCCCGTGCCCAGTTGATGCGGGTATTTAAACAGCAGACGGGAACAAGCCCGCATGCCTTTGTTAACAGCATCCGCTTGCAGCAGGGGGCGTTATTGTTGAAACAGACGGCGGATTCGGTTTTATCGGTTGCGCTTTCGGTCGGTTTTCAATCGGAAACGCATTTTGGTAAGGCATTTAAAAAGCAATATGGGATATCGCCGGGACAATATCGTAAAAATGATCGTACTGATGAAGCGGCGGTGCAGGCGGAAGAAATGTCGATTTACTTTATTTAAACAGATGATAAAAGGCCGTCTGAAAGTGTAAAAGTGAAATCTAGGATTTCCAAAACACTTTTCAGACGGCCTTGATTTTAAAGTATGTCAATCAAACAGGATTAGTCCAGTTTTTTGAAATGGCGTCGGCGTTCCAACTCGCTCAGGTAGCGTTTGCGCAGACGGATGGATTGTGGCGTGATTTCAACCAGTTCGTCATCGTCGATGAACTCAACTGCGCCTTCCAAAGTCAATTTGATAGGCGTGGTCAGGCGGACGGCTTCATCTGTACCGCTGGCACGGATGTTGGTCAGTTTTTTGCCTTTCAGAGGGTTTACCACCAAGTCGTTATCACGGCTGTGGATACCGATAATCATGCCTTCGTAGACTTTATCGTTTGGAGAAACGAACATACGGCCGCGGTCTTCCAAGTTCCACAGGGCGTAAGCAACGGCTTCACCTTGCTCTTGAGAAACCAATACGCCATTGTGTCGGCCGGGCATATCAGGTTTAACCGGAGCATAGTCGTCAAAAACGTGGCTCATCAAGCCGGTACCGCGGGTCAAGGTCATAAATTCACCTTGGAAACCGATCAGACCGCGTGCAGGAATATGGTATTCCAAACGTGTACGACCGTTACCGTCGCTTTCCATATTGGTCAATTCGCCACGGCGGCGGCCGAGTTCTTCCATGACCGCGCCTTGGTTTTCATCCGGTACGTCCACAGTCAGATTTTCGTAAGGCTCGCATTTTTGACCGTCAATTTCACGGAATACCACGCGCGGTTTGCCGACTGCCAATTCAAAGCCTTCGCGGCGCATGTTTTCCAACAAAATGGTCAAGTGCAATTCGCCGCGGCCGGAAACGCGGAAGACGTCGGCATCGGCTGTATCTTCAACACGCAGGGCAACGTTGGTCAGCAATTCTTTTTGCAGGCGGTCGCGGATTTGGCGGGAAGTTACGAATTTGCCTTCAGTGCCGGCCAAAGGAGAAGTGTTGACCATAAAGTCCATGGTCAGTGTCGGCTCGTCCACGCTCAACATCGGCAAGCCTTTGGGGTTGTCTTTGTCGGTAATGGTTACGCCGATACCGATGTCTTCGATACCGGAAATAATCACGATGTCGCCGGCTTCAGCTTCTTCCAAAGGTACGCGTTCCAAGCCTTGGAAGCCCAACAGCTGATTGATGCGGCCTTGGGCGACTTGTTCTTCATGATTCATGACGGCAACGACTTGGCCGGGTTTGATGCGGCCGTTCAGGATGCGGCCGATACCGAGGCGGCCGGTGTAGTTGTCGTAGTCGAGTTGGGAAATTTGCAGTTGCAGCGTTTCGTCCGCGCTGCCGCTTGGTGCAGGCGTGTGTTTTAAGATGGTCTCAAACAGAGGACGCATATCGTTGCTCTCGTCGGTTTCTTCCAATTTGGCAAAGCCAGAGAGGCCGGAAGCATAAACGATAGGGAAGTCCAATTGTTCGTCTGTTGCACCTAAGCTGTCGAACAATTCGAATGTTTGGTCGATAACCCAGCTTGGACGGGCAGACGGTTTGTCGATTTTATTGATGACGACGATCGGTTTCAGACCCAAAGCCAAGGCTTTTTTGGTCACGAAACGGGTTTGCGGCATAGGGCCTTCTTGTGCGTCAACCAACAGTACGACACAGTCGACCATGCCCAATACACGTTCCACTTCGCCACCAAAATCGGCGTGTCCCGGGGTATCTACGATGTTGATGTGGTAGCCTTCGTATTCGATGGCGGTATTTTTAGCGAGAATGGTAATGCCGCGTTCTTTTTCAAGATCGTTGCTGTCCATGACGCGTTCTTCGACTTGCTGGTTGGAACGGAATGTACCGGACTGGCGCAGCAATTGGTCAACTAATGTGGTTTTGCCATGGTCGACGTGGGCGATGATGGCAATATTGCGGATTTGTTTCATGATGATTTATAAGGTTTAGCTGGTTGCTTAAAAAAAAGATAACTGGCGATTATAGCATGATTCGCAAGTGATGACGGAATGGGTGATTCAAAAAAATAAGGCAAAAGCAGTTGAGAATAATTCATAATTAAATTTGATTGATTTTGTCGGATTATTTGCTTTTATTTATGGTTAACGAATGTAAATGTTTTTGAATGATGCAATGGATTCTTAATACTAATGTCAAAAAAATATTATTAAAAACAGGGGATTAATTTTTCAGACGGCCTTTTGGGTGGGTTAAATTTTTTGATAATTGTTTGTATTTTAAATAAAAAATTTGTCAAAACCGCTACTTGTGCATACAATTCGCTCATTCCGTAACAACACACGAATCTTCATTTCGTGATCGTCAACTTTTAAAAGAAAGAGAAAGAATTATGCAAGGCAACCAAGCTGTTATTGATTACATGAATGAATTGTTGTCCGGTGAGCTGGCTGCTCGCGACCAATACTTTATCCACTCTCGTCTGTACTCTGAATGGGGTTACAACAAACTGTTCGAACGTTTGAACCACGAGATGGAAGAAGAAACCACTCACGCCGAAGACTTCATCCGTCGTATCCTGATGTTGGGCGGTACTCCTAAAATGACCCGTGCCGAACTGAATATCGGTACCGACGTAATTTCCTGCCTGAAAGCAGACTTGAACACTGAATACGAAGTACGCGATGCGCTGAAAAAAGGCATCAAATTGTGCGAAGAAGCTCAAGACTACGTTACCCGCGATTTGATGGTTGCCCAACTGAAAGACACTGAAGAAGATCACGCTCACTGGTTGGAACAACAACTGCGTCTGATCGAATTGGTCGGCGAAGGCAACTACTACCAAAGCCAACTGTAATCTAGCGTATAACATACAAGGAGCTGAATATGAAAGGCGATCGCTTAGTTATTCGCGAGCTGAACAAAAACTTAGGTTTGTTGCTGATTACCATTAACCAATACTTCCTGCATGCCCGCATTTTGAAAAACTGGGGCTTTGAAGAATTGGGCGAACACTTCTTCAAACAATCCATCCGCGAAATGAAATCCGCAGACGATTTAATCGAGCGTATTTTGTTCTTGGAAGGCCTGCCTAATCTGCAAGAATTGGGTAAACTGTTGATCGGTGAATCTACCGAAGAAATCATTGCTTGCGATCTGAAAAAAGAGTATGAAAAACATGATGCTCTGGTTGCAGCCATCGCTCTTGCAGAAGAGCAACAAGACTACGTCAGCCGTGATTTGTTGGAAAAACAAAAAGACATCAACGAAGAACACATCGACTGGCTCGAAACTCAGCAGGAATTGATTGGTAAAGTCGGTTTGCCAAACTACCTGCAAACAGCGGCGCAAGAGGACTAAAACACAAACCACTGCCAAATATAGCAGTCCCTGCTCCCATCAACGGCATATCTTTACGGATATGCCGTTTTCTTTTATGGAAATGCTTAAAGGCCGTCTGAATGTTCAGACGGCCTTGATTTTATATCGCTTTCAAACGGTATAGATAAGTAGTTTCCTTGTTTCTGGCAAACGCCAAAGGATCGGCTTCATCAATTGCTTTTTTATGCTGTGGCTTGGTTTCCAGAATATCGACGACATCGAGTGAGGCCGTCTGAAAGCATTGGTTTAAGAAGTCTTTTTCGCGTAAATGCAAGTGTTCTGCTAAATCTGAAATAATCAGCCAGGCTTCGCCGTTTGGATTTAAGTGGTGACTTACGCCGTTGAGGAAGGCTGTCAACATGACATTGTTTGGGTCGTAAAGTGCAATTTCAATGGCGGAGGTCGGTTTTGCCGGCAGCCAAGGCGGATTGCAGACGATAAGGTCGGCGCAGCTTTTAGGAAATAAATCAATCGATTGGATGTTGACAGCTTTATCCAAGCCTAGACGCTCAAGGTTTGCTGTGGCGCAGGCAATTGCTTTGGGGTTGGTGTCTGTGGCAATGATGTCGGTTATGCCTCGTTTGGCCAAAATGGCGGCAATAACGCCTGAACCGGTGCCGATGTCAAAGGCCGTCTGAATATTGGGAGCGAGTGGCGCTTGTGCGATTAAATCCAAATACTCGCCACGTAATGGAGAGAATACGCCGAAAGGAACATGGATTTTTCCGTTAAGCTGAGGAATGTCTATGCCTTTTTTGTGCCATTCGTGTGCGCCGATAAAACCCAGCAGTTGATTCAGTGGTAAGAGAAACGGTTTGTCGTTTGGTGTGTCGTAAACATCGCACAAGGCGGCGTAGATATCGGGTGCACGCGCATTGTCCAGTTGAAAATTCGGTTGGATTTCGATGGCAAGCATATTGAGCAAACGGCTTTGTTGCGCCTGTTTCATACGGTGGGCGTGAAAGGCCGTCTGAATATCGACAGGTACGTCTTTCTTTTTTTCAGACGGCCTGCGGATACGTTTTTTCATTGCAGATAAGACTTGCTTGGCATTGTGAAAATCGCCAGTCCAAACAGTTGCAGTTTGCGCGTGTGCATTTTTTAAAATTTCTGCTGCACCTGCTTCTTGTATGTAAACCGCCTGCTTGGGCGGCTTTTGTGTGCTTTCGTTGCGCCATTCGATGTCGGCGCGGTTGGTAGGGATGATGTGGGGCATAGTGTGTTTCAAATCGGGGAAATAGGGGATTAGTTTACTATATTTAGGATATGTTCGGTTTGAGGGGGCTTTTAATAGTCTAAATTAGACAAAATGTATAAAAAATTTTTAGGTTTTAAAAATTATATCAATATTTTGATAAAAATAGATTGTCGTTTTGTCTAAAATGAGTATAATGCAAAACCTAAACACAATAATCTTAATCAGATTTGGACAAGGAACATCATGCAATTAGACATTGACCGTTTGGTTGCCTATTTTGGCGGCGTAAACGCGCTGGCCGAAGCCCTGAAACAGCATGACCCGGAAAATGCTGCAACGACGGCGGCTATCTATAAATGGCGTACACGCGGTTCCCTGCCTTTGGCTCAGTTGCAAAAACTGACCGCTTTGGCGGAAGCGCAAGGCAGACCGCTTGATTTGAATGCTTTTTTACAAAAAAACGAATCTCTGGAGAGAACAGAAATGACACAAACCAACCGCGTTATCATTTTTGATACCACCATGCGCGACGGCGAGCAGTCGCCCGGTGCATCCATGACCAAAGAGGAGAAAATCCGCATTGCCCGCCAGTTGGAAAAGATGGGTGTCGATGTGATTGAAGCAGGTTTTGCCGCAGCCAGTCCGGGCGATTTCGAGTCGGTTAATGCGATTGCCAAAATCATCACCAAATCCACAGTCTGTTCGTTGGCGCGCGCCGTTGAAAACGATGTGCGCAAAGCGGGCGAAGCCGTTTCCCCTGCTCCGAAAAAACGTATTCACACTTTTATCGCCACCAGCCCCATCCACATGGAGCACAAACTGAAAATGAAGCCGCAGCAAGTTATCGATGCGGCGGTCAAAGCGGTAAAAATCGCCAAAGAATACACCGACGATGTGGAATTTTCCGCCGAAGACGCCGTGCGTTCGGATTTAGACTTCCTCGCCAAAATCTTTACGGCGGTTATCGAAGCGGGCGCGACTACCATCAACATTCCCGATACTGTCGGCTACTCCATCCCTTCCGTATGGTACGAACGTATCAGCAACATCATCAAAAGCGTGCCCAACGGCGACAAAGTAGTCTGGTCGACCCACTGCCACAACGACTTGGGTATGGCGGTTGCCAACTCTCTGGCCGCTGTTCAGGCAGGCGTGCGCCAGGTGGAATGTACCATCAACGGTTTGGGTGAACGCGCAGGCAATGCCAGCCTTGAAGAAATCGTGATGGCGTTGAAAGTGCGCCATGATTTGTTCGGCTTGGAAACCGGCATCGATACCACGCAAATCGTGCCAGTATCCAAACTAGTATCCACCATTACCGGCTATCCGATTCAGCCAAACAAAGCAGTAGTCGGTGCAAACGCCTTTGCACACGAATCAGGCATCCACCAAGACGGCGTATTGAAACACCCCGAAACCTATGAAATCATGACTGCCGAATCAGTCGGCTGGTCAACCAACCGCCTGACTTTGGGCAAACTCTCCGGCCGCAGCGCATTCCGCAGCAAGCTGGCAGATTTGGGCATTGAGTTGGAAAGCGAAGAAGCGTTGAACGCGGCATTTGCACGCTTCAAAGAACTCGCCGACAAAAAACGCGAAATCTTTGATGAAGATTTGCACGCTTTGGTGTCTGACGAAATGGGCAATATGAATACCGAAAGCTACAAATTCATTTCCCAAAAAATCAGCACTGAAACCGGCGAAGAACCGCGCGCCGATATTGTGTTCAGTATTCGCGGCGAAGAAAAACACGCTTCCGCTAGCGGCTCAGGCCCTGTTGATGCCATCTTCAAAGCCATTGAAAGCGTGGCGCAAAGTGGCGCAACCTTGCAGATTTACTCTGTCAATGCGGTAACTCAAGGCACGGAAAGCCAAGGCGAAACTTCCGTCCGCCTGCAACGCGGTGACCGTGTGGTCAACGGCCAAGGTGCGGATACCGACGTGTTGGTGGCAACTGCCAAAGCATACCTCTCCGCATTGAGCAAACTGGAATTCGGCCAAGCCAAGCCAAAAGCGCAAGGCAGAGGCATGATTTAATGCTTTGAACAAGTAAAGGCCGTCTGAAAACGTTGTAATACGTTTCAGACGGCTTTTTTATTAGTCCGAAGAACCAGCTCGGTTATTGAAGTTTCAGCAGCCTATCTTGTTCGACGGACAATACGCCGTTTACCTTTTTAAAATAGGCAATGGTATCTTCAATCTTGGTCTTAGAAGACGGACGAATAGCAATGCCGTTCAGGTTTTTGTATTCATAAATCAAACTTGCGCCGGAGGCTTTCACTGCTTTTAGCAATGGCTCAGAACCGGTTTGTACATCATAGAAGATAATCAGGTTGCCGGTAGTATCTTGGGCCTGTTGCTGAGATGGAATGGCGGTTGATTGAGCAGGAATACTTGGGTTTTGGCAGGCACAAAGCAGGGTGGAGAGTAGGACGAATAGCAGCGTTTTCATGATGTTGATTTAATCAATAAACAAGGCCGTCTGAAAAGCGTAAAACGAAATCTAAGTTTCCTTTTACAATTTCAGACGGCCTTAGTCCGTTATGCTTCAGGCAATTCCATGGCTAGAACGGTTTGTTCTTGTTTGGCACGGAAAGCTGCCAATTTTACAGCCAATTCAGGATTTTCATTGGCCAAAAGTGAAATGGCAAACAGCGCTGCATTGGCTGCGCCTGCCTCACCTATGGCAAATGTGGCAACTGGAACGCCTTTGGGCATTTGTACAATCGAAAGCAGGGAGTCTTCGCCGCGCAGATATTTGCTGGGAACGGGAACGCCCAAGACGGGGACGGTGGTTTTGGCTGCGACCATGCCCGGCAAGTGCGCTGCGCCGCCTGCGCCGGCAATGATGGCTTTGATGCCGCGTGCGCGTGCGGTTTCGGCGTATTCAAACATCAAATCAGGCGTACGGTGTGCCGAGACGACACGCGCTTCGTATTCAACGCCGAATTCTTTGAGAAATTGTGCTGCCTGCTGCATCACCGGCCAATCGCTGTTGCTGCCCATAATAATGCCGACTTGGATCATGAAGAGTTCCTTTTGTTTGAATGGATTAAGGGTAAAAAATATTCAGACGGCCTTGGGGATGACAAGGCCGTCTGAACGATTATCTTTGTTTCAGGCTGATTGCAGCGCGTTTTGCTGCTTCGCTGTTGGGGAAGCTTTGCATCAGTTTGCGCCATGTGCTGCGGGCAATGTCTTTTTGTTGCAGTTTGTATTGGCACTGGCCGATGCTGTACATGGCATCGGGAGCTTGCGGGCTGTTTCGGAATCGATTCGCATAGCGGTTGCCGATTTCGATAACGGATTCGCAGTTGCCCAGACGCTGTTGGCTTTGCAGAAGTAGATACATATTGCGGCGGGCAATTTCGCTGCCGTTGCCGCCGTCGGCTTCTTTCAAAATGGCTACTGCGGCGGCGAAATTATTACGCTGATAGTATTTTTGCGCTTGGTTATAAAGGCGCAGCTCGTTTTGTGCGGCTGAGTCTGTTTCAGACGGCACGCCGCCGCCATTGGCCAAATAGTTCATTTTCAGCTTGCGGTCGTCCAAACGCTGGGCTTTGGGTTTGGGAGCCAAAGGGGTTGGACGTTTGATGGTTCGCTGTTGTTCCAATGTGTGCAGGCGTTGATTTAATTCTTCAACGGTGCGTTCCAGTCGGGCGATTTGTATGCCCAAGTGGTCAATCTGGGTTTGTTCGTCCAAGCGCGGATAAGGAATATTTTTTTCAGGCAAAGGCTCGCGCGGAATATCCGGCAGGACAAAGTTGGCATTGTCGGCAGGTTGATGGGGATGGGAAACGGCGCATGATGCGGCCAATAGAGTAAGCAGTAAAAGAAACAGGGAACGTGATAATGTTTTCATCAGATTGTGTCGTTTTATTTTTTTAGCAGCAGTGTCAAACCGTCGCCGATAGGCAGGGTAATGGGAATAATACGTGTATCGTGCGGCAGGTTTTGGTTGAAATGGCGCAGGATATCCAAGCTGGGCGGATCGTTTTCGGCAGCTTCATTCATGACGCGCCCACCCAACAAGATATTGTCGATGGCAATCACGCCGCCACTCCGTACTAGTTGTAAACAGCGTTCAAAATATTTCGGCGTAGGCGGTTTGTCGGCATCGATAAGCGCCAAGTCGTAGCTTTCCGATTCGCCTTGCGTTATCAAATCGTCCAAAGTCAGCAAAGCCGGCTGCAGATGAAGCGAGATTTTATGCGCTATGCCTGCTGCCTGCCATGTTTCACGGGCTATATCGGTAAAGGTTACATTGATGTCGCAAGCCGTAATTTTTCCGTCTTCGGGGAGGGCGAGCGCCATGGCGGTGCTGCTGTAACCGGTAAAGACGCCAACTTCCAAATATTTTTTGGCATTCAATAATTTGGCCAACCACACCAACATGGCTGCCTGCTCTTGGGCGATGGCCATCTTTCCCAGACGATGTGATTGGGTACGCTCACGCAATGCGGTCAAAATGGGATGTTCGTGCTGACCGATGCTGTTGAGGTACTGCTGTAACGCCGGATCGGTATTGTGGGTGTTGGTCGTCATACCGATACGGGTTAGTCTTGATAGTAGGTGTAAGGTTTTTTGTTGACTTTGGCCGCTTCAAATTCGGCCTGTTCGGCTGGATTAAGGGTTACATCCCACAGTAAATGGCGGTTTTCGAGGCGTTGCGCTTCTAATTCGGGATGGTCGGCCATGAGTTTGTCGAGGAATTGGGTAGCTTCGGATTTGTAGTGGTACATGATGTTTTGCCTGAATCGTTGTCAGACCGTCATTATAGCCGATATTTTTTGTCAATACGTTAATTAATCGAACTTCCATAAGGTATAATGGCACGTCTTTTTTAGGCCGTCTGAAGCCTTTGCTCAATGTTTTGTCCTTATCTACGGCAGGATATTGTGCAAAGGCTTAAGCCGGACAAGTTTCAGACGGCCTTTTTTATTGTGAAAAGAGCTGCTTATGTTAAAAAAATGGCTGCATAAAGTGTTGCCTAAAAAACACGTCAAGTCGTTGCCAGAAAAGGAGATTATTCCGCTTGAGCAACACGGTATCCATGCGGATATGTTGAGCTTTGCCGCTGAGAAAATTGCCAAACGCCTGCATGAAGCCGGTTTTCAGGCTTATGTTGTAGGGGGAGCCGTTCGGGATTTGTTGCTCGGGGTTGAACCCAAAGATTTTGATATTGCAACTGATGCCACACCGGAGCAAATCCGTAAAATATTCCGCCGCAGCCGCATTATCGGCCGCCGCTTTCAAATCGTCCATGTGATGATTGGCCCCGAAACCATCGAAGTGACGACGTTTCGCGGTGGCGATAAGGTTCAGCAGAATGCGCAAGGCCGCATTATGAAGGACAATACTTACGGCAGCATTGAAGAAGATGCCATGCGCCGCGACTTTACGTGCAACGCGCTGTATTACGACCCGATTAAAGAGGAAATTTGGGATTTCCATCAAGGCGTGGCTGATGTTGCCGATAAGAAATTGGTGATGATAGGTAATCCTGCCGAACGCTATCAGGAAGATCCCGTCCGTATTCTTCGCGCCGTCCGTTTGTCGGGTAAGTTGGGCTTTGAAGTGGAAGAGCAAACGGCTTTGCTGATTGCCGAATACGCAGGCCGTCTGAAAAATGAGCCGGTGGCCCGTCTTTTTGACGAAATCATGAAAATCCTGTTTTCCGGCCATTCCCGTGCCTGTTTGAAACGGTTGAACGAGTTGGGTATTCCCGAAGGCATCCATCCGCTTTTAGATGCCTTGAAAACTGCCGAAGCAGCCGACAAACGTATGATTATGTTGGCTTTGAAAAATACCGATGAGCGTCTTCGTGCGGATAAGTCCGTTTCTGTCGGTTTTGTATTGGCGGCGGTATTGTGGCCGACACTAAACGCCATTTGGCAACGCAATCAAAGCCATGGTCAAAAACCTGTCCCTGCGTTGATGGATGCGATGAACACCATGCGCGATACGGTGGAGAAAGGTTGGGGCGTTCCGCAACGATTCTCTGCAACCATGCGTGAAATCTGGCAATTTCAGCCGCAATTTGACAATATGCGCGGCGCGCGCCCGTATCGTCTGTTGGCTCAAGCCCGTTTCCGTGCCGCTTATGACTTCCTGATTTTGCGTAGCGAAGTTGGCGAGGTTGATAAAGAGATGGCTTCTTGGTGGACAACTTTCCAGCATGCCGATGAGGAAACTCGTCAACAAATGACTGCGGCCAATGAGCGCAAACGTCAGAAACAAAGTGGATCAACCGATGGCAAGCCCAAACGTCGTCGCCGCCGTCCGAAAAAGAAAACCACTGAGGCTGAATAAAATTTAAGGCCGTCTGAAACGATTAAATCTTTTGAGATTTGGCTTTCAGACGGCCTTTTTGTATTTCAATAAAAACCGCAGGTCTTTCAACCTGCGGTTTGCTTTTACGATTTGTTTTCTTCGCTGTCGAGGAAGCTGCGGAGGCGGTCGCTGCGGGTCGGATGACGCAGCTTGCGCAGGGCTTTGGCCTCGATTTGACGGATACGTTCGCGGGTTACGTCAAATTGTTTGCCGACTTCTTCAAGCGTGTGGTCGGTATTCATATCGATACCGAAACGCATACGCAACACTTTGGCTTCGCGCGGTGTCAGGCTTTCGAGAATTTCTTTGGTTACTTCGTGCAGGCTGGTGTACATCGCAGCTTCTGCCGGCGCAACGTTGTTTGCATCCTCGATGAAGTCGCCCAAGTGCGAATCGTCGTCGTCGCCAATCGGTGTTTCCATGGAAATCGGCTCTTTGGCGATTTTCATGATTTTGCGGATTTTGTCTTCCGGCATTTCCATCAGTTCGGCCAGTTTGGCGGAATCAGGCTCTTCACCGGTTTCTTGCAGGTATTGGCGCGAGATACGGTTCATTTTGTTGATGGTTTCAATCATGTGAACCGGAATACGGATGGTACGCGCTTGGTCGGCGATAGAACGGGTAATCGCTTGACGGATCCACCATGTGGCGTAAGTCGAGAACTTGTAGCCGCGGCGGTATTCGAATTTGTCTACCGCTTTCATCAGACCGATATTGCCTTCTTGAATCAAATCAAGGAACTGCAAGCCACGGTTGGTGTATTTTTTAGCAATGGAAATAACCAAACGCAAGTTGGCCTGAATCATTTCTTGTTTGGCGGCTGAGGTTTCTTTTTCGCTCAACACCATGTTTTTGTTGATTTCTTTTAACTCTTCAATGGAAATGCGGGTTTCGCTTTCCATATTGGCCAACTCGGCTTGTTTTTCGAGGATGGCGTGGCGGAAACGATCTAAAGCATTGGCCCATACTCGGCCTTTGGCTACTTCTTTTTCAACCCATTCCAAATCAGTAATGGCAGGCAGGAAGTTTTCGATGAAGTAGTCGCGTTCCATACGCACGCGGTCGATGCAGATATCGCGGATTTCTCGTTCGAGTTTGCGGATGTTTTCAACGCGGCTGCGCAGGTTACTGCTCAAATTTTCGATTTGGCGTGTGGCAAAACGGACTTCCAGCAGTTTGTTGGCAATGGCATCGCGGTGTTTCAGGTAGTTGGCATGTTGGCTGCCGTGTTTTTCCAGCTGCTTGATCATTTTGCCGTATTCGCTCTCGATAAAGGCGAAATGCTCCAACACTTTTTGTTTTAGTTCGGCCAAATGGGCGGCGGACATGGCTTCAGAATCACTGCCGGAGTCATCTTCATCATCTTCGTCGTCATCTTCGACTTCGCTGTCAGTCTCGCCTTCTTCATCGTCAGGTTTGGTATTTTCCAAATGACCCAGACCCAATTCGTTTAACAAAACTTCATTAGGGTCGATGATGGCTTCAACCACTTCATCTACGCGAATTTCATCGTTGCGGACTTGTTCGATCAAAGCCAAAATCTCGGCAATCGAACCCGGGCAGGCAGAAATGGCCTGCACCATGTTTTTCAGTGCATTTTCGATTTTTTTGGCAATGATGATTTCGTCTTCGCGTGTCAACAGATCGACTTGTCCCATTTCACGCATATACATACGCACAGGGTCGGTTGTACGGCCGAATTCGGAATCTGCGCTGGAAAGTGCCGCTTCGGCTTCTTCAACGGCATCGTCGTCGGTCAGGGCGGCGGCATTGTCGCTCAAGAGGATGTCTTCAGCATCAGGAGCCTGCTCAGTTACCTGGATACCCAAGCCGGAAATCATGCTGACGATGTTGTCGATTTGCTCGGCGTCGGACATATCGTCGGGCAGCGCGTCGTTAATTTCGGAATAAGTGATGTAGCCGCGTTCTTTACCCATAATAATGAGTTGACGCAGACGGGCGCGCTGCTCTTCGATACTCAAGGGACGGTTGTCATCTTGGTCTTGGTATTCTTCGTAGTTTTGGTTTTTAGACATGGATTGCTCTCTAGGTTGATAGGATGCCGACGGTTTACGGTGATGTGGCCGTACCTGAAGGCGGAGCAGAGCTTTTTGTTGTGAAATCAGATTTCACTTTAATACTCTGAGGCCGTCTGAAAATATTACGGATGGAGTGTTCTGCGTGTCATGCTTCGCAGCGTGTGTTTAGATTGTTCAGACGGCCTGAGGGGTTAGTTTTGCTTTGCCGTCAAAAGCGACAGCAATAGTCTTTTTTCATTTTCGGTCAAACCGGTTTGAATACTTTTTTGCTTTAAAGTTTCGATTTGACTGTATTTTAATTCATTTAACAACTTTTTCATGCCGATTTGGAAACTTTCGCAATCTTCTTCGTCATCCCCTTCCATTTCTTCAGAGTGAAGGGTTGATAAAAAGATTTGATTGACGGTTTCCTCATAGGGCGAACCGCGCATATATTCAAGCACTTGCGCTGTTGCCGGAATCGTGGCGTGATTCTTGATGGTTTCGGCCAGATTGGCAAGGCAGGCAAAGTCACCGCTTAACGCCAGATAATCGGGCAGGTCTATATATGAAGCCCAAGCCGGATTTATCAAGAGGCTGCGTATTTGTCTTTGCACCAGTGTCAGTATGGTTGGCTGTTTGACAGAAATGGGCGGCAGTTTGTAACTTTTTTGTTTGACGTGCCGCTTGGGCGCTTCTTGTCCGAGTAACTGGGCGAGGTTGTCAGGATCAATGCCTACCAACTCGCTGAGTTTTTGTTTCAGGAGATAGCCCAATGCCGGCGCGGTAATTTGCGCTAAAAGCGGAGAACTGGTTTTGACCAATTCTGCTTTGCCTTCTTGTGTATTGAGGTTGAGGCCGTTTGAAAGATGTTCCCAAAAATATTCGGAAAGGGGCTTGCTTTGGTTTAACAAGGCATCTTCAAATTGCGTCTTGCCGTAGGCGCGGATATAGCTGTCCGGATCGTGTTCTTCGGGCAGGAAGAGAAAATGCAGCGATTTATCGTCTTTTAATTGCGGCAACGCATTTTCCAGCGCGCGCCAAGCCGCTTTACGTCCCGCGCCGTCGCCGTCAAAACAAAAATAAATACTGTCTGCCTGACGCATCAGGATTTTGACATGTTCCGCCGTGGTTGACGTACCCAAAGCCGCTACGCCGTAGCCGATGCCGAACTGGGCCAATGCGACCACGTCCATGTAGCCTTCGACCACCAAAATCCGTCCTGCCTCTTTTACGGCAGCACGCCCTTCGTATAGCCCGTAAAGATTTTTCCCTTTATCGAACAAAGGCGTATCCGGTGAGTTGAGGTATTTGGGTTTAGAGTCATCCAATACGCGGCCGCCAAAGCCGATGACCTGCCCACGCGGATTACGGATAGGGAACATAATCCGATGGCGAAAGCGGTCATAATGTTTACCTTCGTTATCAATGACCATGCCCGTATCCACCAACGCAGTATTTGGATAGGGTTGGAACACTTGTGCCAAAGGTTGCCAACCGTCGGGCGCATAGCCCAAACCGTAATGCGCGATGACTTCCGCACTCAAGCCCCGTTTGTCTAAATAAGCCTTCGCCGCCGGATTGAATTTCAACTGTTGCACGTAAAAATCCGCTGCCGCTGCCGTCGTTTCTTCCAAAGTCTGCTGTTTTTTCTTGCGTTCGGCACGGATTTCGGGATTGTCTTCCTGCCCGCGCACTTTAGGCACCGTCATACCGACGCGATCAGCCAAAAACTGCACCGCCTCCGGAAACGACAGCCCCTGATGTTCCATCACAAAACCAATCGCCGAACCATGCGCCCCGCAACTGAAACAATGGTAAAACTGCTTGGTCGGGCTGACCGAAAACGACGGCGTCTTTTCCTTGTGAAACGGACAGCAGGCCATATAGTTCGCCCCGCCCTTCTTCAGCGGAACCTGCTCGTCGATAATATCGACAATATCGACTTTGGACAAAAGCTCGTCAATGAAATCAGATGGAATCATGGTTCGGCAGAAGAGGATGGACGGAAAACATTTCAGACGGCCTTATAAACAGACAAAGGCCGTCTGAAAATGGAATTTCGAATGAGGGTTAAAATGAGTTTTGTATTATAGCAAATTGTTGTCATACATGTAGAGTATTGGGGAAGGGATTCCAATTAGAGCATGTTGCGTGAGGTGAATTGTTGGGATGATTCGTTATGGAGAGCTTCTTTGCGGTATTGAAGACGGAATGTTTCTATCAGCAGGGAAAATGGACTGTGTACGAATTGATGAAACAGATAGATGATTATATGAACTACTACAATCGGGAATATTGCAGTTTGAAATTGAAAAGCTGAGTCCTGTCACATACAGAACCCAGCTTGCACTGAATTTTTGAATAAGTTTTTATCAGACATCCAAGATTTTAGGGCTATTTCATTTCATTCTTACTCCGCCTTATTCAAACAAGACGTCTATACCTTCTGCCCCAACCTCCAAGCTCGCTCGCTCCGGCATATGACCCGCCGTCTGCTGCCATTGTAAAAAGCTTTGGGCTATCGCCGGCATCACCTGACGG
>NZ_JBQCXE010000008.1:0-77929 GCF_051956675.1 Neisseria sp. P0022.S009
CGACGGTTTCTTCTGCCGCGCCTAAGGCTGCGCAGCCTGCCGTGAAAAAATAAGCCGGATTCTGCCTATATGCCGCCCTGCGGCCGAACCGTTTGCCGGTTGGGCCCCGGGGCGGCTTTGTTTGGGGGCGAGAATGAGAGCTTGAGATCTTTGCATAATTTCCAAAAATCTCCTAAATCCCACAAAAATATTTAAAAGACTTTTTGGGTATTTTGCAAAGATCACAAATGAAAAACCATCAAAATCATGAACCCACTCAACTACATCGGCAAACCGGGCGCAAACCTGCCGCCAAACTGCAAAACAACGGCAAAACCGTCGACTGCGCCCTGCCTTGGGATATCGGCCACGGCGGCGATCATGACTTGGACGAACTGTTTGCCTGGATGAAACAAGTCAGCAGCTCTGCAAAATAAGCGTTCACAATATAGATTGGGATGAGATTTGGTATCCCCCGTTTTGATTGGGGAAATGGCGTGTTTTACACTATTGAAGCACCTGTTTGTGCCAGAAAAAGGGCACTGATACCTAATTATTGGGCATCTGGGATGCCTGAGGAGAATAAAAAGGAGATTTAAAGCTAAAACAGCCGAAACTCTATGTTTGAGTTTCAGCCATCGTGAAATAGTAAAGAAAACTATTTTAAAAATGTCTAAGGCCGTCTGAAATCTAACTTAAGGTTTCAGACGACCTATTCTTGTAAAGACAATGTTTCTAGATACACATCGGCCAACAAGAGCGACATCCTGTTAATACTATTGCTATAGCACTATATAATAAGCCAAACTTAAATATATTTTTTCTACGATATTTATGGTTCATTTTTGTCTCTTTCTTAAGCTTTAAAGCTAATAAATTTGGTAAGTTTCTATTCATTAAAAATCTAATTAAATCCGTTTTTTCAATGTCGGCAATATTGCATCCCAAGCCGTTAAAGCCTCCTTTTCACTTAATGGGGAACCGGCAGAATTGTTATCACTGGTACCGAAAGTCATCTTAAATCTCACACTGCCATCATCTTTTTCCCAAATAAATAGATATCGTTTCCCCTGCCACTTAACAAGTTTCTCACTGCCGGCCATGCCATTGATGTTCCGGCTTCCCTGGCGAATCGTGCTATATTTTGCCCATGACATAAGTCTGCCCATAACACTATTTTTCTTAACAAGATCTCGCTTCAATAAAGGTTTGTCATCTTTCTCCAAAGATCCACCTGTCGTTAGCTCGGCATAAACGTCTTTATAGTCTTTGATTTTGATGCCCGCACTGCCAAAAAACGGCTCAGTTCCCTTATCGACAATAAATCCCTCTGTTAAACAGATACCCTGTTGCTGCGGAATTTCACTTTCATTACGATCTCTCAATTTATCGAAAAAATCATTTCGTATATGCCTAATAGCTTCGTCAACTTTACTTTTTTCCAGCTGTTTAAGGTTTGGTGGCTCTTTACCATTGACAGGCATAATGCGTACAAAAGCCCTAATGGAATAGGCATCGTTCTTACCTAGCTTGAAATAGAAATCGACATAATAGATCATCCCTTTTAGATGCTTTGACACCGAGTGTTCCCAAGAACCCGGAGCCTGTGTCACCATAGCTATCGCTTTATTAGGAATAACTGTACGGTTTTCTATAAAACTATCACTTCCATTATATCCTTTTTCTTTAACCTCTAATGCGGATTCTACTTCTAGATTCCAATAATCTGGTCGCACTCTTATCTGCCAACCATTGTATTTAAGCCAACCAGTTCCACTTATACGGTTAGATGGTAAGTTAATTTGGTAACGCCCACTACAAAATGGCTGCGCCGTCCAATATGCATTATCGGCAGCAAATGGCTTATCTACTGCCTGGACGGTAGAAAGTGTGGCAGAGAGAAACAGTGTAGAGATTAATGGAATACGGTGGAACATAAATTTTCTTTGACAGATAAACTGACCGACAATTAAATTATGACAATGAATTTAATATAGTATCTGTGATAATGCCAATGGTAAAGGGATAAGGATTAACGGAAAAAAGCCTGTCTGAAAGGTTGAATTTTGCAAAGGTCTCAGTCTGTTGACGACATTTGATGCATAAAAATGCGCCATAAAATTTTTAATTGACTAAAATCTTCCTATATTATCGCAAGGTCTTGGGCCGTCTGAAAGATGCTGAAATCAGCTTTCAGACGGCCTTGTTGTAAGATGGGTTTTGATATTGGCGTACTTTTTTAAATACGGATAAAATCCCTGCTAATTATTTATAACAATATTTTTAGGATACACAGTGCTTGCTTTAGATTATTGTTGTCAAAAGGCTGCGGAAAGCCATTCCAGTTTTTTATCCGGTTTTCGTTTTTTATCAGTAGAAAAACGAAATGCGATCACTGTTTTATACGCTTTTTGTCGTGAACTGGATGATGTAGTCGATGGCTGTACCGATCCGAATGTAGCTCAGATTACCTTGAATTGGTGGCGCAGTGATTTGGAGAAAGTGTTTAATAATGAGATGCCTGAGCATCCCGTTCATCAGGCTTTAAAGGATATTCGGGCAAGTTTTGATTTGCCGAAGAATGAGTTTGAAGCTTTGATTGATGGCATGCAGATGGATTTGGAGCAGGCTCGTTATGGTAGTTTTGATGAATTAAAGCTGTATTGCCACCGTGTTGCCGGAGTTGTGGGGCGTCTTATTGCACGGATTTTAGGTTTTTCCAATCCCCAAACTTTGGAATATGCGGAAAAAATGGGCTTGGCTTTGCAGTTGACGAACATTATTCGTGATGTGGGCGAAGATGCGCGGCAGGGCAGAATTTATCTGCCGATAGAGGAAATGCAGAAATTTGATGTGCCTGCCAACGTCATCATGCAGTGTAAACCGACAGACAATTTTGCGAAATTAATGCAGTTTCAAGTGGATAGGGCGCGTGAAACTTATCGTGAGGCTATGTTGCTTTTGCCGGCTGCGGATAAGAAATCGCAAAAAGTCGGCCTGATTATGGCGGCCATTTATTATGCGTTGTTAAATGAAATCGACCGTGATGGTGCGCAAAATGTGTTGACTTACAAAATTGCGATTCCTTCTCCCCGTAAAAAACGTATTGCTTTGAAAACTTGGCTGTTTGGATTTAAACCATGAATATTCGGCGTCCAAAAATTGCTGTGATTGGTGCCGGTTGGGCAGGTTTGTCTGCGGCGGTTTCTCTGATTCATCGAGCTGATATTGCTTTGTTTGAAACCGGGAGGCGAGCGGGCGGTAGAGCGCGTACCTTAGCCGGGAAAGATGATGGATTCAGCTTTTTGGATAATGGGCAGCATATCTTGTTGGGCGCGTATCATGGTGTCCAAACTTTGATGCGACATATTGGCGTTCAACCTGAATCAGCCTTTTTACGCCAGCCTTTGCAATGGTACATCCATGAGGGATTGCAGTTTCAGACGGCCTCTCTGCCTGCACCGTGGCATTTGCTTGTCGGTATCCTGCGTGCAAAAAATCTTTCCTTTTCATTGAGAATCAAATTGCTGTCGGATATGTCGGCATTGCAACGTTGGGCAGGCCATCATAAAACCGATTTGACGGTTGCAAAGTGGTTGAGAACACGAAATGTTCCGCGCAGCCTGCTTGGCCAATTTTGGCAACCTTTGGTTTGGGGTGCTTTAAATACGCCGTTAGAACAGGCATCGTTGCGCATTTTATGCAATGTATTGAATGATGGAGTGTGGTCTGAAAAGGCGAACAGCGATTATCTTTTGCCTAAGCAGGATTTAGGGCGGATCGTAGCCGAACCAGCTTTGGATTTCCTGCACAAGCATGGTGCAAAAATACATCTTGAAACCCGTATTACACATTTAAACCATCATATCGATGGCCGAATTGAAATCAATGGCGAAGTATTTGATGCGGTGATTTTAGCCGTTGCGTCATATCATGTTGACGCGCTTTTGCCTGAAGATACGCCTGACTATATTCAGACGGTCTATCAATCGTTGCATTACCATGCGATTACTACGGTTTATTTGCGTTATGCCCAAGCAGTCAAGCTGCCTGCGCCTTTAACCGGGTTTGCCGATGGTACGGCGCAGTGGGTGCTGCATCGGGGAGCGTTGGGTTTGCCGGATAATGAAGTCGCGGTCGTCATCAGCGTTTCCGATTACACCGAGGCTTGGAAGGACAAAGATTTAGCCGAGAAAATTCATGCGGACATTAAGCGGGTTTGTTCGGATTTGGATAAACCCGAAGCCGTACGCATTATTACGGAAAAACGCGCGACTACGGCGGCAACGGTTGATTTTGTACAGCCTGATTTCTCATGGCTGCACCATCACCGTATTTATCCGGCTGGCGATTATCTTCATCCGCGTTATCCGGCAACCTTGGAAGCGGCGGTTCAGTCAGGTTTTGCCGCGGCTGAAAAGCTTATGCTGGATTTGAGGGTTGAATAAACTGAGGCCGTCTGAATGTTCAGACGGCCTTTTTGACTTTACAAAACTTACCAAGCCGATAAAATATCTAAAACCATAAAGTTCAAGGAAAAGTCATGACGACATTAGCGGACAAAACCATTTTGGTTACCGGCGCATCCCAAGGTTTGGGCGAGCAGGTTGCCAAAGCCTATGCGGCGGCCGGAGCGACTGTTATTTTGGTGGCGCGTCATCAAAAGCGTTTGGAAAAAGTATATGATGCTATTGTGGCTGCGGGCAGCCCAGAACCGTTTGCCATCTGCTTTGATTTGATGAGTGCGGAGGAGAAAGAGTTTAAGCAATTCGCAGAAACCATTGATGAAGCTACCGGCGGAAAATTGGATGGCGTGGTGCATTGCGCCAGCTATTTCTATGCTTTGTCGCCGTTGGATTTCCAAACCGTATCGGAATGGGTCAACCAATACCGTATCAATACCGTTGCGCCTATGGGCCTGACCCGTGCGCTGTTCCCATTGTTGAAGCAATCGGAAGACGCTTCTGTGATTTTTGTCGGCGAAAGCCACGGAGAAAAACCGCAAGCCTATTGGGGCGGTTTCGGAGCTTCTAAAGCCGCGCTTAATTATTTGTGTAAAGTGGCTGCGGACGAGTGGGAACGTTTTGACAACCTGCGTGCCAATGTTTTGGTGCCGGGTGCCATCAATTCGCCGCAACGTATCAAATCCCATCCGGGCGAATCGAAAAGCGAACGTAAAAACTACGAAGATGTCCTGCCGCAATTTATTTGGTGGGCAAGCCGAGAGAGCAGGGGGCGGACAGGAGAAATCGTCTATCTGTAAATCTACCTGCTCAGAGTGGTTTGAAAACATGAGGCCGTCTGAAATCTGTATTTTCAGACGGCCTTTAACTTATTCAGTTTTATATCTAATAATATGAAAGTTTGATGTTTGACGTGTTAATAGGCACTCATCAGGCTGGCACAAAATTAGATATAGTAATCTAGGTTATAGTTATATTGGATAAATATGACGGAATTTGACTTTATCAGACAATATTTGCAGCGACAAAAATCGGAAGGTTTGATTTTGGGCATAGGCGACGATGCCGCTATTATTCGCCCAAGTAACGGATTTGATTTATGTTTTAGCGCTGATATGTTGGTTAAGGGCAGACATTTTTTTGAAGATGTTTCGCCTGAAGATTTGGCATGGAAAATGCTTGCAGTAAATTTATCCGATATGGCCGCTATGGGTGCCAAGCCGCGGTGGGTGTTGCTCAGTGCTGCGCTGCCTGAATTGAATCAAGACTGGCTCAAACGTTTTTGCGATAGCTTTTTTGCTTTGGCCGCGCGTTTTGATACGGTGTTGATTGGTGGCGATACCACCAAAGGCGATTTGGTCTTTAATGTAACGATAGTGGGCGAAGTGCCGACAGGGCGTGCCCTGCGGCGTGATGCGGCCGAAGTCGGCGACGATATTTGGGTATCGGGCCGCTTGGGTTTGGCTGCCGCTGCTTTGAACCAACATCTGGGGCATTATCAATTGCCGTCTGAAATCATGGCGGTTTGCGATGATAAATTGCTCCGTCCGGAGCCGCGCGTTTCATTGGGGCTGGCATTGCTGCCGTTTGCCCATGCTGTGCAAGATGTTTCAGACGGCCTGGCTCAAGATGTGGGGCATATTTTAAAAGCCTCTGCTGTCGGGGCGGAAATCTTTGCCGATTGTGTGCCGTCGTTGCCTGAATTGAAAAACGTTTTGTCGCGCAAGCAATGGTTGTCGGCAGTATTGGCCGGCGGCGATGATTACGAACTGATTTTTACTGCTGCTCCAGAAGACAGGGAACGTGTTTGTCAGGCGGCGGAACAAAGTGGCGTACCGGTCGCCCGAATTGGTAAAATGACTGACTCAGGCCGTCTGAATATTTTAGATGTCGAAGGCGGCGTATTGGAACTGACTTCTTTAGGATTTGATCATTTTGGCTGAACGTAAACCTACTTTTTCTTGGCTGTTGCACAAACCATTGTGTTTTTTAGGATTTGGTTTCGGCAGTGGCTTATCGCCGGTTGCGCCGGGTACGGCAGGGACGCTTGCCGCGTTACCTCTGGCTTTTGTATTGTGCCTGTTGGGCATAGACGGCTGGATATTGCTTTTATTGTGTATCGCCTTGTTTTTCTGGGGTATCCGCATTTGCGGTTATACCGAGAGGGAGCTGGGCATTCAGGATTACGGCGGTATCGTTTGGGATGAAATTGTCGCGATGCTGCTGGTGCTGTCGCTGATTCCGTTTAAATGGAGCTGGTGGCTGGCGGCTTTTGTTATTTTCCGCTTGTTTGATGCGTTGAAACCCTGGCCGATCAAATGGTTTGACCGGCGGATTCATGGAGGTTTGGGTATTATGCTTGATGATTTGATTGCGGCTGTGATGACTTTATTGGTCTTGGGGCTGTTTCATTGGATTGCGTGATGTGTTTTAAGTGTTTCGACCCTTTGCAAAAATAGGGCGGACACGCCGGAATTATCCGGTTTTAAATAAAATAAATATACGGGTGAACAATTATGAACGAAATCGAGATTAACGTGGAGCCGCGTTATATGGCCGGCCAAAGCGACGTCTACCGCGACCGCTACGCCTTCAATTATCTGATTACCATCTGCAACCGCAGCGATGAAATCATTACTTTGCGTCAGCGTTTTTGGGAAATCACCGACGGACACGGTGAAACAGAGCAAGTTGGCCATGTCGGCCTGATTGAAGAGCAGCCTGTTTTGTACCCGGGCGAAGCCTATGAGTACAACAGCGGCTCGCAAATCAGCACGCCTTGGGGCAGCATCGAAGGCGCGTATGAGTTTGAAGACAGTATCGGCAAACGTTTCGTTATCGGGGTGCCGAAGCTTGAATTCAAAGCAGGCTTTACGTTGCAATAGGCCGTCTGAAAAATGAAAAACCGGAACATGCGAAATGTTCCGGTTTTGTTTTTTCAGACGGCCTTATCAGTCTTTGCAAGGCTGTACCAATACCCACGGCGCTACAACGACCGCCCACATTTCCTGCTTATCCGCTAGAAAAGTACGCGCCATATCATCGCTGACGGCACCGAATTTGCCTTGTTCCATCCATTGTTTCAATGGCGCGGCTTCATCTTCGGCAACATGGCGGGCGACGGCAATCAAATCCAAATCGGGCGCAACATAGACGGCGGCACCGCGTGCGAAGTGGGGTTGCAGCTCTTCCCATGAAATGCGGGCGGTTTCGGTATTGAGTTTTTCGTTTAAGAGTGGAATAGACATAGGACAATCATCAAATAAAAAATGGATTGTAACCGATATTCGGCCTTTTGCCCGATGCCGTCTGAAAACGAAAGAAATTTACAGGGTTAACGTTATACAGTATCATTTTAATGTTTTAATTTTCTTTCAGACGGCCTGTTGTCCGTATTCGGATAAGGGCGGTTTTAGGCTTATGAATTCTGTATTGTTGACCGGATTGCTGCAAAGGCTGCTGATTGCGCTTGCCGCATTGGCGGCGTTGTGGGCTGTGTATTTTTGGGCGGTGTCGCCATGAGTATCGTGGTGGAAAATCTGACGGTCAGCTATCAGCGCAGGCCGGTGGTGCACCATGTCGATATGGTGTTTGAAGATGGCAAGATGTGGACGATTTTCGGGCCGAACGGCGCGGGCAAATCGACTTTGCTCAAAGCCATCATGGGTTTGCAGAAGACGGATACGGGCAGCGTGCGCTATGAAAATATGGCGCGCAAGGATATTGCCTATTTGCCGCAGCAGTCGGATATTGACCGCAGCCAGCCGATGACGGTGTTTGAACTGGCGGCGATGGGGCTGTGGTATGAAATCGGCTTTTTCGGACGCGTAAACGCGGCGCAGAAAAAGCGCGTGATGGCGGCTTTGGAACGCGTGGAAATGCAGGATTTTGCCACGCGCCAAATCGCGCACTTGTCCAATGGCCAATTCCAACGCGTATTGTTTGCGCGGATGCTGGTGCAGGATGCCAAATTTTTGCTGCTGGACGAACCGTTTAACGCAGTGGATGCGCGGACGACTTATGCGCTGTTGGAAGTTTTGCGCCAGTGCCATCAGGACGGTCAGGCAGTGATTGCTGTGTTGCATGATTACGAGCAGGTGAGGGCATATTTTGCCAACACGCTGCTTTTGGCGCGTGAAAAAGTGACTGCCGGTGCGACGGAAAATGTGTTGACCGATGAATTTTTGGCACAGGCCAACCGAATGATGCAGAAGCAGGAAGCGGCCGATTGGTGCGCGGTTTAATGGACAAGGCCGTCTGAAAGTAAGTGTTTTTCAGACGGCCTCAGGCTTTCAGAGATTAATAAAAAAGCGATAAAACATGGATTTATATGATTTGGTCGTCGCACCGTTCACCGAATTTGACTTTATGCGCTATGCCCTGGCATCGATTTTCTGCCTGGCATTGAGTGCGGCGCCTGTCGGTGTGTTTTTGGTGATGCGCCGCATGAGTTTGGTGGGCGATGCCTTGAGCCATGCGGTTTTGCCCGGTGCGGCCATTGGCTATATGTTTGCCGGTTTGAGTTTGCCTGCGATGAGTGTCGGCGGTTTTGCGGCCGGTTTGCTGATGGCTTTGTTGGCAGGTTTGGTCAGCCGGTTTACTTCATTGAAAGAAGACGCGAACTTTGCCGCATTTTATTTGAGCAGCCTCGCCATCGGCGTGGTTTTGGTCAGCAAAAACGGCAGCAGCGTCGATTTGCTGCATTTGCTGTTTGGCTCGGTCTTGGCGGTGGATATTCCGGCTTTGCAGCTGATTGCCGTTTCTGCGAGTGTGACTATTTTGCTGATGGCGGTCATGTTCCGCCCGCTGGTGTTGGAAAGCATAGACCCTTTGTTCCTCAAGGCTGTCGGCGGTAAGGGCGGCTTTTGGCATGTGTTGTTTTTGGTGCTGGTCGTGATGAATCTGGTTGCCGGTTTCCAGGCATTGGGCACGCTGATGTCGGTCGGTTTGATGATGTTGCCGGCGATTACCGCCAGACTGTGGGCGAAAAGCATGGGTTGGTTGATGATTTTGTCGGTCGCATTGGCTTTGCTTTGCGGTTTGGCAGGACTGTTGTTTTCCTACCATATCGAAATCCCGTCCGGCCCGGCGATTATTTTATGCTGCGGCACGCTTTACCTGATTTCCGTCGTGTTCGGTTGGGAGGGCGGCATTTTGGCAAAATGGTTGCGCCGTAAAAAACACCGCACGGCATGATTTTTCAGACGGCCGCTTGAATAATCAGGCGGTCTGTTTTATGATGATGTTAATGTTACGTTATATCAATGGAGAGAATATGAAACATTGGAAACTCGGCATCGTTGCCGCATTATTGACCGGTGCCGCTTATGCCGCTCCGTTGCCTGTTGTGACCAGCTTCAGCATTTTGGGCGACGTGGCCAAACAGATTGGCGGTGACCGCGTGGCCGTTCAAAGCTTGGTGGGTGCCAACCAAGACAGTCATGCCTACCACATGACCAGCGGCGACATCAAAAAAATCCGCAGTGCAAAATTGGTATTGCTCAACGGCTTGGGCTTGGAAGCCGCCGATGTACAGCGCGCAGTCAAACAGAGCAAAGTGCCTTTCGCCGAAGCGACCAAAGGCATTCAGGCTTTGAAAGCAGAAGAGGGCGGTCATCATCATGACCACGATCACGAAGGCCATCATCACGATCACGGCGAATTTGACCCGCACGTTTGGACCGACCCCGTCTTGATGGGCACTTATGCGCAAAACGTTGCCAATGCGCTGATTCAAGCCGACCCTGAAGGCAAAACCTACTATCAGCAACGTTTGGGCAACTATCAAATGCAGCTGAAAAAACTGCACAGCGATGTGCAGGCTGCCTTTAATGCTGTACCTGCCGCCAAGCGTAAAGTCTTGACCGGACACGATGCGTTCTCTTACATGGGCAAACGCTACAATATTGAATTCATCGCCCCTCAAGGCGTGAGCAGCGAAGCCGAGCCGTCTGCCAAACAAGTGGCTTCCATCATCCGCCAAATCAAACGCGAGGGCATTAAAGCTGTCTTTACCGAAAACATCAAAGACACGCGCATGATTGACCGTATCGCCAAAGAAACCGGCGTCAACGTCAGCGGACGTTTGTATTCCGATGCACTGGGTGGCGCACCGGCCAACAGCTACATCGGCATGTACCGCTACAATGTCAAAGTGTTGACCGATGCCATGAAAAAATAAAACGGTTTCAAGATAAAGGCCGTCTGAAACTTGGAAACAAGGTTTCAGACGGCCTTTTATATGCTTATTTTTAAAATAAACCGTCAAATTTAAAATATAAAAATTAGTTTTGTGCTATTAAAAACTCCATTATCAAAAATTCATGCCAATTTGCTTGATAAGTACGCACCATCCGTGCGAATTGCTTATCGGCGGTCTGCCGGCCACTCACGGCTTGACTTCACCCTGTTACAATTCGGCATCTTCACGTTTCTTAATCTTACATCATGAGCAATCATTCGTCTTGGTCATCCAAAATCGGCTTTGTGCTTGCTGCGGCAGGCTCGGCCATCGGTTTGGGTGCAATTTGGAAATTCCCTTATACAGCCGGTACCAACGGCGGCGCCGTATTCTTTCTTTTGTTTTTGATTTTCACCATTTTGGTGGCTTTGCCGGTTCAACTGGCCGAGTTTTACATCGGCCGTACAGGCGGTAAAAACGCCATTGATTCCTTTAAAGTATTGCGCCCGGGTTCGCAGTGGCCGTGGGTCGGCCGCATGGGTGTGGCCGCGTGTTTTATTTTGCTGTCGTTTTACAGCGTGGTCGGCGGCTGGGTGTTGAACTACGTCGTGCACAGCTTTACCGGTGAAATTCATGCCGGTGCAGACTTTGAAGCCTTGTTCGGCAACACGATTTCTTCACCGTTTGGTTCGCTGTTTTACCAAGGCTTGTTCATGCTGATTACCATTTGGGTGGTTAAAGGCGGCATTTCAGACGGCATTGAAAAGGCAAACCGCGTGTTGATGCCGGGTTTGTTTATCCTCTTTATCGCGCTGGCCGTTCGTTCGCTGACCTTGCCCGGCGCAATGGAGGGCGTGGCATTCTTGTTGAAACCGGATTGGTCGTATTTGAAACCGGGTACGATGCTGACTGCTTTGGGTCAGGCATTTTTTGCATTGAGTATTGGCGTGTCCGCGATGATTACCTATGCCTCGTATTTGGGTAAGGATCAGGATATGTTCCGCTCCGGCCATACGATTATGTGGATGAACCTGTTTGTATCATTGCTGGCCGGTTTGGTGATTTTCCCTGCGGTATTTGCCTTCGGTTTTGAACCCGGCCAAGGCCCCGGCCTGATTTTTGTCGTGTTGCCTGCGGTTTTCATGAAAATGCCGATGGGTACTTATTTATTCGCCGTATTCATGCTGTTGGTTGTTTTTGCAACGCTGACTTCCGCATTTTCCATGCTGGAAACCGTGATTGCGGCAACCATCCGCCAAGACGAGAAAAAGCGCAGCAGCCACACTTGGATAATCGGTATTGCGATTTTCATAGTCGGTATTCCTTCGGCGCTGTCTTTCGGCGTATGGAGTGAGTTTAAAATTTTCGGCAAAACCATTTTTGACTTGTGGGATTTCATCATTTCCGCCGTCATCATGCCGATCGGTGCTTTGAGTGTTGCCGTGTTTACGTCATGGATTCAGGACAAACAGTCCGTCCTGCGCGATGCGGGCATGGGCAGTACCGTGCCGAAACAGCTGCTTTGCCTGTGGCTGGGTGCGCTTCGCTATCTTGCGCCGATTGCGATTGTTGTGGTGTTCATCAACTCTTTGGGTTTGATTTAAACCGATAGTGAGCAAACAGTCCGGCGAAGCAATGCAACTTCGGGCTGTTTGTTTAAAACATCATGAAAAATATTAAGGCCGTCTGAAAAATGTTCAGACGGCCTTTTTATAGATGCGCGATGCTGGGTTAGAACTTCGCTTGCAGTCTCAGCCATGCAGTACGGCCGGGTTCGTTCACGCGCATGGTTTGAGTACCGGCAGACGGGTCGCCGCCGCGGCTGACGAATTCAGCATAGGTTTTGTTGAACACGTTGTCCACGCCGCCTTGCAATGTGGCGTATTTGCTGAATTTCCAACCGGCGTTGAGCGAGAGTACGCCAAAGCCTGAAGATGCGCCGATGTCTTGGCCGACGATATTGCCTTGGCCTTTGCTGTAACGGTTTTGCTTGGCCACGACGCGCCACAATGCGCCTGCGCTGAATTTACCGTTGTCAAAGGCAAGGGTGTTGTTCCACTCGAGCGGCGGCGTTTGTGCCAAAGGTTTGCCGTCGGTACGGTTTTTGCCGTGGGTGTAGGCGAGGCTGGTGCCGACTTCCCAGTTAGGCGCAAATGTCCATTTGACTTCGGCTTCGCCGCCAAAGCGTGAAGCGTTGATGTTGCGCACGCTGAAATTCATGCCTTGGCGCTCCATCATGATGAAGTCTTTGATGTCGCTGCCGAATACGGATACAGACGCGTGGAGATTAGGACGTTTCCAGATTACACCTGCATCGATTTGGCGGTTTTGCTCTGCGCGGATGGCTTTATTTTCAGAGCGCAGGCGTTCCCAGTAGTCAGGTGCGCGTTCGGCAATACCGAAGCCGGCATAGTATTTCAGGCCGTTGTCCGTATTTCTTTCCCAACGCAGGAAGCCTGAGTTCAAATTGAATTTTTGATGTTTCAAAACGGGGTCGGTCACGCGCGCGGTATCGTAATGCGCTTTGACTTGGTCATGGCGCAAACCTGCTACCCAGCGTTGATTGTCGGTTTGCTGCCAAGAAGCTTCGGTGAAAATACCCCATTGTTTGAAACTTTGGTTGGGCATGTAAGGCTTGTGGCTGTAGCCGTCGCCGCCGCGCTCCATGCGTGCGACGTGGACGTCGTCCAGATAATCCAAACCGGTTTGCAGGTTGAGCTTGTCCCAGTCGAAAGTGGCTTTCAGACGGCCTGTATCGGTATTGCGTTTAGGGTTGTTGGCATTTTTAATCTGCTTGCCGGCAGGATTGTAGATGGTACGCAGGCTGTATGTGTCCATCACGTGGTCGATTTCGCTTTTACCGTAGCGCAGTTCCAACTCGCTGAACCATGGGGTAAGGTTGCGTTGGGTAAAACGGATGTTCCATGCATCACGGTCGAATTTGCTGCCGTCCATCATGCGGTCGGCGTAGGCAACCTTGGCCCTGCTGCGCTCGTATGTGCCGGCAATGGTGGTATTTTCTGTCGGGGTGATGCCCAGTTGCACCATTTGGCTATCGCGTTTGAAGTTGGAGTGAATGCGGTTGCCGTCGCCGTCTTTGTAATCGTCGGCTTCGTTATGGGAAATATTGGTACGGACGTAGCCGTATTTGCCGCCGAACTCGGCTTCCAACGAGCCGTCAAGGCGGTCGTTGCTGCCTGCTGTCAGGGTGGCGTTAATGTTGTAAGGTTTCTCAGTGAAATCAGGATCTTTACGGATAAATTGCACTGAGCCGCTGACCAAGCCCATGCCTTGGGTAACAGTTTGCGGGCCTTTGGTAACGACGACTTTATCAAATGAATTGGGGTGGATATAGGCAGTCGGCGGGTCCATGCGCATACCGCAACCGCCATAAATAAACTGGTCGTCGGCATTGACGGAGAGGCGTGAGCCACCCAAACCGCGGAATAACGGATCGCCCGAGCTGCCGCCTTTGCGGATGATGCTCATGTTGGGCACGGATTGTAAAAGGTCTGCCCCGTCTCCGGCAGGGAGGGGTTGCAAAGCAGCTTTGGGGTTGAAAGTAACGCGATTGGCTTTTTGTTGTTGTGTGCCGGTGACGGTGACAGGGGAAAGGGTAACTGTTTCTTCAGGTGTAGGGTTAGTCTCTGCCCATGCTTGGGATACGGCTAAGGCAATGGGTAAGATAAGTAATGGTGGGTATTTCATATCGTTTCTCTCTATTATTAGGAATTATGTTAACTAATACCTAAGTATTATACATAAAGTCTAGTAAAATAGAAGCAGTGGGATTTTAATCTAAATCAATATTTTCAGATTTTTAGCGTATAGGTTGTTTATTAAGATTGGTCATACCAAAATATTGATTTGAAGGCATTGGTGAGGTTAATCAATAAAAATGGATGTGTTTGAATTAAACTGCTTGCGATGGGAAGAATGGCATTTCTTGACGAAAAAATAGGGGATTGATTAGAATGGGCGGCCAATTGGTCAATCCAATTTATGGCCGTCTGAATAAAACTGTCCTTCAATCATCAGGAATACAACATGACGAAATTGGTTCGTCCGCAAAAAATCAGCGATCAGGTTTTAGCCGTTTTGGAAGAACGTATTGCGACCGGCATTTATGAAGAAGGCAGTAAATTGCCTCCCGAACGTACGCTCGCTGAAGAATTCGGCGTATCGCGGCCGTCGGTCAGGGTGGCGTTGAATATTTTAATTGCCAAGCAGGTTTTGGAAGCGCGGCAGGGCGATGGCTATTATGTTTCCGTCAAACCGCAGCAGGATTTTTTACAAAGCTGGCAGGATTTGCTCGGCAAACATACCAATTGGGAAACAGATGTATTCGATTTCAGCTGCCATGTTGAAGGCTGTATGGCGGCACTGGCCGCCGAAAGACGGACTGATGCCGATTTGAAACGCATTGACTTTTGGCGGCAGAAATTTGAAGCGGCCTGCGAAAGCGGAAATTTGGAGCATCAAGCCGAAGCAGACGTCAGCTTTCATCAAACCATTGCCGATGCCGCACACAATATCCTGTTCAGCCACCTTTCCAGCAGCCTGCTCAAAATGCTTTATCAGCAAACACGCAGCGGCATTATCTATATCCATCAAACCGAAGATCCGCGCCCGACACTGATTGCCCAGCACCGCACTATTTTTGAAGCCATTGCTCAGGCCAAACCGGCCGAGGCGGCGGAAGCGGCCAAACTGCATTTGAATTATGTCGCGCGCCGCATTTTGCAGGACAGGGAATATCAAAGCCGCAGCGAGCATGCGGATGTATTGGCACAAAATGATTTGAAACGGGTAGATTGGTAGCGTTTCAAAATAATCAGGCCGTCTGAATTTTTTCAGACGGCCTGATTTTGCAAATAAGGCCTTTTAGTGCCACAATCTTCCCCATTCTGTCTAAAAACAAAGGAAGCACCATGTACCGTCATGTCGAGTATTATCCGGGCGACCCGATTTTGAGTTTGGTTGAAACCTTCAAACGCGACGAGCGCCCTGAAAAAGTCAATTTGAGCATAGGCATTTATTTTGATGACGAAGGCAAAATGCCGGTTTTGGAATCTGTCCGCCGGGCAGAAGCAGAGCGTGCGGCCGTACCGCGCCCATCGCCTTATTTGCCGATGGAAGGTTTGGACACTTATCGAAGCGCGGTTCAGTATTTGTTGTTTGGCAAGGATAATCAGGCGCTGGCAGAAGGGCGCGTTGCAACCATACAGACTTTGGGCGGCTCGGGGGCGTTGAAAGTCGGTGCCGACTTTTTGCACCGTTGGTTCCCTGAAGCGAAAGCCTATGTCAGCGACCCGACTTGGGACAACCATAAGGGTATTTTTGAAGGCGCCGGTTTTGAAGTGGGGACGTATCCTTATTACAACCCTGAAACCGTCGGCGTAAAATTTGAAGAAATGACTGCGTTTTTCAAGACCTTGCCGGAAAACAGCGTCTTGATTTTACATCCATGCTGTCAAAACCCGACCGGCGTCGATATGTCGCAAGCGCAATGGGATGAAGTGTTGGACATCATTAAAACGCACAAGCTGATTCCGTTTATGGACATTGCCTATCAAGGTTTCGGCGAGGATTTGGACAGCGATGCATATGCGATTCGTAAAGCCGTCGAAATGGGTCTGCCTTTGTTTGTCAGCAACTCTTTCTCGAAAAACCTGTCGCTGTACGGCGAGCGCGTCGGCGGTTTGAGCGTAGTGTGTCCCAATAAGGAAGAAGCAGAGCTGGTGTTCGGACAGTTGAAATTTACCGTCCGCCGTATTTATTCCAGTCCTGCCACGCATGGCGCATACATCGCTTCTGATGTGATGAACAGCGATGATTTGCGTGCTTTGTGGGAAAACGAGGTTTATGCCATGCGCGACCGCATCCGTGCCATGCGTCAGAAACTTTATGATGTTTTGACGGCCAAAATCCCCAATCGCGATTTCAGTTATTTCATCAAACAGCGCGGCATGTTCAGCTATACAGGCCTGACCGTAGAGCAGGTACACCGCCTGCGCGACGAGTTTGCCGTTTATCTGCTGGATTCGGGCAGGATGTGTGTGGCCGGTTTGAATGCATCGAATATCGATTATGTGGCTGAGGCATTTGCCAAAGTGTTGCAATAGCCGTTTAATCTGAAATTGAATGTAGTTTTATTTGAAGTAAATCAAAAGGCCGTCTGAAAAATTTTCATCTTTCAGACGGCCTCTTTATAATTGGCGCACCCAACAGGGATCGAACCTGTGACCTCCAGCTTCGGAAACTGACACTCTTCCAACTGAGCTATGGGTGCGAAAGCCGTAAGGTTAACGCATATTGGCTTTATTGGCAAAGTTTATCTTGAAAGTGTCTGAAAGTGGTATTGGCGGTCACGCTTTTGCATGGGTGGAATATTCAAATAACTACAAAGGTTTACAAGAATCAGATGGCCTTTTTGAGGATTTTTGCGTATCTTTTTCTCAAGATGGATTGGAAAGCCTTTGCGAATTCAGTATAATCCAGCAAAATATTGTTAACTGCGTTTAACACATAAACTATAACTTACAGCACAACCTAACCTAACGGCGAGGCCTACCAAATGAAACAACTCCGCGACTCCAAAGCCCAAGGCTCTGCATTGTTTACCCTTGTGAGCGGTATCGTTATTGCCATTGCAGTCATTTACTTCCTCATCAAATTGGCGGGCAGCGGCTCGTATGCAGACGTTGCCCAATCTTCCGAAACTGCTACCCAAACCCGCATCCAGCCCGTAGGACAGCTTACCTTGGGAGACGGCATTCCGGTAGGCGAACGCAAAGGCGATCAGATTTTCAACAAAATCTGTATCCAGTGTCACGGCGCAGACAAATCCGTCCCCAACGCGCCGAAAATCGAAAACAACGGCGAATGGGCTCCCCGTATCGCCCAAGGCTTCGACACCCTTTTCCAACACGCTTTGAACGGCTTTAACGCCATGCCTGCAAAAGGCGGCGCAGCCGATTTGACCGACCAAGAACTCAAACGCGTCATCGCTTACATGGCGAACAAGAGTGGCGGTACCTTTCCTGATCCGGATGCCGCAGCTCCTGCCGATGCAGCCGCTTCCGGTGAAGCCGCTTCAGCTCCGGCGGCTGAAGGTGCAGCTCCTGCAGAAGCCCCTAAAGCAGATGCGGCCAAAGCAGATGACAAAGGTGCGGCAGCTCCGGCAGCCGGCGGCGCAGACGGCAAAAAAGTTTACGAAGCCAACTGCCAAGCATGTCACGGCGGTGCAGTTCCAGGTGTTCCTCATGTAGGTAAAAAAGAAGACTGGGCTCCTCGTATCAAACAAGGTAAAGACACCCTGCACAAACACGCACTCGAAGGCTTTAACGCAATGCCTGCCAAAGGCGGTAACGGTAGCCTGAGCGATGATGAAGTGAAAGCTGCAGTTGATTACATGGCTAATCAGTCTGGTGCTAAATTCTAAGATTTGATTTCGAATCTCGAATAGAAAGCGCATTCTGCAAAAGGATGCGCTTTTTTCGTGCAGGAAATCCGGATCTTGCTATAATACTGAAGTAGTAAATTATTCTCATGATCAAGGGTCGTCTGAAAGATTCAGACGGCCTTCGAATACAATCAAGATTCTTTTAAAGAAGTTCAACCATATTCACATACGACAAAACAATCACGGAGTTATCTCATGGCAAAAAAATATTTCGGTACTGACGGTGTGCGCGGCGAAGTCGGTCAATTCCCTATTAATCCTGATTTTGTCCTGAAATTAGGCTATGCGGCAGGCCAGGTTTTGGTGCAGCACGAAGGCGAAATCAAACCGACCGTCTTGATCGGTAAAGACACGCGTATTTCAGGCTATATGCTGGAAGCCGCGCTGATTGCCGGTTTTACCGCCGCCGGTGTCAATGTTATTCAAACCGGCCCTCTGCCGACTCCGGGCGTAGCGTATTTGACCCGTGCTTTGCGTTTGTCTGCCGGTGTGATGATTTCTGCTTCCCACAATGTTTATTCCGATAACGGCATTAAATTCTTTGCCGAAGGCGGTGTGAAGCTGAGCGATGAAATCGAGTTGGAAATCGAAGCCAAAATCGATGAGGAAATGAAAACCCAGCCGTCCAGCCGTCTTGGCCGCGCGCGCCGGATTAATGGTGCGGATGACCGCTATATCGAGTTCTGTAAATCCACTTTCCCAAGTCATTTGGACTTGCGCGGTCTGAAATTGGTGGTCGATACCGCCAATGGTGCAGGCTATGCGGTTGCGCCTAAAGTATTCCATGAATTAGGTGCGCAAGTGGTCAGTATCGGTAATGAGCCGAACGGCTACAACATCAATGAAAAATGCGGTGCGACCCATCCGAAAGCTTTGCAAGCCGCTGTATTGCAAAATGAAGCCGATTACGGCATTGCCTTGGACGGCGACGGCGACCGTTTGATGATGGTTGACCGCAATGGCAAAGTGTATGACGGCGACAGCTTGATTTATGTAATTGCCAAAGCACGCGCGCACGAAGGCGTGGAAATCGGCGGCGTGGTGGGTACGGTAATGACCAATATGGCGATGGAAGTTGCTTTGAAAGAGCAGGGTGTTGATTTCTGTCGCGCTAAAGTGGGCGACCGCTATGTGTTGGAACAGCTCCACCAACGCGGTTGGCTGATTGGCGGCGAAGCCAGCGGTCATATTTTGTGCATGGATAAACACAATACTGGCGACGGCATTATTTCTGCGCTGCAAGTTTTGGCTGCATTGCAAATCTTGAATCAAGACCTTGCCACCGTTTGCGCCGATTGGCAGCCGTATCCGCAAACCATGATTAACGTCCGCATCAAAAAAGGCCAAAACTGGCAGGATGCTTCCAAAGAGGCTTTGGCTGAAGTGGAAAAAGAACTCGAAGGCAAAGGCCGCGTGGTCTTGCGTGCATCCGGTACCGAGCCTGTCGTGCGTGTGATGGTGGAAGCCAAACAGGCGGACTGGGCGAAAAAAGGTGCAGAAAAAATTGCCGCCGCCATTCAAGGTCAAAAGTAACAGTATTTTTGATGTTGAATTGAACTAAATAAAAGGCCGTCTGTTGTTCAGACGGCCTTTGTGTTTCATTAGAAGCTTAATTGCTCAAGACATCAACGCCTTTAGGAGGCGTGAATTTGAACATACCGCTGGAAAGGTTAGGCTTGGTGTTCAAACCGCTGAAGCTGATGCTGGTTTGGTTGCCGAAGCTGTCTTTCAGCTGCATGGCGGCGAGGTTGTCGCCTTTGAAGCCGATGCGGATGTATTGGTAGCCGGCGTTGTTTTTCTTAGGCGTAGCCAAAACGTAGTCGATGCCGTTGGCAGAGCCGTCTTCTTTCAGCGTGTAGCTGCTGTCCAATGCCGTTTTATTGGAGAGGATGGCGGCAGGGCTGTCGCCGATGGTTTGGTCTTGTGAGGACTTGGTTACTTGCGCCAAATCTACGTCATAGAGCCAAATGGTTTTGCCGTCGCCGACGATGGTTTGTTTGTAGGGTTTGGTGTATTCCCATTTGAACAAACCCGGGCGCAGGATTTTGAATGTGCCGTATGTGGTTTGGGTTTTCTTTTTGCTGTGAACGGTTTGGCTGAAGTTGCCGCTGATACCGTCGGCGTCATTATTGAATTTTTTCAGGGCGTCCACTGCGCCGGCTTGTGCAAAGCCGATGGCTGAAGAAAGCAGCGCGGCAGCGGTCAGGGTGAACAGTCGGGTAGTTTTCATGTTTTGGTTCCTTGTTCGGAGAGATGGGTTCAGTATAGACGTTATGGTGTAACAGGCAAGGGGCTGAAGGGCGGGTTTAATTTGTGTAAATATGAAAAAACTAAGCAAGTACCTGAAATAATTTTATTTCTTCAGACGGCCTGTATTTGGTTTTGACGTTTTTTTAATGAAACGCATAAGGGCTTGGTGTGGTATTTAATGTCATTTTACGGAAAGCGTGAAATTATAGTCTTTCTGTTTACTTTTTAAAACGGTTATAATATTTATCTTTTGAAAACAATGGTTTTGTATGTATCTGAATCCTTATCCTTTATTGGAACAGGCTTTGCTATCGGACAATCCGGATGAAAAAGGAAAATTGACGCAGGCCTTGTTTGCGCAGTTGGGCGAGGCGGAAGGCTTGACGGCTGAAGCGTCGAAACCCGTGGATTGCCGTTTTGCCGGTCATCCGTTGCGTCCGCGTTTGGTTGCACCTTCGGAGGTTACGCCGCGCAAGATGAATACGGTCGAAGGCTATGCGGCGATGTTGCATGCGATTGCGCATATTGAATTTAACGCGATTAATCTGGCTTTGGATGCGGCGTATCGTTTCCGCAATATGCCGTTTCAGTTTGTGCGCGATTGGGTAAGGGTGGCGAAAGAAGAAGTGTTTCACTTCGGCTTGATGCGTGGCCGTCTGAACAGCTTGGGCTACGATTACGGCGATTTTGAAGCGCACGGGCATTTGTGGGACATGGCGTATAAAACCGCTTACGATCCCTTGTTGCGCATGGCTTTGGTGCCGCGGGTATTGGAAGCGCGCGGTTTGGATGTTACGCCGGGTATTCGTGCAAAAGTGGCGCAGCGTGGCGATATGGAAACCTGCGATGTGCTGGATATTATTTACCGCGACGAAGTGGGGCATGTCGCCATCGGCAATCATTGGTATCAGCATCTTTGCCGTGAGCGCGGTTTGGAACCGGTCGCCCTGTTCCGCAGCCTGATTGCGCGTTACGATATGTTTATCTTCCGCGGCTACGTCAATATCGAAGCGCGGGAACGTGCAGGATTCAGCCGTTTCGAGCTGGATATGTTGGAAGATTTTGAGAAAAGTTTGAAACAGGATAAAAAGGCCGTCTGAAACGGTAAAACCATCATGGCACATCATCACGATCATTCGCACGCACACACGCATACCGCTAATAAGCAGGTATTGCGCACTTCATTTTTTGTTATTGCCGGATTTATGCTGGTTGAGGCGGTCGGCGGCTGGCTGACCAATTCTTTGGCCCTGCTTTCCGATGCGGGGCATATGTTCAGCGATGCGTTTTCGCTGGGCATGGCATTGTGGGCATTCAAACTTGGCGAGAAACAGACCACGCTGCAAAAGACATTCGGTTATAAGCGTTTTGAAATTTTAACGGCGATGTTTAACGGATTGTCGCTGGTGTTGATTGCGGCGATGATCTTTTATGAAGCAGTCAAACGATTGTTTTATCCGCCGGAAATTTTGACGGGCGGCATGTTGGTGGTCAGTATCATCGGATTGCTGGTCAACATCGGCGTCGCCGTTTATATGTTGAAAAATAGCGATACCGAAGAAAACGTCAATATGCGCGGTGCGTATCTTCATGTAATCAGCGATTTGTTCGGCTCGATAGGGGCGATTGTCGCAGCAGTGCTGATAATGGCGTATGGCTGGCAATGGGCGGATACGGTTGCCAGCGTATTGGTGGCGGCTTTGGTAGGGCGCAGCGGCTGGACGCTGTTTAAACAGACTTTGCACATTTTGATGGAAGGCGCGCCGGAAAACATCCATACCGATGAGTTGCTCAGCGTGATCCGCAATACGGAAGGCGTAAAATCCGTTCATGACTTGCATGTTTGGACGATTACCAGCAATATCCACGTTTTATCCTGCCATATTGTCGTAGATGGCAGCATGACGGTTGCAGAGTCCGAACAGATCGCCTACCGTATCGAACATGAATTGGCTCATCACAACATCGGACATTGTACGATTCAGATTGAAAGCGAACGGCATCCGCATAAAGATGAAGTCTTGTGTTCGCAGGAAATGCATGAACACCATCACCATTAACCATATTCAGGCCGTCTGAAACTTGTTGAATTGTTCAGACGGCCTTCTAAAATCATCAAAGGAACACTTATGACCCAAGCCGTATTATTCGACCTTGACGGCACGCTTGCCGATACCGCACTTGATTTGGGTGGCGCGCTCAACACGGTATTGCGCCGACACGGTTTGCCTGAAAAAAGCATGGATGAAATCCGTCCGCAGGCCAGCCACGGTGCGAGCGGTTTGCTCAAACTCGGTGCAGGCATTACGCCCGAGCATCCGGACTATATGCAATGGCGCAAAGAGTTTTTGGACGAATACAGCCGCTGCTATGCCGATCAAACCATCTTGTTCGACGGCGTAAACGAAATGCTGGAAGCCTTAGTTCGATGCGGTATCCAATGGGGCATTATTACCAACAAGCCCATGCGCTTTACCGATGCCCTCGTGCCTAAACTCGGGTTTACCGTGCCTCCTGCCGTGATTGTCAGCGGCGATACTTGCGATGAACCCAAGCCCAGCGTGAAGCCTATGTTTTATGCATGCGAAGAGATTGGCGTTGAGGCGCAGCGATGTTTTTATGTCGGCGATGCCGAGCGCGATATGCAGGCAGGCAAAAATGCAGGCATGACGACCGTGCTTGCCGATTGGGGCTATATTTCTACCGAAGACCAAACCGAAAACTGGCTTGCCGATTTCCGTATTGCCACGCCTTTGGATTTGTTGGCAATCTTGCGTTAAAACCCTGTAATAATCCGTTTTCAGACGGCCCGAAACGGCGTAAAATCACATAAATTTGTATTTTTTCAACCGTTTTACTACTTGTAAAGAGAAAAATCATGTTCTTCAAGCATATCGAAGCAGCTCCTGCTGATCCGATTTTAGGTTTGGGCGAAGCGTTTAAAGCCGAAACCCGTCCCGAAAAAGTCAATCTCGGCATCGGCGTGTACAAAGACGCATCCGGCGCAACGCCTATTGTCAAAGCCGTCAAAGAGGCTGAAAAACGCCTGTTGGAAAGCGAGACAACTAAAAACTACCTCACCATCGACGGCGTTGCCGATTACAACGAGCAAACCCAAATCCTGTTGTTTGGCAAAGACCACGAAATCATTGCCAGCCGTCGCGCCAAAACAGCGCAAAGCCTTGGCGGTACAGGTGCATTGCGCATTGCGGCCGAATTTGTCAAACGCCAGTTGAACGCGCAAACCATCTGGATTTCCAATCCGACTTGGCCAAACCACAACGCCATCGCCAAAGCGGTCGGTATCCAAGACAAACCGTATCGTTATTATGATGCCGCCAAACACGGTTTGGATTGGGACGGCATGATTGAAGACTTGAGCCAAGCGCAAAAAGGCGACATCGTCCTGCTGCACGGCTGCTGCCACAACCCCACCGGTATCGACCCTACGCCCGAACAATGGGAAACTTTGGCTAAACTTTCTGCCGAAAAAGGCTGGTTGCCACTGTTTGACTTTGCTTACCAAGGCTTCGGTAATGGTTTGGAAGAAGATGCCTACGGCTTGCGCGTATTCTTGAAATACAATAAAGAATTGCTGATTGCCAGCTCTTATTCCAAAAACTTCGGCATGTACAACGAGCGCGTCGGCGCGTTCACTTTGGTAGCTGAAGATGAAGCAACAGCAGCCCGCGCCCACAGCCAAGTCAAAACCATCATCCGTACCTTGTATTCCAACCCGGCTTCACACGGTGCGAACACCATTGCGCTGGTGTTGAAAAATGATGATTTGAAAGCACAATGGATTGCCGAACTTGACGAAATGCGCGGCCGCATCAAAGCCATGCGTCAAAAATTTGTCGAATTGCTTAAAGCAAAAGGTGCAACCCAAGACTTTGATTTCATTATCGAACAAAACGGTATGTTCTCTTTCAGCGGCTTGACTCCTGAACAAGTTGACCGTTTGAAAAACGAGTTTGCCATTTATGCCGTCCGTTCCGGCCGCATTAATGTTGCAGGCATTACCGATGACAACATCGACTACCTGTGCGAAAGCATTGTGAAAGTCTTGTAATTGTCGAATTAAAGGCAAAGGCCGTCTGAATCATTCAGACGGCCTTTATTTTTGGTTGTCGAAGCTTATCCGGCAACTGCGTTAATTCCCCAATAAATCATGGCATAGCGCAGCAGTTTGCCTGCAATCAGAATGATGGCGCAATGCAGGGCATTGAGCCTGAGCCAGCCTGCGGCAAGGGGGAGGGCATCACCGATAATCGGTAGCCATGCGAACAATAGCGGCCAAATTCCCCAACGATTAAGCCTTTCCAACATTTTTTCAGACGGCCTTTTTTTATTTGGAAACATCCTGCCCATGTAATACGAAACCATACTGCCCAAGCCATTCGCCAATCCGGCACACAAACATGCGCCGAGGGCATGTTGCGGATATTGGTACACAAATGCGGCGTATGCCGCCTCGGATGTACCCGGAAGTAGTGTGGCAGAAGTAAAGGCAGAGGCAATCAGGCCAAGGTAAGCGTAAAGAAGGGGCATATTTTGAGTTATATCAATGAGTATTGTAAAAAAGAAATAACAGGCTTAATAAGAGGATTATGCCTTTATTTTTAATCTATTAAAATATAAATCCAATATTATTGAATTTTTTAAAATTAAACGGCTGAAAGATAATGTAGTCGGCTGTTAGAAAATAGTTTTCAAAGTGACGGATTATCAGTATGATACGGGCGGCTGTTAATGGGTGTTAAGTTCAATGAACTGATTTAAGCTCGTTTTTCCAGCAAATCTTAACAAAACGAAAGGCAAATCATGTCTGCGCATTCACAACAAAATCATACTCCTGCGCTGGTCGTCCTAACCACACTCTTTTTCATGATGGGTTTCATTACCTGCATGAACGATATTTTGATTCCGCATTTGAAAGATATTTTCGACCTGACTTATGTTCAGGCAATGCTGATTCAATTCTGTTTCTTTACCGCTTATGCGATTATGTCGATTCCGATGGGCTATTTGGTCGGCAAAATCGGCTATAAAAACGGCGTGATTAGCGGCTTCGTATTGACCGCCATCGGCTGTCTGCTCTTCTATCCTGCTGCCGGCAGTCATTCTTATGCAACTTTTTTGGGTGCATTGTTTATTTTGGCTTCAGGTGTAACACTGTTGCAAGTAGCGGGTAATCCTTATGTGACTTTGCTGTCCAAACCGGGTAAAGAATCTGCAACACTGACTTTGGTTCAGGCATTTAATTCTTTGGGTACGACCATTGCTCCGCAAATCGGCGCATTCCTGATTTTGGCTGATGCAACACAAACTGTCAGCAAAGCCGAGCAAATTTCTTCCGTTCAAATTCCGTATTTAGGGTTGGCCGGTTTGCTGATTATTTTGGCTGTTTTTGTCAAAATGATTCGTTTGCCTGATGCGCGTAAAATTGCCGAAGAAGAGAGCGAACATAACCATGATGGCAAACACAGTGTTTGGCAATACCGTCATTTGGTTTTTGGTGCGGCCGGTATTTTCTGTTATGTCGGTGCGGAAGTATCCATCGGTTCTTTATTGGTCAGCGTGTTGGGCTATCTGAAAGGTTTGGACCACGCATCTGCCGCAAAATATTTGTCGTTCTACTGGGGCGGTGCAATGGTTGGCCGTTTCTTAGGCTCTGCCATCATGGCGAAAATTGCGCCTAACCGCTATTTGGCATTTAACGCTACTGCTGCTGTTGCCTTGTTGGGCGTTGCTATGTTGGCAGGTAAAGCCAGTGCGGATATTGCGATGTGGGCATTGTTGGCCATCGGCTTTTTCAATTCCATCATGTTCCCAACCATTTTCTCTTTGGCAACCAAAGGTCTGGGCCGATTCACCAGCAGCGCTTCCGGCGTGTTGTGTACTGCGATTGTCGGCGGTGCGGTTGTGCCTGTGGTACAAGGTTGGGCAGCGGATACTTACGGCTTGATGATTTCTTTCGTTGTATCAGCGATTTGTTATGTTTATATCGTCTTCTTTGCTATAAAAGGCTACAAAGCTGACGAATAATTCATCATGATAACAGGCCGTCTGAAACCTTATGGGATTTCAGACGGCCTTTTGACTTTGTGGCATAATGATTTAAATGACAGGAGGAAAAAATGGCCAAAATCATTTTGCTGCATGGCTTGCACATGCATTCGTGGGTCATGAGGCCGCTGGCGTATTTGCTGGAACAAGAAGGTTTTGAAGTTGCGCTGTTCGATTATTGCAGTGTGTTGCACGCGATGAATCGGCATGTTGAGGACTTGGCGGGATGGATTGATGAGAACCATGCTGATGAAACGCTGCACTTTGTGGGTCACAGTTTGGGCGGCTTGGTTTTACGCAATTTTGCGGCGGCATATCCGGATAAAGTCAGCGGCCGTATCGTTACCATGGGTACGCCGCACCAAGGCAGCCGGGCTGCGCAACGCGTGCTCAATTTGGGTTTGCAAAAGCCGGTATTGGGCGGCTCTTACAAAGGGGCGTTGGACGGCAGTATGCCTGAGTTGCCTGTCGGTATTGAGCTAGGCAGTATCGCCGGTAACAAACCGTATGGTCTGGGCCGTGTTTTAGGTTTGCACGGCGAACATGATGGTACGGTCTTGGTCAGCGAAACGCATTGTCCGAATATGCGCGATCATGTCGTTTTGCCGGTCAGCCATAGCGGTATGCTGTTCAACCGCAAAACTGCCGGACAGGTGGTGGCATTTTTGCATGATGGATATTTTAAAAAGCAATAAAACACCATTTATTCTAATTAAAAAATATTTTATACTAAATAATTCGTTTATTTTAAAGAAAATGGCAAGGATTTGTGAGCGTTGTTTTCGTAAAATAATCAGCAGGCCGTCTGAAACCGGTTTTTCAGACGGCCTGTTATGCTAAAATCTGTTAAATACTTATTAAAAAGGCAAAGAACAATGTTTGCTTTCAAATCCTTACTCAATATGCCGCGTTTCGAGGCCATTGCGGTGGCCTTGGCTTTGGTGGCGGCAATGGGTTATACGATTATTTCGCTTGAATGGCTGCCGCATATGTCGATTGTGACGGCGATCGTGGTCTTGCTTTTGTACGGTTTGATGCGCGGCTTGAAATATCAAGACATGCAAAACGGTATGATAGGCGCGGTCGGGCAGGGCATGGGCGCGATTTATCTGTTTTTCTTTATCGGACTGATGGTCAGCGCGTTGATGATGAGCGGTGCGATTCCGACGCTGATGTATTACGGTTTCGGATTGATTTCACCGACTTATTTTTATTTCTCGGCGTTTGCGCTTTGCTCGGTCATCGGTATTTCCATCGGCAGTAGTTTGACGACTTGTGCAACTGTCGGCGTGGCCTTTATGGGTATGGCGGCTGCGTTTCATGCCGATATGGCGATGACGGCAGGTGCGATTGTGTCGGGTGCGTTCTTCGGCGATAAAATGTCGCCGCTTTCCGATACGACCGGTATTTCCGCTTCGATTGTCGGCATTGATTTGTTCGAGCACATCAAAAACATGATGTACACCACTGTGCCTGCGTGGTTGATCAGTGCGGCATTGATGTTGTGGCTCTTGCCCAATGTTGCCGCACATGACATGAACAGCGTCGAAGCTTTCCGCGCGCAATTGGAAGCAACCGGTTTGGTGCATGCTTACTCGCTGATTCCGTTTGCCTTACTGGTTATCCTTGCCCTGATGCGCGTCAATGCCATTGTGGCCATGTTGTTTACCGTTGTGGTGGCGCTGATTGTGACTTACTTCCACAGTACGCCTGATTTGAAACAGCTGGGCGCGTGGTTTTACAGCGGATACAAACTCGAAGGCGAAGCATTCAAAGACATTGCCCGCTTGATTTCGCGCGGCGGCTTGGAAAGCATGTTCTTTACGCAAACCATCGTGATACTCGGCATGAGCTTGGGCGGTCTGTTGTTCAGCATTGGTGTGATTCCGTCTTTGCTGGAAGCCATTCGTGCGTTCCTGACCAATGCCGGACGCGCTACTTTCAGCGTGGCCATGACATCGGTCGGCGTCAACTTCCTGATTGGCGAGCAATATTTAAGTATTCTGCTTTCCGGCGAAACCTTTAAGCCGGTTTATGACAAACTCGGCCTGCATTCGCGCAACCTTGCCCGTACGCTGGAAGATGCGGGTACGGTCATCAACCCGTTGGTTCCTTGGAGCGTCTGCGGCGTATTTATCAGCCATGCCTTGGGCGTGCCTGTTTGGGAATACCTGCCTTATGCCTTCTTCTGCTACTTGAGCTTGGCTCTGACGCTGGTGTTTGGCTGGACAGGGCTGACTTTGAGTAAAAAATAAACAGTAGGCTGTTTGATCATCAGGCCGTCTGAATGCGTTTCAGACGGCCTGCTTTGTTTGAAGCAGCCCCATCGGATATAATTGCCGCGCCATATAAAAACAATTCCAACCATGAACAAACAAATCCGCCAAGAAATTTTCGAGCGTTTCCGCGCTGCCAATCCGCATCCGACTACCGAGTTGAATTTCAGTTCGCCGTTTGAGCTGCTCATCGCTGTTTTATTGTCTGCGCAGGCGACTGATGTCGGCGTGAACAAAGCGACTGCAAAGCTCTTTCCCGTTGCCAATACGCCGCAAGCCATGTTGGATTTGGGGCTGGACGGCGTGATGGAATACACCAAAACCATAGGCCTCTACAAAACCAAGTCCAAACACATCATGCAGACTTGCCGTATTTTGCTGGAAAAATACAATGGCGAAGTGCCTGCCGACCGAGAGGCTTTGGAATCTTTGCCCGGTGTTGGCCGGAAAACTGCCAACGTGGTATTGAACACTGCATTCGGGCAACCTGTTATGGCGGTCGATACCCATATTTTCCGTGTGGCCAACCGTACTAAAATCGCGCCGGGCAAGGATGTGCGCGAAGTTGAAGACAAGTTGATGCGCTTTATTCCCAAAGAATTTTTGATGGATGCCCATCATTGGTTGATTTTGCACGGCCGCTATACATGTAAGGCTTTGAAACCGCAATGCAGCAAATGTTTGATTAATGATTTGTGCGAATATCCGGCAAAACTGTAAATAAAAACAGATAAAAAAAGGCCGTCTGAATTTCAGACGGCCTTTGATTTGGCTGTGATTAGTCGGCAACTGCCATCAGGCTGGCGTTACCGCCGGCAGCGGTAGTATTGATACTGCAAGAGATTTCTTCAAATACTTGCAGGATGTCCAGACCTTGTTCGGAAGGCAGGATGCGGATGAGCGCACCGTCGCGGCCGGCCAACTCTTGTTTGCGCTCGCTGCTCAAAGGCTCGATAGCGGCAACATGGCTGATGCCTGCGTTTTCAGGTTTGCTGTTGACTTGCAACAAACCGTCCAAATCGGCTGAGTAGGAAGCCAACGGGCTGTTAGGCTCAACAACGGTTTGGATGCCTGCGGCTGCCAGCTCGGTCAGGGCAGAGAAGGCTTGCAGCAGATTGCCGCCATGTACCCAAACGCGTTTTGGAGAACGCCAGCTCAATGAGTTGCGTTCGCCGGTCGGGCCGACCAATACGGTTTCGGCTTTGCGCAGGGTACGGACGCGGGCGTGACCCAAAGCTGCGGCTGCGGCTTTTTTCTCTTCGGCGTTAAACGGCAGTTTGTGAACCAGGGTTTCCAAACGTTTGAGCGCGTCTTCGTCTGCTTGGCCGATGCGGCTGAGGGTTGGGGCAACCCATTCAGGAGTACGTACCAGGCGTTGCAGATAGAATGAACCGCCTGCTTTTGGACCGGTACCGGACAAGCCGTGACCGCCGAAAGGTTGTACGCCGACAACGGCACCGACGATGTTGCGGTTAACGTAGATGTTACCGGCTTCGATGCGGTCGCGGATGTGGTCGACAGTGCCTTCGATACGGCTGTGTACACCGCTAGTCAGAGCATAGCCTTTGGCATTGATTTGGTCGATGAGTTGATCCAATTCGCTGGCGCGGTAGCGGACAACGTGCAGTACAGGACCGAACACTTCGCGTTGCAACTCGTTCAGGTTGTTCAATTCAAACAGGATTGGACGAACGAAGGTAGAGTTGTTGTCATTAACGTCGGCGGCAGTTTTGATTTCGTGGTAAGCCTTCGCTACGCCTTTCATTTTGTTGATGTGGGCCAACAGGTTTTGTTGGGCTTCAGCATCGATGACAGGGCCGATGTCTGTGGTCAGTTGGATCGGTTTGCCGACAACCAGCTCATCCATTGCACCTTTGATAATGTTGATCATTTTATCGGCAACATCTTCTTGAACACACAAGATACGCAGGGCGGAACAACGTTGGCCCGCGCTGTCGAAGGCAGAGTTCAATACGTCGAGGCAGACTTGTTCCGGCAGGGCGGTAGAGTCTACGATCATCGCGTTTTGACCGCCGGTTTCGGCAATCAGGACAGGGCTGTCGTCGCGTTTGGACAGGGCTTTGTTGATCAGGCGCGCTACTTCGGTAGAACCGGTGAAGATCACGCCGCCGATGCGGGCATCGTCGGTCAGGGCGGAGCCGACATCACCTGCGCCGAGTACGAGTTGCAGCGCAGAAGTCGGAATACCGGCTTGATGCATCAGGGAAACGGCGTAAGTAGCAATCAGGCTGGTTTGTTCGGCAGGTTTGGCGATAACGGTGTTACCGGCAGCCAGGGCGGAAACGACTTCGCCGGTAAAGATGGCCAATGGGAAGTTCCATGGGCTGATGGCAACGATTGCGCCGACGGCTTTGGCATCTTTAGGCAGGGTGTTTTCAGCTTCGTTGGCATAGTAGCGGCAGAAGTCAACGGCTTCGCGTACTTCGGCAACGGCGTTGTTCAGGGTTTTACCGGCTTCGCGGACGGCCAGCATCATCAATGCAGGCGTGTGTTGTTCCAACAAATCCGCAAAACGGCGCAGGCAGTCGGCGCGTTCTGAAGCAGGTTTGGCGCTCCACTCTGGCAGGGCGGCAACGGCTGCGCCAATAGCTTCTTGGGCCAATGCTGCATCGGCAAAGCTGACAGTGCCGACAACATCGTTGTGGTCTGCAGGGTTGCGGACGGGTTGCGCTTCGCCCACGTTACGCGCTTCGCCATTGACGATAGACGCGGCGTGGAAGTCTTCGGAAGAAGCTTGGTTGAGTTTTTCTTGCAGGTTTTGCAATACGTTTTCGTTGCTGAAATCGACGCCTTGGGAGTTCAGACGGCCTTTGCCATACAAATCGCGTGGCAGAGGCAAGGCCGGATGCAGGTGGATGCCTTGTTCGGCGATGGTGTCGAACGGGCTCTTAATCAGGCGGTCGATGCTGATGTTTTCGTCAACGATTTGGTTCACGAAAGAAGAGTTCGCACCGTTTTCCAACAGGCGGCGTACCAAGTAGGCAAGCAGGGTTTCGTGTGTGCCGACCGGGGCATACACGCGTACGCGGCGGCCTAAGTTTTGCGGGCCGACCACTTGGTCGTACAAGGTCTCGCCCATGCCGTGCAGACATTGGTGTTCGAAGTCCTTGCCTTTACCCATTTGGTAGATTGCGCCCAAGGTGTAGGCGTTGTGTGTGGCAAATTGTGGGAACACGGCATCTTGCGCATCCAAGAGTTTGCGTGCGCAGGCAAGGTAGGAGATGTCGGTGTGGACTTTACGGGTGTAAGTCGGGTAGCCGTCCATGCCGTCTACTTGGGCCCATTTCACTTCGCTGTCCCAGTATGCGCCTTTAACCAAACGGATCATCAGTTTTTGGTTGTTGCGGCGGGCTAGGTCGATTAAGTAGTCGATAACGAACGGGCAGCGTTTTTGGTAGGCTTGAACAACGAAACCGATACCTTTGTAGCCGGCTAAGTCAGGATCGGAAACCAAAGCTTCCATCAAGTCCAAAGATAATTCGAGACGGTTGGCTTCTTCGGCATCGATGTTGATACCGATATCGTATTTTTTACCCAAAAGGAACAATTCTTTCAGGCGCGGCAGCAGTTCGCTCATCACGCGTTCGTGTTGGGCGCGTGAGTAGCGTGGGTGGATGGCGGAAAGTTTGACGGAAATACCGTTGCCTTCGTAAACACCTTGGCCTGCGGCATCTTTACCGATGGCGTGAATGGCTTGGACGTAGTCGTTGTAGTAGCGGTTGGCATCTTCTTCGGTGTATGCGGCTTCGCCCAACATATCGAAGGAGAAGCGGTAACCCATTTTCTCGCGCTCTTTACCGTTTTGCAGCGCTTCTTCAATGGTTTGACCGGTGACGAACTGTTTGCCCAGCAGGCGCATGGCGTAGTTAACGCCTTGACGGATCAGAGGCGCGCCGCCTTTGCTGATCAGACGGCTCAATGCGGAACTCATCTGTTTGTCGTTTGTCGCGGTCAGTTTGCCGGTAATCAGCAGGCCCCATGCGGCCGCGTTAACGAAGAGGGAAGGGCTGTTGTTCAAGTGGCTTTTCCAGTTGCCTTCAGAGATTTTGTCGGCAATCAGGCGGTCACGGGTGGCATTGTCCGGAATACGCAGCAGGGCTTCGGCCAGACACATCAGTGCAACACCTTCTTCACTGGAGAGGGAAAACTCATGCATCAAGGCATCTACACCGCTGGCTTTGGTACGGCTGGCACGGACTTGGGTAACCAAACGACGGGCAAGCTCGGAAGCGGCGTTGCGCTCTTCGTCGGTCATCTGTGCACGTTGCAACATATCCTGTACGGCTTCGATTTCATCGCGGCGGTAGGCATCGGTTATCGCTTGGCGCAGAGGAGTTTGTGTTGGAAAAGCAAAGTTAAACATTATTTAAGTTCTCCAGAGGTTTTTTCATGATTTCAGACGGCCTGGATAGGATTGCTAAAACAGGTATTCTGAAGGATAGTAATATCGTAATAAATTTATGATGCGGATACAAGATGCATCCGCATAAATTGCTGTTTTTTCTGATAAGTATCAGATTATTTTGAAACAGTTTATGTCGTAAAAACGGCCTGCACGGAATCATGCAGGCCGTCTGAAAACACCTTATTTAGAGGCGCGGTATTCTGCGTCTGCTTTTTCAAAGCGTTCTTGCAATTCACGTGAAGGTTTTTTGTCGATCAGGGACACCAAAACAATCACGAGTGTGCAAATGATAAAGCCGGGGACGATTTCATAGACAGTAGCGAAACCTGTTTCTTGTGCGGCCAAAGCAGGTTTTTTGATCCATTCGGCCCAAACCACTACAGTCAGCGCACCTGCAATCATGCCGGAGAGTGCACCGTAGGCAGTAATGCGTTTCCACAGTACAGACAGGATAACAACCGGACCGAATGCGGCACCAAAACCTGCCCATGCGTAAGCCACCAAGCCCAATACTTTGCTGTTAGGGTCAGAAGCAATCAGGATGGAAATCACGGCAATCGCCAAAACCATCAGACGGCCAATCCATACCAACTCGGCTTGTTGTGCTTTTTTACGCAGGAAGCCTTTGTAGAAGTCTTCGGTAATCGCGCTGGAGCAAACCAACAATTGGCAAGACAGGGTGGACATTACGGCGGCGAGAATCGCGCTCAAGATGATACCGGCAACCCAAGGGTTGAAGAGCAGGGTAGCCAAAGCGATGAAGATACGTTCGTGGTTGCCGTTCATTTCATCAACGTGGGCAGGGTTAGCGCCGAAGTAAGCGATACCGAAATAGCCGACAGCCACGGCACCGGCCATACACAGAATCATCCAAGTCATACCGATGCGGCGTGCAGAAACCAAGGATTTAGCGCTTTCGGCAGCCATGAAGCGGGCCAAAATGTGCGGTTGGCCGAAATAGCCCAAGCCCCAAGCCGCGGTGGAGATAATGCCGATGACGGTCGTACCGGCAAACAGGCTGCCGTATTCTTTACCGGTAGAAGCGGCAACTTGTTGCATAGCGGCATTCATTTGATCTGCACCGCCCAAGCCCAAGTACACCATTACAGGGGTCAGGATCAATGCAAAAATCATCAAAGAAGCTTGCAGGGTATCGGTCCAGCTTACGGCCAAGAAACCGCCCAAGAAGGTATAGGCGATGGTTGCGCCGGCACCCAGCCACATGGCTTGAGTGTAAGACATGCCGTGGAACAGGCTTTGGAACAGGGTAGCACCGGCCACGATGCCTGAAGCACAGTAAATAGTGAAGAAGAACAAGATAATCAGTGCGGAAACCACTTTCATCAAGTGACCGCCGGCACCGAAGCGGTGGAAGAAGTAGTCAGGAAGCGTCAGTGCGTTGTTGGCGTATTCGGTATGCACGCGCAGACGGCCTGCAACCAAAAGCCAGTTGAAGTATGCGCCTACAATCAGACCAATGGCAATCCAAGCTTCATTCAAACCGCTCAGGTAAATGGCACCGGGCAAACCCATCAAAAGCCAACCTGACATATCGGAAGCACCGGCAGACATCGCGGTCACGAACGGGCCCAAGCTGCGGCCGCCGAGGATGTAGTCGTCGAAGTTGCGGGTTGAAAAATAGGCGGCAAGGCCGATCAGTAGTACGGCGACCAAATAGATCGCGAAAGTGATATACATGGGATTCATGTACTTATTCCTCATCTAACTTTTAAAACGGGTTTTGAAATTGCAAGCAATTCATACCCAAACTTTTTTCTAATAAAAATACAGCTTAAAAATCCTGTTTTTTGCGAGAGAGACAGGATAAATTATTTTCAAATACAATAAAATACGAAATCTTAATGCATTAAATTGTAAATAATTTAAACCAGCATACCGTAAAAAGTCGCTTTTGCAAAGCGAAGAACTCAGCCTTTATTCGAAATTGATGCCGCCTTTTGGCTAAGTCATTTAAAAACATAAAAATATATAAATTTTTACTGATGATGACGAAGGAAAGTGTGTGAAACTATCTTTCCTGATGTTTTTTGGGGATTGAAGAGAAAAAGTAATTAAACGACTTGGACTTTCAGACGGCCTTGTGCAGAAACCCCGTATCTGTGTCGGGCAGATACGGGGTTTTTAGAAAAAAGACTACATCAAATAGAAAAATCGTCTTTTAGTAAATGTTTGTAAGCAAAGAGATAAGAGGCTGCAACAAAGGATGATCCGCCGAGGACGTTGCCTAGGAAAACGGGAATCATGTTGTAGAAAAATTGACCCCAGCTGACGTTTGCGCCCGCCCAAATGCCGGCCGGAATGATGAACATATTGGCGACAAAGTGTTGAAAGCCGATTAACACGAAGATCATAACCGGGAACCACATGGCCAAGATTCGTCCTGAAGTATGGCGTGCGCCGAAATAAAACCAGATGCCCATACACACCATCCAGTTACATGCGATGGCGGAAACGAATGCGCGGCCGAAGTCCATATTGACTTTGGCTTCGGCAATGGCAATGGTTTTCGCTGTGGCCGGTCCTTCGGCAAGGCCGACGTAGTGGCCGAGGAAATAGGCCATGGCTACGGCGCCTGCCAGATTGCCCAAGCTGACAATCAGCCAGTTGCGCACCAGTTTGTGGGTGCTGACTCGGCCGGTCAATCTGCCCAAAGCCATAATCATCATATTTCCTGTTGCCAACTCGCCGCCGCCGATTAAGATACAAATCAGTGCGATAGGGAACACGGATGCGCCCAACAGGGCGGCCAGACCGTTCCATTCGGCAGGAATACCGCTGATGACGCGCAGGCAGGCAAGATAGCCGAAGCCGACATAACCGCCGCCTAAGAAACTCAAAATCACCAACATCTTGATGCTGAATTCAGATTTGGCGCAACTCTTGCCGATGGCGTCCTGCAAAATTTCATGAGGGAACAGGTCTCGTGTATCCATGAAGTTTCCTTAAGGTTAATATAAGAATAAAAATATCTTTCTTTATCATGCGGATGGCGAGTTTGCCTGAGAATATGGCGGACAGGAAATAACAGCTGATTGTAAGGATAGAAGCGTAGGTTATATATTGGCAGCCGATGTGTGAAAGGCCGTCTGAAAGCAATACTTTCAGACGGCCTTTAGATGGGGGGATGGGAACTACAAGCGCGTTACGCTTAAAACGCCTTTGATGTTGCCCAGACTGGCCAATACGCGTGGCAGGTCGTTGACTTGGCGGACTTCAAGGGTAAAGCGCATGCTGGCTTCCAAATCGCGTGATTGGGTTTGCACCGCGGTAACGTTGAGCTTGTGCCGCGCCAGCGCATCCGAAACGTCGCGCAACAAACCGGAGCGGTCTTGAGCGCGGATTTCAACATCGACGGCAAACACTTGTCCTTCCTGCAGGGCTGCCCAGCTTGCGTTCAACACTTTTTCCGGAGCCTGCTCGGCAAGGTGGCGGAAAGAAGGGCAGGTGCAGCGGTGGACGGAAATGCCGCGGTCGCGGGTAACAAAGCCCACAATATCGTCGGGCGGCGCGGGTTTGCAGCATTTGGCAAGCGTGGTCATCAGGCCGTCTTCGCCGTCAATCAGAATGCCGTTTTTGCCGCCTTTTTTGATTTTGGACTGTTTGACGATATTGGTCTCGTCAACCGGTACCGGAGCCGGTTCGATCAAAGCGCCGCAGGCCTTACTGATGGCGCGGTTGGAAATTTCGCCCTGACCAATGGCCGTATAGAGTTCGTCGGTTTTTTTGAAGCCGAGTTTTTCCGCCAATGCTTGCAGATTGGGTTTGGGGAAGATTTTTGACAACTGTTTGTCCAACTGGGCCCGGCCTGTTTCGCGCACGGTATCCGCATTTTGCTGGCGGATGAAGGCACGGATTTTGCTGATGGCGCGGTTGGATTTGACCCAGCCTTCGTAGAGCCAGTTGACGGAAGGATTGCCTTCTTTTGCAGTAATGATTTCAACACGTTGTCCGTTTTCCAAAGGCGTGGACAGCGGCACGATTTGTCCTTCGACTTTTGCGCCGCGGCAACGGTCGCCCACGCTGCTGTGCAGGGCATAGGCAAAGTCGATGGGGGTGGCGCCCGTAGGCAGGGAGAGGACTTTGCCGTGTGGGGTCAAAACGTAAATCGTGTCGTTGAACAGCTCGGTTTTGAAGGCGGCGGCGAGGTCTTCCTTGCCGCTTTCGGCCATGTTTTCACGCCAGTCCAAGAGTTGGCGCAACCAGGCGATTTTCTGTTCATAGGCGGAATCGCCCTTGCCGCCTTCTTTATAACGCCAGTGGGCGGCGACACCGAATTCGTTGAATTGGTGCATGTCGAAGGTGCGGATTTGAACTTCCACACCTTTGTCTTCCGGGCCGACGATAACGGTGTGCAAACTTTTGTAGCCGTTGCCTTTCGGGTTGGCGATATAGTCGTCAAACTCACCCGGAATCGGCTGCCAGAGGCTGTGGACGATACCCAGCGTGGTGTAACACTCGGGAACGGTGTCGACCAAAATCCGCACGGCGCGGATGTCGAACAGCCCGTCGAAAGTGAGCTTTTTCTTCACCATTTTTTTGTAAATGGAGTAGATGTGTTTCGGACGACCGGCGACTTCAAAATGAATATTGTATTTTTTCAGTTCCGTACGCAGGATATTGAGGAAATTCTCGATGTATTCGAGGCGCTCGGTGCGCTTTTCGTCCAAAAGCAGGGCGATTTCGCGGTATTTTTCCGGCTCTTGATGGCGGAAGCCCAAATCTTCGAGCTGCCATTTGAGTTGCCACACGCCCAAGCGGTTGGCGAGCGGGGCAAAAATGTCGAGGGTTTCTTTGGCAACGGCACGTTTTTCAGGATTGTCGGGAACGTTGCTTAAGAATTGCAGGGTGCGCGTGCGCATCGCCAGTTTGATCAGGACGACGCGGATGTCGGTAACCATCGCCAACAGCATTTTACGCATGGTTTCGGCTTGTTGGGCGCGCTCTTCCGGCGTGGCAAGGCTGTCCACGCGTGCGAATTGGGTCAGTTTTTGTACTTCGTCTACGCCTTTGACCAACTCGCAAACGGTGCTGTTGCAGCGTTCGGTAACCAATTCTTGCCAAGTGGGAACGTATTTGCCGATGTCGGACAAAATCGTAGCGGCCACGGCATCGGGCAAGAGGTCGAGTTCGCTGACGATTTGCATCGAGCCGAGAAAATGTTCCATTAAAGGCTCGCCGTAAGTCGTTAGGGCATCGGCGGGATAATGTTCTTTAGCCAGGTCAAAGGCCGTCTGAATCAGGTTTTTATCGGGATCAGGCAGCGCGGCGACATAGCCGTCGAACCATGCGAGGAGGCCTTCCAGCGTTACGCTCGATGTTTGGGGCGTTTGGCGAATAGTGGTCATGGCGTGCGTTTTTTTCTTTTTGATAAAAACGTTGCTATTGTAACAGTTTATTGCCGGCAGCCCTAGATTTGTATGCGAAGGTGGCACTATGTTTCAGGAAGCCTTGTTTCAGACGGCCTTGGGTGTTATGGTTAACCGTTTTGAAATTTTAAGGAGCATTTCGATGAAACTGTATATTTACGACCATTGCCCGTTTTGCGTTCGTGCAAGGATGATTTTCGGCTTGCGCGATGTGGCGGTGGAAGAGGTCGTCTTGGCGAACGATGACGAAGCTACGCCGATTGGCATGATTGGCTCAAAACAAGTGCCGATTTTGCAAAAAGAAGACGGTTCGTTTATGGGTGAAAGTTTGGATATTGTCCACTATATCGATCAAGGCCGTCTGAAAGAAGAGGTTCGTCCCGAGGTTCAGGCTTGGTTGGACAAAGTGGGCGAATACAATAATAAATTGGTTCAGCCGCGCATGGTTAAAATCGACCTGCCCGAGTTTGAGACCGATGAAGCGAAACAATACTATATCGACAAAAAAGAGAAAAATATCGGCAATTTCGAGACCAACCTGAACAAAACGGCGCAGTATCTGGAACGTCTGCATCAAGACTTGGCCGAACTGGAAACGCTGGTGTGCGAAGGCAAGGGTTTGGGCGGTGAAATCAGTTTGGAAGATATCCTGACTTTCCCTATTTTGCGCAACCTGACCGTTGTGCGCGGTATTCAATGGCCGCAAAAATTGATGGATTATTTGTTGGCGATGAGCGAGCGATCCGGCGTGGCTCTGTATTTTGACCGCGCGTTGTAATGAATGTTTGAAACATGAAAAAAGGCCGTCTGAACATCTTTCAGACGGCCTTTCGTTTAATAAGCAATCGTATCGGCAACCTGTGACAAACCGTTTTCCAACGATTCAAGCATGGCGGTATAGCCGTCGCCTTGTTGCGGCGTAATGGCGTGAAACGGTTTGCTGCGTCCGTCCGGCCATTGTGCATAACCGCTGATGGTGGTCTGCCCCTGATAGCTGCCTTGGAAAGCTTCGATATAGACTTTCAGGGTTTGGCTACTTTGGCTGCGTGAAGCAGGGACGAAAGTATGGCGCGGATTGAGGCGGTTGAGCTTGTTGCTGAGGTTGGCCGCCAACGCGCCATCGAGCGGTGCTGCCCAAAGGTGGTTTTTCGCCAGATTCACATGATAGGCGTCGGTTTGGTAAACGAGGCCGCCGTTGGCAAGCGGTTCGGCAAGGTTGACTTTGACCGTGATTTCGTTGCCTTGTGCAGCCGGACGGATGTACTGGCTGTCGGGCAGGACGAAATATTGTGTGCTTTGCGCGGTGCCGCAGGCGGCAAGCGTCAGGGCGGCGGCAATCGGGAAGAGGCGCATTATCGGCTTCCTTTCGGGATAGGGTCTTTGCTGCTGCTGTTGAAAATCAGCGCGTTGGGTTTTTCTTTCAAAGTATTAATCACGGGTTGAACGTCTTTTAAAGTCTTGTCCAAACTTTGCAGCGTATTTTGCACGTCGCCGTAGATAGGCGATTGAGGCGATACGCCTTGCAGGGTTTGACGCAATTCTTTCAGGGTTTGGTTCAGCTCGTTCGGAATGTTTTGCGTTTGCGGTTTACCGACCAGTTTGTCGATAGAGCTTAGGGCGGCATTGGCAGATTTGAGTGTGGACTTGAGCTCGGCAAGCGAGCCGTTCAAGCCGGCAACGGTTTTATCCAATGGCAGATTGTTGAATTTATCTAACAAATCGGCCACTTTTGCCTGCAAATCGTCCAAACCGCCGCCTTGGGTTGCGATAACGGTATCGCCGGCATAAACGGTATGCGGTCGTAGCTTGGGCGAGGCGGAAGGCTGATCGTTCAACTCAATCATTTTGCTGCCGGTCAGCAGGTTGTTGCTGGAGATGGTGGCAGTCAGGCCTTTGTTTAAGGCCGTCTGAAATTGTTGTTTCCAATGCTCTTTGCTTTGCTCGTCGGCATTGATTTCCAAACGGGAAGGCTCAATGCGGATGCGCACAGGAATCCAGCCGTTTTCAAACAAATGCAGGCTGTCGTTGCGGTCGAAATAGGGAACATCGGAAACCACGCCGACATTCAGGCCTTTGTATTCGACGGGCGAACCGGCAGTCAGGCCGCGTACGGATTGTTTGAAGAAAGCGGTGTAATACAGCGAGCGGTCGTCAGGCAGATTGGCCACTTCGCTGCGGCTGTCATAAAGCGTGAAGCTATCTTCGCTTTTGACGTTTTTACTGTTTTTGGTTTTCGGCGAATCAAACGAAATCGCGCCCGACAGCAGGGCAGGCAGAGGAGCGGAGTTGAGTTTGACGCCGCTGCCTGTGGTTTCGATATTGATGCCGTTCTCCAACCAGAAACGGCTTTCCGAATTAATCAGTTTGTCGTTGGGGCTTTGGATGAAAATGGTGTAATGCACGCTTTGGTCGGACGGGTCGAAATGCGCGCTTTCTACTTGGCCGACCATAAAGTTTTCATACAGAATCGGGCTGCTGGCATTGAGGATGCGGTCGTTTTTGCCGACCAAATTCAGGCGCAGGCCGCTTTGGCCGATGGCGGCAATTGGTGGAATGTCTTGGACGACAAACACATCTTGGGTTTCGCTGCTTTTGCCCGGTGTAAATGCGATATAGGAGCCGGAAAGCAAAGTGCCCAAGCCGGTAACGCCGCTTTGGTCGATACGCGGTTTGACCACCCAAAATTGGGTATCGCTGCGGATAAGGTCTTTGGCATCGGCGCTGAGTTGGGCGGTAACTTCCACGCCTTTTTGGTCGTCGCGCAATTTGATGCGGGTAACGTGTCCGACATCGACGTTCAACACTTTAATAATGGTGTTGTTAACTTCGATGCCTTCGGCGCTGTCCATCAACAGCGTAACGACAGGGCCGCGGTTGCGGATGTCTTTAACCAAAAGCCAGCCGCCGGCAATCAGCGCAATCAGCGGAATCAGCCACACGACAGACGTGAAGACATTGGTTTTCTTGACACGCGCCGGGGCGTGATAATTGGGTGAAGAATCGTGTTTTTTCATTGTTTTAAGGTCTGCTCAGAATCAAGGCCGTCTGAAAGCTGCTGTTGCTTGTCCCAAATCAGACGGGGATCGAAATAATAGGCCGAAAGCATGGTCAAAATAACGACCAGGCAGAAATAAACCGCCGCACCGCCCGGCACAACACGCGCCATATTGGTGTGGAACGAACTCATCAAAATAATAATCACAAAAATATCGATCATCGACCAGCGGCCGATGGATTCGGTAATCCGATACAAAACCGACATCTTGTCCGCGCTCATCACGGGTTTGAAGTATGCGGAATAAATCAAAACCGCCATCGCGATAATCTTCAACACCGGCACCATAATGCTCGCGCTGAAAATAATCACCGCAATCAACCGGTCGCCGTCGTCCCACATATAAACAATGCCGTTGAAAATCGTATTGATCTCCAAAGCCGTCGGGTTGGACGAAATCATAATCGGCAGGATGTTGGCAGGGAAATACAGGATAAACGCCGCCACTAAAAACGCCAGTGAAATGCTCAGGCTTTTCGGGCGGCGGCGGTATAAGTCCGCACCGCAAACGCCGCAAGGCTGCTCGTCTTTATCGCGGAAATACAGGCAGCGGCTGCAACAGATTTTGTCCTCAGAGGCCGTCTGAACCGCATGGCCGCCGGTTAAACGGTGAATCTTATAATAAACCCAATGCTGCGGAATCGATACCGAAGTCCGAATCAGCATGACCGACAGCGGAAACATCAGATAAAACGCCGAACCGAACTCTACCGTAGCAACGGACGAGAGCTTGATATACGCCACCAAAGTGGAAATGAAAAACACATCCACCATAATCCAATGACGCAGCCGCACCAATACACGCGTCGCAAAGCGCAGCGCAGGGTAGGCCTTTTCGCGTATCAAAGCCGTATAAACATACAGACAGAGCAGTAAAAACAGTAAAGGCGCGCCGAAAGTAAGGATAAACATCACTTCCGCCAGAAAACCATAATCCAGCGAAATTAAAAGCCGCATCATTTGTGGTAGCGACAAAATCGATGTTACGCCGAACAAATCGACGCGGATATACACCATATTGTACGCAAACGCCATCAGAATCAAGGTTGTCAGCGCATAGGCGATCGGCGCGATATACGGATTGTTTTCCACCTCCACGATTTCATGGTTGCACACCGGACAATGCGCTTCCTGCCCCTGACGTAGGCGCGGAATATCCATACGGCAGCCGCAATCCGGGCATTCCACCGTATGTGCAGGCAGCGTCGCATCAGGAAGATAAGACTTGTAGCGCCACCAGCGATGGTAGGCAGGAATCCGTTTCATGGTTCGGCAGGGGATAAAGAAGGTGCAAAGAGTGTCGCATTATAAAGGAAAACAGAAGGATAGCCCAAATTTAGGTCGATATTTGATTGAATGGCGGCTGCTTAATAAGGTTTGGGCCGTCTGAAAAGTTTGAAAAGGGTTTAGAAGATTATTGCTATGAGCCGTTAAATTTTATTAATAGGTCTTAGTTTGGTTTATTGTCATTAGTATAAAAATAATATATATTCTCATTAATTAAAAACACGATGAGCCTTGTAGATCTGTGGAAGGTACGCGGTCAACGAATCTGAAGCAGGTTAAAAATTATCTTCTTTGTTTTTAAAACGATTCTTTTCAAATTAGACGGATTTTTAACCATAAAGGCCGTCTGAAACCATCTGAAACTATTAGTCTCTTAATTCAAAGGAAACATCATGAGTGAAACACAAGAGCTGACTTTCGCCAAACGCTTAAAAGAGCAAACCACAGTTACACACGACAGCGTTGATAACTTGGTTATGTCCGTTCAGCCTTTTTCCAGCAAAGAAAACTACATCAAATTCTTGAAACTTCAATCTGTTTTCCATAAGGCCGTCGATCACATCTATAAAGATGCCGAATTGAACAAAGCCATTCCAGAGCTTGAATACATGGCGCGTTACGATGCCGTGACTCAAGACTTGAAAGACTTGGGTGAAGAGCCTTACAAATTTGACAAAGAATTGCCACACGAAACCGGTAATAAAGCCATCGGCTGGCTGTATTGCGCCGAAGGTTCTAATTTGGGTGCGGCATTCTTGTTCAAACATGCTCAAAAACTCGAATACACCGGCGAATTTGGCGCACGCCACCTGGCTCCTCATCCGAACGGCCGCGGCAAACACTGGCGCGCTTTTGTCGAGCATCTGAATGCTTTGAACTTGACTCCGGAAGCTGAAGCGGAAGCCATTCAAGGCGCGCGTGAAGCTTTTGAATTCTATAAAGTGATTCTGCGTGAAACCTTCGGTTTGCCGGAAGGTGCGGAAGCGCCTGAAGGTATGATGCCGCACAGACTCTAAAAAATAATTAAATCAAACAGACAAGGTCTCGGCGTAGATGTTTGCAGGGGCCTTTAATTACACTACAAAGTTTTGTTTGAACGGGTTGCTGTCTTATTAATCATTAATGATTATCAGAAAATTTATTATGTATTAACTGATGGATGAACAATCCATTACACCTTGAGTTGATAATATGAAACCATTACAAATGCTCCCTATTGCCGCGCTGGTCGGCAGTATTTTCGGCAATCCAGTCTTGGCAGCAGATGAAGCTGCAACCGAAACCACACCCGTTAAAGCAGAGATAAAAGAAGTCCGCGTTAAAGGTCAGCGCAATGCGCCTGCAGCCGTGGAACGTGTCAACCTTGGCCGTATCCAACAAGAAATGGTACGTGACAACAAAGACTTGGTACGTTATTCCACCGACGTTGGCTTGAGCGACAGTGGCCGCCATCAAAAAGGCTTTGCCGTACGCGGCGTGGAAGGCAACCGTGTCGGCGTCAGCATTGACGGCGTAAACCTGCCTGATTCCGAAGAAAACTCGCTGTATGCCCGTTATGGCAACTTCAACAGCTCGCGTCTGTCTATCGACCCCGAACTCGTGCGCAACATCGAAATCGTGAAGGGCGCAGACTCTTTCAATACCGGTAGCGGTGCATTGGGTGGCGGCGTGAATTACCAAACCCTGCAAGGTCATGATTTGCTGTTGCCTGAGCGTCAGTTCGGCGTGATGATGAAAAACGGTTACAGCAGCCGCAACCGCGAATGGACAAATACACTTGGTTTCGGCGTGAGCAACGACCGCGTGGATGCTGCTTTGCTGTATTCGCAACGTCGCGGTCATGAGACCGAAAGTGCGGGCGAGCGTGGCTATCCGGTAGAGGGTGCCGGTAGCGGAGCGAATATTCGTGGTTCTGCGCGCGGTATTCCTGATCCGTCCAAACATAAATACCACAGCTTCTTGGGTAAGATTGCTTATCAAATCAACGACAACCACCGTATCGGAGCATCGCTCAACGGTCAGCAGGGCCACAATTACACGACTGAAGAGTCTTATAACCTGACCGCTTCTTCTTGGCGCGAAGCCGACGATGTCAACAGACGGCGCAATGCCAACCTGTTTTACGAATGGACGCCTGATTCAAATTGGTTGTCATTGTTGAAGGCAGACATCGATTATCAGAAAACCAAAGTGGCGGCGGTTAACTACAAAGGCTCGTTCCCGATGGATTATTCCACCTGGACGCGCAACTACAACCAGAAGGATTTGGACGAAATCTACAACCGCAGCATGGATACAACCTTCAAACGCATTACGCTGCGTATGGACAGCCAGCCGTTGCAACTGGGTGGGCAACACCGCCTGTCGTTTAAAACATTTGCCAGCCAACGTGAGTTTGAAAACTTAAACCGCGACGATTACTACTTCAGCGGCCGTATTTTGCGCACGACCAGCACGATTCAGCATCCGGTGAAAACCAACAACTACGGTTTCTCGCTGTCCGACCAAATCCAATGGAACGACGTGTTCAGCAGCCGCGCAGGTATTCGTTACGACCACACCAAAATGATGCCTCAGGAATTGAACTCCGAGTGTCATGCTTGTGACAAAACACCACCTGCTGCCAACACTTATAAAGGTTGGAGCGGTTTTGTCGGTTTGGCTGCGCAACTGAGCCAGACATGGCGTTTGGGTTACGATGTAACTTCCGGCTACCGTGTCCCCAATGCGTCCGAAGTGTATTTCACCTACAACCACGGTTCGGGTAACTGGTTGCCTAATCCGAACCTGAAAGCCGAGCGCAGCATCACTCATACCCTTTCTCTGCAAGGCCGCAGCGAAAAAGGCACTCTGGATGCCAACCTGTATCAAAGCAATTACCGCAACTTCCTGTCTGAAGAGCATAAGCTGACCACCAGCGGCGATGTCGGCTGTACTCAGATGAATTACTACTATGGTATTTGCAGCGATCCTTATTCCGAAAAACTGGATTGGCAGATGCAAAACATCGACAAGGCCAGAATCCGTGGTCTTGAACTGACAGGCCGTCTGAATTTGGGTCAAGTGGTTTCTTTTGTACCTGAAGGCTGGAAATTGTTTGGTTCTGTCGGTTACGCGAAGAGCAAACTGTCAGGCAACAACAGCCTGCTGTCCACTCAGCCTCTGAAAGTGATTGCCGGTGTCGACTACGAAAGCCCGAGCGAGAAATGGGGCGTGTTCTCCCGTCTGACTTATTTGGGTGCGAAAAAAGCCAAAGATGCGCAGTACACTGTGTTTGAAAACGATGGCTGGGGTACGCCTTTGCAAGAAAAGGTAAAAGACTATCCATGGTTGAACAAATCGGCTTATGTGTTTGATATGTACGGCTTCTACAAACCAGTGAAAAACCTGACCCTGCGCGCGGGCGTGTATAATGTGTTCAACCGCAAATCCACCACTTGGGACTCCCTGCGCGGTCTGTACAGCTACAGCACCACCAACGGCGTTGACCGCGATGGCAAAGGCTTAGACCGCTACCGCGCACCCGGCCGCAACTACGCCGTATCGCTGGAATGGAAATTCTAAGCAGTTAACGGATAGCTAAAGGCCGTCTGAAAGTTTTAATGACTTTCAGACGGCCTTTTTTATTTAAAACGAAAATTTTAAACGGATAACAACGGTTGCTGCCGAACAATCGCGCGGATGATGGCGCGGTTGGGGTGTAGTGCGGTTCTCAGCCTTTGCGATAGCGGATGCGGCAAGCCGAGTATTTCGGCTGCAATGGCGGCGGCGCAGATGGGGGCTGTCGCCAGGCCGCGTGTGCCGTGTGCCGTATTGATGTAGGCATGGGGCAGGTAAGGGCAGGGAATATTGTCGAGGCGGTAGTTTTTGTCCAATGCCAGTTTGGCGTAGGCGGACTGCATGGCGGCGATGTCGCCGAGTGCGCCGACAACGGGCAAGTGGTCGAGGCTGTCGCAACGCAGGGCGGCATGGCCTTGTGTGGATTGGAGCGGTGGAGTTTGCAGGCCGTCTGAAAATAGGGATTGTGCCAATGGCGGATTAAGCTGGTGCAAGGCATCGCGGTTTTCGGCTTCTTCGTGCGGATACCAAGTTTCATCGTTGCTGTTGAGGACAAATGTCGCGCCGTAGCAGTGGCTGCCTTGCCAGCTCGGGCTGATGTAGCTTTCGCCGGAAATGGCGCAATGCAGTTTTTGTGAAAACGGGCTGGCGGATACAACGCCGGTTTGGCCGCGGATTTGGCGGAAAGGCAGGGATGAGACATTGGTGTCGGCAGCAGTCGGGCTGTGCGCACCCATACAGTAAACGATATGGCTGGCATTGAAATGCGCGTTTGGCGTGTGTGCCGTCCATTGTGCGCCGTCATGCGATACGGCGGTCAGCGGCGAGTGTTCGTGTAACTCGATCAGCGGATGGTTCAATAAGGCATGCACGACGGCGGGCGGATTCAGCCATACGCCTTGCGGCCAGTAAAGGCCGTCTGAAAATACGTCTATGCCTGCGATGGACGCAGCCTCTTCGGCAGATACGCTGCGGTAAAGGTGTTTATGCTGGTGTTGCAAACCCAAGGCCTGATTGCGTTTGCGTTCGCTGTCGTCAAAATTCAAATGCAATACGCCGTCGCCGCCCCATGCGTCGGAGTCGGGCAGCAAGTCTTCCAACAATCGGCGCGTGTAGCCGTAGCCTGTCAGCAGCAGCTCGGTTTGTTCGGTATCGTGTGGCGAGATTTTGGCGTAGAGCAAGCCTTGGCGGTTGCCGCTGCCTGCCTGCGCCGCTTTACCTGCCTCCAAAACCGTAACGCGTATGCCGTGCTCAGCCAGTTTGCGTGCGGTTGCCGCGCCGGCAATGCCTGCGCCGATAATCAGGACGTGTTCGGGCGCGGCTTGATGTTCAGGCCGTCTGAACCAAGGTTTTAGGGGAGTTGGGGTGGATTGGGGTATGGCTTCGGTTTGCCATTCGATATGATGGAAATGTTCGTATAAGCGGTCGGCGCGGTGTGGAGGAACCAGCCAGAGATGCACATCAGGCAAGAGGTTTTCTAAAACATTGACGCTGTTGAACTGAAGGCATTTCATGGCTTGAACGAGGCGGTTGTTCAGACGGCCTTCAAGCTCGGAGGGATGATTTGACAGCGGAAAATCGGGAATATGGTTTTCAGGCAGGCAGACAATCAAATAAAGCGGCGCGGTATGTTGTTCGATGGCGCGGCAAAGGGTAGCAAGGGAAGGTGTGGTGTTCCAAGCAAGGCAGGTCATGATGAAAGGCCGTCTGAAAAAAGAGGCTTTATTGTAACGCGGTTTGCGCGGATAGAATATCCGGACGGGTTTTGATAAAATCTTTCGATATTTGTTTTCCCATTGATTTTCATACAGGAATTTTATGCGCCGTCTTTTATTGTGCCTTCTCGCTTCCGGCTTACCCGTTGCCTGTTTATCCGCGCCGCCGGATAACGGCGGCCAAGCCTTTCAGCCCGAACGGTGGGCAACACCCATTAAACACGATGCCAACCTTTATCGCATCGATGACAAGCTTTACCGCAGCGAGCAGCCCGTTGCCGAAGATGGCGAAGCCATTGTCAAGCTGGGCATTCAAAGCGTGATCAACCTGCGCTTTTTCGACCGCAACGATGACGACCATTTGAAGGCGTATGGTTTGACCTTGCTAAACCGTCCGTTACTGTCATGGAGCATTAAGCCGAAAGAGATTGCGGAAATCCTATACCTGATTGAAAAACAACAGCAAAACGGCGCAGTGCTTATCCATTGTTATCACGGCGCAGACCGTACCGGTTTGATTGCCGGAATGTACCGCATCATTTATCAAGGTTGGCCGGTGGAAGAGGCAAAAGCCGAAATGCAACATGGGCCTTACGGTTATCACAGCATTTGGAAAAACATTGCCAAGCTGTTTACCGAAGAGAAAGTCAAGCAGGTTAAAACGCATTTGGAAGCCTTGCGCAAACGCGGTTGACGCCAAGATTCAAAACATAAAAAGGCCGTCTGAAAGATTTGTTTTTTCAGACGGCCTTTTTAATGGCAGACGGTCTAAATCACAAAATCCGTAGATGATAATTGAATGCTTTGATCCATATCGGCAGAAGGGGTTTTTGAAGAGCGGCCGACCGGTTTGGCCGGTACGCCGACAACGGTAATCGAAGACGGTACGTCGGCAACCACCACGCTGCCTGCGCCGATTTTGGCATTTTTGCCGATGCGGATGTTGCCCAATATCGAAGCGTTCGCACCAATCATCACGCCGTCGCCGATTTTCGGGTGGCGGTCGCCGCTTTCTTTGCCCGAGCCGCCCAGCGTTACGCCGTGGAGGATGGAAATATTGTTGCCCAAGACGGCGGTTTCGCCGGCGACAAAACCGGTGGCATGGTCGAGCATCAAACCATGACCGAAACGGGCGGCCGGGTGGATATCGACGCCGAACACTTCCGACATGCGGTTTTGCAGGAAATACGCCAGCGTTTTGCGGCCGTTTTGATAAAGCCAGTGGTTGATGCGGTGTGCCTGTACGGCGTGGAAACCTTTGAAATACAACAGCGGCAGCGAATATTCATCACAAGCCGGGTCGCGCTCGTAAATGGCTTTCAAGTCGGCCTCGACACATTTGCTGATGCGGGTGTCCGCACTTAAAGCCTGCTGATAAATTTCAAACAGCGCGCGCACGTCCATAATCGGACTGCCGAGCTTGCTGGAAAGATGGTAGGCCAATACCGAATCGAGAGACTGGTGGCGCAATACGGTTTGATGCAGGAAGCTCGCCAGCATCGGCTCGGCCGCGGCGGCCACTTCGGTTTCTTCGCGGATGGTGTGCCACAGATTAAAATCAGTTGAATTCAAATGGTCTTTTTTCATGTTTGAGGCCGTCTGAAGAATACAATCAGATGGTTATCTTACCGTTTTCCAACGTCTTTTAACAAGGCATTTGATAATCGACGTTCAAATGCTTGAAGTTTTTTCAGACGGCCTTATATATGAAACATCGAATATCAACACGCTAAAAGGATGTCAGAAATGACGGAGCATAACGAACAACATCAACACGAAGCAGAAGAAGCGGCAGCCGTAGAAACTGCCGAAACCGTTGAAACCGAACAAGCCGAACCGACTTACGAAGAACTTCAGGCGCGTGTCGCCGAGTTGGAAGGCCAGCTCAAAGACAGCGAATTGCGCGGTCTGGCAAACGAGCAAAACCTGCGCCGCCGCCATCAGCAGGAAATCGCCGACACCCATAAATTCGCCGGACAAAAATTTGCAGCAGAAATGTTGCCGGTTAAAGATTATCTCGAAATGGCGCTGCTGGACCAAAGCGGCAATTTCGATGCACTGAAAATGGGCGTGCAAATGACTTTGAACGAGCTGCAAAAAGCATTTGATGCCACACACATTAAAGAAATCAACCCGCAGCCGGGCGACAAACTCGATCCGCACCAACATCAAGCCATGCAGGCAGTCGTCAGCGAGCAAGAGCCGAATACCATCGTCAGCGTGATGAAAAAAGGCTATACATTGGCCGACCGCGTGCTGCGTCCTGCAATGGTTGTCGTGGCGAAAAAAGAAGATTGAAGGCATCGCTTGATAAAGTTTATCAAGCATAAAATCTTCAGACGGCCTTATCCGGTTTCAAAACCCGATGTTCCGCTATTGGAAAATCATTCCGATAAACCGGAATCGGAAAATGAAAACCGGGCCGTCTGAAAAAAGAATAAACGGCTTGTGGATAAATAAATCAAGCACTTGAATTTAATCTTAAAAAAAATTCAAAATAGGCCTTGAAAAAAAATGAAGCAACCTTATTTACAAGCCATCGGAACGAAATGTTCCACAGGATTATTAATTAAGAAAAGTTTATTTAGGAGCAACATAATATGGCAAAAGTAATCGGTATTGACTTAGGTACAACCAACTCTTGTTTGGCCATTTCTGAAAACGGTCAAACCAAAGTAATCGAAAACGCAGAAGGCGCACGCACCACTCCTTCCGTTATCGCTTATTTGGACGGCGGCGAAATCCTCGTCGGCGCACCTGCAAAACGCCAAGCGGTAACCAACGCTAAAAACACTATTTACGCGGCCAAACGTTTGATCGGCCACAAATTTGAAGACAAAGAAGTACAACGCGACATCGAATCCATGCCTTTTGAAATCATCAAAGCCAACAATGGCGACGCATGGGTAAAAGCACAAGGTAAAGAGCTGTCTCCTCCTCAAATTTCCGCAGAAGTTTTGCGTAAAATGAAAGAGGCTGCCGAAGCTTACTTGGGCGAAAAAGTAACCGAAGCCGTGATTACCGTTCCTGCCTACTTCAACGACAGCCAACGTCAAGCAACTAAAGACGCAGGCCGCATCGCAGGTTTGGAAGTAAAACGCATCATCAACGAACCGACCGCAGCCGCTTTGGCATTCGGTATGGACAAAGGCGACAGCAAAGACCGTAAAATCGCCGTGTATGACTTGGGTGGCGGTACTTTCGATATTTCCATCATCGAAATCGCCAACATCGACGGCGACAAACAATTCGAAGTATTGGCAACCAACGGCGACACCTTCTTGGGCGGCGAAGACTTCGACCAACGCTTGATCGACTACATCATTGACGAGTTCAAAAAAGAACAAGGCATTGATTTGAAACAAGACGTCATGGCTCTGCAACGCCTGAAAGAAGCTGCCGAGAAAGCCAAAATCGAATTGTCCAGCGGTCAGCAAACCGAAATCAACCTGCCGTACATTACTATGGACGCAACCGGTCCGAAACACTTGGCCATGAAAATTACCCGTGCCAAATTCGAAAGCCTGGTTGAAGATTTGATCCAACGTTCTATCGAGCCTTGCAAAATCGCATTGAAAGATGCCGGCTTGAGCACCAGCGACATCGACGACGTGATTTTGGTCGGCGGTCAGTCCCGTATGCCGAAAGTACAAGAAGCCGTTCGAGACTTCTTCGGCAAAGAGCCTCGCAAAGACGTGAACCCTGACGAAGCCGTTGCCGTAGGTGCAGCAATTCAAGGCGAAGTATTGAGCGGCGGCCGCAGCGACGTATTGCTGCTGGACGTAACCCCTCTGTCCTTGGGTATCGAAACCATGGGCGGCGTGATGACCAAGCTGATTCAAAAGAACACTACTATTCCGACTAAAGCGTCTCAAGTGTTCTCTACTGCCGAAGACAACCAAAGCGCGGTAACCATCCATGTGCTGCAAGGCGAACGCGAACGCGCTTCTGCCAACAAGTCTTTGGGTCAGTTCAACTTGACCGACATCGCACCTGCACCACGCGGTATGCCACAAATTGAAGTTACTTTCGACATCGACGCCAACGGTATCTTGCACGTTTCTGCCAAAGACAAAGGTACCGGCAAAGCCGCCAACATCACCATCCAAGGTTCTTCAGGTTTGAGCGAAGAAGAAATCGAACGCATGGTGAAAGATGCCGAAGCCAACGCTGAAGAAGATAAAAAACTGACTGAATTGGTCGCTTCACGCAACCAAGCCGAAGCCCTGATTCACTCCGTGAAAAAATCTTTGGCCGACTACGGCGACAAACTCGATGCTGCCGAGAAAGAAAAAATCGAAGCAGCGTTGAAAGAAGCTGAAGAAGCCGTTAAAGGCGACGACAAAGCCGCTATCGATGCTAAAGCCGAAGCTTTGGGTACTGCCAGCCAAAAACTGGGCGAAATGGTTTACGCTCAAGCGCAAGCCGAAGCACAAGCAGGCGAGGGCGCACAAGCCGAGTCTTCTGCCAAGAAAGACGACGACGTTGTAGATGCCGACTTTGAAGAAGTAAAAGACGACAAAAAATAATTGATGCCGTCTGAAAAAGCGCGAATCGAAAGGTTCGCGCTTTTTGTTGTTTGGGGAATGTGTAAAGACGCTTTGTCAAAATTGACGGTAAACTTTCAAAACCTTATTGCATCATTGTGTTGCCATACTTCTATTGCCGAATTTTGAACAGATTTCGCCGAATGCTGACAGCAGCTGACAGTCAAAGCCATTAATATTTGTCCATCGCTTGAGTGCGAATAAATGCTTATTTTTACCTCAAATCAACCTCTTGAAAGAAGATAAATATGAAAAAACTGATTCAAATGACCTCTTTGATGGTTGCCGCTGCCGGTTTGGTCTTGGCACCAGTCGCTTCTGCGCATGGCAAACACGACATGCATCCGAAACAAGAGCGTATGCACACAAAAGCCAAACCGCAAAAAATGAAAAAACCTGCACCTAAAGCCAAACACCACGCACCGAAGCCCAAACATCATCAAGAGCATCGCCATGAACCTCATTAAGATGAATCCTCAACAATAAATAAGGCCGTCTGAAACCCAAACATCAGTTTTCAGACGGCCTTCGGTTTATCTGTTAAATAGCGCTTTGCCGTTTTTCTTGTGCCAAACGGGTCGGCTCCAGCCAGGCAATGTTTCTCTCTGCCAGCGCATCGCGCCAATAATCCAGTTTGGTATCCAAATCTTTAGAGAAACTGTCTTGATTCAAAAGTTGAATGATAACGCCGCTATCCGTAGCTTCGGCCAAGCGGCTGATTTGACGCAGAATGCCGCGATCGGGAACAGTTTGCGTGCGTACGCCGATGAGAAGTTGCGCCGGAGTTTGTTTCAATTCGGCTTCCAATTGTTCCAAATCTTTTCTGCCGGCGACTACGCCTTTGTCTATCCACTCTTGCGCCAAAACGCCGGAAAACCAAAGCGGATCAGGCCATTCCGTTTCCAGTGTAACAGCCCATTTGGGCGCATTATTCAGCGTAATTTTGGATGAAACGGGAACGATGTTTTCCTGAAAATCATCGGCATCGACAATCTTCGTCTGCCATGTGCGGAGAATGTTTTGATAGTAGGGCCGATTCAGATCCAAACGTTCGCGAAGGGTTTTTAAAGTAATCTTGCAAGCCAGCCAAGCAATCAAGCGAGGCAGAATGCCATAGCAGATAATGCTGCCGATGAGTAAACCCGCCCAAGCGCGCGCATCTTCGATATGATTGTTCAGACGGCCTGCAATTACGGCCTGACTGTCGGGAACAGGAAAGCCCAAACGTTCCGGCAGCCATGACAAAGCCTCAACCGTTTTCACCAATGCCGTATTGCTTAAAAGCGTACTTTCCCAGTTGAACGTATATTGACGCACCAAAAGCAGCAGCAAAACAGAAACCAACATCCCCGACAGCGTACAAAGCCACAGACTGTGTGAGGTTGCGCCAATCAGCCAACGCGTTTGCGGTTTGCGCCATTCGCCCATATAAAGCCGCAAAATTGCCTGATTGACCGGGTCTTTACCTCGGAACCAAGTTGCCGGACTGCTGATAAAGTGCACATTTTTCAAACGCAGGAATAAAGTCGCCAGCCACACCAGCAGCATGACCGTATTCATGCCCAAAATCCCGGCCAATACCAGAAAAAAGTTCAGTCCCTGATTGTCCATCAACAGATAAGTGCTGGAAAAACCGACCGTAAACAACAACGTCGCCGCAACAATCCAAAGCCAAAACGAGCCTGTCTCCACCTGTTGCAACACATATTTCAAATGCTTGTCGCGGTCGATAATTTGAGCGCGGCGTATCAGTTTTTCCTCATTGCCGCCGTCAATATGTCGCAACGCTTCCGTCGCCTGCACAGGATCTCCCGGAAAAATATAGGCACGCTCTTCAAGGATACGGACCAACTCGACAAGTTTTTGCGATGGATTCAACATAAATGATAGGCCGTCTGAAAGATAAAATGGAAACGTCTGTTATACCCACAAATAAACCCCTTTTTTGCAAAGGTCAAAAAATTAAAAGCAGTTTTGATTTTGGGTATATAGTGGAATAGATGTAAAAAAAGCAGCCCGAAAGCTGCTTATTTTGAGTGTGGTGCGGACGGAGAGACTCGAACTCTCACACCTCGCGGCGCCAGAACCTAAATCTGGTGCGTCTACCAATTTCGCCACGTCCGCACTAATTTGAATCGTGGATTATACACAAGATTAATGGGGGCGCAAAGTCTTGTTTGCTTGAATTTGTCGGTTTATCCCTTATATAATGACTTATTCCGGCCGTCTGAAAGCAGGGTTTGTTTTCAGACGGCCTCAACTTTCCATTTGGTGAGGAAGGGCTGATGCCTGCTTTATTGATTAAAGATTTTTTGCAGACGCAAGGTTTGAAGTTGCCTGCGGATGAGATACATGTTGCTTATTTGACTGCCCAGGCTGTGATTAAAATGGGCAATGCTTCGGTTGAGCGTTCGATTTTGTGGCCGTCTGAAGACGGTTGGCAATTGGCGGATTATGTCGATGCCGAACATGAATTATTGCTGAAACAGATTTTTATGGCTTTGGATTCAGTTGCCGAGCGCACCGAGCATTTGAAAAGTGCAGCGGTTTATACTGCGTTTCCGAAAGATGGTGCGTTGTCGCTGGTTCGGCTGAGCCGTTGGGGCGTGCCGTTGGAAAATGTGATTCCAATCGATGAGCCGGCCGGGCAGGCTTTTTTGGCTGTGCGTACGGCGCAAAGCGGCTGGATGAATGTTTGCCAGAATGTGGCGTATTGGCAGGAAATCGGTGAATTATCAGCCGAACGTAATCATCCCGGCTTGAGTCAGATTTCTGTTCCTGTTTGTATGCCCAGCGGTGCGGTTTTGGGTGTGGTACATGCTGAATTTGATGTCAAAGACGGTGCGCCTGACGAAGTATTGGTGGCCTGGATTGCCCTTGCATTGGCCTTGGCGGAACCTTTGAAAAACCTCTTAGGCGTGGCTGAAAACGAGGAAGCGGAAAATGAGTAACGCGTTGAAGTTTGTCGCGTCATGCCGTTTGCCTACGGAATGGGGCGAATTTACCATGCACGGCTTCGAAGAAGAGGGCGGACAGGAACATGTTGCATTGACAATGGGCGATGTTTCAGACGGCCTGCCTGTGTTGTCGCGTATTCATTCCGAGTGCTTGACCGGCGATGCTTTATTTTCGGTGAAATGTGATTGCGGCCCTCAGCTTCAAGCAGCGATGCAGGCCGTTCAGAAAGAAGGGCGCGGTGTTATCGTATATTTGCGCCAAGAAGGCAGGGGCATTGGTTTGATAAACAAAATCCGTGCTTATCGACTGCAAGACCAAGGCTTGGATACGGTTGAGGCCAATGTTGCGCTCGGCCTTCCTGTTGATGCGCGCGACTTTACTTTGGCCAAGCAGATTTATGATTATCTGAATATTCGTGAAGTCAGGTTGCTGACTAATAACCCTGAGAAAATTCAAACGTTGAAAGATTCCGGCATTAATGTGGTTGAACGCATTGCATTACATGTCGGCGAAAATGTGGAAAATGAGCGTTATCTGCATACCAAAGCGGATAAATTGGGGCATTTGATTTTTGATTGATAGATGGGTATAACGGTTATTTTTATTGTTAAATAAAATATTCTATATTCTTTCAATGGGATATGTTTTTATTTAAATAAAAACCTTGCGCGTAATCTGATTTTTTGATTTAATGTCGGCTTATCGGGTGATTAGCTCAGTTGGTAGAGCGTCTGCCTTACAAGCAGAATGTCGGCGGTTCGACTCCGTCATCACCCACCAAGTTTCCTTTTCATTGTCTTTGACAGTGGATGCGCGGTGGTAGCTCAGTTGGTTAGAGTACCGGCCTGTCACGCCGGGGGTCGCGGGTTCGAGCCCCGTCCGCCGCGCCATTATTTAAAAAGCACTGATTATATCAGTGCTTTTTTGTTTGTCTTATTAAAGGTTAAAGGCAAAATTAAGCCGCGAAAATAGAAACCGGTAAATAACAGCAGTGTATAGAAATTGAAATATTGTTAATCTTAATTTTCTTATGTTTTAAAAAAGGCCGTCTGAAGCTTTTAAAGTTTCAGACGGCCTTTAGTCTATTGAAACAATGGATTAAATATCCAATTCTGCCGTATCGCCTTCTTTTTCCATCCATGCGCGGCGGGCGGCGGCTTCGCCTTTGCCCATCAGTTTGACGAAGATGTCGCGTGTTTCGTCATCTGCGCCTTCGGGGATTTGTACCTGCAACAGGCGGCGGGTGTCAGGGTGCATGGTGGTGTCTTTGAGCTGGTCGGGGTTCATCTCGCCCAAGCCTTTGAAACGGCTGATGGAATAAGCAGTTTCTTTAACGCCTTCTTTTTGCAGTCGCTCCAAAATGCTGTCGAGTTCGTTTTGGTCGAGGGCGTAGAATTTGCGGGCGGGTTTGCTCTTGCCTTGTGCGTTGACATCGACGCGGAACAGCGGCGGTTGGGCGACGTAGATGTGTCCGTCGGCAATCAGTTTCGGGAAGTGGCGGTAGAACAGGGTCAACAGCAAAACTTGAATATGCGAGCCGTCCACGTCGGCATCGGACAGGATAGCGATTTTGCCGTAACGCAGGCCGCTTAAATCGGGATTGTCGTTGATGCCGTGCGGATCGACGCCGATGGCGACGGAAATATCATGGATTTCGGCGTTGCCGAAGAGTTGGTCGGGGTGGACTTCGAAGCTGTTGAGCACTTTGCCGCGCAGGGGCAGGATGGCTTGGGTGGCTTTGTCGCGGGCGAGTTTGGCGGAGCCGCCGGCGGAATCGCCTTCGACGAGGAAGAGTTCGTTTTCGCGGATGTCTTCACTTTCGCAGTCGGTCAGTTTGCCGGGCAGGACGGCGACGCCGCTGCCTTTTTTCTTTTCAATCTTTTTAACCGAACGCATCCGCGCTTGTGCCTGACGGATAGCGAGTTCGGCGATTTTTTTGCCGAAGTCCACGTTTTGGTTCAGCCACAATTCCAAAGGGTCGCCCGATACGGCGGCAACGAGTTTCAGCGCGTCGCGGTTGGTCAGTTTGTCTTTGGTCTGACCTTGGAACTGCGGGTCGAGGACGCGGGCAGAGAGGACGAAGGCAGTTTTGCTGAACACGTCGTCGCTTTGCACTTTTACGCCGCGCGGCAAGAGATTGTGCAGATTGATGAAGTTGTTGACGGCGTTGAACACGGCTTGTTTCAAGCCTGCTTCGTGCGTGCCGCCCAACGGAGTAGGGATGAGGTTGACGTAGCTTTCGTTGGCGCACGAGCCTTCTTCCAGCCAAGTCAGGGCAAACGCAGCGCCTTCGCCGATGCTGAAATCGCCGTTGTGGCCGTCTGAAATGTAGTTTTCACAGGAGAAGATAGGCACGGCTTCCTGCGCGTCGGCAATCAGGTCGGTCAGATAGCTTTTCAGGCCGTCCGGGTAGTGCCAAGTTTGGGTGTATGCTTCGTCTTCGCCTTTAACCGGACGGGTCAGAGAAACGCGCACACCTGGCAGCAATACAGCTTTGGCGCGCAATAAGCGTTCGAGTTCGGGAATGCTGTAATTCGGGCTTTCAAAATATTTGCCGTCTGGCCACACGCGCACTTCGGTGCCGCTGTCTTTGACGGCGCATTTGCCCACTTCAGTCAAAGGCTCGATGACGTCGCCACCGGAAAAGACGATGCGGTGGATTTTGCCTTCGCGTTTGACCGTTACCTCAAGGCGGGTGGAGAGGGCGTTGGTCACGGATACGCCGACGCCGTGCAGGCCGCCCGAAAAGGCATACGCGCTGCCGCCGTCTTTTTTATTGAACTTGCCGCCTGCGTGCAGACGGGTGAACACGAGTTCGACTACGGGTACGCCTTCTTCAGGGTGCAGGCCGACGGGAATACCGCGGCCGTTGTCGCGCACGGAAAGCGAACCGTCTTCATGAATTTGCACGTCAATTTCAGTTGCGAAACCGCCCAACGCCTCGTCCGCCGCGTTATCAATCACTTCCTGACAGATATGGGTCGGGCTGTCGGTACGGGTGTACATGCCGGGACGTTCTTTGACCGGCTCCAAACCTTTGAGGACGGTGATGCTGGATTCGCTGTATTGATTGTTTTTAGCCATAGGAATAATGTAAAGGCCGTCTGAAAGGATGAAAAACAACGCTTTCAGACGGCCTGAAAGCGTTGGGGTTATAGGTTTTCTATTGGATTGCGACGGATAAATTCTTCATAGCTTTCTATGCCGCGCAAGAAACGGGAAAGTTCGGTCAATGCGCCCAAATACACGCCGCGCTTGAAGTCGATGACTTCGTCAACCGGCGCCCAGTATTGATGCCAACGCCAGCCGTCGAATTCAGGATGATGGCAGGCGCGGAGGTTGACGTCGCTGTCGCGGCCGACCAAACGCAAAAGATACCAAATCTGTTTTTGTCCGCGATACGAACCGCGCCATTCGCGGCGCACCCAGTGGCTGGGCACGTCATAGCGCAGCCAGTCGCGCGTGCGGCCGATAATTTTGACATGTTGCGGCAGCAGGCCGACTTCTTCGTACAACTCGCGGTACATGGCGGTCTCCGGACTTTCGCCCGGCTTGATGCCGCCTTGCGGAAACTGCCAAGAATGTTCGCGTACGCGTTTGCCCCAAAAGACTTCGTTACGTTCGTTAATCAGGATAATACCGACATTGGGGCGATAGCCTTCTCTGTCTAACACGGGGTCGCCCTTCATTAAATTCAATCGTGCAATTTTCCCACAAATTGGGCGGTTTTGACAAATCTTGAGGCCGTCTGAATAAGCATACAGTTTTTTCCAGACGGCATGAAACCGTTTCTGAAAAAATGTTGTTTATGAATAAAACCATAGCTTCAGGCCGTCTGAAAAGGGAGAATTTTTTCTGCTTTAAGGTCTTGCATTCAAAAGCTTTTTGCCGTTTAATGCAGACCTTGCTGAATCAAGGGCAAAGGACACATGCCGGCCGCCCCCACAGTTTCCCTTTTGTAAGTGGCATCTGCCACCGCTGCAATATTTTTACCCCCCGAACAAAAGGTCTGAAACCATGAAAAAATCTTTGATGGCGGCGGCAATCGTGAGCCTCGTCTTGACTGCGTGCAGCGGCGGACAAGGAACCGCCGCAGAATCTTCCGCATCTCAAACTTCCTCTTCCCAAACCGATAAACTCAATATCTACAACTGGTCGGATTATGTCGATCCGGCCACGCTGTCTGCGTTTGAAAACAAAACGCATATCAACGTCCGCTACGATTACTACGACAGCAACGAAGCGCTGGAAGCCAAGCTGCTGACCGGCAAGTCGGGTTATGACCTGGTTGCGCCGTCTATTGCCAATGTCGGCCGTCAGATTAAAGCCGGCGCGTATCAAAAAATCGACAAATCGCAAATTCCCGATTACGCCAATATCGATCCCGATTTGTTAAAAATGATGGAAACCGTCGATCCGGGCAACGAATATGCCGTCCCTTATTTCTGGGGTATCAATACGCTGGCGATTAACAAACAGCAGGTTCAAAAGGCTTTGGGTACGGACAAGCTGCCTGAAAACGAATGGGATTTGGTGTTCAACCCTGAATACACCCGAAAACTGAAATCCTGCGGCATCAGCTATTTCGACAGCGCCATCGAGCAGATTCCTTTGGCTTTGCATTATTTGGACAAAGACCCGAACAGCGAAAACCCTGAGGACATCAAAGCCGCCGTCGATATGATGAAAAAAGTGCGTCCCGACATCAAACGCTTTACCTCGTCCGGCTATATCGACGATATGGCTGCCGGCAACCTTTGCGTATCGGTAGGCTATGGCGGCGACCTCAATATTGCCAAAACCCGTGCCAAAGAAGCCGGAAACGGCGTAGAAATCGAAGTATTGACACCGAAAAACGGCGTCGGTATTTGGGTGGATTCGCTGATGATTCCGCGTGATGCGCAAAACGTGGCTAATGCACACAAATACATCAATCACACGCTCAACCCGGAAACGGCGGCCAAAAACGGCAACTATGTGACTTATGGCCCGGCCAGCCGTCCGGCGCGGGATTTGATGGATGAAAAATACACCTCTGACGAATCGATTTTCCCAAGTAAGGAATTGATGGAAAAAAGCTTTATCGTCTCTCCCAAGTCAACCGATGCGAGCAAACTCAGCGTTCGCCTGTGGCAGGCTTTGAAAGCAGGGCGATAATTAAAATTGAAATTTGAATACTCAGGCCGTCTGAAACAGTTTTTCAGACGGCCTGAGTGTTATAATTGTCAACATTTTTCAAATATCCTATGAGGAGAAACAGCGTTATGAACAATTCAGTCATCACCGTCATCGGTAAAGACCGTGTGGGCATTGTGTACGACGTTTCCAAAATTTTAGCGGAAAACCAAATCAATATTCTCAACATCAGCCAACAGCTGATGGACGATTTTTTTACCATGATTATTTTGGTAGACACTTCAAAATGCACCAAATCGCGTCAAGGGATTTTGGATTTGTTTGCGGAAGAGAGCAAAAAACTCGCGCTTGATATCCGTATGCAAAACGAAGAAATTTTCCAAGCCATGCACCGTATTTAAGTCGGAGGGAGAGCCATGAGTATTCAATCCGGCGAGATTTTAGAAACCGTCAAAATGGTGGCCGACCAGAATTTTGACGTGCGCACCATTACCATCGGCATTGATTTGCACGACTGCATCAGCAGCGATATCAATGTGTTGAACCAAAACATTTACAATAAAATCACCACGGTCGGCAAAGACTTGGTCGCGACGGCGAAACATCTGTCTGCCAAATATGGCGTGCCGATTGTGAATCAGCGCATTTCCGTCACGCCGATTGCCCAAATCGCCGCGGCCACCCATGCTGATTCTTACGTCAGCGTGGCGCAAACTTTGGACAAGGCAGCCAAAGCGATAGGCGTGTCTTTTATCGGCGGCTTTTCCGCGCTGGTGCAAAAAGGTATGTCGCCTTCAGATGAAGTGCTGATCCGTTCCATTCCCGAAGCCATGAAGACTACCGATATCGTATGTAGCTCCATCAATATCGGCAGCACGCGCGCCGGTATCAATATGGATGCGGTCAAGCTGGCAGGCGAAACCATCAAACGCACGGCCGAAATCACGCCCGAAGGTTTCGGCTGCGCCAAAATCGTCGTGTTCTGCAATGCGGTGGAAGACAATCCGTTTATGGCGGGCGCGTTTCACGGCTCGGGTGAAGCGGATGCCGTTATCAATGTCGGCGTATCCGGTCCGGGTGTCGTAAAAGCCGCGTTGGAAAACTCAGATGCAACAACATTGACCGAAGTTGCGGAAGTCGTGAAGAAAACCGCTTTCAAAATTACCCGCGTGGGCGAACTCATCGGCCGCGAAGCTTCAAAAATGCTGAATATCCCGTTTGGTATTCTCGACTTGTCGTTAGCACCAACCCCTGCCGTCGGCGACTCGGTGGCACGCATTCTTGAAGAAATGGGCTTGAGCGTCTGCGGTACGCACGGCACGACAGCGGCTTTGGCCTTGCTGAACGATGCCGTGAAAAAAGGCGGCATGATGGCTTCCAGCGCGGTCGGCGGTTTGAGCGGCGCGTTTATCCCCGTTTCGGAAGACGAGGGCATGATTGCCGCTGCCGAAGCTGGTGTGCTGACGCTGGACAAACTCGAAGCCATGACCGCTGTCTGCTCCGTTGGTTTGGACATGATTGCCGTCCCCGGCAACACGCCTGCGCACACGATTTCCGGTATCATCGCCGATGAAGCCGCCATCGGCATGATCAACAGCAAAACCACTGCTGTGCGCATCATTCCGGTAACCGGAAAAACCGTCGGCGACAGCGTCGAGTTCGGCGGCCTGCTGGGCTACGCACCTGTAATGCCGGTTAAAGAAGGTTCTTGCGAAGTGTTCGTCAACCGAGGCGGTAGAATCCCGGCTCCGGTTCAATCGATGAAGAACTGATTGGATTGATAAACAAAAGGCCGTCTGAAATTGATTTTCAGACGGCCTTTTATGTTTGCAGGCTGATTATTTGAACATATTTTTAATAATGCCCATTACGCTGCGTGAAATGGCGTTGGTTACTTGGCGGTTGATTTGGCTGCCGATGGCATCGGCAACGTTGTAGCCCAAACCTTGGCCGGATTTTTTACGTCCGCCGCTCAAGCCGCCGAGCAATCCGCCGAGGATGCCGGGATCGGCATTGGCGGCTTCTTTTTCTGCGGCTTTTTGTGCTTTCTCCTGCTCTTTGGCAGCATTTGCGGCTTCTTTTTCAGCGGCTGCTTGGCTGTCTGCTTCGGCTAAGGCTTCAAAGGCGGAATAGTTGTCCACCATGTCTTTGTAGGTCGGATATAAATCGTCGTTTTGGAACAAGCGGTTGCGCTCTTCGGCGGCAAGCGGGGTCAAGGAAGATTGCGGCGGCAGGACGAGCGCGCGTTCTACCGGCTCGGGCATACCTTTTTCGTCGAGGAAGGAAACGAGTGCTTCGCCGACGCCCAGTTCGGCAATCGCTTCGGCAACTTTGATATTCGGATTGCTGCGGAAGGTTTCGGCGGCGGCTTTGACTGCTTTTTGGTCGCGCGGCGTGAAGGCGCGCAGGGCGTGTTGTACGCGGTTACCTAGTTGGCCGAGAATGGTGTCGGGCAAATCGAGCGGGTTTTGGGTGACGAAATATACGCCCACGCCTTTGGAGCGGATCAGGCGCACGACTTGTTCGATTTGTTCGACCAGTGCATTGGCGGCATTGTCGAACATCAAATGCGCTTCGTCGAAGAACATCACGAATTTTGGTTTGTCCAAATCGCCGACTTCGGGCAGGGTTTCAAACAATTCTGCCAACATCCACAGCAAAAACGCGCTGTACATACGCGGCGAGCGCATCAGTTTTTCGGAATTGAGGATGTTGATGACGCCTTTACCGTTGTCGGTCTGCATCCAGTCTTGCAGGTTGAGGGAAGGTTCGCCGAAGAATTTTTCTGCGCCTTCGTTTTCCAAAGTCAGCAGTTGGCGTTGAATCGCGCCGATACTGGCGGCGGAGACGTTGCCGTATTGCGTACGGTATTCCGAAGCGTGGTCGGAAACGTGTTTCAGCATGCTGCGCAGGTCTTTCAAGTCCAGAATGTGCCAGCCTCTGTCGTCGGCAACTTTGAACACGAGGTTGAGCAGGCCTTCCTGCGTGTCGTTCAGATTCATCAGGCGAGCCAAAAGCATAGGGCCCATTTCGGAAACGGTTACGCGTACGGGAATACCGGTTTCGCCGTAAACATCCCAAAAGCGCACGGGGAAACTTTGCAGCCATTGCTCGCCCAAATCAAACTCGGCGATGCGTTCGCCCACTTTGCCGCTGTTGGCACCGGCTTGCGCGATGCCCGACAAATCGCCTTTGACATCGACCAAGAATACAGGGACGCCTTCGCTGCTGAAGGCTTCCGCCATGCGGCGCAGGGTAACGGTTTTACCCGTACCGGTCGCACCGGCGATCAAGCCGTGGCGGTTGGCCATTTTGCCTTGGATTTCGAGCGTTTTCCCGTCGGCACGCGCAATTTGAAATGTAGTCATGATTATTCCTTAGAATCCGTGATGTGAAACAATGTGTTGTCTTAAAAAACAAGCATTTTAACGTTTGCGGCGGGGGGATTCAACCAAACGAAGTTTCAGACGGCCTTAAGTTTTGCAAAGGTTTTTGTGCAGTGATTGGACGGGGTTGAAATCTGCTATAATTCCATCCAATCCGCAACCGTCTGACAAGGCGGTTGTTTTCTTTGTTTTTTGAATATTTGTTACGAAAGCGAAAATCGGAATGACTGCACAACAAGCCCCTTTGGGCGAAAAAACCATGGCCGTGCTGATGGCGATGTTGGTCGCGCTGATGCCGTTTTCTGTCGATGCCTATCTGCCTGCGATTCCCGAAATGGCGAAGTCGCTGGGTTCGGACATCCACCGTATTGAGCAAAGCCTGAGCTTTTTTATGTTTGGCGTGGCGTTTGGCCAGGTGGTCGGCGGTTCGATTTCGGATATTAAAGGCCGCAAACCTGTCGCCTTGGTGGGCTTGAGCATTTACTTTGCCGCCGTTGTCGGTTTGACGATGGTGAATAATGTCGAGCAGCTGCTGAACTTGCGTGCCGTGCAGGCGTTTGGCGCAGGGATGACCGTGGTAATTTCCGGTGCGATGGTGCGCGATTATTATTCCGGACGCAAAGCCGCGCAGATGTTTGCCTTAATCGGTATTATTTTGATGATTGTGCCGCTGATGGCGCCGATGATTGGTGCGGGCTTGCAGAATTTGGGCGGCTGGCGCATGATTTTCGGTTTTCTGGCCTGCTATTCGCTGCTGCTTTGGGGATTGATGTGGTATTTCCTGCCCAAGCCGCACCAAAAAGGCAAAATCAGCATGGACGTGTTCGGCGTGGTGGCCGGCAGGTTTAAACGTGTTTTGAGGACGCGTGCCGCGATGGGCTATTTGTTTTTCCAAGCTTTCAGTTTCGGTTCGATGTTTGCTTTTTTGACCGAATCGTCGTTCGTGTACCAACAACTGTATCATGTTTCACCAAACCAATATGCTTGGATATTTGCGCTCAATATCATTACCATGATGTCGTTTAACCGCGTTACCGCGTGGCGTTTGAAAACCGGTACGCATCCGCAAAACATCCTCAAATGGGGCATTATCGTCCAATTTGTCGCCAATTTGCTGATGGCTGTTTTGGTGTTGTTACTGTCTTTGCCGCCTTTGTGGGCTTTGGTGCTGTGCGTGATGTTTTCAGTCGGTACGCAAGGCTTGGTCGGTGCGAACACTCAAGCCTGCTTTATGAGCTATTTCAGCGCAGAGGGCGGCAGCGCAAATGCGGTTTTAGGCGTGTTCCAATCCCTTATCGGCGCATCGGTCGGTATGGCCACGACTTGGCTGCATAATGGTTCTGCCTTGGTAATGGCCGGTATGATGTTGAGCTCGACCGTGTGCGGTATCGTACTGTTGTGGGTTTGCTCGCATCAGGCTTGGATGGAAAACGATAAAAAAGAATATGTTTAACCTTCAGGCCGTCTGAAAAACGGTTTCAGACGGCCTTAACTCTATATTGAAGAAATTAACCATGAGTACCAGCAAACAACGCCCCATCGGCGTATTTGATTCCGGCGTCGGCGGCTTGACCAATGTCCGCGCCCTGATGGAACGCCTGCCGATGGAAAACATCATCTATTTTGGCGATACTGCACGCGTTCCCTACGGCACCAAATCCCGCGCCACCATCGAAACCTTCGCCATGCAGATTGTCGATTTCCTGCTGGAAAACGATGTCAAGGCACTCGTCATCGCGTGCAACACCATTGCCGCCGTTGCCGGACAAAAAATCCGCCAAAAAGCAGGCAATATGCCTGTATTGGACGTCATCTCCGCCGGCGCGGAAGCCGCTTTGCAAACCACCAAAAACAACCGAATCGGCATTATCGCGACCAATACCACAGTCAACAGCAACGCCTATGCGCGCGCCATCCATTCGCAAAACAACGACACGCTGGTGCGCACGCAAGCCGCGCCCCTGCTTGTGCCATTGGTGGAAGAGGGCTGGCTCGATCACGAAGTCACCCGTCTGACCGTGCGCGAATACCTGAAGCCGCTTTTGGCTGACGACATCGACACGCTGGTGTTGGGTTGTACCCACTTCCCACTGCTCAAACCGCTTATCGGCCGTGAAGCACAAAATGTTACCTTGGTCGATTCCGCCATCACCACCGCCGAAGCCACCGCCAAAGCCTTGGCGCAAGCAGGTTTGCTGAACACGGAAAACGACAATCCGGATTACCGTTTCTACGTCAGCGACATCCCACTGCGCTTCCGCACCATCGGCGAACGCTTCTTGGGTAGAAGTATGGAGCAGATTGAGATGGTAACGTTGGGTTGATTGGAAATATTAAAGGCCGTCTGAAAGGTAAAAATAAGAAGGTCGTCTGAATATTAACAGACGACCTTTTTTCATATTTTGGTTTTCAATAGACGTAAAGACATTAAAAATCTTACAAACCTAGATTTATCAGCGTAGCCCATAACAACATTTTTTGATATAGCCATTTCAATAACTGTATCAGCATATCTTATTTGTTCATTAATACCATTAGATGGTTTTATTTCATCATGTGCATAAAATATAATAACTTCATGACCAATTTTAAAAAGGTTAATATCTTTTCTGTTATTTGTATAGATACTTTCATTCCATGTTCGGCCATCAGGCAATATCAGTTCGAATGAATTAACCGAGTCTTGGCTATCTTGGCCTGCTTTATAGCATCTTTTTATTACTCCTCTAATAATATTTGTTTTCATCACTTTGTTTTTTATATTTTCCCACCAGAGTTCAGATCCATATAACCCTAAATTCCCTTTTAAACCAACATGCGGCTTATTGGGGTCTAGGGTTACTTGTTGAACCAGATGCATAAAGCTTGGATCTCTTTCTATTTCAATAGAAAGATCATAGACTAATTTAAAATCCTCATTAATATCTAGTAACATATGTACTCCTAAATTTTCAAACTTTGTTCTTATTGTAATCTCAAAAACAAATAGATTTGAGAATTCAATCTATATTTTATTGTGCACAATACCAAGGCCGTCTGAAATCCAGTTTTCAGGCGGACTTATTGTTTATTCACTCAAAATCTAACAGTCAAACTCGGCGATTACCGGTGCATGGTCGCTGGGGCGTTCTTGGGCGCGGGTTTCTAGGTCGACGGTGACGTCGGTAAGGTTGGCGGCAAGTTCGGGGCTGGTGAGGATGTGGTCGATACGCAGGCCGAGTTTGCGTTGGAACATGGCGCCGCGGTAGTCGAACCATGTGTAGAACGCGCCTTCGGGGTAGACTTTGCGCAGGCTGTCGGTCAGGCCGAGGTCGAGCAGGTTTTTAAACCATTGTCTTTCGATGGAGGAACAATGGATTTTTTCGTGCCATTTCTCGGGGTCGTAGCAGTCGGCATCGGCCGGGGCGATGTTGAAGTCGCCGAGCAGGATGAGTTTGGGGTGTACGGCCATTTCGGCGTGGACGAACTCGGTCAATGCGGCAAACCATTGTTCTTTGTATTGGAATTTGGGACTGTCCAGGGCTTCGCCGTTGACGCAATAGACGTTGATGATGCGCACGCCGTTGATAGTGGCGGCGATGACGCGGCGTTGCGGGTCGTCGGGTAGGGTGGGCAGGCCGCAATGTACGTCTTGCGGTTCGTGGCGGCTGATGATGGCGACACCGTTGTAGGTTTTTTGGCCGCTCCAGACGCAATGCCAGCCCATCATTTGCAGGGCGGCGGCCGGGAATTTGTCTTGGTCGAGTTTGAGTTCTTGTAAGGCGAGTATGTCGGCTTGGTGGTCGGCCAGCCAGTTTTGTACTTGGGGCAGGCGGACGTTGAGGGAATTGACGTTCCAAGTGGCGATTTTCATGATGTTTCCGTGTGTGCTGTTGGGTGGGAAGACGGCGGATGGCGCCTGTGGGCATGGGCGGTATTGTATAGCGGATTGGTTTATTTTTCGATATGGGTTGAAAGTGGCAGGCCGTCTGAAAGCTGATGTTTCAGACGGCCTTGTTGTTGTGATGTGGAATAATTTGTTTATTCGGCAGGGTCTTTGAGCGTGCGCAGGGTATTGAGGATGGTGATGGCTTCTTCGGAGATGAGGCGGTATTCGATGATGCGGTGGTAGCGCGTGAAATCGATGATGCCTTCGGTGCGCAGGCGTGCGAGGTGGTTGGCGATGCCGGTCGGGGAGGAGCCGAGTGCTTGTGCTAGTTCGGTAATGCTGCGGTCGCCGTCGAGCAGCAGGAAAAGGATGGCCATGCGTTCGGGGTTGGCAATCAGTTTGAGAATGGTAGAGAGACGTTTGATTTCCATGTTTTTGTTCCTTTTGTTATATGAACGCTTGATATTGGTTAAATTGAGATGATTGTAGTTCTTATTACGATTATTCTTATAATTCAAAATCTTAAGTTGGAAGTGTACACGGTTTTGTAAATTTTGAGAGTATTGTGTTGCAATTTTTTTGTTAATTTTTGATATTTTGTTTCGGTTGCAAAACTGGATTGAAAAGAGACGAAAAGGCCGTCTGAAATGTTCCGTTGCAGATGATTTTTGCTGACGGATTTTTCAGACGGCCTTTGATTTGGCTTTAAGTTGTTTTTTCTTTTGTAATTATTTGGTTTGGATGGATTAATTGGTTTTAAACGAATAATGGGTTTTTATGCCAAAGGCTATGCGTCAAGGGCTTTCAGCCGCTTGGGCGTGTTGTCGAAATGCGACTACTTTTTCTTCCAGCCTGCGGTCATGGCGAAGGTGATGGGATCGTAGTATTTCGGCAGCTTGGACGGAATGCCTACATCGTTACGGTACACGACGCGGTAGCGGTCGGCGAACCAGTTTGGAACGATGGTGTATTGGTGGCGGATCAGTCGGTCGAGCGCGCGCGAGGTGGTTTGCAGCTCTTGGCGGTTAGTAAAGCTGTTGAAATGGGTCAGCAGTTTTTCAACCGCGGGATGGCAGACGCCGGAAAGGTTGCGGCTGCCTTCGGTTTTGGCGGCGGCGCAGCTGAAGTAGTCGTATTGCTCGTTGCCGGGGCTTTCGCTGTTGCCGTAGTAGCCGGTGGTTACGTCAAAATCGAAGTCGTTCATGCGTTTTTGGTACACGGCGGAATCGGCGGTGCGCACGTTCATGGTAATGCCGATTTTGGCGAGGTCGCGCTGCCATTTGGCGGTAATGCGTTCATAGTTTTTGCTGGGGGCGAGGAATTCAAAGGTCAGCGGTTTGCCTTGTTTGTCCACTGCTTTGCCGTTTTTGTATTGATAGCCGCCTTTTTCAAGCAGGGCGCGTGCTTTGAGCAGGTTCGGACGCACGCCCAGTTTGGGGTCGGTAACCGGCGGCATAGGGACGTCTTGATCCAATACGCCCTCGGGCAGCTTGGTACCCAATGATTTGAGCAATGCGGTTTCTGCACGGTCGGGCTTGCCGGTTGCGGCCATGGTGCTGTTGGTGAAGAAGCTGTCGGTGCGGCGGTATGCGCCGTAGAAGATGCGGCTGTTGACGCTTTCGTAGTCGAAGCTTTCAATCAAGGCGCGGCGGACGTAAATATTGTCCAAGGGCTTGTGGCGCATATTGATGACGAAGCCTTGCATGCCTGCGGTGCTGTTTTGCAGCCATTCGTGTTTGGACAGGTTGCGTTTTTTGAGGACTTCGTCGGAGTAGGCGCGCGCCCAGTTGCGGGCGACGTTTTCTTGTACAAAGTCATATTGGCCGCCTTTTAACCCTTCGATGCGGACAACTTCGTCTTTGACGTATTTGATGCGGATGTGGTCGTAGTTGTAGCGACCTTTGCGCACGGGCAGGTTTTGCGCCCAGTAGTTTTTGTCGCGGACAAACTCGCTGATGCGGCCGTTTTCGGCTTTGGCAAAACGGTAGGGGCCGGAACCAATGGGCAGGCTGTTGGGCGCGGCAGCCAGTCCTTTTGGATAGCTTTTATGCGAGAAGACGGGCAGGCTGCCGAGAATCATGTGCAATTCTGAGTTGCGCTGCTTGAAGCGGAACACGACGGTACGATCGTTGGGCGTTTCTACTTTGGCCACGTCGCTCCAGTAGAAGTGGTACATGGGGGCGGCGGCTTTGTCTTTGGTCAGGATGTTAAATGAAGCGGCAACGTCTTTGGCCAAAACGGGGTCGCCGTTGTGGAATTTGGCTTTGGGGTTGATTTTGAAGGTAACGGAAAGGCCGTCCGGCGCCAAGGCGATGTCTTCGGCAATCAGACCGTAAACGGCGTAAGGTTCGTCCATGCTTTGCTCGGTCAGGGTGTCGAGCGTCAGCATGCTGATGCCGTATTCGTGGTTGCCTTTGAGGGTAAAGGGGTTAAGCGTGTCAAAAGCACCGAGGAAAGGCGTGGTAAATGTGCCGCCTTTGGGGGCGTTGGGGTTGACGTATTCGAAAGCAGTGAAGTTGGCCGGATATTTGGGCGGTTGGCCGAGGCCTACGCCGTGGGCGGCAAAGGCGGCAGATGGAATCAAACCGAGCAGAGAGAGTAGGGCTGGTGTTTTCATCTATTTTTCCTTGTAGGTTGAATATTGTATTCAGTGGTGTGCCGATTATAGCAAAGGCCGTCTGAAACTTGATATTTTTGCTTTCAGACGGCATCAGGTTTAAGAGGATTGCTTTTTCGTATGGGCGCCGAACTCGGCAAGCGTCATGTTCAAAGTTTCCAAGCAGGGCTGCATGATGTGGTCAACCGTTTGATTGACTTTGTCTTTGTTGAGCGTTTGCGGGCGGTAGACAAAGAGTTTGAACAGCTCCGCCAAGTCGATGGACTCCGCCCCCGTTTTCAAGACCCAGCCTTGGCGGCCGGAATAGACATAACCGTGTCGCGCCAGTTTTTCCAAAAGCTCGCCCAATTCGTCAAAGCCCATATTGATATGCCGTCTGAACTCCTGCACCGGCAATGCCTTGCCGTTTTGTTGGGCAGAATCGAGCAGCAGCAGAATTTTCAATACATCGTCAAAGCGGCCGCGTGCATCCAGACTGCGGCGGAACGCTTCGCCGCGCCAGTAGGACAGGGACGAGGTCAAAACCGCGCCGCCCAATACCAGCGTCCATAACAGGTTGAGCCACAACAGGAAAAAAGGTACCGCGGCAAATGCGCCGTAAATCGATTTGTAGCCGTCAAAGTTGCCCATGTACCAAGCGAACAAAAAGCGTGCCGTTTCCAAGCAAAACGCCGTTACGGCCGCGCCGACCAAAGCATGGCTGGCCGGTACGAAACGGTTGGGCACAAAGCGGTACAAGCCCCACAGCAGCGCCGTAATAAATGAAACCGTAGTGATAACCCTCAGCCATTCCGAGCCGCCCACCAATTGCACCTGGCCGATCACGACCGACAAGCCCACGCCCAAAGACAAAGGCCCAAACGTCAGCAACGCCCAATACACCAAAAACTGCATCATCCAGGGCCGTTGCGAATTAACGCGCCAAATCCGGTTGAACGCATTGTCTATCGTCCGAATCAGCATCAGCGAGGTTACGACCAACATCACACTGCCGATGGCCGTCAGCTTGGTGGCCTTATCGCGGAACGCATTGATGTAGTCAAACACCATATCCGCGCCCTGCGGCACAATGGTGCGGTTGATAAAAGAGACAAATTCCCCCGACCATTGGTCGAAAACAGGGAAGGCCGAAGCGATGACGACCATCACCGTCAACACGGGCACCAAAGCCAAAAGCGTCGTAAACGTCATGCTTGCCGCCACCTGCGGCACACGCTCGTCATCAAAACGGCGCACGACAAACCAAGCAAACGCCACGCCCTTACTTTTCAAAAAATCTTGCCACCATTGCGAAAACGGCATAACCTTTTCCCACTTTTGAATAGAAATTTTTCTTTTCAGACGGCCCGAGTATTCAAAAGGCCGTCTGAAACCTGACAGCATTGTAACGGAAACCCCAAATGAACCCAAATCCCCTGAAAATCCTCGTCCTCTTTTATTCCCAAAACGGCAGCACGCGCAACCTTGCCCGCCAAATCGCACGCGGTATCGAAAGCGTGGACGGTTGCGAAGCCGTATTGCGTACCGTGCCCAAAGTTTCCACCGTTTGCGAAGCCGTTGAAAAAGCCGTTCCCGACGAAGGCGCGCCCTACGCGACTGCCGACGACCTCAAAAATTGCGCCGGCCTCGCGCTCGGCAGCCCGACACGTTTCGGCAATATGGCCGCAGCGATGAAATACTTTATCGACGGCACCATTCCCCTTTGGCTCGGCGCAGAACTCGTCGGCAAACCTGCCACCGTATTCACCAGCACATCTTCTCTGCACGGCGGCCAAGAAACTACCCTGCTGACCATGATGCTGCCCCTGTTGCACCACGGCATGGTCATCAGCGGCATTCCCTATACCGAATCCGCGCTCAGCAATACCCAAAGCGGCGGCACGCCTTACGGCGCAAGCCATGTTTCCGGCCACGACAGCAAGCCGGCATTGACCGCCGAAGAAAACGACATTGCCTTCGCACAAGGTAAACATTTGGCAGAGTTGGCACGAAAATTGGCAGACTGATTTTTTGTGATAAAAAGATTGAGGCCGTCTGAAAACCTGATGATTCAGTTTTCAGACGGCCTTTTTAGTTATTTATAACTAGCAAAAAAATAAATATTTCTAATTAAACAAACTACTTAGAAAATAGGGATTAGAACATAGTTTCATCGGACTACATCTTTTTGATAGAATCTGCCACCAAATTAAAACATCAGCTAACTGGAGAAGCTATGTCACTACCCGTATTTCCCTATGGCAAATTAAGCTTTGCCGTCAGTCTGGCTTTGTGTTCGGCGTATTCTTTCGCGACCGAAGTAGAAAATAGCCAGCCGCAAGAACGTGTCGATTTACCGACAGTTACCGTCCAAGGTGTCGGAAAACAGACTACTTCCAACTACACCATTCCCGCATCTTCCGCCGCGACAGGCATCCGCCTGACCCAGCGCGAAACGCCGCAGTCCTTGTCTGTCGTCACCGAAAAACAAATGGACGACCAGGGTTTGGATACTTTGCAGGACGTGTTGAAACAAACGCCGGGCATGTTCCACAGCAAAATGGGCAACAACGTCTCCGGCCACAGCCAGTTTATTTCACGCAGTCAGGCGATTGACAGCATTTCCGTAGACGGCGCGCCCAAATTCCTTTACGACGGTAAAGCCATCCGCCGCGGCACCAACAATCTGGACAGCGCATTGTACGAACAAGTCGTCGTCGTGCGCGGCGCAAGCGGTTTGTCCAACGGCGGTATGGGCGAGCCGGGCGGTACGGTTGCGTTGGAACGTAAAAAACCGACTGCCAAGCCAGCCATCAGCGTGGAAGCCGGTGTCGGTTTGTGGAACCACTACCGTTTCGTCCTTGATGCCAATCATCCTCTGAATGCCGACAATACCTTGCGCGGCCGCGCCATTTTGGTCAGCGACCACGGCGGCGATTACCTGCCGAACACTTCGCGCCACAATCACACTTTCTATGGCATTTTGTCTTACGATCTCACGCCGCAAACCCAATGGCGCCTCGGTACGGAAATACACCGTTTCCGCAATACCGGCAGCTCGCGTTTCAGCTATCTGACAGCAGCAGGTAATCGCAAAGACGGATTCAAACCGTTTGAATCTTCGCCACGCAGCAATTCTTCCGCACGCTGGGCATACGGCAAAGACAACAGTGCCGAAGTATTCACTTCCCTTAGCCATGAGTTTGACAACGGCTGGAAACTGACTGGTGATTACAGCCATGTTTCGGGTAAAAACGACATCGTTTCAGGCATTGCCGGTACATTTGAAATCAATCCCGATTACTCTGCACTTTTCACTTCAGACCGCGACCGCAGCAAATACCGCGATCAGAATTTTGCGCTGGCCTTGGACGGCAATTATCCAGCGCTGGGCCGCTCGCACGAGTTCAATGTCGGCATCAGCTATCAGGACAACAAAGAAAACCTGTCTTTCTATGAAGAAGGCGAGTCGATGATTCCCGATTTGCGTAAATTTGACGGCAACATCGCCAAACCCGATATGCCGTATCTGCGCGATGGTTTTTCACGCATGAAAAACCTGTCGGTTTACGGCTCGACCCGTTTCAAACTGACCGACAAACTCGCCTTTATCGGCGGCAGCCGTTTTGTAGATTGGCGGTACCGTTACAGCACCAGCCGTAACAAATTCGCACACAGCAGCCACAAACAAAACGTTTTCATTCCTTACTTGGGCGTAACCTACGACATCGGCGACAATTTGACCGCCTATGCTTCTTACACCACCATTTTCCGTCCGCAAGTGCGTTATCTGACCAAAGACGGCGCAGCGCTCAAACCGCAGCGTGGCAAAACCTACGAGACTGGTTTGAAAGCGTCATGGTTTGACGGCCGTCTGAATGCTTCCGCCTCCGTCTTTATGAACAAACGCGACCATTTGGGCGTTGTTGCAGGCAAATTCGCGAATGGCGAAGAATACTACCGCGCAGCCGACAACACCACGACAAAAGGCGTGGAGCTCTCTGTCGGAGGCCGCCTGAGTGACAAATGGCTGCTGAATGCGTCTTATGCACGTTCCAAAATCAAAGACAGCGAAGGGGTTCAACTGCATCCGTCTTACCCGGTTCATTTGTTCAAACTCTTTACCGCGTATGACGTGACCGACCGTTTGAACCTGGGGGCCAACGTCAACTGGCAAAGCCGCAGCCACACACTGGACGAATACCCGGCAGACATCAATCCGGCCGCCGCCGCTGCATTGACTCAACGCCCATACGCCACGCTGGATTTGACCGTGCATTACAAAATCGGTAAATCTACCCGCATTGGTTTGGATTTTGAAAACGTGTTCAACAAACGCTACCGCACCATGCCGGATATTCACGTTTACGGTACGCCGCGTAGTGTGACTGCGACGGTTAAACACACGTTTTAATTGAAAAGAAAAGTAGGGCAGGCCGTCTGAAAACCTGAATGATTGGTTTTTCAGACGGCCTGAATATTTTCTGACATATTGTTTTTATGTTGAACCTGACTAAAATTTGCTCGGTATCTCGAGTGAAGAAATCAAAATGACAGGCACAAAAAAGACCGGAACGTATCCGGTCTTTTAAATGATGTCGCACTTACGCTTGGTAACCTTTCGCTTCGGCAAGCAGGGCCAGCAATTCTTCAGTCGTATCCCAACCGATGCAGGCATCCGTAATACTTTGACCGTAAACTTCAGGCTTGTCTTGGCGGCCTTCAACCAAGTGGCTTTCCACCATTACGCCCATAATGTGTTTTTCACCGGCTTTCAGCTGCGCCGCAACATCGCGCGCCACGTCCATTTGTTTGCGGAAGTCTTTACGGCTGTTGGCATGGCTGCAGTCCACCATCAGGTTGCTGCTCACGCCGGCTTTTTGAAGCTGCGCCACCGCGTCTTTAACGTGTTCCGCACTGTAATTAGGCTCTTTACCGCCACGCAAAATCGCATGGCAGTCAGGGTTGCCGCTGGTGTGGACAATCGCGGAATGACCGGCTTTGGTTACAGACAAGAAGTGGTGCGGATGATTGGCGGCGCCGATGGCGTCGATGGCGATTTTCAGATTGCCGTCCGTACCGTTTTTAAAGCCGACAGGGCAGGAGAGACCGCTGGCCAATTCGCGGTGTACCTGGCTTTCAGTCGTGCGCGCACCAATCGCGCCCCAAGAAATCAGGTCGGCGTAGTATTGCGGCGTAATCATGTCCAAGAATTCAGTCGAAGCAGGCATACCCATTTCGTTTAAAGTCAGCAACAACTGACGCGCTTGGCGCAGGCCGTAGTTGATGTCAAACGTACCGTCCAAGTGCGGATCGTTAATCAGGCCTTTCCAGCCAACGGTTGTACGCGGTTTCTCAAAATACACGCGCATCACAATCAGCAGCTCTTTCTCATATTTTTTGCGCAAGGGCAGCAATTTTTGCGCATATTCTACCGCCGCCTTGGTATCGTGAATCGAACATGGGCCGATGATGACCAGCAAACGGTTGTCGCGGCCGTGAACTAAATCCGAAATCTCATGACGTGTTTTATAAACCAAATTGGCAACCTGAGGCGTAACAGGCAGCTCATACAAATGTGCGATTGGAGGTAATAACTCTTTGACTTCTTTGATCTTAATATCGTCGGTAGGGTGGTGCTGGGACATGATGGACTCTCTTGTTTATTTTTGATACAGGTTACAGGTTTTAGCGGAATTAAACAAGGTTTAATTTTTTGTTTTAGCAATTTTATTCTAAAATTTCTTTATTTTAATTATTTTATGGAATTTAAAATCAGTTTATTTGTTTAAATTGATATTTAATGCTGTTATAAAATTTTGTCTATACAATGAAAAAATTGAGGGTTTATCGAAAATATGGGCCGTCTGAAAAAGTTCAGACGGCCTGAAGTTTTACATAGACCCAAAAATTGAGAAGCATGAAGGCTATCGGTATTGTTCCAGCAAGGGCGAAGAGAAAGGAGTCCAATACACGCCTTTAAGGCCGCTTTCAACCAATTTGTCATTCAGCCAAGTGTTACAAGTATTGAATAAATGATAGCGTCCTTTGGCTTCGTAAAAAGCATCGTTAGACTGATGATGAATTCCTTTTAGCAAGATGGGTTGTCCATTTTCTTGTTGAAAACTGGCCAAGAGCGATTTGGTTAAATTCCTGTATTGCTCAGGCGTGACCAAAAATTTGACGACGTGGCTATTTTCTCGCGGTTCAAAAGGATAATAAGTAACATGAATCAGCGTACGGTTCAGCCCGCTTAATGCACCAAAGGCATTGGAGAACGTCAAATCTTTCCACTCAGGCGTGTATAAATAAAAATTACGTTCTCCCCAGCCTAAACCGATATGCGTTATTTGAGGATCAGCGGTAAGCGTGTCTCTCGGATTGACGACATCCGACCAATCAAAAATATCATTCTTCAGCGGCATGACTACATCAGTATGCACGCCGTTACTGACTAGAAATAACGTAATGTCTCCTTTTGGCTGCTCTTCATTAAGCGGCAATGAAGCCATCATCCAAGCAGACAAAAAATACAATAGGGCAAAAATAGGGATGATCAGCACTATTTTGCCGATTTTTTTGAGGATGTGAAGGAAGGAGCACATTCGTTTTTTAAAAGTAATTGAGTTTGAAGGTGTGTATTTTCCATTAAATTTGTACTTTTTTCATTAGAAATGAGTGGGCGGTATAGTTATTAAAAAACAGTTAGATTTAGAAGTTGATTTACGCAAATTTCTTAAAAATTTAATCGGAGGGAGTTTTAAGGTTTGTTGATAAGGGGATTGAAATCAACTGGATTTATTACCTTTCAGACGGCCTTTTCCCCATTCATCCCATTCGCTTTACCATCAGCATAATCCAAGTTAATATATCAAATTCATTGTCATCTTTAAATTCAACACCATGACCGCCCGCCAATCCTACCACCTCACTTTCGCCCGTTTTTCCCCGTCACTTTCAGTCCGCTCCTTCAGCGCATCCGAAGCGGTCAATACCGCTTATCGGGTTGAAATCACTGCCACATCGACCGATTCCTCTTTGCCTCTGTCTTCCTACCTCAACCAACGCGCAGCATTTGAGATTCGTCCGCAGGAAGGCTTACTGTCGGAAGTGGCCGGGGTGTTCGGGTCTGCTTCAGACGATCCGCCGGCGAAGCAATGGCAGGGCATCATCACCTCATGCGAGAAGTTGTCGGTATCTAAGGATGAAACCGTTTACCGCTTTGTTTTAGAGCCGCGCTTCGCGGCTTTAAAACATTTCCAAACTTCCCGGCTGTTCCAACACCAAACCATTCCCGACATCATTGTCGCCGTCTTCAAACACCACG
>NZ_JBQCXE010000009.1:0-77371 GCF_051956675.1 Neisseria sp. P0022.S009
TGTCAGTGCACAAAACCAGGATGCCAACGGCAAAGTGCTGGATATGGACGATGCCGTCGCCCAACTCGAACAGGCACTCTCCCTGGCCAAAAGCCTGAACAAAGCCGCCCAAACCGCCAACAACCACCACACCGATGAAGAAACCCAAAGGGGCCGTCTGAAAGACGCCCTCAAAGACCTGAAAGAGGCCGGTTTGATCCAAACCGCCCCGGCCGGTATAGCCACCGCAACAGAGCAAAGCCAACTGCATACCGCCAATGAAAACATCCACCTTATCAGCGGCAACCATACCGACATTACCGCCGGCCAAAGCCTGACCGCCCATGCGGCAGAGAGCCTTAACCTGTTTGCGCAAAGCAACGGCATCAAGATGCAGGCCAATCAGGGTGCAGTCACTGTACAGGCACAGAATGACGAATTGCAGCTGAATGCTTTGAAGGACGCAGCGTTAACCAGCAGCGCAGGGAAAGTCACCATTGCGGCGAAGGAAGAGATTCTGATCACCTGCAAAGGGGCGTATATCAAGTTGAGTAACGGGGAAGTTGAGATCGGAAGTCCGAAGGTGGTGCGGGTGAGGGCGCCGTTGGTGGTGGGTGGGGCGAATGCATGGGATTTGGATTTAGCTGGGTTTTCCATGCATAAAAACGACTTTGAGATTTTTTATCACGATGCGAACTTGATGCCTATCGGTAACGCCCCTTATAGAGTGGTGCTGGCAAATGGAAAGGAATATACGGGTAAGCTGGATACAAATGGAAGGGCAGTATTGAAAGATATCAATATCAGTCCCGCCAACGTTTATTTCGGCTATTCCGAAGATCCTGTCGATTTGCCTTCCATCGAAGATTTTGAACAGGATTTCTCCGCAAAGGCGGTTATTGGTCAATTGGCGGAGTTTGATTTGCAAATACCGGAGGATAAACTTTCAGAAGTGATTGATTTGCTTCTAGACTCCGATCTAGATTACGAGGATGATTAAACTATGAGTATCACATTGACCAGACAGGAAGAAGAGGCAGTTAAAAACCTGCTTCTAGATATGGCGACAGCCATCCCGCCGTTGAATGTGGTTGCGGGCATTCGGGACATTACATCGACAGGATGGGACTTATATCGTCAAAACTATAAAACCCCGGAAGAAGAAAATGAACTCAAACTACAGCTTATTCTGGGCATAGTCTGCCTGATACCCGGAGCAGGTGCGCCGGTTAGAACGACGTTCAGACAGTTGATACGTAATCCTGACTTTTACGGTCCGTTGATGTTTGAAATCATCACAAGGATTATTGAGAAGGCCAATGTATTGATGGTGAGAAACAATTTTCGTCCAATTCCCGTCAATCCCGAAGCCTTTTTGATGCAGCTTATCGATATCAGTAGGTTGGAGCGGGAGTTGGAAAGTGCGAGAAAAGCGGCATTGACTTCGGCAAAAGATAGTGTATTTGGGCGCTGGTTCGATGTATCCGGCACCATCAATGCCTGTTTTGATTTTGTAAAAAGGAATCTGTCTAGTTGCCTGATTCTACTTTCCCGCTATATCCGAAAAGCGATTACCAGAAGCAAGGATCGAAGCAACAATAGCGGTGCGCGACAAATACAGCCAAAGATTTCGCCGCAACCCAAGAATCTGCCGCCGAACCATCCTGCAGCAAAATCGCATCCGCCCAAGCCACCTAGATCAAACAAACCGAAGACAAATGGAGGAAAGGAAAACAACCGACCTTCTAAACATACTACTTCCGGAAAAATGGCGGAACAAGTGAAAGCAAGAGAACCCTCAAGATGGAAGGCATTCGGCGGCGGGGTCGGCGAGCACATCGCCGACTACTACTGTTTGGAAAAACTTGGTTGGGGTAAAGGAAATTGGATAGCACACGACAAACATACGGCGGGAAGTTGGAAACCCGATGCGAAAGAGAGGAAGCTTAACGACAAGGGCAAACTGAAAAAGCTGGCGATAGCAGGTAGCGACAAAGGCATAGACAGCTTTTGGCAGGCAAATCCGGCAACCAACGGCGGCAAACCCTATGCCGTAATCGAAGCGAAAGGGTCATTTACTGCATTGGGTACGGACTCCCAGATTGCCAAGAGGCTGGGCGTATTGTCGGAGAAGGAAGGCGGAAGGCACGTGGTGCAAATGGATCATGTGTGGATTCAGGAACGGATTAATGATTTGTTTAAGAAAGGACAATTGCCAATATCAGTACAGGTCGATTTTCAAAAAATTATTGTTAGATCAAAATGGAAAGTTTTATACCGTCGCCACATCATCTATACTGCCCTGAATATCCCAGATACCGTCGGCTGGCAGCATGCAGACGCGTTATTGAACGGATACGAAGAAACCAAACACCGAAATCATAACGATATATCGGTTAGACATATCGACAACGAAAGGCATATCGACCGCATCATCGCCATCCGTCGGCGCGATGCCCGAAATGAGGAAAAACGCCATAACCAATCCAAACCCACCAACCGACCGAGAGGTAGAAAATGACAGAAAACACAATACAGTACGACCGCAATAAAGACCGCCAGGGATTGTTTAAAGAAGAGTTTTTTAGACAGTCATATCAAAATAATCTGTGGTTACTTAATGTAGCATTAGAAGGAATGCATGAATTTCCAACGTCACCACCAGAAACGGTTGTCGATTCATTATATGTATTGACCATAGCAGAATACACCGCAGGTTATCCGATAGAGATCGTCCGCGAACGCTTTGCCCAGGCAATCGAATACAGCCGCCTGTGTTTGGAAATCGATGAAAAATATCCCGTGGACGATCCCGAACTGATCGAAGAAGGTTGGACAATGTCCGTTTGGGGCGGAGGGGCGAGTGGCAGAGATTTTCTGGTGAACGCCATCGGCTTGTGCCTTCTGTTTGAACAGGCTGACTGGCTGGAAATTATCAAACGGTGCTATGAATTGGACGGCTTTATTGATACATCTTTTAATGCCTTGATCAATATGGTTATTCCGATGGATTTTGATCCGAAAGCCAAATTCCGGCGCGGTGGTCATAATTTCCGCAAACCCCTGCTACAAGCAATCATGGCGGAGAGCAAGGAAGAAACCCTGAAACACCTCAACGCCTATCTCGCCGGTTGGTACGACGGCAACCGAAAAATCGGCAATCCCCTCATCGACACTCATTTGGAGCAAGATCCCGAATACGGTGGCTATATCGGCTACTGGAGCTTCGAATCCGCTGCCATCGCCTATTTGAAAGACTTGGACGATACCTCCTTGCGGCAATACCTGTACTACCCCAAAGATATGGTGGATTGGGCTCGGGAGCAGAAACTCAAACGGGAACAGGAACAAGACTGTGACGGTAATCTCCCCCTGTTGCTCAATGCAGGCACACACGCCCCGTTTTCAGGAAGATACGGTATAAACAATTTCATTGGGCATGAGATCCAAATCAAGCAGGGCGAGCTTCTGCCTGCCGGACAAGTCAGTGCGAAGAGGGATGAGAAGGGTAATCCTATTTTTCGGGAAGATACCGTTTGGAGATTGCTCAAACGCGAAGACAAAGGCAAAGTCCGTTTCAGCGAAAAAGAATTGGAAGAGCTTCAAAAGTAAAATATAAACGAAACGATAAAAAGGTCGTCTGAAATCATATCGGGTTTTCAGACGGCCTTTTGCATAATGCACAAGAGTAGCCGCCACCAATACTTCTACGACAAACTCGGCAACCTCATCAGGGAATACCGCCACGACAGTCTGGACGGCACAGCCCGAAGCCACGTCTGGCATCACCGCTACGACGCATTGGGCAACCGTACCGAAACCATCCGTCCCGACGGGCAGCGTATCGGTTATCTCCACTATGGCAGCGGCCACCTGCACGGTATCACCCTCAACCGTAACGAAATAGCCGCCTTCGAGCGCGACAAACTACACCGCAAAACCGAACGCACCTTTGGCAAACATATCCGCCAACAAACACAATACGACCCCATGGGCAGAATCCTGCAGCAAATCCACAACCGCAGCCGGCGCGAATACGGCTACGATGCCGCCGGACAACTGACCCATATCCAAAGCAAAGGAGGCCAAACCCAATACCGCTACGATCCCATCGGCAGACTGATCGCCGCCGTCACGCCCGATTTTAGCGAAACCTTTGCCTTTGATCCCGCAGGCAACCGTCTTGACCTAAGCGGCAACAAACAAGATCAGGCAGACCAAACAAACAGCCAAGAAAAACCATCCCTAAACAAAGTCTGGGGCAACCTGCTTAAAGAGTACGCAGGCGTACACTACGACTACGACCAACGCGGCAACTTGATCCGCAAAACCCGCAATGGAGAAACTACAGACTACCATTGGAACGGCTACAACCAACTCATCAAAATAGAAAACCGCAACGGCAGTACCGAATACCGCTACGATCCGTTGGGCAGGCGTACTACCAAAATCCGCACCGGGGAAACCACCGTCTACCACTGGCAGGAAGACACCCTTGCCATCGAAAGCACAAACGGACAAAACACCCATTATCTGTTCGAACCCGGTACATTCGAACCGCTGGCGCAATTTCAGACGGCCTCGCCGATAGGCATAGAAAGGGAAGACAAACCCGCCGAACCGTACAGCTACGACCCCGAAACCGATCCGCTGCTGAAAATCCCGCCCGAACCCCAAGAGCAGTCCGAAACGCAGCCCGACTTGATTTATTACCAACTCGACCATCTCGGCACGCCGATTGCCGCACACAATGCAAAAGGCGAAGCCGTATGGACGGTCGAATACGAAGCATGGGGCAGAATCCGTAACGAAACCGTTTCAGACGGCCTCAAAGCCAACATCCCGTTCCGCTTCCAAGGTCAGTATTACGATGAAGAAAGCGGGCTGCACTACAACCGTTTCCGCTATTACGACCCTGAAATCGGGCGGTTTGTAAGTCAGGACCCGATTGGATTATGGGGTGGGGTGAATCTGTTTGAGTATGCGCCGAATCCGACGTTATGGGTCGATCCACTGGGGCTAAAATATCGCTCAATAGGAAGAAGTCAAAATGTTTTGTCAGGTAAGGATAGAACCAATAAAAGTACACAAAATTTAAGTGAATGGAGAAGAAAAATCTGTAGAAGTAAAATAGCAGAAGAAAGACTTAAATTTCTTGGAGATAATTTTGTGAAAATTGCTCCCGGTAAATGGAGAAGCATAGATGGAAATAGGCAATTTAGAATAAAACCTGATGATTATCTAGGTACTCATGGCATGGGAAAACCAGTAATACCAAATACGCCACATGTACATTTTGAGTTTTTGCAACCAAAAGGAAGTAGTATTCACTTCAATGTAGTGAAAAATATACATGTTCCATTAGACTGTTGTTGTTAAGAGGAAATTATGAATCTAGAAATTAGGCGTGATACCATCTATTGGTATATCAAGGCTATTTATTTGCAAGAATTAATTTTTGCTTTAAATAAAGAGGGAAATTATTGGAGTACAAATGTTTGTCTAACAAAGAAAAAAAGAGACTATCATTTGTTATTGCGGATTTTTCTAAATCCAAATGATGAGGATGAATTTAATATAACTGATAGTTGTTTTACTATTTCAATATCTGAAGATACTTTTTCTTTGTTACAAGAATATAATTTATTACTTACCAAGTATGGTACTCCGTTTTCACATGAATTAAATGATTTATGTTTTATCCAATCTGGGAAATGGTTTAGTTGTTATATCTATATTGAAAATGATTAGAAATTTATTGTATGTTACAGGTTAATCTGTAAGCCGCAAACTCAAAAAGTTATATGAAATATTTAAGTTAGAAACTCATAACTATTATTAAGGCCGTCTGAAAAATTCCTCCTCTTTTCAGACGGCCTTTTCAGTTAAAAATATCGGATCGCCATGAAGTAAAGACATTCGGGCGTCCACCGAACTGTACGGCTACGACCCCGAAACCGATCCGCTGCTGAAAATCCCGCCCGAACCCCAAGGGCAGTCTGAAGCGCAGCCTGAATTGGTTTATTACCAACTCGACCATCTCGGCACACCGATTGCCGCACACAATGCCAAAGGCGAAGCCGTATGGACGGCGGAATACGAAGCATGGGGCAGAATCCGTAACGAAATCGTTCAGCCGGCCTCAAAGTCCACGTTCTGTTCAGTATCATGATGAAAAGAACAGGCTGCACTACAACCGTTTTGTTATTACAACCAAAAGAATGCTGGATGAAATTGAAAAAAACCGGGGATTTAACAACAAGGGATTTGTTGAGAAAAGGCTGGGGGGATATAAACAAAGAGGCCGTCTGAAAAACCTTTCAGACGGCCTTTTATATTTAAATTCTGTAAGTATTTGTACTAATGAGAGAAAAAGGAGTTAGCAGACTAAAATACTAGCATTATGAATTTAACATAATATAAATTATGCGAACTTGGACTAGCGTGATGCAATAGTCTTTTCTACAAATTATGGCCACAACCAAGCCCATGTGCTTCGGCCTTCGCCTTGCAGTAAAACTAAAGTTCGGCAAGCTGAGGCTGTATTCATGCATTCGAGGCCGACTCCGTAAGTTGATAAGGCTACGGCAATTTTGGGATGCATGAATTGTTGTTTTGCTCCGGTACCGATAATGATGACTTCAGGACGGTTTTCTGCTGCCTCAATTGCTGATACAAAAATTTGTTCGTTTAATTCTCCGATGGTCGCTTGAGGAATGATGCTAATTTTGCCACCTTGCCAGCAAATGGGTTTTGAGTATGTTTGTTCACCAATTTGCAATATGCCTTGCGAGGGTGAAAAAAATGATGTGGCTTCGGCGATATGATTTTCTGTAATTTTCATGGTAATTCCTGTTTTTATGGCGGAACAATTTTTCAGACGGCCTCTGGAAACTTGCAAAAAAAGGTGCAAAATCAAGCAATATCAGGTAGGATTCAATGTTTGACCTTGTGCATTGATGCTTTGCTCTGAATTGACGATTGCAAGCGATTATAACAAGCCTTGGTTTTTCGTGATTATTTTAAAGTATCGGCTCAAAAGGAGACACAATGAAGCCAGTAAATATCGGTCTTTTAGGTTTGGGTACAGTCGGTGGCGGTACGGCTACTGTATTGCAGGACAATGCTGCGGAAATCAGCCGCCGTTTGGGACGTGAAGTCCGTATTTCTGCTGTTTGCGATTTGAGCGAAGAAAAAGCCAAACAAATTTGCCCGAATGCTGCTTTTATCAAAGATCCGTTTGAGCTGGTTCAGCATCAAGATGTTGATGTTGTTGTTGAATTGTTTGGCGGTACCGGTATTGCCAAAGATGCGGTATTGAAGGCGATTGAAAACGGCAAACATATTGTTACTGCCAATAAAAAACTGCTGGCTGAATACGGCAATGAAATTTTCCCTTTGGCGGAAGAAAAAAATGTGATGGTGCAGTTTGAAGCTGCTGTTGCCGGCGGTATCCCTATTATCAAGGCTTTGCGTGAAGGTTTGGCTGCGAACCAAATCCGCAGTATCGCCGGTATCATTAATGGCACCAGCAACTTCATTCTGACTGAAATGCGCGAAAAAGGCAGTGCATTTGCAGACGTACTGAAAGAAGCTCAGGCTTTGGGCTATGCTGAAGCTGATCCTACTTTTGATATCGAAGGTCATGATGCCGGCCATAAAATTACGATTATGAGTGCATTGGCATTTGGTACGCCGATGAACTTTTCTGCCTGCTATCTGGAGGGCATCAGCAAACTCGATAGCCGCGACATCAAATACGCTGAAGAGCTTGGCTACCGTATCAAATTGTTGGGTATTACCCGTAAAACCGACAAAGGCATCGAGTTGCGTGTACACCCTACTCTGATTCCTGAAAGCCGTCTGTTGGCTAACGTTAACGGCGTGATGAATGCTGTCCGCGTCAATGCCGATATGGTTGGTGAAACCTTGTATTACGGTGCAGGCGCCGGTGCATTGCCGACTGCTTCTGCCGTGGTTGCCGACATCATTGATATTGCCCGCCTGATTGAAGCGGAAACTGACCATCGTGTCCCTCACTTGGCATTCCAACCTTCGCAAGTTCAAGCGCAAAATATTCTGCCTATGGATGAAATCACCAGCAGCTACTATCTGCGCGTTCAAGCAACTGACGAGCCGGGTACTTTGGGTCAGATTGCCGCCCTCTTGGCCAAAGAAAATGTTTCTATCGAGGCTTTGATTCAAAAAGGTGTGATTGATCAAAGTACTGCCGAAATCGTGATTTTGACTCACACAACTGTGGAACGTAATGTCAAACGCGCTATCGCAGCGATTGAAGCATTGAGCTGCGTAGATGCTCCGATCACCATGATCCGCATGGAAAGCCTGCATGACTGAGCAACAAACAGACAGGCCGTCTGAAGAACAATTGGCGGCCAGAAAGAAAGCCAAGGCAAAAATCCGTACCATCCGCATTTGGGCATGGGTAATTTTGTCTTTGCTGGCGCTGACCGCCCTGCTCTCGCAATGCGCCATGAACAAGCCGCAGATGAAACAAAATGTGGTGGAGTCTTGCGTGAAAAACATTCCTTTCGCTGAAAAATGGCAAGCTGATTTGAAGGCAAAAGGTTTGGATGCGCAAAACGAGAAATTGGCTCAAGACTATTGTGTCTGCATGTGGGATCAGCCTTTAAGCAAACTCTCTGACGAGCAAATCCGAACCTTCGGTAAAATCAGCCCTGAGGAGCAACTCAAACTTTTGGGTGGCGCGGAAGCTTTTGAAGCACGCGATAAGCAATGCGTGGCTGATTTAAAGGCTGAGTAAACCAATATCTATTTAATTAAACCAAAGCTACAAGGCCGTCTGGAATTTCAGACGGCCTTTCTTATATTAAATTAATAGTAATAAGAATTGATTTCATTATATTTTAAGTTTAAGATAGCTTGGTTAATTGCTTTTCTATGGTTGTTGCCATGCGTTACCACTTTCCTATTGCCGTTGATATTTATGATTTTTTGTATACTGGCCGGTTTGATTATTTGGAAATCGGACAATCGGCAGAGTCTATTTTGCAGATGTTCCCTGCGCCTGATTGCGTCCCTAAAGGCTTGTTGGTACAAAAAGGCTGGAATATTTGGCTTTATGGCGACATCGAGCTGCATTTCTCCGACAATCGACTGACTCAGATTCGTGCTGATTTTCAGCCTGATGCGGCCTTAAGTGGCGGCCGTTGGGTAAAGTTAAATCCGTGGTTTTTCGCAAATGGCTGCCTTGATGTGTATGCCGTCATTCAACGTTTGGTGCAACGAAATATTGATTTTATTAAAACGGAAACGCATACTAATTTAATTTTGCACTTGCAAAGCGGGGTTGAATTGATTTTTGAAAAATGTCGGGGCATGCAACTTGCCTCGTTCCGCAAACAAAAAGCCTCCCTGCCCTACTGGGCGCGTGAAACAGCTTCTTAAATAAAACAATGCCGTCTGAAAACCTCATTTCGGACGGCATTATCAGTTACAAACCATTCAATAATTGTCGGATTTTGGTCATTGTCATAGAAACCTGTTCGTTACAGCCTTCATTCCCTTTCCCATTATCAAAACAATCAATGCTGCTGACGCTGCAAAAGTGGGCATAGGCCATTTTCAACTCCCTGGCCAAAACGGCTTCTGGCATACCGGTCATCCCGAGTACATCTACCCCGTCACGGCGATAACGGGCGATTTCGGCATGGGTCGGGCGGCGCGGGCCTTGTAGACAACCATAAACGGCAGCGTCGTAAATCGGCACATTGTGCGCTTTCGTGATATTCAATAATTCTTGCCGCAACTCATTGCTATAAGGGTTGAAAAAATCGGTATGGACAACCGGGCATTCTTGGCCTTCAAAAAAGGTATCTTTGCGGCCATAAGTATAGTCGATCAAATCGTCCGGCAACACCAGGCTGCCGTTTTCAAAATCAGGATTGATGCCGACGACTGAAGAAATGGCAATGATGTTTTCAACGCCTAAAGAATGTAACGCCCAGATATTGGCGCGATAGTTAATTTCATGCGGCGCGATGGTATGGCTGAAGCCGTGTCGTGCAAGGAAAACAATGTCCAAACGCCCCAACCTGCCGAATAAAATAGGACTGCTGGTTAAGCCGTAAGGGGTGCGGACGATTTTTCGTTCGGTAATTTCGAGCTCCGGCAGTTTGGTCAAGCCGCTGCCGCCGATAATGGCTAACATATAAACTTCCTTTATTATCAATGGCCGTCTGAAACTTGGATTTCAGACGGCCTTAATATCATCGATTTATTTATGTTTGTAGAAATGGCTGCCGAAATAAGCAGATGCGCCTTCACGCAACAGAACCAGCGTCACAGCAGCAAGCGGCAGACCGGCAAGCATACCGACAAAACCCATCAGTTGCCCGAAAGCCATCAACGAGAAAATCACCCAGAAAGGCGACAGGCCGATGCGGTCGCCGACGATTTTAGGCGTAATGAAAAAGCTTTCCAAGAATTGTCCGACACCGAATACAGCCCAGACCATCAATAAGCCCTGCCATGAGCCATATTGCAAAAGCGCGGCAACTGTCGCCAGCAAAAGGCCGGTAAATGCACCCAAATACGGGATAAATACCAAAATACCGGCAATCATACCGATGGCAAAGCCGGAATCCAAACCGACCAGCATCAAGCCCAAGCCATAGACCAAGCCCATAATCATCATAACCATCAGCTGACCGCGCAGAAATTCGCCCAAAACTTCGTCCATATTACTGCTGATACGCGTGTAGGTTTCGATAAAACGGCGTGGAACCAGTTTACTGATTCCAGAAGACCAACGTTTCCAGTCCAACAAGAAGTAATACAGCAACAAAGGCAGCAACACCAAATTGCTGATGCCGCTGATGACGTTACCGCTCTGACGCATCAAGGTAGGAATCCACGCTTTGAGCGTATTGCTCAACTCATCCGTATGCGACTGCAACCATGCGATGATTGATTCTTGATCGATTTGAATATAATCCCCGCTGACACTGTTGAGCCACGGCAGCAATTTGTTTTGAACAAAGCCTACGATTTGCGGCAGGCGTTCGGCCAGATTATTAAACTGATTTAACAGCATAGGTATAATAATCAGCATCAACGCCAGTAATATCAGCAAAGCAAGCGCCATAATAATCATAGAGGCCGGTGCGCGGCGGATACGCTTCAATTGCAGCCATTCGACCAAGGGATTCAAAACATAGGCCAAAACGGCAGCCACAATAAACGGCGTCAAAACATCGCCCAAAGCATATAAAAGCCAAATAAAGGCTGCGATGACGCAAGCCATAATAATCCACGGTTTTGCCCCGCGCGCTTTCTTTTGATACATAAAAAGGTATTTCCCAATTGATGTTTAAGGTTTTCGAAATCAATAAGCAGTATAACAGATTCACAAAGGCCGTCTGAAAGCGCGACGGCTATTAAGATAAAATAAAAATTGTTGACAATAATGCCAAAAAATTCAGCCTGAATCCTCCAATTTAAGATAAAATACGCTCCGACAATCTACCCATACCCGAATAAGGAAATCCAATGAGCACTTCTTTGAGCTATCGTGACGCAGGCGTGGATATCGACGCAGGCGATCAACTGGTCGAAAACATCAAACCTTTTGCCAAACGTACTATGCGCCCTGAAGTGTTGGGTGATTTGGGCGGTTTCGGCGCTTTGGTCGAAATCGGCAAGAAATACAAAAATCCGGTATTGGTTTCCGGTACGGACGGCGTCGGCACTAAGCTGAAACTGGCTTTCGACTGGGACAAACACGATACGGTCGGCATCGATTTGGTTGCCATGAGCGTCAACGACATTTTGGTTCAAGGCGCAGAACCTTTGTTCTTCTTGGACTATTTCGCTTGCGGCAAGCTGGATGTTGCCCGCGCGACTGATGTGATTAAAGGTATTGCCCAAGGCTGTGAAGAATCCGGTTGCGCTTTGATTGGCGGTGAAACAGCCGAAATGCCGGGCATGTATCCCGAAGGCGAATACGACTTAGCCGGTTTTGCCGTCGGCGTGGTTGAAAAAGAACGCGTGATTAACGGCCGCGGCATTCAGGCCGGAGACGTTGTTTTGGGCTTGGCCTCCAACGGCGCACACTCCAACGGCTATTCCTTGGTACGCAAAATCATCGAGCGCGACAATCCCGATTTGGACGCGGAATTCGACAACGGCAAAACTTTGCGCGAAGCCATCATTGCCCCTACCCGCCTGTATGTGAAACCTATCCTTGCCGCTTTGGAAAAATTCACCATTAAAGGCATGGCCCATATTACCGGCGGCGGCATTACCGAAAACGTACCTCGCGTTTTGCCTGAAAATACTGTTGCGCAAATCGATGCCAAAGCGTGGGAATTGCCTAAATTGTTCCAATGGCTGCAAAAAGCGGGCAATGTGGAAACCCAAGAAATGTACCGTACGTTCAACTGCGGTATCGGCATGGTCGTTATCATTGCCAAAGAAGATGCCGATGCGGTACAGGCATTCTTGAGCGAACAAGGCGAAACCGTTTATCGTTTGGGCGTTATTCGTGAGCGCAACGGTGACGAACATCAAACCCAAGTGGCTTGATTTGAGATCCAATGAAAAAGTGCGGATGATGAATCCGCACTTTTTTGTTTACACTGCCCTAGCCTACTTCTTCCAAAAAGCCGGCCAATTGCGCCGTATCGTGGGCAATCATCAGCTCTTCATTGGTTGGCACAACCAAAACAGCCGGAGAAGAACCGGTCGGACTGATAATGCCTGAATTGCCGTAACGTTTTTCCATATTGGCTTTGGTGTCGATGTGTAGACCCAAGAAATCAAGATAGGAAACGGTTTTGGCACGGATGTTGCGCGAGTTTTCGCCGATGCCGCCGGTAAATACGAGCGCATCTACGCCGCCGCAAGCCACCGCCATCGAAGCAATATATTTGGCAAGGCGGTAGGTCATGACTTCCAAAGCCAAACGTGCACCTTCATGACCTTCGTCCGCCGCGATTTCCAAAGAACGACAGTCGTTGGAAAGTTCGGAAATACCGAGCAATCCTGATTTTTTGTTCAACATTTCATCAACTTGGGCAACATCCAAACCGGCATGGGAAGTCAGATAGCTGTATACGCCCGGATCGATGTCGCCGCAACGTGTACCCATTACCAAACCTTCGATCGGCGTGAAGCCCATACTGGTGTCAACGGATTTGCCGTTTTTAATGGCGGTAATGGATGCGCCGTTGCCTAAGTGGGCAATAATCATACGGATGTCTTCCAGCGGTTTGCCCAAGATGCGTGCGGCTTCCGGGGCAACATAACGCATACTGGTACCGTGGAAACCGTAGCGGCGGAAAGCGTATTTTTTACGCAATTCGCGTGGAACGGCATAAGTGTAGGCACGCTCCGGCATGGTTTGGTGGAACGAAGTATCCATCACGCCGACATTGGGCAGACCGGGGAAATGTTCTTGCGCGGCCAAAATACCGTTGATATTGGCAGGGTTGTGCAGCGGAGCAAGAGGAATGCAGGCTTTGAGTTCGTCCATGACCGCCTGGTCGATCAAAACAGATTCATTGTATTTCTCGCCACCGTGGGCAATGCGGTGGCCGATGGCTTTAATGCGGTCGTGCAGGCCGTGTTTTTCAAGCTCTTTCAACAGCATACCTACGGCACCGGCATGATCGTTACGGCCGGTCAAAGCTGTTTGGCATTTTTTGCCGTCTTTGCTGAACGTAATCACTGCTTCGGGCGTACCCAAACGTTCGCCGAGACAGCTTAAGAGAACTTTACCGTTTTTACGGTCGATAACGGCACCTTTGAGTGAAGAGCTGCCGCAGTTCAGAACAAGAATGAGTTGGTTGGACATGGTGTTTCTCCTTTGAATTTTTGATTGTTTTTTTGGCCTCAGGCCGTCTGAAAAGAGCAAGAACATTTGAGAGCTTTCCAGATTGCCTTTGGTTTGGTGTTTAGTCAGGCTTTATGCCCAACCCTAATCTCCATTGCAGGTATCGCTACCTGACTAAAATCTGCTTATTTGGTTTTCAGACGGCCTTGTTTAATGCTGCGGCCGTCTGAAAACTTAAAAGCAATCTTCCGGCACTCGGACTTGTCCTTCCATAATCACGCGTGCGCTACGACTCATGACTGCTTTGGTGGCCGTCCATTGTCCGTCCTGACATTCGGCGGCTGCACCGACACGCAGCGTGCCTGAGGGATGGCCGAAACGGACTTCTTTACGCGCTCCGCCTCCGGCTGCAAGGTTGACCAGCGTACCGGGCACGGCGGCGGCGGTAGCGATGGCAACTGAAGCGGTGCCCATCATGGCGTGGTGCAATTTGCCCATGCTCAGTGCGCGTACCAATAAGTCGATGTCGGCAGCTTTGACGGTTTTGCCGCTTGAAGCGGTGTAATCGGCCGCAGGGGCGACAAAAGCGACTTTGGGCGTGTGCGCGCGGGTGGCAGCTTCGGATACATCGCTGATCAAACCCATTTTCAGCGCGCCATACGCGCGGATGGTTTCAAATTTTTCCAAAGCCGCGGCATCGTTGTTGATGTCGTCTTGCAACTCTTTGCCTGTGTAGCCCAAATCCGCAGCATTCAAGAAAATGGTTGGAATGCCGGCATTGATAAGCGTGGCTTTCAGACGGCCTATATTCGGTACATCAATTTCATCGACCAAATTGCCGGTTGGGAACATACTGCCTTCGCCGTCGGCCGGATCAAGAAATTCGATTTGTACTTCGGCTGCAGGGAACGTTACGCCGTCTAGCTCAAAATCACCTGTTTCTAGAACTGAACCATTTTGCATCGGCACATGGGCGATGATGGTTTTGCCAATGTTTTTCTGCCAGATTTTGACGGTACACAGACCGTCTGAAGGGATTTTGGATTTATCGACCAAGCCTTGCTCGATAGCAAATGCGCCCACGGCGGCGGTCAGATTGCCGCAGTTGCCGCTCCAATCGACAAATGGTTTGTCGATGGAAACTTGCCCGAACAAGTAATCGACATCGTGATCGGCGCGTTCGGATTTGTCCAAAATTACGGCTTTGCTGGTGGACGAACTGGCATTACCCAAACCGTCTATCTGCTTACCGTAAGGGTCGGGACTGCCGAGTACGCGCAAGAGGATTTTGTCGCGAGCCTCGCCTGCTTCCTGCGCCGCGGCCGGCAGATCGGTACGTTTGAAGAAAATGCCTTTGGATGTACCGCCGCGGTAGTAAACGGCTGGAATTTTAATTTGCGGCATTTCGAGTTCTCCTTTGTATTTTTAGTATGTTTTTCAGACGGCCTCTCAAACATTCAAGGCCGTCTGAAAACCTTTTGAAGCGTAGCCTGGGCTTTTGACGATGCCCGATTTACCTTACGCCGCGTTCCCTTCCAAAAAATCCTGTGCAAACCGTTGCAGCACGCCGCCGGCTTCATATACCAATACTTCTTCTGCGGTATCGAGGCGGCAGGTCACGGGGACTTCTACGGTTTCGCCGTTTTTGCGGTGGATGACGAGGGTCAGGTCGCCGCGCGGTTTGCGTTCGCCGACCACGTCGTAGGTTTCCGTGCCGTCCAGTTGCAGGGTGTGGCGGTTGGTTCCGGGTTTGAATTGCAGCGGCAACACGCCCATGCCGATGAGGTTGGTGCGGTGGATGCGCTCGAAACCTTCGGCGGCAATGGCTTCCACGCCCGCCAGCCGCACGCCTTTCGCCGCCCAGTCGCGGCTGGAGCCCTGTCCGTAGTCCGCGCCGGCGATGATGATAAGTGGCTGTTTGCGGTTCATATAGGTTTCGATGGCTTCCCACATGCGCATGGTTTGGCCTTCGGGTTCAACGCGTGCCAGCGAACCTTGGCGTACGCTGCCGTCTTCGTTTTTCACCATTTCGTTAAACAATTTGGGATTGGCGAAGGTGGCGCGTTGGGCAGTGAGGTGGTCGCCGCGGTGGGTGGCGTAGGAATTGAAGTCTTCTTCGGGCAAACCCATTTTTGCCAGATATTCGCCTGCCGCACTCGCCGCCAGAATCGCGTTGGACGGTGAAATGTGGTCGGTGGTGATGTTGTCGGGCAGAATCGCCAGCGGTCGCATACCTCTTAATGTGCGTTCCCCTGCCAATGCGCCTTCCCAGTAAGGCGGGCGGCGGATGTAGGTGGACATCGGACGCCAGTCGTACAGCGGGCTCGGGGCTTTTTGCGCTTTGCCGGTGTCGAACATCGGTACATACACATCGCGGAACTGCTGCGGTTTCACATATTCGGCAACGACGGCATCGATTTCTTCGTCGGTCGGCCAGATATCTTTCAGGCGGATTTCGCGGCCGTCTGCAACGCCGAGTACGTCGTTTTCAATATCGAAACGGATGCTGCCTGCCAGCGCGTAGGCAACAACCAGCGGAGGCGAAGCGAGGAAAGCCTGTTTCGCATACGGGTGGATGCGGCCGTCGAAGTTGCGGTTGCCCGACAATACAGCGGTGGCGTACAAATCGCGGTCGATGATTTCTTTCTGGATTTTCGGATCCAGCGCGCCGCTCATGCCGTTGCAGGTAGTGCAGGCGAAGGCGACAATGCCGAAGCCGAGTTTTTCCATTTCGGGCAACAAGCCTGCTTCTTTCAAATAGATTTCGGCTACTTTTGAACCCGGGGCAAACGAAGATTTCACCCAAGGTTTGCGTTTCAAGCCGAGACGGTTGGCATTGCGTGCCAACAGCGCGGCGGCGACAACGTTGCGCGGATTGGAAGTATTGGTACACGAAGTAATCGCGGCAATAATCACTGCGCCGTCAGGCATTTGGTCGTCTGAAGGCTCTTCGTAAGGTTTAGCCAAGCCTTTGCTGGCTAAATCGGCGGTCGCAAAACGGGCATGCGGATTACTTGGGCCTGCCATATTGCGCGTTACGCTGCTTAAATCAAATTTCAATACGCGAGGATAAACGGCGGTTTTCAAGGCATCTGCCCACAAGCCTGCGGTTTTGGCGTAGGTTTCCACCAATTTCACCTGCGCATCGTCGCGACCGGTCAGTTTCAAATAATCAATGGTTTGCTCGTCGATGGCGAACATGGCGGCAGTCGCGCCGAACTCAGGCGTCATGTTGGAAATGGTGGCACGGTCGCCGATCGACAGGCTTCTTGCACCTTCACCGAAGAATTCGACAAATGCACCAACCACGCGCTCTTTACGCAAGAATTCGGTCAGTGCCAACACGATATCGGTGGCAGTAATGCCCGGCTGGCGTTTGCCGGTCAGCTCAACGCCGACAATATCGGGCAGACGCATCATGGACGCGCGCCCCAGCATCACGGTTTCCGCTTCCAAACCGCCCACGCCTACGGAAATCACGCCTAATGAATCGACGTGCGGCGTGTGCGAGTCTGTGCCGACGCAGGTGTCAGGGAATGCCACGCCGTTTTTGACTTGGACGACGGGCGACATTTTTTCCAAGTTGATTTGGTGCATAATGCCGTTGCCAGCAGGAATCACATCCACATTTTCAAAGGCGGTTTTTGTCCAGTTGATGAAGTGGAAACGGTCTTCGTTGCGCCGGTCTTCGATTTCTCGGTTTTTGCGGAAAGCATCAGGATCGTAGCCGCCGCATTCAACGGCCAAAGAGTGGTCGACGATGAGCTGGGTTTGCACCACCGGATTCACTTTGGCAGGATCGCCGCCTTTTTCGGCAATTGCATCGCGCAGACCTGCCAAATCCACCAACGCTGTCTGACCCAGAATATCGTGACACACCACGCGCGCCGGATACCAAGGGAAGTCGATTTCCTGTTTTCCCTCAATCAGCTGGCCCAGCCAGCTTTGCAGCGTAGGCAGGTCGACTTTGTCTGCGCGGTTGACCAAGTTCTCAGCCAAGATGCGGCTTGTATAAGGCAACTTGTCGTAAGAGCCTGGTTTGATGTCTTCACACGCCTGACGCGCGTCGTAATATTCCAAATCCGTACCGGGCAAAGCTTTACGGTAGCGTTGGTTGGCAGTCATGTCGGTTCTCCTAAATCTATTCTTTTTTTGGTTTTGGGGTTTCAGACGGCCTGTTGATTCGGACCTTCAGGCCGTCTGAAACCATAAATTCGGTTTTATTGCTTGTGATTTGAAATCTATTCGCGGTATGAAAAAAAATTGCCGCTCTGCTACCATCATTCCCGTATAGACGGAAATCCAAACTTAAATCTTTCAGCACTCTTTACAGCAGAACATTTCAATTGTTGAATTTCTGCCTGTATGGGAATGACGACAGCAGAGCAGCATGTTTTCCAAACGGCCGGCTCTCTCTCTCGCATACTGCACTAGGCCGTCGAAAAACGAAAACATCATCTATTCATTGTTTTCAAAAGGCATTTCGAGATGGGCGGGCAGGCGGCCCACCCTGCTGTTACGCGTATCAGCGGTTTTCAATCTCCACGAATGCCAAATCTTCAGGGCCTGTGTAGTTTGCGCTCGGACGGATGATTTTGCCGTCTTTGCGTTGCTCGAGAACGTGTGCGCTCCAACCGGTTGTACGGGAAATTACGAACAGCGGTGTGAACATAGCGGTCGGTACGCCCAATTTTTGGTAGGAAACGGCTGAGAACCAGTCCAGATTCGGGAACATTTTTTTCTCTTCCCACATCACGCTCTCCAAGCGTTCGGCAATGTCAAAGAGGCGCATATCGCCGGTTTCTTTACTCAAACCGCGTGCCACTTCTTTGATGACAACGTTGCGCGGGTCGGAGATGGTGTACACCGGATGACCGAAACCGATCACGATTTCCTTGCGGCCGATGCGTTCGCGGATGTCTGCTTCGGCTTCGTCGGCATTGCGGTAGCGTTTTTGAATATCGTAAGCCACCTCGTTCGCACCGCCGTGTTTCGGACCTTTCAACGCGCCGATTGCGCCGGTAATGCTGGAGTACATATCAGAGCCTGTACCGGCAATCACGCGGGCGGTAAAGGTAGAAGCGTTGAACTCATGCTCCGCATACAGAATCAGTGAAACGTGCATGGCTTTGATGTGTGATTCGCTTGGGCGTTTGCCGTGCAACAGGTGCAGGAAATGGCCGCCGATGGTGTCTTCGTCGCTTTCGACGTCAATGCGTCTTCCGTTGTGCGAATATTGATACCAATACAACAAGATGCTGCCGAGGCTGGCGATCAGTTTGTCGGCGATGTCGCGCGCTTCACTTTCCGGATGGCTTTCACGTTCGGGATGAACACAGCCCAGCATGGATACACCGGTACGCATCACATCCATCGGATGGGTATGTGCAGGCAGGCTTTCCAACACTTTAATCACACGGATAGGCAGGCCGCGCATGGATTTGAGCTTGGTTTTATAAGCGGCCAGCTCGAATTTGTTGGGCAGATGGCCGTGAATCAGCAGGTGGGCGACTTCTTCAAACTCGCATTTTTGTGCCAAGTCCAAGATGTCGTAACCGCGATAGCTCAAATCGTTGCCGGTACGGCCGACGGTACACAATGCGGTATTACCGGCCGCAACGCCGGAAAGCGCAACGGATTTTTTCGGTTTGAAAGTCGGGGTTTGCGTAGTTGCAGTCATGGTATTTCTCCTTTGTATTTTTATGGGTTTTATTTTTTCAGACGGCCAATGCGGATTTGCTGAAAGGCCGTCTGAAAGCGGTTAATCATTTTTGAAACAATTTATCCAGTTTTTGCTCGAATGCGTGATAGTTCAGATGCTCGTACAGCTCGGCACGGGTTTGCATACTGTCAACCACCGCCGCCTGAGTGCCGTCGCGCATAATCGCCTCATAAACATTCAGTGCGGCTTTGCTTGCGGCGCGGAACGATGACAGCGGATACAGCACCAGCGATACGCCGTTTTCAGCCAGCTCGCTTTGGGTATAAAGCGGAGTCGCGCCGAATTCGGTAATGTTCGCCAACACAGGGACTTTCACCGCGTCCGCAAATTGGCGGTACATGTTCAAATCGGTCATGGCCTCAGGGAAAATCATGTCCGCACCGGCTTCCACGCAAGCTTGGGCGCGTTCGATGGCGGCATCCAAACCTTCCACCGCCAGCGCATCGGTACGCGCCATAATCACGAAGTTCTCATCAACGCGCGCATCGACGGCAGCTTTGATACGGTCGACCATTTCATCTTTAGAAACAATGGCTTTGTTCGGACGGTGGCCGCAGCGTTTTTGTGCTACCTGATCTTCGATGTGAACCGCTGCAACACCGGCGCGTTCAAAGTTGCGAATCGTACGCGCGATATTGAATGCTCCGCCCCAACCCACATCGATGTCCACCAGCAAAGGCGTATCCACGTTGTCCGTAATGCGTCGCGCATCGATCAGCACATCTTCCATTGTGGTGATGCCCAAATCAGGGATACCGCAAGAGCAGGCTGCCACGCCGCCGCCGGACAGATAAATCGCCTTGAAACCGCTTTGGGTGGCCAATCGCGCAAAATAAGCATTGACGCAACCGACGACGGCAAGAGGATTCGATTCTTTCACGGCTTGACGGAAACGCGCTCCGGCAGAGTGTTGGCTCATCATATTTCTCCTTTATAGACTTTTATCAGTATCAATCGGCCGGTTCGGTTTTCTCTAAACCAGAAACGAACCGTTTAAAAAGAAACAATCGTTTCAAAAACTGTTTTCAGACGGCCTATAAAATTTCCATTACCAACCATCTAAAAATTTAAAATTAATAAAAACAAATAGTTATCAAAACCATTGAATACAATAAGGCTGAAGCGGAGGTATTTGTTTTTTAAATATTATTAATCAGTATATGAATGCAACAGAGGAAAGAAGTTTTAAAACCCGAAGTGTTTGTGGGAATGCGGAAACTGGATTCGGGTTGAGAGCCTTCAGACCGCCGCGACTGGCAATAAGCAGACGACGACGGGATCGGCGGAGAGAGGGGAAAATCTATAACAAGAGAGAGTGGTTTGATACAGATTCATGATGATGTTCCTTTGTAGTGCGATGTAGTTTTTATTTATGGAAACAAATTTAAAAAATAAAACCAGACTTGTCAAACACTTTTTTCAAAAATTTTATAAAAAATTCAGTTACTAATAAATGATTCTTTAGCAACAAACATAAAAAGCGGACAGTTCCTGCCACATCAAACCCTGATGTAGCCTGGCTTCTGTCCGTTTTGTATTTTTAGTTTATAGTCAGAATGATTGTAAACAATCCACCAAAAAATAATTTATAATTGATTCATTTATAAGGAATTTTTAAATACGCCATCTAAAAAATTAGATTTTTTTTAGCCTATGGCCGTTCAGACGGCCTCTATCGGATGGCTACTTCGCGCTAAATGCCGTCTGAAAAGTCTGTTTGCCAACGGTAATATCGGCAGTGTAATCATGGCGGCCCTCGACACAAAACGGCAAGCGGATTTGCAAAGCCTGCCAGCTTCGCGGAGATTGTTTAGTCAGATTATAGCGGTTGAAGCCCATATCCATGTTTTTCATACTGAAACTGATACTGACCGCGCCCGTATTTCGCGGAACATTCTCTATCACGATATCAAACGGTTCATGCGTATTGATGGATGTTGCGCGTACTTTTGAACCGTCAGGCAATATGCAGCCTTGTATTAAATTACATTCGACTACTTTCGTTTTTGATTGCTGTTGCTGCCACCAATCCAAGAGCAGCAGTTTGGCCGCCGCAAACACAATCAGTAAAACAGCGGCAATCAAAAGCTTTTGATTTTTACTCATTTCAGACGGCCTCAATGTCATTATCGGTCAAAACGGCATGCGCACCCATGCTCTGCCACTGTTCGCGATAAATGGAAAACAGACTTTCCGGAGCTGCCACAATCAGCGGCATCGCCACGCCTTGCGCCAAAATATCTGCAACTTGTCTGGCAGCCGCTTCATTCGCCACTTTCCAAACAACGGTATCCGCATTTTGCACCTGCCGCCATTGTTCGGCATTTTCAATGATTGGCCACACGCCGGACGCTTCTTGCAGCTTGTCTTGCTGCCAATCGGCAAACTCCAGTAATACCGCCGATGCGGTTTGATGAGCCAATCCATATGGCGCAACATGATATTCGCCCATGCTGTTTTGACCGCTGAAGCCGCTTTTCAGACGGCCTTGAAGCTGGCGCGGAATGGATAGGGAGCGTAACAATGCGCTATTGGCTGGCAGCATCGGTGCAACGGTAAAATCCCCTGCTTTTTGCCATGCCCATTTCTGCCCTTCCCTCGATTGGATTTCGCCCGCCCATTGGTCGGCTTCCACCCATAAAAAATGCAGGCGTACATGTGCGTGTTCGTAGGAATGGACTTTGGTCAGCCACGGCGTAGCGGCAAGGATACGGATGCCGAGTTCTTCTTCAAATTCACGTTGCAAAGCTTGAAAATCGCTTTCGCCGGCTTCCACCTTGCCGCCGGCAAATTCCCAATAGCCGGCATAGGGCTTGCCCTCCGGGCGGGAACTGAGCAGGTAGCGGCCGTTTTTGTCGAGCAAAATCCCGGCAACCACTTGCACCAATGGACGTGTGTCTTCAGTCATCATGAGATTATTCTTAATATGCGGCAGGCGGCGACACCTGCCAATTTATGCGTAAAAAAACGATGTCGGGCCTATACGCCCGACCTTCAACAAATACCTAACCCTTCAGGCCGTCTGAAAAGGATGCTCTATTTCAGAATACTTAAATCCGGCCTTATTTTTCCGCAATGACAAAAGCCATGACGGTATCCTCTTCATCGCTCATGCTCAGATGACAGCTTCGGATCCCCTGTTCTTCCAGCCATTTGCTCAAAGCCGGTGCAAAAAACAATTCAGGCTTGCCCAATGCGTCGTGTCCGACACCGATATTGCGGAAGGACACCACGCCGCGTATGCCCGTCCCGACGGCTTTGGCAAAAGCCTCCTTGGCGGCAAAGCGTTTGGCAAGATAGTTGACCGGTTTGCCTGCCTGCGGAAATTCCAACAGCTCTTCCGGACTGAGAATGCGTTGCGCAAATGCCAGTCCGAATTTTTTGTTCAGGCGGATAATGCGTTTGAGGGAAACAATATCCGTGCCTATTCCGTAAATCATGGGTCTGCTCCTTGTTTAAATAGTCAGGCCGTCTGAAAATGCGGCTACCGGCCAAAGCAAACCGCTTTAGCCGGTATGGCTGATGCCCTTAAGGCAGCATTCTGGCCCTGAACATGACTTCCTTCATTTGGCGGACCGCTTCAGGCAGGCCGAGGAAGAGTGCTTGGGAAATCAGCGAATGGCCGATGTTCAGCTCGCGGATGGCGAGAATTTGGGCAATCGGCGTTACGTTGTGAATGGTCAGGCCGTGTCCGGCGTTGACGACCAAGCCCAAATCGCTGGCGTAATGCGCACCGTTTTGAATGCGCTCGAATTGTTTCATCTGCTCGGCGTGGCCGTGTGCATCGGCATACGCACCGGTGTGCAATTCGATAACGGGCGCTCCGACATCATGGGCGGCTTGGATTTGCGCGTTGTCGGCATCGATAAACAAGGACACTCGGATGCCTGCATCGGTCAGGATTTTGGTGAACTCGGCCACTTTATCCTGTTGCGCCAATACGTCCAAACCGCCTTCTGTGGTTACTTCTTGGCGTTTTTCAGGCACGATGCACACATCTTCCGGCATCACGTTGAGCGCGTTTTCCAGCATTTCTTCCGTCAGCGCCATTTCCAAATTCAGGCGCGTGCGGATGGCGTTTTTAACGGCAAACACGTCCGCATCTTTAATATGGCGGCGGTCTTCACGCAAGTGCATGGTAATCAAATCTGCGCCGTGGGTTTCCGCAATCAGCGCCGCTTCGACAGGGCTGGGATAAATCGTACCGCGCGCATTGCGGACGGTGGCAATATGGTCGATGTTTACGCCTAACAACATAATAATGTCCTTTCTTTAAAGTTTCAGACGGTCTGAGCCTGCTCATATTCACAGGCCGTCTGAAAAATTCAACTGCCCCAACCAAACTGCTGCAACTGCTGCAAAACCTGCCGAGACTTGATGCCCTCGGGCAGAAGGTTGTCAATCAAAAGCCGCGTTACTTTCAAAGCCTGCCCCAGACTTTCCTGATGAACGAAACTGCCTTCCCTCAAATCGATTAACGTCGCACCCGATACGGCAACGCCTTTATTGAGCGCGTGAAAGCGGTCGGCCTCGGTCAAGGGTACCACAGCCTCTTCCGGCGTGAGCCAATACGTTTCTTCGCCGTTGATTTCCTTACCGTTGCCGTCATGGAACAAATCGGGGGCAAAGCCCAAGCGTGTCAGCAGCGTCCATTCAAAACGGCGCAAAGCGGCAATGTGGTTGGCCTCGCAGCAGATGGTTTTCATGGTCTCCACCAAAACATCGTAAAGCTCGGGCAACGGGTCTTCACGGACGGTCAATTTCAGCATCAACTCGTTTACATACAATCCGCTGAACAAAGCCCTGCCCTGCGGCTGCGGCCAACCGCCTATCCATTCGGCGCGATGTAAGGTCTTCAACTCTTGCGAACCATACCAAGACGCGCTCACCGGCACAAACGACACCAACACGCCGCGCAATTCGCTCTGCCGTTTGCGTGCGCTTCTGGCCAATAAAGCCACACGCCCATAACGGCGGCTGAAGGCCTCCACCCACAAGCTGCTCTCACGCCAAGGAGCGGAAGCAAGCAGAAAGACGGGTTCGTGGTTGATGCGGTTCGGTTGCGCCATAAGGGTTTGGAAAGATAAAGATTGTGTCGATTATAACGGAAAATCGACACAAAAGGCCGTCTGAAAGGCCTGCTTCTGTAAACAACGCCTGAAAACCTTTATAATCCGTTTTCAATAATTTTCCGATTTTGTTGACTTTATGCCGAAATTCCAGCTCAAATCCACGCTTTCCATACTTTCTCTCGCCCTGTTATCCGCCTGCTCCTTGGTGAAATACCAACCCGTTGCCGGTATTGATGCAGTCGATTTGAAGCAAGGCTACCGCTTTGAAACCAGCAAACTCCAGCGGGAAGACGATGACGATACCTTAATTGTCGTCATGTTTTCAGGCGGTGGAACGCGTGCGGCGGCCTTGGGTTACGGCGTTTTAGAACAGCTCAACCAGCAGCAGGTAACCATCGGCGGCAAAAGAAAATCCTTGCTGGCCAACGTCGATGTCGTCGTCGGCGTATCCGGCGGATCGGTTTTAGCCGCCTATTTTGCATTAAAAGGCGAAGAAACCATCCCATTGTTTTACAAGCGTTTCCTGCATCAAAACTTCCAACGCCAAGTCATCAAACAAGCCTTTTCCATGTCCAATCTGCCCCGACTGGCCTCGCCTGAATACGGACGCGGAGATTTGTTGCAGGAGCAGTTTGAAAACTATCTTTTCGGCAAGGCCACTTTCCGCGATTTGGAAAAACACGGTAAAGGCCCGTTTGCCATCATTTCCGCCACCGATATGGGCATAGGCGAACGCTTCAACTTCACGCAGGAATACTTTGATCCGATGTGTATCGACCTGGGCAACCTCCGCATCGCCCGCGCCGTCGCCGCATCCAGTTCCGTCCCCATGGTCTTTGCACCGATTACCCTAAACAACAACGGCGGACGCTGCAACTACACGCCGCCGATCAAAATCGAAGACGCGGACGACAGCGAAACAGGCAGACAACAAAGCCGCACCATAAAAGAATTTTACGAGCGCTTCCAAAAATACGCAGACGGGAAAAACCGACCCTACATCCACCTGATAGACGGCGGCCTGACCGATAATCTGGGCATGCGCAGCCTTTTGGATATGACGGAAATGTATCCGGAAAAAATCCTGACAAACAAAATCCTGCAAAACAACATCCGCCATATCGTCGTCATCAACGTCAATGCGCAAAACCAAGTCAGCAGCAATTTGGACAAAACTGCGGCCGTTCCCGGTTTCCGCGATGTTGTCTCCTCCATCGTTAATATCCCCATCGACCAAAACTCGCAAGAATCCCTGCGCCGTTTCCGCGCCTTCGTCGATCAGTGGAATAAAGACAAACAGACCGACGGCATCAGCTTCTCCTTCGTCAGCCTCAACCTCAAAGACCTCCCTCCTTCCGAGTTAAGGGAAAAAGTATTGAACATTCCGACCAGTTTTTATCTGCCGCCGGAAGATGTGGACAACCTGCGTACCGCCGCTGCCGAACTGATGAAGCAATCGTTGGACTACCGCAACCTGCTGACAGAATTTGCAGCACACCACAATCCCGACGCCATCTTTGCCGAACCGCCGCCGGACGCTAAAGATTTCAAACCGTTAAACGAAAAAGAAACACAGAAACAATCTGTTCCATAAAGTATTGCTCTGTTAAAATAGAAAAATAGATCTCAACCCCTTCAGACGGCCTCAGAGATAAAGGCCGTCTGAAACAAAATATCAAAAACAGAATACAACCATGACCGAAAAAAACAAGCCTATCGTTACCGATATCGACCGCCCCATCCTCGTTCCGCCCGGCGGCCATAAAAAAGTCCTGCTGCATTCCTGCTGCGCCCCGTGCAGCGGCGAAGTAATGGAAGCCCTGCTTGCCAGCGGCATCGACTACACCATTTATTTTTACAACCCCAATATCCATCCGCACAAAGAATATATGCTGCGCAAAGAAGAAAACATGCGCTTTGCGGATAAATTCGGCATTCCCTTCATCGACAAAGACGACGACTACGAAAACGACCGCAAAGAATGGTTTGCCAAAGCCAAAGGCATGGAATTTGAACCCGAACGCGGTATCCGTTGCACCATGTGTTTCGATATGCGTTTTGAAAAAGCAGCCCAATACGCCCATGAAAACGGCTTCCATGTATTCACCAGCTCACTGGGCATTTCACGCTGGAAAGACATGAAACAGATCAACGGCTGCGGCCATCGCGCTGCTGAGCCTTACGATGACCTGGTTTATTGGGATTTCAACTGGCGCAAAGGCGGCGGCAGCGCACGCATGATTGAAATCAGCAAACGCGAACATTTCTACCAACAAGAATACTGCGGTTGCGCCTATTCCCTGCGCGACTCCAATGCCCACCGCAAATCACAAGGCCGCATCCCCATCAAGCTGGGCGTGTTGTATTACGGCGATGAATCCACCCAATACGAGCCTCAAGCCGAAAACAAAATCATCGTTGAGAAATAAAAATTAAAGGCTGTCTGAAACATTCAGACGGTCTTTATTCAAATCAGCCGATTAACGGCGGCGGAATTTGCCGTGATCAAAATCATCAAATGCCTGATAAGCGGCTTGGCATTGAATTTTTTGCTCGGCATAAGGCAAACCGCGGAACGCTTTTGCCGCTTTATGGTTTTCCCTCAACTCGGCCTTGTTGCCTTTGTAGCGATACCAAGCGGCACGGCGCTCAAGGTATTGCTTGCAGGCAGGATGCAATTTGTTTTTCTTCGCTGGCTGGTGTTTGCTCACATGAGAGCCATGCGGCTTGGCCGCCACCTCGGCAGAATAAGCACCCAAACTCAATATGGCAACCGCCGCCAGTGCGGAACCTAAATTTTTCAGCATTAACATGATTCTTTTCCTAAATAGTTTTTCCATTATATGTTTCGCCTGGGTACCGGCAAAACGCCCATTTTTTATATGACAAAAAATGTGGTTAATTACTACATCATACTACTTGCTTTGCAAAATTTAACACACCTTCCATTTAGACGAAATCTGAATATAAATCTCTTTATTTCATAAGCCTCTAGAAAAATTTTGAACAAATGTGATGCAAACACAAAATAATGCCTGACCGCCACAAACCCACATAAAACCTAGCCTGAGCCATTCCCCTCTTTAATCAACCCCCGAAAAAAGCGCATTGTCAAGTCTAGTTAAACAAAGAAAAATACATTATATTGTGCCGTTCAAAGCAATCAAATACCGTATCTTGTGTTTTTTAATGGGAAGACTGAATAATGAATGCAGCAACGAATATTAAAGTAACCAAACGCGACGGACGCTTGGAAGATATCGATTTAGACAAAATCCACCGTGTTGTTACTTGGGCGGCGGAAGGCTTACAAAACGTCTCCGTATCGCAAGTCGAGCTCAAATCACATATTCAGTTTTACAACGGTATCCGTACTGACGACATCCATGAGACCATCATCAAGGCCGCGGCCGACCTGATCTCACAAGACACGCCAGATTATCAATATCTGGCCGCCCGCCTCGCCATTTTCCACCTGCGCAAAATCGCTTACGGCGAATTCGAACCGCCCCACCTCTACGACCACGTTAAAAAACTGACCGATGCGGGCAAATACGACCGCCACATCATCGAAGATTACAGCCGCGAAGAGTTTGACGAGCTGAATGCCTATATCGACCACAGCCGCGATATGACCTTCTCTTATGCTGCCGTAAAACAGCTGGAAGGCAAATATCTGGTTCAAAACCGTGTTACCCGCCAAATTTATGAAACGCCGCAGTTCTTATACATTTTGGTGGCCATGTGTCTCTTCAGCAAATATCCGAAAGAGACCCGTTTGGATTACGTCAAACGCTTTTACGACGCCGTTTCCACATTCAAAGTATCGCTGCCTACGCCTATCATGAGCGGCGTGCGTACCCCTACCCGTCAATTCTCAAGCTGCGTATTGATTGAATGCGACGACAGTCTGGATTCCATCAACGCCACCACCAGCGCGATTGTGAAATACGTTTCCCAACGAGCAGGCATCGGCATCAACGCCGGCCGTATCCGCGGCTTGGGCAGCGAAATCCGTGGCGGTGAAGCACAACACACCGGCTGTATCCCATTCTTCAAAATGTTCCAAGCGGCCGTTAAATCCTGCTCGCAAGGCGGCGTACGCGGCGGCGCGGCAACCTTGTTCTACCCATTGTGGCACATTGAAGCTGAAAGCCTGTTGGTATTGAAAAACAACCGTGGCGTAGAAGACAACCGTATCCGCCAGCTGGACTACGGCGTACAAATCAACCGCCTGCTGTACACCCGCTTGATCAAAGGCGGCAACATTACCCTGTTCTCGCCGAATGAAGTTCCGGGTTTGTATGATGCCTTCTTCGCCGATCAAGACGAATTCGAGCGCCTCTACACTCAATACGAGCAAGATCCAAACATCCGAAAACGCACTTTGCCGGCAACAGAACTGTTCTCCACCCTGATGCAGGAGCGCGCTGGTACCGGTCGTATCTACATCCAAAACGTTGACCACTGCAACACGCACAGCCCATTTGATCCACGCGTTGCGCCTGTTCATCAGTCCAACTTGTGCATGGAAATCGCCCTGCCAACCAAACCGCTGGACAACATCAACGACCCGAACGGCGAAATTGCCCTGTGTACTCTGTCTGCTTTCAACTTGGGCGCATTGAACAACTTGGACGAACTGGAAGAACTCGCCGACTTGACCGTACGCGCACTTGATGCCCTGTTGGATTATCAAGACTATCCGGTTGCAGCCGCGCGCACCGCAACCATGAACCGCCGCACACTCGGCATCGGCGTCATCAACTACGCCTACTATCTGGCGAAAAACGGCGTACGTTACAGCGACGACTCTGCCCTCGGCCTGACCCACCGCACCTTTGAAGCCATGCAGTATTACCTGCTCAAAGCATCGGTGAACCTTGCCAAAGAATACGGCGCATGCCCGCTCTTCAACCAAACTGTTTACTCGCAAGGCAAACTGCCTATCGACACCTACAAAAAAGACTTGGACGCCGTGTGCAGCGAGCCTTTGCACTACGACTGGGAAAACCTGCGTGCCGACATCGTCAAATACGGCCTGCGCAACTCTACCCTGACCGCACTCATGCCGTCTGAAACCAGCTCGCAAATTGCCAACGCCACCAACGGCATCGAGCCTCCACGCGGTTTGGTCAGCGTTAAAGCATCGAAAGACGGTATTTTGAAACAAGTCGTACCGGAATTTGAAACCCTGAAAGATGCCTACGAAACCCTGTGGCAGCTTCCTGGCAACGAAGGCTACCTGAAACTTGTCGGCGTGATGCAGAAATTTGTCGATCAATCGATTTCCGCCAACACCGCCTACGACCCGGGTAAATTCGAAGGCAACAAAGTTTCCATGAAACAAATGCTGAAAGATCTGCTGACCGCCTACAAATACGGTGTCAAAACCCTGTACTACCACAACACCCGCGATGGTGCGGACGATACGCAGACTGATATTCAGGATGACGGCTGCGCTGGTGGGGCTTGTAAGATTTAAGGGCTAGAGTTTTATTAACAGAACTTCTTCAGGAAGTCTGTAATTAAAATTTAGGCTTCTTGAGGAGGATATTCATCATTATAACTATATGAGTTTTATGGATATTCCTTCAATTATTGATAGTTTAGGACGTAATAAAGACGTAACATATTTGATTGCGATTGTATTAATTTATTCAGTCAAACAGCTCAAAGATGTTCTGTGTCATAAAAATTTCCGAAAAACCGTCAAAAATTTATATAAAGACAAGGATTTAGAATAAATGTCTTGTGAACACTTAACTATGTCATACAGCACTTTTTCCAAAACCAAAAACGATGCGCTAAAAGAGCCGATGTTTTTTGGTCAGCCGGTAAATGTCGCCCGTTATGACCAGCAGAAATACGAAGTATTTGAAAAACTGATCGAAAAACAATTGTCTTTCTTCTGGCGGCCGGAGGAAATCGACGTGTCGCGCGACCGTATTGACTACGCCAATCTGCCCGAACACGAAAAACATATTTTCATCAGCAATCTGAAATACCAAACCCTGCTCGATTCGATCCAAGGCCGCAGCCCGAATGTTGCGTTCTTGCCTTTGGTGTCTATTCCCGAGCTGGAAACTTGGATTGAAACGTGGAGCTTCAGCGAAACCATCCACTCGCGCAGCTACACTCATATCATCCGTAATATCGTGAATGATCCTTCAGTCGTGTTCGATGATATTGTGCAAAACAAATACATCATCGCCCGCGCCGAAGACATTGCCTGCTATTACGATGATTTGATTGAATACACTCAGTATTACAATCTATTGGGCGAAGGCACGCACAATGTCGGCGGCAAGCTCGTTACCGTATCTTTGCGCGAGTTGAAGAAAAAACTCTATCTCTGCCTGATGTGCGTCAACGTATTGGAAGCCATCCGCTTTTACGTTTCATTCGCCTGCTCGTTTGCCTTTGCCGAGCGCGAATTGATGGAGGGCAACGCCAAAATCATCAAACTGATTGCCCGCGACGAAGCCCTGCACCTGACCAGCACCCAGCATATGCTCAACCTGATGCGTGCTGGTGCCGATGATCCTGAAATGGCTGAAATTGCGAATGAATTGCAGGACGAGTGTTTCAACCTCTTCAAAAAAGCAGCCGAGCAGGAAAAAGAATGGGCGGCCTATCTGTTTAAAGACGGCTCAATGATTGGCCTGAACAAGGAAATTCTGGCTCAATACGTTGAATACATTACCAATCTGCGTATGCAGGCGGTTGGCCTTCCTGCCGGATTTGAAGGTGCGACCCAAAATCCGATTCCTTGGATCAACGCATGGCTGTCTTCTGACAATGTACAGGTTGCGCCGCAGGAAGTGGAAATTTCTTCTTACTTAATCGGTCAGATTGATTCGGAAGTCAGCGCGGACGATTTGGGCGATTTCGAGCTGTAAACCGCGTTTCAGACGGCCTTTGGGCGTAACCGGCCGTCTGAAAATCTCTTTTCAATCCTCAAGGTATAACCAAAAATGAAGATTTATGGCGACATTGCGGTAAAAGCAGCTGAATCATATTCTAAATATGAAGATATGGAACAAACTTGGACAGAGATTGCGGCATCATTTCCCATCAAGGAGTCAATTAGAAAAAAAGGATGCCCAAAGAATGCATTTTTGGGATTGTGTCGTGCGGGGTTGGTTAAAGGAATCAACCCGGAAAAAGTCAAAACCAAACATTCCAAAAACGGAGAATATGCCGTTGCAGCGGTCAGCCTTTTAAAAAATGATCCCGAATGGGCAAATCAGAAAAAATCCGTTTTCTGGCGCGAAATTGTGGGTAATGAAAAAAAATATAACAGCCAGCTTCATGTCGTTTTGGCCTTGTGGGAAAAAGGCTTGATTATTTGAATTTATATATTTAAGGCCGTCTGAAACATTGTTCAGACGGCCTCTATGCCCTAAAACACACATGGCACTCATTAGCACACACGACAAAACCTTCCAACTCCAACAAGGCGAAACCTTATTGGAGGGCTTGGAGCGCACTGGACACGAAGTTGAATACCAATGTCGCAGCGGTTATTGCGGTTCATGCCGGGTTAAAATCTTGGATGGGAAAGTCTCTTATGATAATTTTCCGCTCGCTTTTGTCGCGCCCGGAGAAATTTTGCCGTGCTGCTGTCGGGTTACTGAAGACATCAAACTCGATTGTCGGGAGCGCATCAAAGAGCCGGATTTATTTGATGTCGATTTATTTGAAGACAAATAAAAAATGCCGTCTGAACATTGTGGCTGAAATCCTTGATTTCATGTCCACTGTTCAGACGGCATTTTGTATGGTTAAGCTTATTTACGCTCACCAACCGGCAAAACAGTACGGCCGAAAGATTCGTTGATGACCTCTGCCGCTGCCAAGTAGAACGCACCAAGTGCAGTTACCAAGCCTAAGCAACCGCCGATATGGACGATGCTGTGGTTTTGCATACCGTCGCCAATACCCAAAGCAAAGAAAGTCAGCGTCAAGCAAAAGAAAATACCGCTCAATACTTTAGGCTTGGTCAAGGTGGCCACAAACATCATCAGTGAAAACATACCCCATGCGCAGAGATACCAGCCGATAAACGCGGCAGCAGTTTCACCTTTAAAAAAGATGGTAAACAAAGCCCATGTCCACCAGAAGGCGCCATAGCTGATAAAAGCGGTAAAGCCGAACGTATTGCCTTTCTTGAACTCAAACATACCGGCAATAACTTGGGCGATACCACCAAAGGCGAGAGCCATGCCCAAAACTAAACCGACACCCTCTTGAGCAGTAAAAATGCCGCCGTTAATCAGACTGAGCAACCAAGTTGTCAATGCAAAGCCACACAGGCCTACTGGACCTGGGTTCGCCAGGTTTTCTTTAGTAGTAGTCATTTTATTTCTCCTCTAGTTATTAGAAATAGGAAACCCATTGTTACAGGTTTTATTTAAAATTAAAAGAAATAAATTTAAAAAAATCAGGCCATCTGAAAAATATTTTTCAGACGGCCTTAAATATTAATAATTAAACTATCCCAAAATTGCCAAGATTTCCCTTAATTCGTTGGCATCAATTTGGCCGGGGGCCGACGTTTTTTGTGCTGCACCAAAGGTAACAGCCGAGCCGAAAGTCGAGCCGGCCAAGCGGCTGACGGCTCCGATTTTACCCATAGACATAGTAATAATCGGGCGGTCGATAATTTGTGAAACATCATATGTTGCCTGCAATAAAGTCAATACATCTTGCGGCGATTGCGGCATCACGGCAATTTTGCAGATATCCGCGCCCCACTCGGCCATTGTTTTCAGACGGCCTGTAATGTCTGCCAAAGACGGAGTGGCTTGGAAATCGTGATTGCAAAGCAAGGCGGCAGTTTGATACTCATGCGCCAATGCGATGGTTTGTTTTACGCCGCCTTCCTCGGCAAAAAGCTCGATGTCGATAATATCGGCTTGTTTGGAACAGATAATTTTTTCCAATAATTCAAAATAATAGTCGTCCGAACAAGGCGTATTGCCGCCCTCTTGCGCCCTTCTAAACGTAAACAGCAAAGGCTTGTCAGGAAAAGCCTGTCGGGCAATGCCTAATTGCTCGGCAATAAAATCGGCATCAAGCGCTTCTTGAAAAAAATCTGCACGAAATTCAATAATGTCAAAAGCCGTCTCTTTCAATATGCGCAAAGCCTGCGCCAATTCCTGCGTATTGGCAGCCACCAGCGGCACGGCAATTTTAGGCAGACCTTTGCCGATCTCGATATTTTTGATGATGACAGGTTTCATATTGTTCCTTTTTGCTGTTCAAGCCAATCAGTGCAGATGCTCGTAAATGGTTTCCGCCAAGGCTTTGCTGATGCCTTCCACTTTTTCCAAGTCCTCACGGCTGGCGGCAATTACGCCGCGCAGGCCGCCGAATCGGGTGAGCAATGCTTGGCGGCGTTTGCTGCCGATACCGGGGATTTCACTGAGTGAGGAAGTAACGCGTGCTTTGTCGCGTTTTTTGCGGTGGCCTGTAATCGCAAAGCGGTGCGATTCATCGCGTACGGTTTGCAATAAATGTAAAGCCGGGCTGTTGGGCGGTAGGCGGAAAACTTCTCCGGTAAAAGGCAGTATGAGTTCTTCCATGCCGGCTTTGCGCTCTGGGCCTTTGGCGATACCGACCAAAGGAATGTGCAGCCCGAGTTCTTCCCATACGGATACGGCGACGCCGATTTGCCCTTTGCCACCGTCAATCAATACGACATCGGGCCATTTGACGGCCTCGCCGTTGGCTTCGGCTTCCTGCATTTTGCCGTAACGGCGCGTCAACACTTCGCGCATGGCGGCGTAGTCGTCGCCGGGTTTGGCGGTGGTGATGTTGTAGCGGCGGTATTGCGAGGGTTGGATGTTTTGCTCATCGTACACAACACAGGACGCAATCGTGGCCTCGCCTTGCGTGTGGCTGATATCGAAACATTCAAGGCGGTTGAGGCCGTCTGAATCCATGCCGAGGATTTTGGCCAGTTCATCAATACGGTGTTGCTGGCTGCTTTGTTGCAGGCGGCGTTGGGCAATCGCCATTTGTGCGTTTTGTTCCGCCATTTTCAACCAGACTTTGCGTTCGCCTATGGTTTTGGTGACAAATTGCATCTGCTTGCTGTGTTCGCCTTCCAAAGCCTCTTTCAACGGATCGGGAACGGGAAAGTTGCTGATGATGATGTCGGGTTTGCTTTTGCCCAAATAATGTTGGGCGACAAAGGCTTCGGCGTAATCTTGTCCGTTTGGTTCGGGGTCGTTTTTGGTGTCGGGGAAAAAGCTTTTATCGCCGACATGCCGTCCGCCGCGGATGCTGACCCAGTGTACGCAGACCAGGCCGTCTGAAACCGCCAGCGCAAGCAAATCGATATCGTTTGGATTGTTCGGATTTTTGCTGTCGATAAACTGATTACTCTGCATGATACCGAGCGCTTGAATTTGATCACGGTAACGGGCAGCTTCTTCAAATTGCAGATTCGCTGCGGCGGTTTGCATTTTGTGTTGCAAGGTACGCGTCAGTTCGTCGGTTTTGCCATTGAGGAAAGTCGCGGCTTCACGCACGCTGTCGCGATATTCTTCTTTGCTGATGTAGCCGACACAAGGCGCGGTACAGCGTTTGATTTGGTAAAGCAGGCAAGGACGGTCGCGGTGTTCAAACACGCTGTCTTCGCAGGTACGCAACATAAATACTTTTTGCAACACTTGAATGCTGTCGCGCACGGCGTTGCTGTTGGGATACGGACCAAAATATTGGTTGGGTTTCTTCAGCGTGCCGCGGTAATACGCCATTTGCGGATATTGATGGCCGCTGAGCATCAAATAAGGATAGCTTTTGTCATCGCGGAAAAGGATATTGTATTTCGGCGACAGGGCTTTGATGAAGTTGTTTTCGAGAATCAGCGCTTCGGCTTCGGAACGCGTGATGGTGGTTTCGATATGGTGAACCTGTTTTACCATCAATGCGATGCGCGGCGAATGGTCGTTTTTTTGGAAATAGCTGGAAACGCGCCGCTTGAGATTGACCGCTTTGCCGACATACAAAACATTGTTGTCTTCGTCAAAAAAACGGTACACGCCCGGCAGATTGGGCAGATTTTTCAGGAAAAGAGGTAAATCGAACGGTTCGGTTGCGCTCACGGGATTTTCTTTTGGAATAAGCAGGCCGTCTGAAAACTTTTCAGACGGCCTTTTTCATTGACGTTTAAGATTCTTGAGACGGAGTATCTTCAGCTTCTACCACTTGGTTTTCAGCTGCATCGCTTTCTAAAGCGGCTTCATCTTCAGCCTCTTCAGCCACGCGTTCCAAGCTGACCAAGGTTTCGCCTTCATCCAGATTAATCAGACGCACGCCTGCGGCAGCTCGGCCGGTCTCACGGATTTGCTCAACTTTGGTACGAATCAGGACGCCACCGCTGGTAATCAGCATCAGGTCGTCGGTTTCGCTGACCAAAGTGGCGGCAACCAAATCGCCGTTGCGCTCGCCGGTATTGATGGCGATATTGCCTTGGCCGCCTTTATTTTTACGACTGTAATCGGCAATCGGGGTACGTTTGCCATAGCCGTTTGCCGTAGCGGTCAATACTTGTAGATCGCTTTGCTCGGCTTCAGGAGCGAAAGTAATCAGGCTGACAATCTTGCCATCGGCCGGCAGGCGCATACCGCGCAGGCCGCCGCTGCCGCGACCGGACGGACGGACACCGTGTTTGCCGCTTGGCAATGCGTTTTCGGCATTTTCATCATCCAGGCCGTCTGAATCTTCATTTTCGGTTTCGATATCGGCATCTTCTGCTTCGTCGCTGCCAGATTTTTCCCAATATTCGTTAAAGCGGATGGCTTTGCCCAAGTTGGAGAACAACATAATATCGTCCGCACCGCCGGTTTGCGCTGCGCCGACCAAGTAATCGCCTTCTTTAAGTGCGATGGCTTTAATACCTTGGCTGCGGACGTTTTTAAACGCAGACAGCTGGACTTTTTTCACCATGCCTTGTGCAGTGGCGAAGAAGACGTATTGGTCTTCCGGGAACTCGCGGACGGCCAAAATCGCGCTGACTTTTTCGCCTTCTTCCAATTGGATAACGTTGTTAATCGGACGACCACGGCTGTTGCGGCCGCCTTCCGGCAGTTTGTACACTTTAATCCAATGGCACTTGCCCAAATTGGTAAAGCACATCAAATAATCATGCGTATTGGCAACAAACAGGGTTTCGATAAAGTCTTCGTCTTTGGTGGCCGCTGCCTGCTTACCGCGGCCGCCGCGACGCTGCGCCTGATAATCGGTGGTCGGCTGGGTTTTAATGTAGCCACCATGAGTCAGGGTAACGACCATTTCGCGTTGCGGAATCAGGTCTTCATCGGCAATGTCGCCACCGAATGGATTGATTTCGCTGCGACGCTCGTCACCGAAGTTGGCTTTAATGTCTGCCAATTCTTCGCGGATGATTTGGGTAACGCGTTCAGGTTTGGAAAGAATATCCACGAAATCAATGATTTTACTCATCAGATTTTTATATTCGCCGACAATTTCTTCCTGATCGAGGCCGGTCAGGTTGCGCAGGCTCATGCGCAGGATGGCATCGGCTTGTAATTCGCTCAGGTAATACCCTTGGCTGTGCAGGCCCAAATTCTCTGGCAAGCCTTCCGGGCGCATCATTTGCAGGTCTAAATCCGTGCGGCTGAGCATATCTTCAACCAAGCTGCTGCGCCATGGGCGGGACAGCAATTTTTCTTTAGCTTCCGGCGCATTGGCAGATTCTTTAATCAGACGGATGATTTCGTCGATATTGGACAAGGCCACCGCTTTACCTTCGGCAATATGACCTTCATGACGCGCTTTTTTCAGGCGGAACAGGGTACGGCGGGTAACGACTTCGCGACGGTGGCGCAGGAATTCGGACAGGATTTGTTTCAGGTTCAGCAAACGCGGCTGGCCGTCAACCAAGGCCACCATGTTGATACCGAAGCTGTCTTGCAGCTGGGTCAGTTTGTAGAGTTGGTTCAAAACGACTTCGGCATTTTCATTGCGTTTCAATTCGATTACGACACGCATACCGGATTTGTCGGACTCGTCGCGCAGGTCGGATACGCCTTCCAGCGTTTTTTCGCGTACCAATTCGCCGATTTTCTCAACCAGCTTGGCTTTGTTTACTTGATATGGGATTTCATCGATTACAATGGCTTCGCGCTCGCCGTTTTTGCCGATAGGCTCGATATGGGTTTTACCGCGCATGACCACGCGGCCGCGGCCGGTTTTATAGCCTTCGCGCACGCCGCTCAAGCCGTAAATAGTCGCGCCGGTCGGGAAATCGGGCGCTTGGATAATGTTGATCAGCTCGTCGATTTCTGTTTCAGGCTCGTCCAACAAGCGCAGGCAGGCATTGATGGTATCGCCCAAATTGTGCGGCGGGATATTGGTTGCCATACCGACGGCAATACCGGACGAACCATTGACTAGCAGCGCGGGGAAACGGGTCGGCAATACCAGCGGCTCATGTTCGCTGCCGTCATAGTTGGGGCCGAAATTGACGGTTTCTTCTTCAATATCCGCCAACATTTCATGGGAAATTTTTTCCATGCGGATTTCGGTATAACGCATGGCCGCCGCGGCCAATCCGTCAACGGAACCGAAGTTGCCCTGACCGTCGATCAACACATAACGCATGGAGAAGTCTTGCGCCATGCGGACGATGGTGTCGTAAACGGCCGTATCGCCGTGGGGATGGTATTTACCGATAACGTCGCCGACGATACGCGCCGATTTTTTATAGGCGGAATTCCAGTTGTTTTTCAACTCGTGCATCGCGTACAACACGCGGCGGTGTACTGGCTTGAGACCGTCGCGGACATCCGGCAGGGCTCGACCCACAATCACGCTCATGGCGTAATCGAGGTAGCTCTTGCGCATTTCGTCTTCAAGGCTGACAGGCAGGGTTTCAAGTGCAAATTTATGGTCGTTGCGGATGGTTGCGTCGGTCATGATTATCTGTAATTTCGTATGGCAAAAATCTTGTTGATTCTACCACAAAACAAGCAGTTTATGGCTTTTGCGTGAAGGCCGTCTGAAACAGGGTTTCAGACGGCCTTTATTCTTTCTAAGCAATCATTTAAAGGCTGCAAGAAACTTCATTGGAAGCCTGAAGGCTCAACGCTTTGCGTTTTTTGGCCTTTTCATAACGGCAACGTTGGCGCGGTGTATTGATTTCCAATGGCGGCACGGCAACCGGCTTGCCGTCTTCAACGGCAACCATGGTGAAGTAGCAGCTGTTGGTATGGCGAACTTCGCCGGTGCGGATGTTTTGCGCTTCAACGCGGATGCCGACTTCCATAGAAGTGCGTCCGGTGTAATTGATGCTGGCGTAAAAGGTTACCAGTTCACCGACATGGATAGGCTCTTTAAACAAAACTTTATCGACAGACAAGGTAACGCAGTAGTTGCCGCTGTATCGGCTGGCGCAGGAATAAGCGACTTGGTCGAGCAGGCGCAATAATTCGCCGCCGTGGACGTTGCCGCTGAAGTTTGCCGTATCCGGCATCATCAGCTCGGACATGATAAGTTCGTGAGAAGGAAGTTGGCGTGCTTGTTCCATGGTTTGACCTCTTGAAGTGGTTTGTTTTTAAGGCCGCCTGTTATTTCAGACGGCATGTTTTGTAGGAATTTTGATTCTACCGTTTTTGAGTGGAAAAATTCAATCTGCCGCACCTGGTCATAGCCATTTTCTACGAGAGAAGAAAATCAACAGGCAGATAATGATGCACAGCATCACACCCAAAACCATGAAATAGCCGTGATGCCAATGCAGCTCGGGCATATTGTCGAAGTTCATGCCGTAGATGCCGGTGATGACGGTCAGCGGCATGAAGATGATGGTAATAACCGTCAACACGCGCATTTGCTGGTTCATGCGGTTGGATTGGAAGGAAAGATAAATGTCCATCATGCTCAACACCATATCTCGAGAGGCATCAAGCGATTCGATAAGCTGCATATTGTGGTCGTACACGTCGCGCAGATAAACGGTTGATTCTCCTTTGAAAATGGCGAAATCGCCGCGTACGGCCAGCTGGTAAAACACATCGCGCAATGGCAAAAGCGTGCGCCGTAGACGAACGGCATCGCGCTTGAGTCGGTGGATTTTGCCGAGAATGTCGCTGTTTTCGTTTTTAAACAAGGATTTGTCTATGACTTCGACGCGGTTGTTGTACTCTTCCAGGACGATAAAATAGTCGTCCACAATACGGTCGAGCAGGCAATAAGCAAGAAACGCCGTATTTTTGTTCAAAATATTGTGCGGATTTTCATGCATCTGCCGGCGGAGATGGCTGAACAAGCCCAGCGGTTTTTGTTGGAAAGACAACACAAAATCTTTGCCGATAATCACATACACTTGGTCGGAATGGAGCTTGCCTGTGGTGGTGTAATGGTAAACCTGTGCGGCAGTAAACACATAGTTGCCGTAGTCTTCGATTTTCGGGCGCTGCTTGCGGCTGAGAATGTCTTCAATAACCAGCTCATGGATGCCGTAAGGCTCAAGCGCGTGTTTGAGCAAAGCAGCATCATTGATGCCGACAAAATGCAGCCAGTTGATTTGGCCTTCTTGTGGGCGTGCAATATCGGGCAAAGCCTTTCCGGCAAGATAATCATGCTGAACAAAGGTATCGGCGGAATATAAGGTTTGGTGGATGGCGGAACGCGGCGCATTGTCCGTGTTGCTGCGCTGCATGGCCTGCTCTTGCAGATTGTCGTTTGTCTCAACAGGATTGGCTGGTTTATTCATAAAAAGAAATCATGTTTATTGGTTTGAATGGATTGTACAGACATAAAAGGCCGTCTGAAAACTGATTTTCAGACGGCCTGATGACATTGATTAATGCTTTATTAGGCTTGAGGCGCTGTTTGTTCCAACTCTAATGCGGCGGCGAGCAAGGATAAGCGTGCCATTACGCCGTAAACGTAAAGGCGGTTGTGTTCGTTATCCACGTCGCAGTCTTTTTCGGAGCGCGGCATACCGAGCGAGTCCCATTGTTCGAATACGCGTTTGCAGGCTTCGGGGGCTTCTTGGGAGTTGTCGCCGCTGCCGGTGGGAATGCTGTTGGACAGCGGGACGAACACCATGCCGCCGGCGTTGAGGTTTTCGTCCGCTCCGCGTCCTTCGTGCACACGGAAGAAACCGCCGATAACGAAACGGTCCATCATATACACGACAGGTTCACTGACGGCGCCGTTTATGGTTTCATAGGTATAAATACCTTCTTGGACAATGACTTCGCTGACTTCCAAACCTTCTTTGACTTTTGCCATTTTATTGCGGTTTTTACGGTTCAATCCGCGCACTTCATCGGCGGATTTAACACTCATCACGCCCATGCCGTAAGTGCCTGCGTCGGCTTTGACGATCACAAAAGGCTGGTCGGAAATACCCAATTCATCGTATTTGGCTTGAATTTTCGCCAATACGCGCTCTACCGCGCCTGCCAATGCGTCCTCGCCTTCGCGCTCTTGGAAATCCAAACCGCCGATTTTTTCAAAATAAGGATTGATTTGCCATTCGTCGATGTCAATCAGCTTGGCAAATTCGGCGGCAACTTGGTTGTATGCGCCGAAATGCTCAGTTTTACGGCGCGTCGTCCAACCGCCGTGCAATGGAGGCAATACGGTTTGGCTGATGCCTTTGAGAATATCGGGAACGCCGGCGGACAAGTCGTTATTCAACAAAACAACGCAAGGCGAAAAACCGTCGGCAAGGTGGACACGCTCGCGGGTACGCAATAAAGGTTCCAGCAGGATTTTATCGCCCAACGCGGTTTCAAACTCAGTCGGCTCGGTAACTTCCGGATTCAGGCTGCCCAAACGGACTTCATACCCTGCCGAACGCAAAATCTCGCTAAGCGCGTAAACGTTTTGCAGATAGAATGTGTTGCGTGTGTGGTTTTCAGGAATAATCAATACGGATTTTGCCGTTTCACAGGCGCGCTGTACCGCATCTTGCGCGGCAACCGCCGCCAGCGGGATAAAATTTGGATTCAAATTATTGAAGCCACCCGGAAACAAATTCATATCGATAGATGAAATTTTGTAACCGGCATTGCGGATGTCAACCGAACCATAAAACGGCGGACGGTGTTCGTTCCAGTGCGAACGAAACCATGCTTCGATTTTGGCATGATTGGCAAGAATTTTTCTCTCGAATTCCTGAAATTGAGTCAGGTACTCAGGAGCCAGAACCGGTAATTTCATTCTCTATACCTCTTGGTAAATGTGGATATTAAGTGAGAATGATAGAACTTTTTAGTGCATTTCGACAAGCATTCTTTCAGATAAAATGCATCTTTTTGTCAACAATTCTACAATTTGTCTAATTTTTAATAAGAAATTTTGAAACTTTACAACAAATTTTAAAAATTGGACAAATTTCTATTGCACAGCCCCTATAAAAAGCCTAAAATCCGCCCATAAACACAAACCATCATTCATACTTACCAATTAGCAAAGAAACTCATCATGAGCGCACAAACCCTTTACGATAAACTTTGGAACAGCCACGTCGTCCGCGAAGAAGAAGACGGCACTGTCCTGCTTTACATCGACCGTCATTTGGTTCACGAAGTTACCAGCCCGCAGGCATTTGAAGGCTTGAAAATGGCCGGCCGCAAACTCTGGCGTATCGACAGCGTAGTCTCCACAGCTGACCACAACACCCCGACCGGCGACTGGGACAAAGGCATCCAAGACCCGATTTCCAAACTGCAAGTCGATACTTTGGACAAAAACATCAAAGAGTTTGGCGCACTCGCCTACTTCCCATTCATGGATAAAGGCCAAGGCATTGTGCACGTTATGGGCCCGGAACAAGGTGCCACCCTGCCCGGCATGACCGTCGTTTGCGGCGACTCGCACACCTCCACCCACGGCGCATTCGGTGCATTGGCTCACGGTATCGGTACTTCCGAAGTCGAACATACCATGGCAACCCAGTGCATTACCGCAAAAAAATCCAAATCCATGCTGATTTCAGTTGAAGGCCGTCTGAAACCCGGTGTTACCGCTAAAGACGTAGCGCTTTATATCATCGGCCAAATCGGTACGGCCGGCGGTACAGGTTACGCCATCGAGTTTGGCGGCGAAGCCATCCGCAGCCTTTCTATGGAAGGCCGCATGACCTTGTGCAATATGGCGATTGAAGCCGGTGCGCGCTCAGGCATGGTTGCCGTCGACCAAACCACCATCGACTATGTAAAAGGCAAACCTTTCGCACCTAAAGGCGAAGCATGGGACAAAGCCGTCGAATACTGGCGCACGCTGGTGTCTGACGAAGGCGCAGTTTTTGATAAAGAATACCACTTCAAAGCCGAAGACATCGAGCCTCAAGTAACCTGGGGTACATCGCCCGAAATGGTTTTGGACATCAACGGCAAAGTGCCAAACCCTGCCGAAGAAACCGATCCGGTCAAACGCAGCGGCATGGAACGCGCCCTTGAATACATGGGCTTGGAAGCGGGTACGCCATTGAACGAAATCCCTGTCGATATCGTCTTTATCGGTTCTTGTACCAACAGCCGTATCGAAGATTTGCGTGAAGCCGCCGCTATCGCCAAAGGCCGCAAAAAAGCGGACAATGTACAACGCGTGTTAATCGTTCCCGGCTCCGGCTTGGTTAAAGAACAAGCCGAAAAAGAAGGTTTGGACAAAATTTTTATCGATGCCGGCTTCGAATGGCGCGAACCGGGCTGCTCGATGTGCCTCGCCATGAATGCCGACCGCCTGACCCCGGGACAACGTTGCGCCTCCACTTCCAACCGTAACTTCGAAGGCCGTCAAGGCAATGGCGGACGCACCCATCTCGTCAGCCCGGCTATGGCAGCCGCAGCCGCGGTAACCGGCCGTTTTACCGACATCCGCACTATGGCTTAAAACATGTTCAGACGGCCTTTATTTATCAGGCCGTCTGAAACAATACATTGCCCAATTAAGTTTTCCCATTGCGCAAAACGTTTGAAAACCTTCTCAATCAATCGATACCTTGAAAGGAATCTACTATGAAAAAACTGTTTGCATTGGCTGCCGCAGCCTTCATCCTGACCGCTTGTTCCAGCACTTGGTTCGGCGCAAAAGAAGACACCAACCGCAACTGGGATAAAACCAAAGAAACTGCAGAACGTGTAGCCGACAAAACCAAAGAAACCGCTGAACGCGTAGCTGATAAAACTGAAGAAGCCGTTAAAAAAGGCGGCAATGCAGTAGGCCGCGGCGTCAGCCATGTCGGCAACAAAATTGAAGCAGCTACCGAATAATTTGGTAAGGTGGGCCGTCTGAAGCTCCTGACTCCGTTTCAGACGGCCTGATACCTTATTATTACTTTTTATTTGTTCAGACAGTTTCACGATTCCAAGCAAAGGAAGAAACAATGAGTAATCCGTCAAGCTGGTTTGGTATTCACGCTCATGATTTGGATCGAGCCAAAGCATTTTACGAATCCGTATTCGACAAGCCCCTGCAAGACGTTGGCGGCAACGGATTCCGTTTCATCATTTTTCCGGCCGATTACACACAACACGGCACGGCGGGCATGATTTGGCACGACAGCAATGCCCAACCCGGCCACGGTGGAACAACCATTTTCTTCAATTGCCCGGATTGTGCCGAAACCGCAGAAAAAGCCGTTGCAGCAGGCGGCAAACTGTTACAAGAGAAATTTCGCATTGCCAATGGCTTTGCCGCATTTATCGAAGATACAGAAGGCAACCGAATCGGTTTGCACAGCACACGCTAACCCGAATAGCCATAAAATTTCCCATTATTACTATAAGAATCTGACATGAAAGCCTTTACCAAAATTACCGCCATCGTCGCCCCGCTCGACCGCAGCAATGTCGATACCGACGCCATCATCCCCAAACAATTTTTAAAATCCATCAAACGCAGCGGCTTCGGCCCTAATGCCTTTGACGAATGGCGTTACCTCGACCACGGCGAACCGGGCATGGATAACAGCAAACGCCCGCTGAACCCCGATTTCTCCCTGAACCAACCACGCTATCAAGGCGCGCAAATCCTGTTGACGCGCAAAAACTTCGGCTGCGGCTCTTCACGCGAACACGCCCCTTGGGCATTGGACGACTACGGCTTCCGCGCCATCATTGCCCCTAGCTTTGCCGACATCTTCTTCAACAACTGCTACAAAAACGGCCTTTTACCCATCGTTTTGACCGAAGAACAGGTTGACCAGCTTTTCAAAGAAGTTGAAGCCAACGAAGGCTATCAACTCTCCATCGACCTTGCCGAACAAACCCTGACCACCCCTAGCGGCGAAACATTCACATTCGACATTACCGAACACCGCAAACACTGCCTCTTAAACGGCTTGGACGAAATCGGCCTGACCCTTCAACACGCCGACGAAATCCGCGATTTCGAAGAAAAACGCCGCCAAAGCCAGCCTTGGCTGTTTAACGGTTGATATACAAAAGGCCGTCTGAAAAATTTAAGCGTTTCAGACGGCCTTTAATCTACACAAATATATTATGATTACCGACACCATCGCCAACGCCGCCCGCTACGCCGCACTGCATCCTGACTTTGCCGAGGCCTTCCATCTGTTGCAGACCCTAGATTTTGCCAAGCTGCCGGACGGCCAATTGCCGTGCGAAAATCCCAATATCCGTATTTTTATCGGCAGCGAGCCGATGAGGACTCAAGGCGAAGCCCGGCCTGAAGCGCACTTAAAACACATTGATATTCAAACACCGATTGATGGCAGCGAAACATATGGCTGGATAGACAGAAGCCGTCTGAAAAACGGTTTGGGCTACAACGAAAAGCGCGATATTGAGTTTTTCGACTGCGAGCCGGAAACTTGGTTGACCTTGGAGCCCGGCGAATTTGCGCTATTTTTCCCGAATGATGCGCATGCCCCATTGGTCGGCGACAGAGCAAACATACGCAAAGTTGTTTTTAAAATCCGTGTTGAAACCGAATGCCTATAATTTTTCAGACGGCCTTATTTCCTTATCCAGGACACAATATGTCTTTTTTCAGCAGGTTGTTCCGCTCCAAACCTAAATTAATGACTTGGCAGGAATTTGTCGAATACTTTGCCCGTCGTATCCAAGAAGAATTGGATCTTGAGGCGAAAATCGACTGGGGCGAAAACATTGCTTCTTCGCCTATCATCGTCCAGTTGTCCGAAGATGATGAAGCATCGTTCAGCACATATTTGAGCAACCATTACACAAGTTATCTGCAGAATCCCGAGGCCTTGGAAGCTATTGTTGCTGCCAATTTAGCGGTTATCGATAAGATTCAAGACACTGATGCCAGTGTTTCAGCACAACAAATTCTTCCGACGATTAAAAATACGATTTATCTGGAAAACGTCAGACTGATTACAAATACGGACGAAGACGAGCCTGCCGATTACCTGGTATACAAACCGATTGCAGGCGATATCATGTTGCTTTATATGGTGGATACGGAAGAATCCATGCATACGCTTAATCGTGAGCATATGAAAGAGGCCGGTATTGAAGATGAAGACGCCTTGTATCGTACCGCCATGGATAATTTGCGCCAACGGATGAATGGACGTGTCCAAATTCATCATGCCGAAGGTTGGTCATTGACCCAAATCCATTTGGACAACGACTATGATGCTTCCCTGATTTTGCTTTTGGACGCAGTACTTAAAGACGATCCTATGCTGCCGGCCAACCCCGTTTTTGCAGTCCCGGCACGCAACGCCCTGCTCGTTTGCAGCCCGTCCGATGAAGAAGCTTTACAGGCGATGGCGAATATTGCCCTGCAGGCATTTGAAGACTCTGCCTACGCGATTTCTACCCAGCTTTACCAGTACCATAATGGTACAATCAGCGTTTTCAGAGCAAATTGATTTAAGGCCGTCTGAAAAACAGGCGACCTGCCCTTTACCTAAAACCTTCCCATAAGGAAATCCGAAATGACCAAACATATCGCTATCTTGCGCGGCGACGGCATCGGCCCTGAAATCGTTGCAGAAACCGTCCGTGTACTCGACAAACTCATCGAACAAGGTTTGGATGTCAGCTACGAATATGCGCCTTTGGGCGGCGAAGCCTATGACGAATACGGCCATCCTTATCCAGAATTCACGCAAAACCTTTGCCGCAAAGCCGATGCGGTCCTGCTTGGTGCAGTTGGTTCTCCTCAATACGACAATCTCGACCGTCCGTTGCGCCCTGAGCGCGGCTTGTTGGCCATCCGTAAAGACTTGAATCTGTTTGCCAACCTGCGCCCTGCCATCCTTTATCCCGAGCTGGCCAACGCTTCCACTCTGAAACCGGAAATCGTAGCCGGCCTCGACATCCTTATCGTACGCGAACTGACCGGCGATATTTACTTTGGCGAGCCGCGCGGCATCCGTGTTTTGGAAAACGGCGAACGCGAAGGCTATAACACCATGAAATACAGCGAAAGCGAAATCCGCCGTATTGCCCATGTTGCCTTCCAATCCGCCCAAAAACGCAGCAAAAAAGTCTGCTCCGTAGGCAAAGCCAACGTTTTGGAAACCACCGAACTGTGGCGCGAAATTTTTGAAGAAATCGGCAAACAATACCCTGATGTCGAGCTTTCCCATATGTACGTGGACAACGCCGCCATGCAGTTGGTACGTGCGCCCAAACAATTTGACGTGATTGCCACCGGCAACATCTTCGGCGACATCCTCTCTGACGAGGCCTCCATGCTGACCGGCTCCATCGGTATGCTGCCTTCCGCTTCATTGGACGAAAACGGCAAAGGCCTGTACGAACCGTCTCACGGCTCCGCACCCGACATCGCCGGTCAAAACAAAGCCAATCCGCTGGCGACCGTATTGTCTCTTGCCATGCTGCTGCGTTACAGCCTGAACGACGAAACACGCGCGCAACAAGTTGAAAACGCCGTACAAAAAGTACTGCAACAAGGCTTGCGTACCGGCGATATTTACGAAGAAGGTACCAAACTGGTTTTCTGCTCCGAAATGGGCGATGCCGTATTGGCCGCTTTGTAAGAGGCCGTCTGAAAAAGCGTGGGACCAATCCCACGCTTTTTTATATGCGAAAACTCGAAACCATAAAAAAGGCGTGTCTTCACACGCCCTTTCGTCTTATTCAGACGGCCTTAATATTGAAGCAATCAACCTTTTTTATGTTTGCCGCCAAAGCCGTCGTTAGCCTTACGTTTGCCTTTAAAACCTTCGCCGCCTTTTTTGAAACCGTCAGACTTCTTGAAACCGTCTTTCTTAAAGCCATCTTTTTTGAAACCGTCTTTTTTATGGCCTTCGCCGCGTGATTTGCCGCCGAAGCCTTCTTTGCCCGGTTTCTTATCACCGCGCCAGCCGCCGGATTTACGATCGCCCCAGCCGCCTTTGCCTTTCGGCTTGCCGCCTGCGGATTTACGTTTGCGTGTCGGCTCCATACCTTCGATGGTCAGTTCAGGCAATTTACGGCCGATGTATTTTTCGATTTTGTGTACTTTGACGTATTCGTTCACTTCGGCAAAAGTAATCGCAATACCGGTACGGCCTGCGCGACCGGTACGGCCGATGCGGTGGACGTAGTCTTCCGCCTGTTTCGGCAGATCGTAGTTGATAACGTGGGTAATGGTCGGTACGTCGATACCGCGTGCAGCGACGTCGGTGGCAACCAAAATTTTGCAGCGACCTTTGCGCAAGTCCATCAGCGTGCGGTTGCGCCAGCCTTGCGGCATATCGCCGTGCAGACAGTTGGCGGCAAAACCTTTTTCGTACAAATCGTCGGCGATGACTTCGGTCATGGCTTTAGTGGACGTAAAAATCACGCATTGGTCGATATTGGCATCGCGCAAGATGTGGTCGAGCAGACGGTTCTTGTGGCGCATATCGTCGCAGTACAGCAGTTGCTCTTCGATTTTGCCTTGGTCGTCCACACGCTCGACTTCGATGATTTCAGGGTCTTTGGTTAGTTTGCGCGCCAGTTTGCCGACTGCGCCGTCCCAAGTGGCGGAGAATAACAAAGTCTGACGGTCGGTCGGGGTGGCTTCGACGATGGTTTCGATGTCGTCGATAAAACCCATGTCCAACATACGGTCGGCTTCGTCCAGAATCAGCACTTCCAAACGGGCGAAATCAACTTTGCCGCTTTGCATCAAGTCCATCAGACGGCCCGGCGTAGCGACAATCAGGTCGACCGGTTTGCTCAAGGCGCGGGTTTGGTAGCCGAAAGATGCGCCGCCGACAATGCTGACGGTGCGGAACCAACGCATATTTTTGGCATACGCCAGCGCATTTTTTTCCACTTGAGCCGCCAGTTCGCGGGTCGGCGTCAACACCAATGCGCGCGGGCCTTTGCCCGGTTTTTCGCTGCGCTTGGTCAGTTTTTGCAAAGTCGGCAGCAAGAAGGCTGCGGTTTTGCCTGAACCGGTTTGTGCCGAAGCCATAATATCGCGGCCGTCCAAAGCAAACGGAATCGCTTGCGCCTGAATCGGGGTCGGGCTTTCATAACCCTCGCTGCGTACGGCAGACAAAATGTTTTTATCAAGGTTCAAATCGGCAAATTTAATAGACATATCTATCCTAAGAGACAACAACGCGCACGCCTGAACAATTTCAGACGACCTGAAGCAAAGGAAAGTAACGATACGGGAAATGTGAAGTTACAGGGTTGTCGCAAGCATCTTGCTTGTGGTTAACATCGACGACAACCTGCACAGAAAAGGCTTTGCCAATAAGTAAGCAATAAAAGAAACGCGCCCGGAACGGCGGTTTAGGTTGGAAGACGATGGCTTCGTATCAAAAGGCGAACGGCGGATAATAAAGGAGAAAACTGCCCAGGTCAAGCAAAACAGGCTGCAACTGCAAAATCAAGCTATAATGCCGTTTTATTGAATCAGCACGGATGAAGCCGACATGAAGTTTTTCAAAACCGCCGCCTTATTACCTGCACTTGCTACCGCCCTGTTGATCGGCGCGTGCAGCGGATCGGAGAGTTATCGCGGCGAATGGAAGGCCGTTGCGTCCGACGGTAGCAAAGCCGAAATCACCTTTGCCGAAAAAAGCTTTACCGTCAAAGACGAAAAAGGCAAAGAAACCGTTTACGAATACACTCAAAACCAATACAAACTAGAAAGCGGCAGAACCAGCTACGGTATCGACATCAAAAACGCCTCAGAAGCACGAATCGTGTTCCCCTTTAAAGGCAAGACTGACCGCGCCACCATGGTTGCGCCTGACGATACAATTCTCTATATGCTTGACCGCCACGCCTACGTCCCTGCTGATCAATTCTGGAAACTTCCCCAATAAGGCCGTCTGAAACCATGACCGACATTACCCCCTTTGCCAACCGCTTGGGCAAAAACATCAAACATCTTATGAAATGGGCCAAACGCAACAATATCGAAGCCTGGCGCATTTACGACCGCGATATTCCCCAATTTCCCTTTGCCGTCGATGTTTACGGCGACCAAATCCATCTTCAGGAATATGATACCGGCTGGCTGATGCAGCCCGAAGAATACGAAGCATGGCTTGCCGATGTATTGGAAGCCATCGGTTTTGTGACCGGTTTTGCGCCCGAACAAATCCACCTCAAACGTCGCGAACGCCAAAAAGGCTTACAGCAATACGAGAAAACCGGCAAAACCGGCGACGATTTCGTCATTAACGAAAACGGCCGCAAGTTTTGGGTCAACCTCGACAAATACCTCGACACCGGCCTCTTTCTCGACCACCGCAACACGCGCAAAAAAGTCGGCGAAACCGCAGCGGGCAAACACTTCCTCAACCTGTTTTCCTACACCGGCAGCTTCACCGTCTATGCCGCCACCGGCGGCGCGGTATCCAGTGAAACCGTCGATTTGTCCAACACTTATCTCGATTGGGCGAAACGCAATTTCGAACTCAACGGCATCGACACCGAACAACATAAAATCGTCCGCGCCGACGTGTTCCAATATCTGCAAAATGCCGCCGCCGAAGGCAAACAGTTCGACCTGATCGTCATGGATCCGCCCAGCTTTTCCAACAGCAAAAAGATGCTCGATATCCTCGACATCCAGCGCGACCACAAAAAGCTGATTGACGGCGCAATGAGCCTGCTCGCTTCAGACGGCATTCTGTATTTCTCCAACAACCTGCGCAGCTTTGTGTTGGACGATTCGGTCGCGGAACAATACGCCGTCAAAGATATTTCCAAGCAGTCCGTTCCCGATGATTTCCGCAACAAAAAAATCCATCAATGCTGGGAAATCAAGCATAAATAAGCTTCAGGCCGTCTGAAATCCAGTTTTCAGATGGCCTGATTGCCATATTGAATCTCTCAACCAATAGGCGCATAATTCAAGAAATTGTTGACAATATCAAAAGGAAAAGAACATGCAAAACTACCTGACGCCCAATTTCTCATTCGCCCCCATGATTCCGGAACGCGCGCTCGGCAGCCGGGTTTGGGATACCGAAGGACGAGAATACATTGACCTGTCAGGCGGTATTGCAGTAAACGCGCTGGGCCATTGCCATCCCGATTTGGTCGCAGCCTTGGCCGAACAATCACAAAAACTTTGGCACATTTCTAATATCTATACTACCCAACCGGCGCAAGAATTGGCCAAAAAATTGGTCGAAAACACCTTCGCCGACAAAGTATTTTTCTGCAACTCCGGCGCAGAAGCCAATGAAGCTGCGCTGAAACTGGCGCGCAAATACGCTCGCGATCATTTTGGCGAACACAAAACCGAAATCATCTCCTGCCTCAACAGCTTCCATGGCCGCACCCTGTTTACCGTATCCGTCGGCGGCCAGCCCAAATACAGCAAAGACTACGCGCCGCTGCCGTCAGATATTACCCATGTTCCATTTAATGATATTGCCGCATTGGAAGCCGCCGTCGGCGATAAAACCTGTGCCGTGATTATCGAGCCGATTCAAGGTGAAAGCGGCATTCTGCCTGCCACTAAAGAATACCTGCAAGCCGCGCGCCGTTTGTGCGACAAACACGGCGCCTTGCTGATTTTGGACGAAGTACAAACCGGCATGGGCCATACAGGCAAACTGTTTGCCTACGAGCATTACGGCATCACACCCGACATCATCAGCTCTGCCAAAGCCTTGGGTTGCGGCTTCCCGATTGGCGCGATACTGACCACTGATAAAATCGCCCCAACCTTCGGCCCTGGAACACATGGTTCAACCTTTGGCGGCAATCCGATGGCATGCGCGGTCGGCAGCCGTGCGTTTGACATCATCAATGCGCCCGAAACATTGGCACACGTTGAAAAACAAGGCCAAAAACTTCAGACGGCCTTGCGTGAAATAGGAGAAAAGACCGGCGTATTTAAAGAAGTCCGCGGCATGGGCTTGCTGCTTGGCTGCGTGTTGGCAGACGAATACGCAGCCAAGGCATCGGAAATCACCGCCGCCGCTTTGAAACACGGCCTGATGGTACTGGTTGCCGGCGCCAATGTCGTGCGCTTCGCCCCCAGCCTGCTGCTGAACGATGAAGATATGGCCGAAGGCTTGAAACGTTTTGAAGCGGCGTTAAAAGAGTGGACAGCCTAACCTAGCAAGATAATGAGCTAAGGTTATTGCACTTCAAATCCCAATCCGCTGACCTTTCTTATTCATAAAAGTGTTCAAACTCTTGGATTCTTGCCTGAGACCAGTATGAAAACAAGCATATAAAAGATTCAAAATAAAACTTATTATTAACTTCGAAAATATCAGCCATAATACAAAACTTATTAATTTTTCACACATTTTTTCTTTGTTTGTTATAATGTGAAATATATGCAATGTCGCATATTTTCAAAGTTAGGATTGATAAATGAAAATGAAATGGCTTGCCCTCGTAACCGCTGCTGCATTGAGTTTGACTGCTTGTGGTGATAAAAACAAACAGGCTTCCGATGAGCCTGTAAAAGCTGCTGCAGGTAATACGGCAGAAGCCCCTAAAGATACTGAAAAACCTGCTGAAGAAGCAAAACCTGAGGTAAAACCTGTGGTTTCTTCAGGCAATTTCTTGGCGGATGCGACCGCTCTGCAAGCTGCTGAAGATGCGCTGAAAGCACTGCCGCAATTCGGTGGCAAACCACTCAATATTTTCCAAAACATCCATTTCTACGGTGGCAAACGTCCGCGCATTACCGTGGAAATTCAAGACCCTAACAAACCCGAAAATATCGACCACTACGAATTTGAAGACGGTAAATGGAGCGAGCCTCAACCTGTCCGCATTTCCGGCAACGGAAATATGAAAGACAACGTTTTCCCGTTGGATGAAATCAAATTTGCCGATATCGCGAAAATCGCTCAAGCCTACGGTGAAAAAGCCAAAGAAGTAGAAGCCAAAGAAACAGACTTGCCTCATGTGTATTACTCCTTGTTCGTATCGACCGGTAAGAAAGAGTGGATCACCGGTTTCCTCAAAACCGATCGTGCGGAATACGAATTTGAATTTAACAATGACGGTACTCTGAAAAGCTTCAAAAAGCGTTGATAGCTTGGTCAGTTGGAAACTAATGGCCGACTGACTTTATTTGATTGAGACAGCCATGTTTGTCTTGATAGAGGTTGTCTGAAAAACATTTAGGTTTTAACTTTGTTGAAACCTTGCTTTCAGACGACCTTTTTACGTCTTTACTTTATTCTATAAAACAACATATTCCTACATTCCCTGTCATTTGATGTTTGTTAAAAATCGTACTGCCTCTTCGTGCTACGCTTGGCAAACAATTTGATTTTACGAAGAAAAGGAGCAGGAGATGGTATCGTTGAAAACCCAAATCGCCGGTTTTTCCTTTGACAACTGCCTGATGAACGCAGCAGGCGTGGCGTGTATGACTGTTGAGGAATTGGAAGCCGTCAGACAATCTTCGGCAGGCACTTTCGTTACCAAGACCGCAACGCTTGCCTCCCGTCAAGGCAACCCCGACCCGCGCTATCATGATGTCCCTCTCGGCAGCATTAATTCGATGGGCCTGCCAAACCAAGGCATTGATTACTATCTGGATTACCTGCTTTCACTCCAAGAGGCTCGTCCGGAAAGGGCTTTTTTCCTCTCGCTGGTCGGTATATCGCCCGATGAAACGCATATGTTGTTAAAAAAAGTGCAAAACAGCGGATTCAACGGCATTACCGAACTCAATCTTTCCTGCCCAAATGTCCCCGGCAAGCCGCAAATCGCCTATGACTTTGAAACCACCGAGTGTATTTTGAGCGAAGCCTTCAGCTACTTCGATAAACCTTTAGGCATCAAATTACCGCCATATTTCGATATCGTCCATTTCGATCAAGCGGCGGAATTGTTCAACCGTCATCCCCTAAAATTCGTCAACTGTGTCAACTCCATCGGCAACGGCATGTATATCGAAGACGAATCCGTCGTGATCCGCCCGAAAAACGGCTTCGGCGGCATAGGCGGCCAATACATCAAACCGACCGCTCTTGCCAATGTCCACGCGTTCTATCAAAGACTGGATCCGTCTATCCAAATCATCGGGACAGGCGGCATTTATAGCGGCCGTGATGCGTTTGAACACATCTTGTGCGGCGCAAGCATGGTGCAGATCGGCACGGCGCTACACCAGCAAGGCGTAGGCATTTTCGAACGGATTTCCCTTGAATTAAAAGCCATCATGGCGCAAAAAGGCTACGAAAAACTGGAAGACTTCAAAGGCAAATTGAAATATTTGGCATAAGGTTTACGCTAAAAAACGCCCAAGGCCGTCTGAAAATTTCAGACGGCCTTGTTGTATAATTGCTCCCCACATTACCCGTCTTCCTCCTTCAATGAAACTCAACCCTCAACAGCAAGCCGCAGTCCAATATCTTGGCGGCCCCCTGCTCGTCCTTGCCGGCGCAGGCAGTGGTAAAACCGGCGTAATTACGCAAAAAATCAAGCATTTGATTGTCAATGTCGGCTATCTGCCGCATACCGTCGCCGCGATTACCTTCACCAACAAAGCCGCTACGGAAATGCAGGAGCGCGTCGCCAAAATGCTGCCCAAATCGCAAACGCGCGGGTTGACGATTTGCACGTTCCACTCTTTGGGCATGAAGATTTTGCGCGAAGAGGCGAACCAAATCGGTTACAAAAAAAACTTCTCCATCCTCGACTCTACCGACAGCGCGAAAATCATCGGCGAACTTTTGGGCGGTACGGGCAAAGAAGCTGTATTCAAAGCGCAGCACCAGATTTCCCTGTGGAAAAACGATTTAAAAACGCCCGAAGTTGCCGTTCAGACGGCATCCAATGTGTGGGAGCAACAAACAGCGCGCGTCTATGCGAGTTATCAGGAAACCCTGCAAAGCTATCAGGCGGTGGATTTCGACGACTTAATCCGCCTGCCTGCCGTGCTGTTGCAGCAAAACAGCGAAGTGCGCAACAAATGGCAGCGGCGGCTGCGTTATCTGTTGGTTGACGAATGTCAGGACACCAATACCTGCCAATTTACGCTGATGAAGCTCTTGACCGGCGCAGAAGGGATGTTTACCGCCGTCGGCGATGACGATCAGTCCATCTACGCTTGGCGCGGCGCGAACATGGAAAACCTGCGTAAAATGCAGGAAGACTATCCACAGATGAAGGTCATCAAGCTGGAGCAAAACTACCGCTCCACCGCGCGGATTCTCAAAATCGCCAACAAAGTGATTGAAAACAACCCCAAGCTGTTCACGAAAAAACTTTGGTCGCAGTTCGGCGAAGGTGAAATCGTCAAAGTCGTCGCCTGCCAAAGCGAGCAGCACGAAGCCGACTGGGTCGTCAGCCAAATCGTCAAGCAGAAACTGGTCGGCGGCGACAAAACCCAATACGCCGATTTCGCCGTGTTATACCGCGGCAACCATCAGGCGCGGATTTTTGAAGAAGCCCTGCGCAGCGCACGCGTTCCCTACCAACTCTCCGGCGGGCAAAGCTTTTTCGACAAAGCCGAAATCAAAGACGTTTTGTCCTATTTGCGTCTGCTTGCCAACCCCAACGACGATCCCGCCTTCTTGCGTGCCGTGACCACGCCCAAACGCGGCATCGGCGATGTAACGCTGGGCAAGCTCAACACCTACGCGCACGAACACGAATGCAGCCTGTATGAAGCCGCGCAAACCGAAGAAGCCCTTGCCCTGTTGAACAATACCAACCGCCAACATCTGCAAGCCTTCATGGATATGATGGAAAGTTACCGCACCAAAGCCGAAACCCACGAAGCGGGCGAGCTTATCCATAATCTGCTGAATGAAATCGACTACGAAAACCACCTGTTGGCCAACGAGGAAGGCAAAGCAGGCGAGATCAAATGGCGCAACGTTACCGACCTGACCGGCTGGCTGGAACGCAAAGGCGAGCAAGACGGCAAAAACATCATCGAGCTTGCCCAAACCATCGCCCTGATGACGCTTTTGGAAGGTAAAGGTGAAGAAGAAGTCGATGCCGTCAAACTCTCCACCCTGCACGCTTCCAAAGGATTGGAATACCCCTACGTCTTCCTCGTCGGCTGCGAAGAAGGCATCCTGCCGCACAACGACAGCATCGAAGAAGACAATGTCGAAGAAGAACGCCGCCTGATGTACGTCGGCATCACCCGCGCCAAACGCCAGCTTACACTGACCCACTGCCTCAAACGCAAAAAGCAAGGTACATGGCAGTTCCCCGAGCCAAGCCGTTTCATAGACGAAATGCCGCAGGAAGACATCAAGATTTTAGGACGCAAAGGCGGCGATCCGATTGTGAGCAAGGAAGAAGGAAAAAGTCATTTGGCAGGATTGCTGGATATGCTGGGGAATAAAAAGAAAGGATAACGCAAGGCCGTCTGAAAACAAGGTTTCAGACGGCCTTATTGTCAGCAAAAAATCACAAACAACCATACAATAATCCTCACTTTATGTCGTCGCACCTATCCGACTCCATTTCGCCCAATCCTTCAAAAATAAATAAAAATAACTGAATAATCAGATATAAAATAAACAAAAGGACAGAAAGACGGCTTCTTCCGTCTTCTGTTCACAAGTAAAAATTGTCAACATTTCAAGTATAAATTCACAAGCAAAATCGCATTTTTCAGGTATAATAATGGATTCCCCAACTGCATTTTGTGAGCTGAATCCATGTCTGTTGTTCTGCCCTTGCGCGGTGTAACCGCCCTTTCCGATTTCCGTGTTGAAAAACTCTTTCAAAAAGCAGCCGCACTCGGCCTGCCCGAAGTCAAATTAAGCAGCGAATTTTGGTATTTTGTCGGTAGCGAAAAAGCACTTGATGCCGCGACAGTCGAAAAACTGCAAGCCTTACTGGCGGCGCAAAGCGTTGAACAAACGCCCAAAGCGCGCGAGGGCTTGCATTTATTTTTGGTAACGCCCCGTTTGGGCACCATTTCGCCTTGGGCTTCCAAAGCAACCAATATCGCCGAAAACTGCGGTTTGGAAGGCATTGAGCGCATCGAGCGCGGCATGGCCGTATGGCTGGAAGGTGCGCTTACCGACGGGCAAAAACAACAATGGGCAGCCCTGTTGCACGACCGCATGACCGAAAGCGTGTTGACTGACATCGATGCAGCGGCGCAACTGTTCCACCACATCCAATCGGAAACCTTCTCCAGCGTAGATGTATTGGGCGGCGGTAAAGAGGCTTTGGTCAAAGCCAATACCGAAATGGGCTTGGCGCTTTCAGCCGACGAAATCGATTATCTGGTTGAAAACTATCAGGCTTTAAACCGTAATCCGTCCGATGTGGAGCTGATGATGTTTGCTCAGGCAAACAGCGAACACTGCCGCCACAAAATCTTCAACGCTGATTTCATCCTCAACGGCGAAAAACAACCGAAATCCCTTTTCGGCATGATTCGCGACACACATAATGCGCATCCTGAAGGTACAGTCGTTGCCTATAAAGACAATTCGTCCGTGATCGAAGGCGCAAAAATCGAGCGTTTCTATCCGAATGCGGCGGAAAACCAAGGCTACCGTTTCCACGAAGAAGACACGCATATCATCATGAAAGTGGAAACACACAACCATCCGACCGCCATCGCACCGTTTGCGGGTGCGGCAACGGGTGCGGGCGGTGAAATCCGCGATGAAGGCGCAACGGGCAAAGGTTCGCGTCCGAAAGCGGGCTTGACCGGCTTTACCGTCTCCAACCTGAATATCCCGGGCCTGGAGCAGCCTTGGGAACAAGCCTACGGCAAACCCGGCCATATTGCTTCTCCTTTAGACATCATGATTGAAGGTCCGATTGGCGGCGCGGCGTTCAACAACGAATTCGGCCGCCCGAACCTCTTGGGCTACTTCCGCACCTTTGAAGAAAAATTTGACGGTCAAGTCCGTGGCTATCACAAACCGATTATGATTGCCGGCGGCTTGGGCAGCATTCAGGCACAACAAACACACAAAGACGAAATCCCCGAAGGCGCCTTGCTGATCCAACTAGGCGGCCCGGGCATGCTCATCGGCTTGGGCGGTGGTGCGGCTTCTTCCATGAACACCGGTACAAATGACGCGTCTTTGGACTTCAACTCCGTACAACGCGGCAACCCTGAAATCGAACGCCGCGCGCAAGAAGTCATCGACCGCTGCTGGCAGCTCGGCGATAAGAATCCGATTATCTCCATCCACGACGTCGGCGCGGGCGGCCTGTCCAACGCCTTCCCCGAACTCGTCAACGATGCCGGTCGCGGCGCGGTATTCAAGCTGCGCGAAGTACCGCTGGAAGAACACGGCCTCAATCCGTTGCAAATTTGGTGTAACGAATCGCAAGAGCGTTATGTGTTGTCGATTTTGGAAAAAGATTTGGACACCTTCCGCGCCATCTGCGAACGCGAACGCTGCCCATTTGCCGTAGTCGGCACGGCGACCGACGACGGTCATTTGAAAGTACGCGACGATTTGTTCTCCAATAATCCTGTCGATTTGCCGTTGAACGTTTTGCTCGGCAAACCGCCTAAAACCACGCGTACCGACAAAACGGTTACGCCGTCTGAAAAACCGTTTAACGCCGGCGATATCGACATTACCGAAGCTGCCTACCGCGTTTTGCGCCTGCCTACCGTAGCCGCCAAAAACTTCCTGATTACCATCGGCGACCGCAGCGTCGGCGGCATGACCCACCGCGACCAAATGGTCGGCAAATACCAAACCCCCGTGGCCGACTGCGCCGTGACCATGATGGGCTTCAACACCTATCGCGGCGAAGCGATGTCTATGGGCGAAAAACCGACTATTGCCCTGTTTGACGCGCCTGCTTCGGGCAGAATGTGCGTCGGCGAAGCCATTACCAACATCGCGGCGGTCAACATCGGCGACATCGGCAACATCAAACTTTCCGCCAACTGGATGGCGGCGTGTGGCAACGAGGGCGAAGACGAAAAACTCTACCGCACCGTCGAAGCAGTTTCCAAAGCCTGTCAGGCATTGGATTTGAGCATTCCCGTGGGTAAAGACAGCCTATCGATGAAAACCGTTTGGCAGGACGGCGAAGAGAAAAAATCCGTCGTATCGCCGTTGAGCCTGATTATTTCTGCGTTTGCGCCAGTGGAAGACGTACGCAAAACCGTTACGCCTGAGTTGAAAAACGTCGAAGACAGCGTATTGCTGCTGGTTGACTTGGGCAACGGCAAAGCGCGCATGGGCGGCTCGGCGTTTGGTCAGGTTTATAACAACATGACCGGCGATGCACCTGATTTGGACGATACAGGCCGTCTGAAAGCGTTTTACAACGTGATTCAACAGCTTGTCGCCGAAGACAAACTCTTGGCATACCACGACCGCAGCGACGGCGGCTTGTTTGCGACGTTGGTGGAAATGGCGTTTGCGGCACGATGCGGCTTGAACGTGGATTTGACTTCACTGGTTGCCAACCAAGCCGACGTCAACGAAGCCAGCATCCGCGCATTGTTCAATGAAGAACTGGGCGCAGTGATTCAAATTGCCAAACAAGATGTCGCGGCAGCAGAAGCCTTGTTCAAAGCGGCGGCGCTGCCCTTGCATACCGTTGCCACCATCGGTTCTGACGAAAAAATCGTTATCCGCAATCAGGCAGGCATCGTGTTGGAACAAAACCGCGCCGACCTGCAACGCGCATGGCAGGAAACCAGCCACGCCATCCAACGCTTACGCGACAACCCTGCCTGCGCCGACAGCGAGTTTGCCCTGATTGGCGACAACGAACGCAGCGCATTGTTTGCCGACGTGAAATTTGACGTGAATGAAGACATCGCCGCGCCATTCATCAACAGCGGCGCGAAACCCAAAATCGCCATTCTGCGCGAACAGGGCGTAAACGGACAAATCGAAATGGCCGCTGCCTTTACCCGCGCCGGTTTCGATGCCTACGACGTACATATGTCCGACCTGATGGCAGGCCGCGTCCACCTTGCCGACTTCAAAATGCTGGCGGCGTGCGGCGGCTTCAGCTACGGTGACGTACTCGGCGCAGGCGAAGGCTGGGCGAAATCCATCCTGTTCCACCCCGCCTTGCGCGACCAGTTCGCCGCCTTCTTCGCCGACCCGAACACGCTGACATTGGGCGTGTGCAACGGCTGCCAAATGGTCAGCAATCTCGCCGAAATCATCCCCGGCACGGCAGGCTGGCCGAAGTTTAAACGCAACCTGAGCGAACAGTTCGAAGCGCGCCTGAGCATGGTTCACGTCCCAAAATCAGCCTCCCTGATTCTGAACGAAATGCAAGGCTCCAGCCTGCCTGTCGTGGTCAGCCACGGCGAAGGCCGCGCCGACTTCGCACTTCACGGCGGCAAAATTTCAGACGGCCTCGGCATCGCGCTGCAATACGTCGACGGACAAAACCAAGTTACCCAAACCTACCCGCTCAACCCCAACGGTTCGCCGCGAGGCATCGCCGGCGTTACCAACGCCGACGGCCGCGTCACCATCATGATGCCCCACCCCGAACGCGTATACCGCGCCGCACAAATGAGCTGGAAACCGGAAGACTGGACGGAACTGTCCGGCTGGTACCGCCTCTTCGCCGGAGCAAGGAAGGCTTTGGGTTAACCGGCAGGCTGATTTGATTCGGCTTTAAAGAAAAGGTCGTCTGAAAACGATTTAGCGGATTCTGCTATATCTGTTTTCAGACGACCTTTATATGTTCTTTTGCGTATAATACCGAACCAACCGCCGTCATTCCCGTGCAGGCGGAAATCCAGCCCCCTGCATTTCAGAAATACTCAAAGACTACTGTAAATTCAAGCTTCTGGATTCCCGCCTACGCGGGAATGACGGTCATTGGAAAATCAATGCATTACCCCAAATAATTAAATTAGAAAACTTAACTTTGATAGGAAGACTTAATGGCGAAAACAAAATATTCCGCACGGATCAATGGGGAACATATTGATGGGACGATAGAAATTATAAAAAGAATCGTCTTACATCTGCATGATATGGGCAAAACACAATTTAAGGTAAAAGATGTAGATGAACAGATTGAAGAACTAAAAAACCAATGGCAGATTACTCCTGACTATAATGATGATACACATGCTTCTTTGCATGTACTTAGTGTCAATTCAAACTCAAGGAAGCATTATCACGAATCAATGCACCAAGACTTTTTATGGTGGAAAAAAGGAGGAATATTTGAATTATACAAACCAACAAATTTTCAAATAAACTCAACCCAATCTTTGGAACAAGATCTCAGTAAACTCAAAGAACAATTAGCATCCGAAATTGAACCAGAAAAGCGAACCGAAATCGAAACCTTAATAAAAGCTCGTCAAGGGCAAGGCAGATTCCGGCAAAAACTACTCGAACTGTATCCGAGCTGTCCGCTAACAGGTCTAGATATCCAGCCTTTACTCATCGCCAGCCATATTAAACCTTGGAGTAAGTGCAACGATAAAGAGCGGTTAGATCCCTTCAACGGTCTGATGCTCGCACCCAATATCGACGCATTATTCGATAGCGGTCTGATTACGTTTGATATCGACGGTACGATAAAAATCAGTCCAAAAATCAATCTGGAAAATCAAAAGCGGCTTGGAATTTTTCCCGATATGAAATTAGAAATTCGACCAAAAAGCAAAAAATATTTCGAGTATCACCGCAACCACGTTTTCCAAAAAGAAGAATAGGTAGTGTTGAACAGTCCGTTGATTTAAGGTCGTCTGAAAACGATTTAGCGAACCACGCTATATTTGTTTTCAGACGGCCTTTTTGCGTCCTTTTGCGTATAAAGACCAAACCCGCCGCCATCATTCTGTATAATTCCCTCTTTTAAACTATAATCGACATATTCAGACGGCCTTTCCCGACATTATGACTCGACAAGCCTTTATCCTCAGTGATTGCGAATTTCCCGAATGCGGCGAAAAGCCTTACGCCCTATTGACCGCAAATCCGACGAAGGAACACCACTTCATCGCCCAAACCGAGCAGCGGCAACATGCGCATAATCCACAGGTCAGCCCGCAAAACCAAAACGTTTATCGCCTGCCACTGTCCATATTCCATCCTGGCGAAAAAGCCCGCGGCAAAGAACAAAACCGCAGCGAAGCGACAAGCGTCAACATCATCGGCAACTTGGCGGCGAAAAACCTCTATACGCTGACCTTTGTCGAAGACTCTGCCAACCAATACAATCTGGAAAGCTGGTTCAACCGTCATGAAAGCGGCTACGAAGATGCCTGCGACCATCTGCGCATCTTACCCGCAGGCCGTCTGAAAACATCTACGGCAAATGCCGATACCGTCAAAGTACCGGATGCCTTGTGGCGGATATTGCGGCTGAAATTCCTCGGTATTCTGCGCAATCCGCACAACCATAAAAACCTGTTTGCCCACCGCCTGAACCAAACGCTTCGGGCGCGGCTGCCGGAAGTCGGTTTTGAATTTGTCCGCTTGATCAGCAAACGCGACCCCAAGCGCATCGAAGCCATTATGCAGGACTACCGTTTTTCCTTTCTCGGCTATGTCGATTGGCTGGGCGGGCTTTACGGTATGTTGAGCGAAGGCGTGGCGCAGCCGTCGTTGTTTGAACGGCTGTTTTGCAACATCTTTGCCGAACCCGAAGCCGTGAAAATCGAATTGTTCCGCTATCCTGAAAACACGGGGCTGTGCCTGTTTGGCGACAGCGGTTTCTGCCTGCAAGCCTCGGCCAAGCTATTGAGCGTCGGCGTCAATATTTCGCACGATATGTTTGCCATCGTCCATCTGCAAGCTGACCGTTGGCACGCGTTTAAAAACACCTTTCATCACGACGCGCCCAAACTGCAAGGCCAAGTGCGGATTATCGACGGTGACCAAACCCAAAGATTGCTGTTCAACCGACTGTGCATCCAGCAAGCCCATGAAGCCGTGTTCGGCCAAAGTCCGAATATCAAAGATTATTTAGAGGCCGTCTGAAACCCCAAACCAGAAGAAAGCATATGAAAATCACACCAATCCAAGCCCTAAACGACAACTACATCTGGATGATTCAAGAAGGCAACCATACCGTCTGCGTCGATCCGTCCGATGCCACGCCGGTCTTAAAATTCCTTGTTCACAACCACTTGATGCTGGCACAAACATGGATTACCCATCCCCATCATGACCATATCGGCGGCGCAAAAGCGCTGCACAACGGCTTCTTAGAATCCCCAATCTATGGCGAAAGCGACATCGACGTGGCGACGCATACCGTCACCGCAGGTACGCAGTTCCCGTTTGGCGAAGGCTTGGTTACCGTTTGGGCAACTCCCGGCCATACCGACCGACACATCAGCTATCTGCTGGAAAATTCAGACGGCCTGCACGTTTTCTGCGGCGATACCTTGTTTTCCGCCGGTTGCGGCCGCGTATTTACCGGCACAATCGAGCAGCTTTACGACAGCTTCCACCGATTCAACCAGCTGCCCGAAGAAACGCTGTTTTATCCGGCGCACGAATATACCGCCTCCAATCTGCGCTTTGCCCAACATATCGAGCCGGACAACGCCGACATTCAGACGGCCTTGGCCGCAGCCGAACACACGCCGACACTGCCTGTCAGCCTGGTGCACGAACGCAAAGTCAATCCGTTTTTCCGCGTACACCTGCCCCAAGTTCAGGCACGCGCCGAAGAATTAAGCGGACGAAAATTAAACAGCGAACTCGAAGTCTTCGCCGCTTTGCGTGAATTGAAAAATCAATTTTGATTGGGCTTAGTCCCTAAAGAATAAGGCCGTCTGAATAAGCGTGAAACCATGAATCACGCCTGTTCAGACGGCCTTAAAGCCTTCATCAATATCATAACCATAAAAGCATAAGCCTACGGCTGCTTTTTATGTTTCACACATTCCGCAGCATATTGCTCGCCCCAACGGTGTATGGCTTCGATCACAGGCATCAGCGTCCGCCCAAACTCAGTCAGCGAGTATTCCACCTTCGGCGGTACCTGCGGATACACTTCCCGATGAACGATACCGTCGTTTTCCAATTCGCGCAGCTGCAGCGTCAACATCCGCTGGGTAATACCTGCCAACAAACGCTGCAACTCATTGAAACGTCGGGTTTCCCCGTGTAAATAATATAAAATCAATACCTTCCATTTGCCGCCGATAATATCCAAAGTATTAACGACCGGACAGCAAGAGCCGTGTGCGTGTTCTGTTTCCGACATACAAAATCTCCAAACCACAGTATCAAAAATGTGCGTACTTGTTATAAAGTTTGTACCCCCTATAATACAAGCATTCTGTAACAAAAGGCCATCTGAAAGGCTTCAGACGGCCATAAAAAGAAGGAACTTTATCATGCGCAACATCAAACAAATCTACCGAGCCGACAGCCAACACTGGGTAGGCAACGGATTCCTCGTGCAACCTTTGTTCTCCCACATGGCTGACGACCGCGGCACCAATCCATTCCTGATGCTGGACTATGCCGCACCGTATGAATTTGCACCCAACGAAACGCACGGTCCGCGCGGTGTCGGACAACATCCGCACAAAGGCTTTGAAACCGTTACCATCGCCTACCACGGCGAAGTAGCACACCGCGACTCCAGCGGCGGAGGCGGCATTATTTACGAAGGCGACGTGCAATGGATGACCGCTGGCTCAGGCATTATTCATGAAGAATTCCACTCTGAAAACTTCAGCAAAAAAGGCGGACTCTTTGAAATGGTGCAACTTTGGGTCAACCTGCCCGCCAAAGACAAAAACACGCCGCCACGCTATCAGCATCTTGCCAAAGCAAATATTCCCGTCGTCGAATTTCCCGACGAAGCCGGCTACTTACGTCTGATTGCAGGCGAACATGACGGCGTAAAAGGCGCGGCGAACACGTTCACCGAAATGAATGTTTGGGATATTGTGCTTCATGCCAATAAAGAGGCTGAATTGGCAGTACCCGACAATCACAATCTGTCTATGGTTGTCCTGCGCGGAGCGGTGACGTTTAATGGCAATGAACAGGCAACAGCCGGAGAATTGGTCAATTTTGAGCAAACCGGCGGTAAAGTGCGCGTAAAAGCCAGTAGCGAAGAAGCCAAAATCTTGCTGCTTTCCGGCGTTCCGATTGATGAACCCGTAGTCGGCTACGGCCCATTTGTGATGAATACTGCCGAAGAAATCCGACAAGCCATCAGCGATTTCAAAAGCGGCAAATTCGGCCGTATTGATTAAGATATTTGCTTAAACCGCTAACGGAAAGTTTGCTGATTGATTTCATTGTATGCGTTAACCAAGCTCATCAGTGCAAAAAAGGCCGTCTGAACAATATCTGTTCAGACGGCCTTTATTATTTAGGGATTATTCCCACTCAATCGTGGCAGGCGGTTTGCCGCTGACATCATAAACCACGCGGTTGATGCCTTTGACTTCGTTGATGATGCGGTTGGACACGCGGCCGAGCAGCGAGTATGGCAGTTCTGCCCAGTGCGCAGTCATGAAGTCGCTAGTAATCACGGCACGCAAAGCTACGACGTAATCGTATGTGCGACCGTCGCCCATCACGCCGACGGATTTCACAGGCAGGAATACGGCAAAGGCTTGGCTGGTCAGGTCGTACCAAGATGTACCGTTTTCATCGGTAGTATTGCGCAATTCTTGGATGAAAATGTCGTCCGCCTGACGGAGCAAGTCGGCGTATTCTTTTTTCACTTCACCCAAGATACGCACACCCAAACCCGGGCCCGGGAACGGATGACGGTACACCATTTCGCGTGGCAAGCCCAAAGCCACGCCCAATTCGCGTACTTCGTCTTTGAACAAATCACGCAACGGCTCAAGCAATTTGAGCTTCATGTTTTCAGGCAGGCCGCCGACATTGTGGTGGGATTTGATGGCGTGGGCTTTTTTGGTTTTCGCACCTGCGGATTCGATTACGTCGGGGTAAATCGTACCTTGCGCCAACCATTTGGCGTTGGTGAGTTTTTTCTCTTCCGCATCAAATACTTCGATAAATTCCGCACCGATGATTTTGCGTTTTTTCTCCGGATCGGCCACACCGGCAAGTTTCGCCAAAAACTGCTCTTCGGCATCAACGTGAATCACGCGTACGCCCAAGTTGCGGGCAAACATATCCATCACCATCTTGCCTTCGTTCAAACGCAATAGGCCGTGGTCAACAAACACGCAGGTCAGTTGGTCGCCGATGGCACGGTGAATCAGCGCGGCCGCTACGGAAGAGTCCACGCCGCCGGACAAACCTAAAATCACTTCGTCGCTGCCGACTTGTTCGCGGATCTTGGCAACGGCTTCTTCGATGTAGTTCGGCATGGTCCAGCTGGGTTGTGCGCCGCAAATACCCAAGACAAAGCGGTTCAACAGCGCGCGGCCTTGTTTGGTGTGGGTCACTTCAGGATGGAATTGGATGCCGTAGAATTGTTTCTCAGCGTTTTCCATCATGGCAATCGGGCAAGACGGCGTATCGCCGATGACAGAGAAGCCGGTAGGCAGTTTGGAAACTTTATCGCCATGGCTCATCCAAACGTCGAGCGTATTAGGCGCATCATCTTGAATGCCGCGTGTCAGCTCGCTGTCGATGGTTTTCACTTGCGCATAACCGAATTCGCGTTGGTTGCCCGGGCTGACTTCGCCGCCCAAGTGGTGCGCCATAAATTGCATGCCGTAGCAAATACCCAAAACCGGAATGCCCAAATCGAAGATACCGGTATCGGCTTGATAGTCGGATTCGTAAACGGAATTGGGACCTCCGGAGAGAATGATGCCTTTCGGATTGAAGGCTTTGATTTCTTCCAAAGGCATGTCGAAAGAATGCAGTTCGCAGTAAACGTGGGCTTCGCGCACGCGGCGGGCGATCAGCTGGGTAACTTGCGAGCCGAAGTCGAGGATGAGGATTTTGTCTTGGGTCATGGCGGAAACTTTGCAAAATGTAAGAAAACGGTGCGGCCGGGAGGGTAAATTTCAAATTTAAACCACAATAAAAAAGGCCGTCTGAATCGGCGGATTATACCATTGTTCAGACGGCCTTTATAGGGCAAAACCCAAATCTCTCATCTTTCTATTTTGTGTGTTTCTCAGGAATCATATCGCTGCGCGAGAGCAACAGCAGGCAACCCAACACGACCATGCCGATGGCCAATAACGGCGAAAGGTAAATCCAGTAACTCATGTGCAGATAAATGGCTGTACCGATATAAACCAACATCGGGCCGGAAACGATGGACTGTTTGTTGATGCCGTCCATAATCAACACGGCAAAGCCCAAAATAATTAATGCGCTGGCAATCATGGTCGATGTCGCAGGCAAAATATCCGTAGCACGTAAAAACCAAATCGCGCCAAAGATAATCAAAAATAAAGGCAGGAAAAGTGAGGGGCGGGACATAACAACGCTCCGTAAAGGTTTCAGACGGCCTGTATTATTGGGTGCGCCGGACATGCAGGCAAGATATAAAAATGCAATCTTGTGTGTAATTATGCAAAGGTTGGCACAACAAAAAGGCCGTCTGAACCGTGGCAAACCGAAATCGAATATTTCAATTTATCCTGTTTCAAACGGCCTTTTAAATCATCAGGCTTTGCCGGTGCTGCCGAATCCGCCTTCACCCCGCTCGCTGGCAGCAAACTCGTCCACAACCTTAAACGCAGCTTGGACAACCGGCACAATCACCATTTGCGCGATACGCTCCATCGGCTCGATGGTAAACGCTTCTTTACCACGGTTCCACAAAGAAACCTTCAATTCGCCTTGATAATCCGAGTCAATCAAACCGACCAAATTGCCCAAAACAATACCGTGTTTATGACCCAAACCGGAACGTGGCAACAAAACGGCTGCATACGCAGGGTTGGCCAAATGCACCGCCAAACCGGTCGGCACAAGATACACATCGCCTGGCTGCAATACAACGGCTTCATCCAAGCAGGCACGCAAGTCCAAACCGGCAGAACCGGGCGTTGCATAAGCAGGCAGGGAATCGGCCATTTTCGGATTTAAGATTTTCAGTTCGACTTCGGTTTGCATGACGGGACTCCATATGGTTCTAAATTAGAAAGGGCTACGATTATACACAAATGCCCTTGAGGCCGTCTGAAAAAACGGAGTATGATTCAGTCAGACCTAAGGAGAAAAATCATGGATTTACACAATATCCGCGAAGATTACAGCAAACGCGAGCTATCGGAAGCCGAGTGCCACGCCGACCCGATTGTCCAATTCGAGCAATGGCTGAACGAAGCGATTCACGCCGAAGTCAACGAGCCGACCGCGGTCAACGTTGCCGCCGTAGGCGAAGACGGCAGACCCAACAGCCGCATGGTGCTGCTGAAAGAAGTCAACCCCAAAGGCTTTGTTTTCTTTACCAATTACCACAGCCGCAAAGGCCGCTCCTATACGGTACACCCCTTTGCCGCCATGACTTTTTTCTGGCCGGAACTCGAGCGCCAAGTGCGCATTGAAGGACGCATCGAAAAACTCGACGCCGCCGCTTCGGACGAATATTTCGAAAGCCGCCCCTACACCAGCCGTATCGGCGCATGGGCAAGCGAACAAAGCGAAGTGATTTCCAGCAAAGCCGTCTTGGTGGCCAAAGCCGCAGCCGTCGGTGTCAAACATCCCCTGCATGTTCCCCGCCCGCCGCATTGGGGCGGATACCTCGTTATTCCCGACCGCATCGAATTCTGGCAAGGCCGCCCCAGCCGCCTGCACGACCGCATTCAATACCGCCTGGTTGACGGCAACTGGATACGCGAACGCCTTTCGCCATAATTTTCGGATTTTCAAACAAAAATTTACTGGTTGAGTTACAATACAGCCTTTCATCGGCAGGCCGTCTGAATCTGATTTTCAGACGGCCTTTTCCCCCAATCCAACCCCTGCCGCAACCGCCGCAGAAGAACCGCTTTTTCAAGCGAGTTAGGAAAAATCATGTCCAAACAGCCTTCCAGCAAACGCCAATGGCGCGACGGCGTATCATCTGCCGCCAAGAAACCTTCCAAACCGGCCAAATCCTTCGCCAATAAAAAACGTCCAGACAACGAACGCAAAACATCAGGCAAACCTTACGGCCAAAAAGTTTCAGACGGCCCTAAAGCTCAAAATATTGCCCCAAAACAACGTGCCGCCAAAGCCAAAAAACTGGTTGTCCGCAACCCAAATCAAAAAATCATGGAGCACGCCCGCGATTTGAAAGAACGCCGCAGCGACCTTTCCCGCTTTGAACCCGAGCGTCTGCAAAAAGTCCTGGCCGCCTCCGGGGTCGGCTCACGTCGCGAAATGGAAGAATGGATCAGCAACGGCTGGGTAACGGTCAACGGCCGCGTCGCCCAACTGGGCGAAAAAGTCACACCCGACGACCATGTTACCGTCAAAGGCAGCATCATCAAACTCAAATGGGCAGACCGCCTGCCGCGCATCATCCTCTACTACAAACAAGAAGGCGAAATCGTTTCCCGCGACGACCCGCAAGGCCGTGTCAGCATTTTTGACCGCCTGCCGCAAGCAGCCAGCAGCCGCTGGGTGGCCATCGGCCGTTTGGACATCAATACCAGCGGCCTTTTGATCCTGACCACCTCAGGCGAACTGGTTCAACGCTTTGCCCACCCTAGCTTTGAAGTCGAACGCGAATACGCCGTGCGCGTATTGGGCGAGTTGACCACCGAACAAATGCGCGTCCTGACCGAAGAAGGCGTGATGCTCGAAGACGGTTTGGCAAAAGTAGAACGTATCTACGAACAAGGCGGCGAAGGCGCAAACAAATGGTACAACGTCGTCATCAAAGAAGGCCGCAACCGCGAAGTACGCCGCATTTTTGAAAGCCAAGGCCTCACCGTCAGCCGCCTCGTCCGCGTAGGCTTCGGCCCTATCGGCCTGCCAAACCGCCTCAAACGTGGCCAGTTCTACGAACTCAATCCGGCAGAAGTTGCCAACATCATCAAATGGGCAGATATGCTGCTGCCAGGCGAACGTCGCCGGAAGAAAAGTTAATGTAAGATAAATCGGGGCTGAGGCCTTTACAAAATCGTCTCAGCCCGACAAAATCTTGCCTAAGTCATAAAATAGTGGGTTAAGTTTAGACCAGTACCGCATTACTCCGCCTTGTCCTGATTTAAACTTAACCCACTATTCACACATTAAAATCCAAATAAAAAGTGACTCTGCGCTCTCGTTGAATCTGCCAATACACTGCCATCAACACTTTATAATAATCAGCATGTGATATTTTCCTGGAGCTTAAATCATGCCCCGTTTCTTCCTAAAAACCGTTTCCATACTCACTTTGGCAGCTTTGACTGCGTGTTCTGACTCAAAAGAATACTCGAACCCCTCTTTTGGTCCCTCTCTAGGATTCAAGGAAAGCCAAATTGTTGCCATACAGAAGGTTAAAACACCTACTGTCAAGGTTCGAAATACAGAACGCTACCAAGACCAACCCGACCAACCGGTTAAATCCGTTGCTCAAGAACCTGTTTCCACATTCAGCATCGATGTCGATACCGGCAGCTACGCCAACGTCCGCCGATTTCTGAACAACGGCAAACAGCCGCCCAAAGATGCCGTGCGCATTGAGGAAATCATCAATTATTTCCCTTACAACTATCCACTGCCTACTGACGGCCGTCCCTTTGCCGTTCACACTGAAACCATTGATTCTCCATGGCAACCGGAAGCCAAGCTGATCAAAATCGGTATCCAAGCACAAGACACGGCAAAGAAAGACCTGCCGCCCGCCAATCTTGTGTTCCTCGTGGACGTATCCGGCAGTATGGCTGCAGAAAATAAACTTCCGTTGGTTCAAAAAACGCTGCGTATCTTGACCCAACAATTACGCCCGCAGGACAAAGTTACCCTGATTACCTATTCATCAGGCGAAGAGCTGGTGCTTCCGCCCACATCAGGTTCAGATAAAGAAACCATCCTGAAGGCCATCGACAAGCTGAAAGCCGCAGGCTCGACTTCGGGCGAATCCGCTTTACGCATGGCATACGAAGAAGCGCAAAAAGCCTTTGTACCCAACGGCATCAACCGTATCCTGTTGGCGACCGATGGCGACTTTAACGTTGGCGTATCTGATACCGAAACCCTCAAATCCATGGTTGCCGAAAAGCGTAAAACCGGCGTTTCACTCAGTACGCTAGGCTTCGGTACGGACAATTACAACGAAGACATGATGGAACAAATTGCCGATGCAGGCGACGGCAATTACAGCTACATTGACAACGAAAAAGAAGCGAAAAAAGTCCTGCAACAGCAGCTGACCTCCACACTCGCCACCGTTGCACAAGATGTCAAAATCCAAGTCGAATTCAATCCTGCCACTGTCAAAGAATACCGCTTGGTCGGCTACACCAACCGCACCCTGCGCAATGAAGACTTCAACAATGACAAAGTAAATGCGGGCGATATCGGCTCAGGCCACAGCGTGACCGCCATCTATGAAATCATTCCGGCAGGCAAAAACGGTTGGCTGAACGAATCACGCTATCAAAAAGCCCCGGCCGCCAAAGGCAGTAAAAACGAATACGCCTTTGTCAAAGTACGCTACAAACTACCTGGAAAAAAAGACAGCAAGCTGATGGAACAAGCAATTCCCGTTGGTAGCAAACCGCTGGAGCAAGCCGATAAAGACACCCTGCTCGCCCTTGCCGCAGCTTCCTATGCGCAAGCCCTGCGCGGCGGTGAATACAACGGCAAACTCAGTTGGAGAGACATCGAAAACATGGCACAGCAAGTCCAAGGCGATGATCCGTTTGAGCTGAAATCGGAATTTCTCCAATTGGTTCGCATTGCCGCCGGTAATGAAAAGCAATCAGGTCCTTTGGTTAAAGAATAAAACCTGAAAAAGGCCGTCTGAAAAACATTCAGACGGCCTTTTAATTACACTTTTTATTTTTCCGATTTCAACACGCGTTGACGGCGTGTTTCGCTCAATACCATGCCAGCGCTGACGGAAACATTCATGCTTTCGACTGTGCCAAACATCGGAATCGATACCAGCATATCACAATGTTCGCGCGTCAGGCGGCGCATGCCCTCGCCTTCGTTGCCCATCACCCAAGCCACACTGTCGGGCAGGTCGCAGTGGTAAAGGTCGGAGTCGCCGCCCATGTCCGTACCGACAATCCAAATGCCGTATTCTTTCAATTCACGCAAAGTACGGGCAAGATTGGTTACGGTAATATACGGCACGGTTTCCGCCGCACCACAGGCAACTTTGCTGACGGTCGCATTCAGGCCGACACTTTTGTCTTTGGGCGCAATCACGGCATGCACGCCCATCGCATCGGCAGTACGCAGACACGCGCCGAGGTTGTGCGGATCGGTAATGCCGTCCAATACCAGCAAAAACGGTGGTTCGCTCAGGTTTTCCAACACATCTTCCAAGTGAACATGGTTTTTGGAAGCATCGATAAATCCGACCACGCCCTGATGACGCGCCCCTTTGCTGATGGCATTCAGGCGGTCGGCATCGGCAAAATGCACGCGTACGTTTTCAGAGGCCGCTTTATCCAATACATCGCGGGTGCGCGCATCGGATTTGCCCTCTTGGATATAGAGTTCGGTAATCGATTTCGGGTTTTGCCACAAACGGGCATTGACGGCGTGAAAGCCATAGATGAGTCGTTGGTTTGCCATGTTTTTGCTTTATCAAAAAATTCAGACGGCCATTATAACAAGTAAGGCCGTCTGAAAATTTTTTATTTCATCAAATAACCGAGTATGCCCGATGTGCCAACGCCGATTAATACCGTCACCAACATCGAAAACCGGCTGGCGGCCAATACTGTTAAAGCAATGGCAATCAGCTCATGCGGTTTGTCCGATACAAAATAAGGCGCAATCACGGAAATCAACACGCAGCCCGGCGCGGCCTCCATAACCACTTGCGCGCGACGGCTCAACGTACGGTTGCGCAATGCAAAAAAGCCGATTAATCGGGTCGAATAGGTTACGGCCAACATACTTAAAAACAGCAAAAACGATTGCAGCGACAACAAATCCTTCATTTTTGCTCTCCCCAAAAATACGCCGCCAACAAACCCGACAACGCTCCGGCCGGAACATACCATGCGCCGTCCACGGTCAAATAGGTTACGCACGCCACAATCAGGCTGACAAACCAAGGGCGTGAAGCCGCAAAGCTCTTCCACATACCGCGCAGCAACACCAAAAACACCGCAGGAAACGCCATGCCGAAGCCCCAAGCCGCCACATCGCCGAACATCGGACCGACTGCCGCGCCAAACGCCGCAAAACCAATCCACGTTACATACAAAATAAAACACACACCGGCATAAAACGGCATATTGAACGCAGGCAAGCCTGCCGCCTTACGCTTTTGAATTTCAGCAAACGCCATTGCCCAGCTTTCATCACACATCACAAACAGCGCAGGCATCGCCTTTTTCAACGGCATATCCCTCATATACGGCGCAATCGCCGCACCCATCAGAATATGGCGCGAATTAATCATAAACGTTACCGTTGCAATCAGCAGAATCGGCAAAGGATTTGCCCACAAATTGACTGCGGCGAATTCCGAACCTCCGGCAAAATTCATGCCCGTCATCAGCAGCATTTCCAGCCAACTCATGCCCTTCTGCCCGCCCTGCATACCCAAAATCAGCGCCCACGGCAACAGACCGATCAACATGGGCGAGGTTTCTTTGATACCGCGCAGAAATTCCGATTGGGGAGAAACAGTGTGATTCATTTTAATTGAAACGGTTTATTAAAAAGAAGCGACGTATTATAAAGCATGCTGTCTGAACAAGGGTATAATACGGAAAAATAGATTTATTTACGGAAACCGATATGACCCACACCGTCCATCTGCAGTTTGAAGAAATTGACAATACCGTATTGCAACGCCTGTGCGGCGCACTCGACAGCAATCTCGAAGCCTTAGGCAAAGCCCTTAATATCCAAATCAGCCACCGCTTCGAACATTTCACCTTCATGGGCGAACTGGCACACGCCGGCCGCCGTGCCTTGCTGTCGCTTGCCGAAGCCGCAGAAAAAGGCGACTTGGACGACAACGCCATCAGCCTCGCGGCCGTTGAAGCCAAAACAGCAGATGAAAAACACGAAGAAAAACACCACGACCAACAATACTATTTCCGCACCAAACGCGGCAGCATCGGCGGCCGCACACCGCGCCAAAACGGCTATATCCGCGCCTTGCTCAACCACGATGTCGTGTTCGGCTTAGGCCCGGCCGGTACGGGCAAAACCTATCTTGCCGTTGCCGCCGCCGTCGATGCCATGGAAAAGCACCAAATCGAACGCATCGTTTTGGTGCGCCCAGCAGTCGAAGCAGGCGAAAAATTAGGCTTCCTGCCGGGCGATTTAGCGCAAAAAGTCGACCCCTACCTGCGACCGCTTTACGATGCGCTTTATGACTTGATGGGCTTCGACCGCGTGACCAAACTGATGGAAAAAGGTTTGATTGAAATTGCACCGCTGGCCTATATGCGCGGCCGCACGCTCAACGGCGCGTATGTCATTTTGGACGAAGCGCAAAACACCACCCCCGAACAAATGAAAATGTTCCTGACCCGTATCGGCTTCGGTGCCAAAGCAGTCATTACCGGCGACATCAGCCAAATCGACCTGCCGCGCAACATCAAATCCGGCTTGAAAGATGCACGCGAAAAACTGCGCGACGTAGAAGGCCTGTATTTCCACACCTTCACCAGCGAAGACGTTGTCCGCCATCCATTGGTACAGAAAATCGTCGAAGCCTATGAAGCTGCCGAAGAACAAGCTGAAAAGAAAAACGACGAATAATCTTTTCAAACACTGAAGGCCGTCTGAAAATTAAATTTCAGACGGCCTTCCTACATCATTCGTCACATAATGCTGCTATAATCCGAAAATCAAGTAAAACAACGACTTCAAAAGGAAAAATATGACCCTCAAGCCACCCGTCCGAATCGCCGTTACCGGCGCGGCAGGCCAAATCGCCTACGCCACCCTCTTCCGTATCGCCGGCGGCATTATGCTCGGACGCGACCAACCCGTTATCCTGCAACTGCTCGACCTGCCACAGGCGCAACAAGCATTGCGCGGCGTGATTATGGAAATGCAGGATTGCGCCTTCCCACTCTTGGCCGACATCTTCGCCACAGACGACCCCGAAGTCGCCTTCAAAGATGCCGACATCGCCCTCTTGATTGGAGCGCGCCCGCGTACGCAAGGCATGGAACGCGCCGACTTGCTGCACGCCAATGGCGAAATTTTCAAAGTACAAGGCGCGGCGTTAAACAAAGTTGCCCATTGCAACGTCAAAGTCCTCGTCGTCGGTAACCCAGCCAACACCAACGCCTACATCGCCATGAAGTCTGCACCCGACATCCCGCCGGAAAATTTCACCGCCCTGATGCGTCTCGACCACCACCGCGCCGTCAGCCAAATTGCCGAAAAAATCAACCGCCCGATTACTTCCATCGAGCAAATGTGTGTCTGGGGCAACCACAGCCCGACCATGTACGCCGACTACCGCTACGCCACCAGCAACGGCGAGTCCGTCCAAAACATGATTACCGAACCCGACTGGAACACCGAAGTCTTCATGCCGAAAATCGCCGGACGCGGTGCCGCCATTATCGCCGCGCGCGGCTCATCATCCGCAGCCTCCGCCGCCAATGCCGCCATCTACCACCTGCGCGACTGGCTGCTCGGCAGCAGCGGCAAATGGGTAACGATGGGCGTTCCATCCGATGGCTCTTACGGCATTCCCGAAGGTTTGGTTTTCGGCTTCCCCGTCATTTGCGACGCAGGCAGCTACCGCATCGTCCAAGGCTTAGATTTGTCAGACGAATTCAGCCAAAAACGTATTGCAGCCACGCTGGCCGAATTGGAAGAAGAGCGTTCAGCCATCCAAGATCTACTCTAAAACAAAGGCCGTCTGAAAACCAAATTTCAGACGGCCTAAATAATTAAATGCCCATTCTACAATCATTTTTAAAGGGGCTGTACTAGATTAGCAGATATGTTACCCTCGAAATATGAAGATAACGCACTGCAAATTAAAGAAAAAAGTACAGAAAGAACTGCTCCGTTTTTTTGTGCTGGAAGTTACCGCCCGTTCTGCCGCCGATATTTTGGGCATCCATCCCAATTCGGCAGCACTGTTCTACCGTAAAATCCGCACGGTTATCAGCCATCATTTGGCCTTGGCTGCCGATGAGGTTTTTGAGGGCTCTGTTGAGTTGGACGAAAGCTATTTCGGCGGACGGCGTAAAGGCAGACGTGGTCGCGGTGCGGCAGGAAAGGTGGTTGTCTTTGGCATCCTGAAACGCAACGGACGGGTCTATACCGTTGTCGTAGATAATGCTAAGTCCGATACTTTGATGCCTGTTATCAAACGGAAAATTATGCCGGACAGTATTGTTTATACTGGTAGTCTGAGCAGTTACGACAAGTTGGACGTGAGCGGTTTTATCCATTACCGCATCAACCATTCCAAGGAATTTGCAGACCGTCAGAACCACATTAACGGCATTGAGAACTTTTGGAATCAGGCAAAACGCGTCTTACGCAAATACAACGGAATCGATCGCAAATCCTTCCCGCTGTTCTTGAAAGAATGCGAATTTCGGTTTAACTTCGGCACACCCTCCCGGCAGCTTAAAATCCTGCGGGAGTGGTGTGAAATTTAGGGCTAATCTAGTACAGCCCCTTATTTTTTTCAGCATAAACTGATAGTTTATCGATAGTAGTAGCAAATTGTTTTTCAGTAAATTTGACAAACCTCTTATTTTGAAGACTACTAAATAGGCCGTTCAAATATTTGTTATATTTTTCCTGATACTTTCTGAACACATCCAATACCTTCCGCTGCCCGCTTTCACTCCAGCCGCCGTAGAAATATATAGTAATGCCCAGCCCCATCTTGGCATACAGCCTGTGTTCGTCGTCGTACAGTTCGCAACGCTGCGCATGAAACATAATGTCGTTCAAACGGTTTTTTTGTTCTTTAGGGGTCATGCTTTGTCCTTTCGTAGAGATTGAATATTTTAAGCCGTCTGAAAAACCGTTTTCAGACGGCCTGTTCGCTTACCTGGCCGCCGCACCAACTGCTGCCGCACCTAATCCTATAAAAGTCAAAAAAGCCTGAACCGAAACGGCGTAGGGCGCAGTACCCGTCCCAGCAGTGAAAAACGTAACCGCCGCACCAATGGCAATAACTAGAACCACCACCGCGCCGATGGCAATCACCTGCATCCAGTCAATCTTTTTAATTTCCTCCTGCTCTGTTAGTTGAACTACATGTGCTTATTTTTTATTCAATTTCAGATAAACATTTATTAATAATAGAAAAGAATATAAAAAAAATATTAAAATTAGTTCAATATTAAATTTCATACTAGAAAAAATTATATTTAAAAATAAATTTATTTCTACCATTTTACTTGTTAGATAAAATATACAAATAAAGAATATAATTC
>NZ_JBQCXE010000010.1:0-44145 GCF_051956675.1 Neisseria sp. P0022.S009
GTCCACACTTCCAAATCGAAGGCTTGGATGTTAACTTGTCATTGGTATCCCAAATGCCTAAAGAAAAGAAATAAGCAATTAGGCAAGCTTGAAAAATCCTCTTTCCTTTTGGGAAAGAGGATTTTTTATTTCCTACAAGTTATCCATTTTGCTTAGTAATAAAGGAATTCTTGCAAAATCCTTCACATCCCCAAATGTCTTGATGGGAATTTAGGGAATTTTTGCAAAGATCTTAACCTGAATAATTGGGATATGTATCAAGAAATATAATTTACTTGATAGTGCAGTACCCTGTCTTTTGCTTTATAGCCAACTCAAACTTAAGCCACGAAATCCAAGCCTATGTCCAACGAGCGGCTACTGTGGGTCAGATAGCCGAGGGCGATGCCGTCCACGCCGGTTTGTGCCACTCGCTTCAGGCGGTCGAAGCCGATGCCGCCCGATGCTTCGCAATAGATGGTGTGTGTGGGGGCGGTTTGCGTGTGGCAGCGGTTTGCCGCTTCTTCCAGGGTTTCGTCGTCCATGTTGTCCAGCAAAATCCGTTCCGCGCCCGCCTCGATGGCTTTGTCCAGTTGTGCCAACGTGTCCACTTCGATTTCTACGCAAGTCAACGGTCCGACCGCCTGTTTTGCCTGCCGAACGGCTTGGGCGATGCTGTCGCAATAGGCGAGGTGGTTGTCTTTGATGAGTACGGCGTCGTATAAACCCATGCGGTGGTTCTTGCCGCCGCCCGCCCTGACGGCGTATTTTTGCAGCACGCGCAGCAGGGGGATGGTTTTGCGGCTGCATACGATGTCTGTACCGTATTCGGCGACCTCGGCAACGGCACGCGCGGTGGCGGTGGCGATGCCGCTCAAGTGCGTGAGGTAGTTGAGCGCGGTACGTTCGGCGGCGAGCAGGGCGCGGGCGTTGCCTTCGACGGCGGCCAGCGTCTGACCTGCGCTAACGGTTTGTCCGTCGTGGATTTCGGCTTGGAAGTTGACGAGGGGATCCTTAATTGTAAATGCAAGACGCGCCAAGTCCATGCCGGCGATAACGCCGTCTTCGCGGCTGACAAGGGAGAGTTTGGCGGTTTTATCGGGGGCGATAACGGCGGCGGACGTAATGTCGCTACGCCTACCCAAATCTTCGCTCAAGGCTTGTTCCACCATGGGGCGCAACAGGGTGTCGGGCAGGGGGAAGAGGGTGTTTTCAGACGACATGGGGTTTCCTTTGTTGAAAAAGATGGATGTTGCACCGATGGGGTAAAACTTCATTTTATAGTGGATTAACAAAAACCAGTACGGCGTTGCCTCGCCTTAGCTCAAAGAGAACAATTCTCTCCGGCGTCATCTGATTATTTTGAAATTGCCATTTCAATGACTTGCTCAACATAGTTGTTTTCCAAATCAATTACGTCTCCTTTTCTTTGTTTTGATATTTTTAATTCGTCATACGCGTAAAAAATAGCAATTTTTTTCCCTTCACAAAATAAATGTCTGTCGGATTTATTCATCATATACATACTTTCATTCCTTACGATGCCTTCACCATCTATAAAACTAAAACTATTCGGTATGTTTCTTCTTTCCATTCCTGCCTCATATATTGACGATATTACTCCGGAAACGCTTCTGGTGATAATCTGTCCGGAATCAATATTAGCCCACCATTCATCCGACGCAAACAATCCTTTGTCTTTTTTGATGCCAAAGATACTTTCGTCATTCAATGACAGTAATCTTGTATCTTCAATATGCTCCTTCTTTTTTCTATTTTTCATATCTTTTTTAAAATCATAAACCAAATACATATCATCATCTAAATTTAAATAGCTCATTTTATATCTCCAATTTTTTCAAAATGAATAATCTGTTTCTCAAAAGCTTCTTTGCCGCCAGATTTCCCCAGCCCTGTATTGACTACCCCTTTTCCTTTATTCACATGTGGTTTTCCTTGGCCTTCAAGCTTGAATTGCACTTGTGTTTTTTCAGTCCATCCCTTATTTGTGCGAGGTAAATCTGGAAAAAGTTTGCCTGTGGCTGAGTTGCCTGTGGTGCCAATCTTTTTTAAAACTTCCATAGTTCCTGGTAAGGTGTTCAAGCACCAAGTGAATCGGTTCCGTACTATCTGTACTGTCTGCGGCTTCGTCGCCTTGTCCTGATTTTTGTTAATCCACTATAGGTCGTCTGAAAACGGGCTAACGGCTGCCCAGCGGCAGTCCGATGTCCGAAATCAGCCTGTCGGGCAGGACGTCGTCGCGGAAACGGTAAAGCTGCGCGGGACGGCCTTTGCTGCCCGATACTCCGGTATCCGACGGCTCGATGAGGTTTTGCTGCTGAATCTGGCGGCGGAAGTTTTGCTTGTGCAGCAATCTGCCGCTGATGGCTTCGACGCTGTTTTGCAGTTGCAGCAGCGTGAATTCGGGCGGCATCAGTTCGAAAATCACGGGGCGGTATTTGATTTTGGCGCGCAGGCGGGACAGGGCGGTCGCCAGTACGCGGCGGTGGTCGTGGCGCATGGCCTGCCCCGTGAGCGCGAAGTCGAAGTTTGCCTGCGGCTCGGCGGCTTCCGCTATCAGGCCGCTTTCATACAGCATTTCATAGCGTTGCAAAACGTATTCTTCCGACCAGTTTTCCGGCTCGACCCCCCAGCACAAATGAATGCGCTTGAGCCGCTTTTGGCGCACTTCCTCCGTATCCGCCGAGTTTGCCCAAATGCGCAGGCGGCTGACGATGCTATCGCGCTGTCCGCCGTCGGTACGCAAATCTTCCCACGGAAAATAGCAGTAGCAGTCCTGCCATTTCGCATCAGGATGCAGGATGTTGTCGGCCGCCTCACGCACCAGCCCCAGATAGCTGACGTACAAGACAGGCATGCCTTGCTCGTTTTGGCGGCGCGTATCGACAAAGGTGTAAAGCTGTTCTACATAGCCCATAGGCTGAGATGTCTGCTTGGCGACCCACATTCTGACTCCTGCTTGCAGAGAGTGGCGAAGCGGTGCAAGCAGGCCATTGGGTAATAGCTCTCCTTTGGCAACTGTCAAAACCCTCAAGCTGCCGTTTGTAATGGCGATCAGTACAGGAACCAGCTCGACGATACTTTGCGTATTGGCTGCTGTTTCAGGATAGGCATCCATGCGTGGCTTTCATTCAAGAGAAAACCTTATTGTAAACCAAAGCGGTTTTCAGACGACCTTGCATATTATACTCAAGTTGAGCATAATATAAAACTATTTCAAAATATAAACGGCAAACACCTTCATGCCGTCTGAAAAACCAGCTACAAGGAAACATCATGCAAACCGCCGCCCGCCGCTCGTTCGATTACGATATGCCACTCATCCAAACGCCGACTTCCGCCTGCCAAATCCGTCAGGCATGGGCGAAGGTTGCCGACACGCCCGACCGAGAAACAGCAGGCCGTCTGAAAGACGAAATCAAGGCTTTGTTGAAGGAGAAAAATGCGGTCTTGGTGGCGCATTATTACGTCGATCCGCTGATTCAGGATTTGGCTTTGGAAACAGGCGGATGCGTGGGCGATTCGCTGGAAATGGCGCGCTTCGGTGCGGAACACGAAGCCGGTACGCTGGTGGTGGCGGGTGTGCGCTTCATGGGCGAGAGCGCGAAAATCCTCTGCCCTGAAAAAACGGTGCTGATGCCTGATTTGGAAGCGGAATGTTCTTTGGATTTGGGGTGTCCGGAAGAAGCGTTTTCAGCTTTTTGCGACCAACACCCCGACCGTACGGTGGTGGTATACGCCAACACTTCCGCCGCCGTGAAAGCACGTGCCGACTGGGTGGTAACGTCTTCGGTGGCGTTGGAAATCGTGTCGTATCTGAAATCGCGCGGCGAGAAACTGATTTGGGGGCCAGACCGCCACCTCGGCGACTACATCCGCCGCGAAACAGGCACGGATATGCTGCTGTGGCAGGGTTCGTGCATCGTTCACAACGAATTCAAAGGGCAAGAGCTGGCGGCGTTGAAGGCGGAGCATCCCGACGCGGTGGTGCTGGTTCATCCCGAATCACCGCAAAGCGTCATCGAACTGGGCGACGTGGTCGGCTCGACCAGCAAGCTGCTGAAAGCCGCCGTATCGCGCCCTGAAAAAAAATTCATCGTGGCGACCGATTTGGGCATCCTGCACGAAATGCAAAAGCAGGCACCCGACAAAGAATTTATCGCCGCCCCGACGGCGGGCAACGGCGGAAGCTGCAAAAGCTGCGCGTTCTGCCCGTGGATGGCAATGAATTCGCTGGGCGGCATCAAATACGCCCTGACAAGCGTACACAACGAAATCCTGTTGGACAGAAAGCTGGGCGAAGCCGCCAAACTGCCTTTGCAGCGTATGCTTGACTTCGCGGCAGGGCTGAAGAAAAAAGATGTGTTCAACGGCGTGGGCCCCGCCTGATTTGCCGTCCATATTGCCGTTTCAGACGACCCCTCAAACAAGGACAACACCATGCAAACGGATTGCGACGTATTGATTGCCGGAAATGGGCTGGCGGCACTGACGCTCGCCCTGTCGCTGCCTGAATCGTTCCGCATCGTCATTTTGTGCAAAAACCGGCTGGACGACACCGCAAGCCGTCATGCGCAAGGAGGGATTGCGGCGGCGTGGTCGGGAGAAGACGACATCGAAAAACACGTCGCCGATACTTTGGAAGCGGGTGCAGGTTTGTGCGACGAAGCTGCCGTCCGCACCATCCTGTCGCAGGGCAAACCGGCAATCGAATGGCTGCTGGCGCAGGGCGTGGCGTTCGACCGGAATCATAATGACTTGCACCTGACGCGCGAAGGCGGGCACACCTGCCGCCGAATCGCCCACGTCGCCGACTACACGGGCGAAGCAGTCATGCAGAGCCTGATTGCCCAAATACGCCGCCGCCCGAACATCCGCGTTTGCGAGCGGCAGATGGCGTTGGATGTTCAAACCGAATCGGGCGCAGCGTGCGGGCTGACCGTCCTCGACTGTCGAACGCAAGAAACCTACCGCATCCGCGCCCGCTATACTATACTCGCAGGCGGCGGCCTCGGGCAGATTTACTCCGCCACCACCACGCCGCCCGAATGCACGGGCGACGCCATCGCTATGGCGATACGCGCAGGCTGCGCAGTCGAAAACCTCGAATTTATCCAATTCCACCCCACAGGCTTGGCAAGGCCGTCTGAAAACGGCCGTACCTTCCTGATTTCCGAAGCCGTGCGTGGCGAAGGCGGCATTCTGACCAACCAAGCGGGCGAACGGTTTATGCCGCATTACGACCGCCGCGCCGAACTTGCGCCGCGCGACATCGTTGCCCGCGCCATCGCCGCCGAAATCGCCAAACAAACGCAAGACTTCGTCTCACTCGACATCAGCCGCCAACCCGCAGAGTTCGTCCGCCGGCATTTCCCCTCCATCCATCGGCACTGCCTATCCCAATGCGGCTTGGACATCACGCACCAAGCCATCCCCGTCCGCCCCGTGCAACACTACACCTGCGGCGGCATCCAAACCGACCCCAGCGGCAGAACCTCCCTGCCGCAGCTCTACGCCTTAGGCGAAACCGCCTGCACAGGGCTGCACGGCGCCAACCGCCTCGCCAGCAACTCCCTGCTCGAATGCGTCGCGACTGCCAGGCTTGCCGCCCAAACCATTGCGGACGGACAAGCATTCCAAACCGCACCGTCCCCAAGGCCGTCTGAAAGCCCCTCCGCCGAAACAGACATCTTTTCAGACGGTCTCCAAAACGTATTCAGCCGCCCCACCCTGCAAGCGTTCAACCAACGCCATCTGGGCATCATACGCAACGATACCAACCTACGCCGCGCCATCGCCCAACTGCAGTTTTGGAAACAAAACCAAGCCGAGCCGCACACCGCGTCCGAATACGAAAACCGCAACCTGCTCGAATGCAGCCTCGCCGTTGCCCAAGCTGCATACGCAAGGCGGCAAAACATCGGCGCGCATTTCAATAGTGATTGTTAAGGATAATAGCAAATAAAACAAAATTATTTAGTAAATTAAATCCTTACTTTAGAGAATTTAAGGTTTGTGCATTATAAAAAAGATTAAAATAAAGCAGGAAAAAAGGGAAAACTAGGGTGCAGGGATTGACAGTAGTTATGAGTAGACATAACTGGCCTCTTTGTACAACTATAAGTTATTGCCTAAGTTTTAAAGCAACACTTTCTCCACGCCGCCGTTGTTGGCTTTTTTCACAAACTCGTCCAGCCAGTTTTCGCCGAGGATGTGTTTCGCCATTTCGATGACGATGTAGTCGGCGGGCATGTCGTTGTCGTCGGCGTAGCGGCTTAGGCCTTGCAGGCAGGCGGGGCAGGAGGTGAGCATTTTGACGGGTTCGCCCTGCGGCAGCTCTTTGAGGTTTTTCTCGATTTCTTCCTGTTTGCGGAATTTGACCTGGGTGGCGATGTCGGGGCGTTTGACGGCGAACATGCCGGATTCGCCGCAGCAGCGGTCGCTTAAGACGACTTTCTGCCCCATGAGGCCACTGGCCATTTGGGTGGCGTTCATGGTTTTGATGGGCGTGTGGCAGGGGTCGTGGTAGAGGTATTGCTGACCTTTCACGCCGTTCAGTTTCACGCCTTTTTCGAGCAGGTATTCGTGGATGTCGATGATGCGGCAGCCGGGGAAGATTTCTTCGAAGCGGTATTTTTCGAGCTGGTCGTAGCAGGTGCCGCAACTGACGACGACGGTTTTGATGTCGAGGTAGTTGAGGGTGTTCGCCATGCGGTGGAAGGCGACGCGGTTGTTGGTGCTCATTTGCTCGGCTTTTGCCTTGTTTCCGCCCGCGTCCTGCGGATAGCCGCAACACATATAGCCGGGCGGCAGGACGGTTTGTACGCCGACGTGCCAGAGCATGGCTTGGACGGCGAGTCCGATTTGGCTGAACAAACGCTCGGAACCGCAGCCGGGGAAGTAGAACACGGCTTCGGCATCTTCGGGCGCGGCGGGGTTGCGGATGATGGGGATGCTTTTGTCGTCTTCGATGCCGAGCATGGAGCGCGGTGTTTTGGCGGGCACGCTTTTGGGCAAAGGACGGTTGATGAAGTGGATGATTTGTTCTTTAACCGGGGCAGTACCGACCGTGGCTTTGGGTTCAGCTTTTTGTTTTTTGGTGCCGACGGGTAGAAGCTTGCCGATTTTGTAGGCAAAGTTTTGCGCTGGGAAGCCGGTCTGTATCATGGCGGCGCGAAGGGCTTTGATGGTTTTCGGGCCGGTGGCGTTCAAAAATGCCATGCCCATCGATGCGGCAGGTGCAAAGCGTTTGTGGCCGGAATCGGCAAGATAGTTGCGGATGGCTACGGTTACGTCGCCAAAGTCGATGTTGACCGGGCAGGGTTTGACGCATCGGTGGCACACGGTGCAGTGGTCGCCGATGTCCATGAGTTCTTCGAAGTGTTTGATGGAAACACCGCGGCGGGTTTGTTCTTCGTACAGGAAAGCTTCGGTCAACAGCCCCACGCCGAGGATTTTGTTGCGCGGGCTGTACAGCAGGTTGGCGCGCGGAACGTGGGTGGAGCAGACGGGTTTGCATTTGCCGCAGCGCAGGCAGTCTTTGATGGAATCGGCAATGGTGCCGAGGTCTGATTTTTCCATAATCAGCGATTCCGCGCCCAACAGCTCGAAAGACGGCGTGTAGGCGTTGCGTAAGTCCGAGCCTTTCATCAGTTTGTGACGGTTGAAGGTGTGCTTGGGATCGACTTGGTTTTTGTAGTCCCAAAACGGCTGCAAATCTTCATCGGTCAGAAATTCGAGCTTGGTGATGCCGATGCCGTGTTCGCCCGAAATCACGCCGCCGAGCGAGCGGGCGAGTTTCATGATGCGCTCGACCGAACGGTAGGCCGTCTGAAGCATTTGGGCGTCGTCGGAATTGACGGGGATGTTGGTGTGGACGTTGCCGTCGCCGGCGTGCATGTGCAGGGCGACGAAGACACGTCCGCGCACGGTTTTGGCGTGGATTTTACCCAAACCTTCGATGATTTTGGTGTCGGTTTTGCCGCTGAAGATTTCGGCGAGCGGTTTCATTACGTCGTCTTTGACGGACACGCGCAGGCGGAAGTCGCGGAAGGCGGTGAAACAGCTCTCGTCGTCTTTGGCTTCGGGCGCGGCATGGACGGCTGCGCCGTAGCGGGCTTTGTAGTCGACAAGCGGCGTATCGAGATTGGCGAGCAACCAGTCCCAACGCTCTTTAACGGCGGAAACATGGGCAAGGGCGTGTTTGCCGCGTTCGCCCAAAAGTTCGGCGGTCGGCAGGTCCGTGCCCATTTTGTCGATGGGGAGTTTGCCAGACAGATATTGCTCTAATTCAGCACAGAGTTTGAGTTTGTTTTGGATGGAAAGCTCGATGTTGATGCGTTCGATGCCGTCCGAATACTCACCCAGCCGCTCCAGCGGAATCACTACGTCTTCGTTGATTTTAAAGGCGTTGGTGTGTTTGGCGATGGCGGCGGTGCGGCTGCGGTCGAGCCAGAAGGTTTTGCGCGCTTCGGGCGACACGGCGATAAAGCCTTCGCCGTCGCGGGCGCGGGCAAGTTCGCAGATGTGTTCGGCGGCTGCCTGTACGGCGGCTTCGTCGTCTGAAACCACGTCCGCCAGCAAGACCATTTTCGGCCGCCCTTTACCTGCCGCTTTGGTGGCGTAGCCGACGGCGCGGACATAACGCCAGTCCAAATGCTCCAAACCCGCCAGCCGCACGCTGTCGTGAGCGAGCAGGAAGTCGCGGATTTCGACGATGGACGGCGTGGCGGTGGCGACTGTGCCGAAAAACTCCATACACACGGTGCGCGTGTATTTCGGCATTTTGTGCAACACGAAGGCGACGCTGGTGATGATGCCGTCCGTACCTTCTTTCTGCACGCCGGGCAGGCCGCTCAAGAATTTGTCGGTAACGTCTTTGCCCAAACCGACTTTGCGGAATTTGTGGCCGGGGATTTCCAAGCGTTCGGTCTTAACGATATTGAGGCCGTCTGAATCCAGCGTGTGAACGTCGAACACGGCGGTTTCTTCGTCGTGGATTTTGCCGAAATTGTGGCGCACGCGCTCGATGCGCAGCCATTCGCCCTGCGGGTTGACCATCTGCCAGTAGGCGAGGTTGTCCAAGGCAGTACCCCACAGCACGGCTTTTTTGCCGCCCGCGTTCATCGCCACATTGCCGCCCACGCAGGACGCGTCGGCAGAAGTCGGATCGACGGCGAACACCAAACCCGCCTGATGTGCAGTTTCTTCTACCCGCCGCGTTACCACGCCCGCGCCGCAATGGATAATCGGATGCTTGCCGTCCAAGCCCGCCAGTTTGACAAATTCCACGCCGCGATGCTTGTCCAGCTTTTCCGTATTGATGACCGCACTATTTGCATCCAAAGGCACGGCACCGCCGGTATAACCCGTACCGCCGCCGCGCGGAATAATGACCAAATCCAGCTCGATTAAGGCGCGCACTAAAGGCGCGACTTCCGCCTCCGTGTCAGGATTGACGACGACAAACGGATATTCGACGCGCCAGTCGGTCGCATCGGTAACGTGCGTTACCCGCGCCAGCCCGTCAAACATAATATTGTGCGGCTTGGTGATTTTGCTCAAACGCTCCAAAATCTTATGACGTTTTTTGCTGGTTTCATCAAAACTACTATCAAAACGCTCGACCGCCTTTTCCGCCGCCGCAACCAATACATCGACTTGCGGATTGTCGTCGCGGCGTTTGCGGATTTCGTTCAACCGGTGGCGCATTTCCCGTACCAGCGCGGCGCGGCGTTTCGGGTGTTCCAGCAAATCATCGACCAGATACGGATTGCGCACGACCACCCAAATATCGCCCAATACTTCAAACAACATCCGCGCCGAACGTCCTGTTTTACGTTGGCCTCGCAGGTCTTGCAGGATTTGCCAGGCTTCGTCGCCTAAAAGTCGGATGATGATTTCGCGGTCGGTGTAGGAAGTATAGTTGTAGGGAATTTCCCGAATACGCTGCGGGGCGGTAGTCGTGGTCATGGTTGAGTTCCGTTGATAGGTATAATGTTTTTATATTAAAGGCCGTCTGAAAAATACGATTTCTTCTTGATGGCGTGATGTGTTAATGTAGTGTAATTTTCGATATTTTTCAATGCAAAAGACAATAAACATTTCAATGGGAATGATTTTCAACTAGTTAATATTGTTTACAATCTTGTCATGCAGATGGTTTTCAGACGGCCTGACAGATTTTATCGCTTGAGTTTTTCTGTAAAACCGCTATAATGCGTTTTTTCTACGGCGGGTCTCCCCGCATGGTAATTCGGAACACCGGGTCAGGGGCGGAAGCCAGCAGCCCACTCTGATGAGCCAGTGCCGGGGGTTCGGCTCGCCACCTTATTCAAAAATGCCGGAGATGATTGAGTCTCCGGCATTTTTTCATTGTATTATAAAGCGTAATGATCAAAAGGCCGTCTGAAATCTTATTTTCAGACGGCCTTTGAGTTTATGAACAAGCTATTTATGCTTCTTCTGATTTTGTATTGGGCAAAACACAGTTCAGGATAATGGCCAATACGGCACATAAACCTACACCGGCGAAGCTCAAAGTACCTACTTTGATAATCATGCCGCCAATGCCGGTCGTCAATACGGAGCTGACAATAACCAGATTTTTCGGCTGCATCAAATCGACTTTTGCATCAATCAATGTTTTGATGCCCAAAGAGGCGATAGTACCGAACAGCAGCAACATAATGCCGCCCATAACCGGCATAGGGATCGAAGCCAAAAACGCGTTAAATTTACCGAAAAATGCCATGCAAATCGCAAAAATTGCCGCCCAGGTCATGATGACGGGGTTGCTGTTTTTGGTAATCATCACCGCACCGGTCACTTCGCCGTAAGTGGTTACAGGTGGGCCGCCGATCAAACCGGCCACGCAGACGCCCAAGCCGTCGCCGGCGAGGGTTTTGTCCAAGCCCGGGTCTTTGGTGTAGTTTTTGCCGGTTACATTACCGATGGCCATAATGCCGCCGATGTGTTCAATGGCCGGGGCGATGGCAACGGGCAGCATAAACAGGGCAGCCTGCCAGTTGACTTGAGGCGTTTCAAAATGAGGAACGGCAAACCAAGGAGCGTTGATGATGGTGCCGGTGTCGACCAAGCCCATGATTAAAGCCAACACATAGCCGGAAGCCACGCCGATCAGAATTGGAATCAGCTTCATCATTTTGCTGCCGAAGACAGAAACGATGACGGTTACCGCAAAGGTAAAGCCGGACAGAATCAGCGAGTCGATATAGTCGATGACCTGCTTGCCGCCTGATTGACCCATGGCCATGCTGCTGGCTGCAGCGGCCACGGACAAGCCGATTACCATAATCACCGGGCCGATAACCACGGGCGGCAACAGTTTGTGTACCGCATCCAGACCACGCCATCTGATCAATGCGGCAAAAACAAAGTACATGAAGCCGGCCGCAAACAGGCCGAACATGGTAGAAGGCAGGCCCCATTCGCCGATGGAGTAGATAATCGGTGCAATAAAGGCAAAAGAAGAGCCGAGGAAAATCGGCACTTTACGTTTGGTAACCAATTGGAACAACAACGTGCCCAAGCCTGCGCCCAATAATGCCAAAGCCGGGTTCAGTCCCGTCAGAAGCGGCACAAGCACCATGGCACCGAATGCGACAAACAAAATCTGCGCACCGGCTATCGCCGTTTTAAGCTGATTCATAAAAGCTCCGAAGAAAATTCAAACGGCGCAGATTATACTGATTTATCCTAATTGTGAATATTTATTTACAAAAGGCCGTCTGAACAAATGTAACGATGAAACCTGTTCAGACGGCCTTATTCGATAGCGAATGGTTAGTAACTTATCAAAATCGATTAGGAAAATTCCTAACCGCGTGTTTCGCGCCAAACCAAATAATCGCGCAGGGGCGGCATGGGCGGATTGATGCAGTGGGGGCAGATGCCTGTGGTGTCTTCGTCGTCGCTGTCGATATGGTAGGCGTTGGGGTCAAAGCGCACCTGCTGCATCACCGCTTGCGCCAATGCTTGTTCCTGTACGACATCGAATTCAAATTTCTCCAAAATCTCATTCAATAGGCGGATTTCGCCGTCGCTGAAAGATTCGCTATGTTTGACAATAAGGCGTTGATAATCTTCATTGCTGATTTTTTCGTGAAGTAAATCGGTCTGGATGGTCATGATTTTTATTGTTGAAATAAGATGGTCAAGATGCGGATTATAGCGGATATTGTGGTAATTGTTTTAAAGGTCGTTTTCTGGTTTGAAAAGTGTCTCTGTTTTGGCTTTTTTTGTCATTAAGCTGTTTAATTTCGAGTTAATTGCTTGGCAATCTTCGCTATAAAAAAATTCACCGATGTGTATGGTTTCCCCATGATAAACAAATGACCATGCGCCTTGTTTGCTATTTGGTTTTCGTAAGGGGCTGGAGATGGTGGATTTATTTCTTCTCTGGCTCAAATAATTACGTAGTGTGATTTTAGTGTTTTCTGTATTTGCATAGTTCTCATGTGGCTGCCATTGAGATATTTCTACGAGTGAAAATTTTTTACCTTTTCCCAATCCAAATAGCGTGAATTGATGTGAAAGTATCCCATTTTGAACATGAATATGTTCTTGTCCAAAAAGTTGCCACAGTAAGTCATAAACACCTTGGCAAAAAAGCAGACCCAAAAATATAAGGATTATGATATTAAATGCTGATTCAAAGTTTAAATTTGGAATGTTTGCCAATATTAATAGTAAGATTACAAGGTCTCTACAAGTTAATAGAAGTCTGCGTCGGTTTCGTATAATTTTTGCTGACAAGGTAATTTTGCTTGGTGTTTGATTGATTTTATAACGAGAAGATGTCATCAATAGCCTCCTAATTTGTCCGCCTGATACGCTTTTTGCAGCGGTGTAATTTGTGCCAAGCGGGCATGATCGATGTGTTCGGCAATTAAATGGGCCTTGCCTTGTGCGCGGCACTCGGCGGCGATTTTGCCTGCATCTACTTGGTTGGCGGCCTCAAGTAAGGCCAGCCAGTGTTCGCGTTGCGGATAGGGGGTGTCTTCAAAGTTCAGACGGCCTTGTTTGTCGGCCACGCAGACGTTTAAGGCCGTCTGAAAACGTTCTGGGCGGCGGAATGCATCGGTTTTTTTCAAAACCTTCAAAATGGTTTTGCTTTTGAACTGCCCGACTTGATGGAGCATGATGTGCCAGCGGCAGACGAGTTCGGCAAGCTCGGCGCAGTGTTTGGGCGCGCGCAGGCGTTGATTGACTTCGCGGACGGGTTCGACACCATTGATGTCGTGTTCGTAGTGTTTCGGCAGGATATCGGCCGGTGTTTTTGCCTTGCCTAAGTCGTGTAATAGGGCGGCATAGCGTTCGGCAAGGGATAGATTCATTTCGGCGGCCCGTTGTACAACCATCAGCGTATGGATACCGCTGTCGATTTCGGGATGATAGTCGGCGCGTTGCGGTACGCCGAAAAGGGCGTCAAGCTCGGGCAGCAAGACTTTGAGTGCGCCGCATTCGCGTAAAACTTCAATCATTTTGCGCGGGTTTTTCTCCATCAAACCTTTGGCCAATTCTTGCCAGACGCGTTCGGCAACCAAGGCATCCGCTTCGCCGTTTTCTACCATTTGCCGCATCAGCGACATGGTTTCATCGGCAATTTGAAACCCATAACGCGCGGCAAAACGGGCGATACGCAAAATCCGCACGGGGTCTTCGGCAAAGGCGGGCGAAACGTGGCGCAGGATGCCGGCTGCTAAATCTTGTTGTCCGCCAAAGGGATCGATGATCGTGCCGTCTGAATCCTGGGCCATGGCATTGATGGTCAGGTCGCGGCGCATCAGGTCTTGTTCCAGCGTAACGTCTTTATCGGCGTGAAAGCTGAATCCGGCATAGCCTTTGGCGGTTTTGCGTTCGGTACGGGCGAGGGCGTATTCTTCGTGGCTGTCCGGATGGAGAAAGACAGGGAAATCCTTGCCAACCGGCTGATAACCCTGAGCCAACATGGTTTGCGCATCTGCACCGACGACTACCCAATCGCGGTCTTTGACGGGCAGGCCTAACAGATGGTCGCGGACGGCGCCGCCGACAAGATAGGTTTGGATGGTTTGTGTATTCATATAAAAATCGAACGATATAAAAAGGCCGTCTGAAAAGCCGTATCGGGTTTTCAGACGGCCTGATTCAGAATGCTATTATGACGCTTTAGGCTTGTTGCTGTCGATAATCTTCAGGCCGGCGGCAGCAACAAACCATATCGTTATGCGGCATATCCTTTATAATAAGCCCATTCAAATACGGAGCGGCAAATAATGCAGACTTGGCACGAGGCGATTGGTGCGGAAAAAGAAAAGGCGTATTTTCAAACGATTTTGGAGAAGGTTCGCCACGAAAGGCAGGCGGGGATAACCGTTTATCCGCCTGAGCGCGATGTATTCAATGCCTTTCGGACGACTGAATTCGGAAATGTAAAAGTAGTGATTTTGGGGCAAGACCCGTATCACGGTGCGGGGCAGGCGCATGGTTTGGCGTTTTCCGTGCAACCTGAAATTGCGGTGCCGCCGTCGCTGGTCAATATTTATAAAGAGTTGGCGACGGATATTGAAGGTTTTCAGATTCCGCAACACGGCTATTTGCAGCATTGGGCGGAACAGGGCGTGTTGCTATTGAACACGGTGTTGACTGTCCGTGCCGGTGCGGCGCATTCCCATGCGACTTTTGGCTGGGAGGTGTTTACCGATGAAGTCATCCGACAATTGGATAAGGAACGCGAGCATTTGGTCTTTATGTTGTGGGGCAGCCATGCGCAGAAAAAAGGCGCGTTTATCGACCGCAACCGTCATTTGGTGCTGACCGCGCCGCATCCTTCGCCTTTGTCGGCATATCGCGGCTTTTTCGGCTGCAAACATTTTTCGCAGGCAAACGCTTATTTGCAGGCACATGGTTTAGAGCCGATTGATTGGCAGGTTTAAATAAGATTAAAGGCCGTCTGAAAGCAGATTTTCAGACGGCCTTATGATTTAGTCTCAAATCGAATATTCAATCAGCTCGTTTTGAGAGAAGACATAAACCTGTTTCGGAATCAGATTCAATTCTTTGCCTTCGGCGATTTGGTAACGCGCGGCATCGCTGCCTGCCAGCGTGATATGCACGTCTTGTTTGTCGTGTTTCACCAAAATATGCGTCAATGCTCCGACGGCGTGGATTTTTTCAATTTTGGCACGAATCATCGGCGTTTCGTTTTCGGTGGCAAGCTGCCATTCGTGCGGACGGATATAGCCGATGGCGGTTTGCTCCTGCCATTTGTATTGCGCATCCAATTTCCATTCGAAACCGTGGTAATGCCAAATGCCTTTTTCGATGCGTCCTTCAAATGCATCGGTTTCGCCGAGGAACTCTGTAACGAAGGCGTTTTCTGGTTTGCGGTAAATGGCTTCGGCGCTGCCGGTTTGTTCGATTTGGCCGTGGTTCATGACGACGATTTCGTCGGAAACTTCAAGGGCTTCTTCTTGGTCGTGCGTGACCAGAATGCTGGTTACGCCTAGGTTGTGATGAATGTCGCGCAACCAAGTGCGTAATTCTTTGCGCACTTTAGCATCCAGCGCGCCGAAGGGTTCGTCCAGGAGCAGGAGTTTGGGTTCGACGGCGAGGGCACGGGCAAGGGCGATGCGTTGGCGTTGGCCGCCGGAGAGTTGGTGCGGATAGGATTTGGCGAGGTGGGAGAGCTGCACGAGTTTGAGCAATTCTTCGACTTTGGCGCGGATTTGTTCTTTGGACGGGCGTTCGGACTTGGGCAATACGGTCAAACCGAAAGCAACGTTGTCAAACATGTTCATGTGGCGGAAGAGGGCGTAGTGTTGGAACACGAAACCGACTTTGCGCTCGCGCACATGCTTGGCGGTTACGTCTTGGCCGTCAAAGAGAATTTGGCCGCCGTCGGCGTTTTCCAGTCCGGCGATAATGCGCAAGAGCGTGGTTTTGCCGCAGCCGGAAGGGCCGAGCAGGGAAACGAGTTTGCCGGTGGGGACATTGAGGTTGATGTTTTTCAGCGCGTGGAACGCTCCGAAGTGTTTGTTTAAGTTTTGAATAGTGATGCTCATGCTGCGTTCCTTTCGGCGGCGGCGAGTTTTTTATCTTGTAATTTGGTAATGATGTTTTGCACCAGCAAGGTGGCCAAGGCTAAAAGTGCCAATACGCCGGAGAGGGCGAATGCGCCGGTGAAGTTGTATTCGTTGTAGAAGATTTCGACCAAAAGCGGGATGGTGTTGGTTTCGCCGCGAATGTGCCCCGATACCACGCTGACTGCGCCAAACTCGCCCATCGCGCGGGCGTTGGTAAGAATGATGCCGTAGAGCAGCGCCCATTTGATGTTGGGCAGGGTAACGCGCCAAAACATCTGCCAGCCGTTTGCACCGAGTATCAGCGCGGCTTGTTCTTCACTGTCGCCCTGCGCCTGCATTAAAGGAATGATTTCGCGCGCGACAAAGGGGAAGGTAACGAACAGGGTTGCCAAAATAATGCCGGGGATGGCGAAGATAATCTGTATGCCTTGCGCTTCGAGCCAGCCGCCCAACGCCGTGTGCGCGCCGAACAATAAGACGAACATCAAACCGGCCACCACGGGCGATACGGAAAACGGCAAATCGAGCAGGGTGGTCAGCAACTGCTTGCCGCGGAAGTCGAAATGGGTCAGCAGCCACGCCATCGCCACGCCCAATACGGCATTGACGGGAACGACAATCAGCGCGGTAATCAGCGTTAATTTGATGGCAGACCATGCTTCGGGATCGGTCAGAGATTGCAGGTATAAATCCCAACCGCCTTTTAAGGCTTCATAGAATACGGCAACCAAAGGCACGACCAGCATCAGCAGCAGAAAGCCCAAGGCGGTAGCGGTCAGCAATACGCGCAGCCAACGCGGTTCGCTCAAATTTGGATTGGTGGAATGGGTTTTCATGGTAGGGTAGTCTCGATTTATTCTTGTATCTGTTTGGGCCGTCTGAAAAATGTTTGCTTAATGTTTCAGACGGCCTGTTGTTTGTTAAACCCTCGCTCCGGCGCGGCGGCTTAAAGTCCATTGCATAATGTTTAAAATCAGCAGAATAACAAACGAAATCATCAGCATAAACAGAGCAACGGCAGACGCGCCCTGAGCATCGTATTGCTCCAGCTTGCCGGTAATAATCAAGGGTAGGATTTCAGACACCATCGGAATATTGCCCGCGATAAAGATGACCGAGCCGTATTCGCCGGTAGAGCGGGCAAACATCATGCCTGCACCGGTCAGAAGTGCCGGCGTGATTTCAGGCAAAAGGACACGGCGGAACGTAGTCCAACGGCTTGCGCCCAAAGTTGCCGCCGCTTCTTCATATTCGCCCGACAATTCTTCCAATACCGGCTGCACTGCGCGGACGATAAAGGGCAGGCTGACGACAATCAGCGCAATCCAGATGCCGGTAGGTGTAAAGGCGATTTTGATGCCCAAAGGCTCGAAAAAACGGCCTATCCAGCCATCTGGGGCGTATAGGGTTGCCAACGCAATGCCTGTTACCGCCGTCGGCAGCGCAAACGGCAAATCGACTAAAGCGTTTACCAATCCTTTGCCCGGAAATTCATAGCGCACCAATACCCAGGCAACCAATGTACCGAACACGATATTGGTCAACATCGCATAAAACGACATCCGCAAGCTCAGCCAGACGGCCGCCAAGACATTGGGTTCGGTAATCGTGTTCCAAAATCCGCTCCAGCCGATTTCCGCCGCCTTGGCCGCCATCATGGCAAACGGCAAAACCACCAAAAGCGACAGGCATAAAACCGTCAAACCCAGGCTGAGTTTGAAACCCGGCAATACAGAAGGCGTTTTGAGTAACAACATAATGGCAACCGTCAAAATTTAATACGCGCTTACTTTAACAAGGCCGTCTGGAAACTGGAAAGAATGCTTTGTTTGGTATAAAGACGATTTTGTTATATTGAAGAGATGAAAAGGCCGTCTGAACATCATATTTCAGACGGCCTTGCTGGTGTGGTAGTAAGTATCAATAGGCAACAGGATCTTGAGAGGCAGGTTGGCGTTGCGCTGCATCGTAGTTTTCCTGAGCCGAGCGGACGGCTTTTTCCAAACCGTTGATCCGTTCGAGATAACGGGCATAGTTGCGTTCATTGCCGTAACGCACTTTTTTGCCTTCTTCCAAATTTTTCTTGGTGGTATCTAAAGCACGCTTGGCCGCGCCGACATCAGCCGGATTGATCGGGGCGACAGCTTCTTCCGCCTGTTCGGTTTTGCTTGGGGAAATCGGCGTTGCCGATGTTGAAACAGGCGCAGAAGTATATACGGACGGTTTGCCGATATTGCTGGCTTTGCAGTTTTTGCCGCCGGCTTGGGTATAGACTTTGCGGCCGGCAGAATCGGTACATTCAAAAATAGGCGCGGCGGAAACCGCAGTTGTCAAAGCGAGCAGTAATGTGCTGATCCAGATTTTGTTCATTTTTATTTTTCCTTAAAACCATTTCCACCAAACAAACAAAGCCGCAATCATGATGATGTTGGCGAAGAGGATGGGTTTCCACTGTCTGGGCGCGTGCCGCAATTCAGGGCCAGATCGCGTGCGGCGGATATAGAAAAACGGGCTGAGCAGCATGGAGGCGGCACATACCAAAATAATCACGGCGTAATAGATTTTGTGCGTTTCCATATCGTTTCTCCGTTTCAGACGGCCTGAAATGCTGCCTACAACGCGTCTTTGCGTGAAGCGCTGCCTGTTTTCATCTTGTATCGAAATTGGACGCATTATTGGGCGCATTTGCCATGGCCTCAATCCTGAGGTCTTTGCAAAAATATGCTACAATCGCCTCCGATTATAACATTCTATTTATAAAGGTTTTACGAATAATGATTTCTACCAACGGCATCACCATGCAGTTCGGCGCAAAGCCGCTGTTTGAAAACGTATCCGTCAAATTCGGCGAAGGCAACCGTTACGGCTTGATCGGCGCCAACGGCTCAGGCAAATCCACCTTCATGAAAATCCTCGGCGGCGATTTGGAACAGACCGCCGGCGAAGTCGCGATTGAAAACGGCGTGCGTTTGGGTAAATTGCGCCAAGACCAGTTTGCCTACGAAGACATGCGCGTGCTGGACGTGGTGATGATGGGGCACACCGAAATGTGGGCGGCAATGACCGAACGCGACGCGATTTACGCCAATCCCGAAGCGACCGAAGACGACTACATGAAAGCCGCCGAACTGGAAGCTAAGTTCGCCGAATACGACGGCTACACCGCCGAAGCACGCGCTGCCGAATTGTTGAGCGGCGTGGGCATTTCCGAAGATTTGCACAATGCGACCATGGCAGAAGTTGCCCCGGGTTTCAAATTGCGCGTATTGCTGGCGCAAGCCCTGTTCTCCAAGCCAGATGTATTGCTCTTAGACGAACCGACCAATAACTTGGACATTAATACCATCCGCTGGTTGGAAGGCGTGTTGAACCAATACGACTCCACCATGATTATCATTTCGCACGACCGTCACTTTTTGAACGAAGTCTGCACCCACATGGCGGATTTGGACTATAACACCATCACCATCTATCCGGGCAACTACGACGACTACATGCTCGCTTCCGCCCAATCGCGTGAGCGCGCCCTGAAAGACAACGCCAAAGCCAAAGAGAAACTGCAAGAGCTGCAAGAGTTCGTCGCCCGCTTCTCTGCGAACAAATCCAAAGCCCGTCAGGCAACCAGCCGTCTGAAACAAGCAGACAAAATCAAATCGGAGATGGTCGAAGTCAAGCCTTCTACCCGTCAAAACCCGTATATCCGTTTTGAAGCCGATGAAAAAGCCAAGTTGCACCGTCAGGCTGTGGAAGTTGAAAAACTGGCCAAACGTTTTGAAACCCAGTTGTTTAAAAACCTGAACTTCATCCTTGAAGCCGGTCAACGCCTTGCCATCATCGGCCCGAACGGCGCAGGTAAATCTACCCTGTTGAAACTTTTGGCCGGCGCGTACAACCCCGAATATTCAGACGGCCTGTTGCCGGACGAAGGCACCATCAAATGGGCAGAAAAAGCCAGTGTCGGCTACTATCCGCAAGACCATGAAAACGACTTCGACGTTGATATGGATTTGACTGAATGGATGCGTCAATGGGGCCAGGAAGGCGATGACGAACAAGTCATCCGCGGCACTTTGGGCCGCTTGCTCTTCGGCAGCAACGATGTTGTGAAAAAAGTGAAGGTTCTTTCCGGTGGTGAAAAAGGCCGTATGCTTTATGGCAAACTGTTGCTGTTGAAACCCAATGTCTTGGTTATGGACGAACCGACCAACCACATGGACATGGAAAGCATCGAATCGCTGAACATGGCGCTGGAAAAATACAACGGTACGCTGATTTTCGTATCGCACGACCGTCAGTTTGTATCTTCACTGGCTACCCAAATCATCGAATTGGATGGCAAAGGCGGATATGAACACTACTTGGGCGATTACGAAAGCTATCTGGAGAAAAAAGGAGTTTTGTAAGGAAACAATATGAATGCACATCTTAAAAAACTACTACAAAACCTGCTTGCGCTAATCGTGTTGCCTGTATTGGGCTGGTACATTACGCTTGGAGACGCTGTAAATGTTGTCGACACTGAACATGCTTCTCGTAAAGGCCGAGCAGTGGCTTGGTTATTTAATGAGTTTGGTGCAACCGGTGTTTGGGGCTTCTTGGGCATAATTTGGATTGTCTGCCTGTTTTTAGCCATTCGTTCATACCAAGCATGGCAGAAAGATAAGTCGCAGTAAATTAAGGTTCTAGATAGTATGTACTTGCTAGAAGAAAATATCCATATGAATCATTGAATTGAATGATACATCTGAATATAAACAGGTAATTGAAAGATATCTGGAAAAAAAGGTTTGGCTTAAATCTTTACCCCCAATCTAATAAGGCATTGAGATGCCGTCTGAAAATTTCTATATTTTCAGACGGCATTTTCTTTTCAAAATTAAACAATACCATATTGAACTTTTATGCCAAAATTATGACTAATAAAAGTTTTTTTGCAAAAGAATACTTAATATTACGACATTTTTGAAGGAATATATTAAATGGTAAACATTAAAACAGCAGTGCCCAATGCCTCTCAATATGGTGCCGAACTTGGCTATACGACTTATGAGGCAGAACAAGGTGAACTGAAAAACGGTGTTGTTAAAAATGCCCCTTCTTCAGAGGCAGAACACGCAACCGCCCGTGAAGCAAGCGGTCAGGCATATGTTGATTTGCCGACTAATGCATCTGTGTCATTTATTGCACAAGCAGATGCCAATGCCGTAACCGTCCGCTATACCGTTCCTGACGGTGAAAGCGGTAAAGTAGAAGTCAAAGTCAATAATACAGTGATCGGGACTTTGGATTTATCTTCCAAATCCAACTGGCAATATTTAGATAACTACAAATATCATCCGAATGGCGATATTAAAGTTCATGATACACCCGCGGCAGATAGGCTTGCCCGTTTCCAATTTGACGAAGTCAGCCAATTATTTAAAGATGCCCATATCAATAAAGGAGATACAGTTACCATCACTAATCTCGACAGCACGCCCGTAGGCATTGACTTGGTTGATTTGGAAAAAGCACCGGACGCCATTAGACAGCCTGAAAACAGTGTTAGCATTACTGATTTCGGCGCAGTTGCCAATGACGGCTCGGATGATTACCAAGCATTTATGGCTGCGATTGAATCTGCCAAAGCGTCTAAAAAATCTGTTTACCTTCCTGAAGGTCAATTTGATTTTTCACGACCAATTTCTCTTTATGTTCCTGATGGTATTAAGATTACCGGTGCAGGGCAATGGCACACTAAGTTACATTTTTTGAATACAGAAGCTGCTAAATACGATGATAATGGGTATGTGAGCGGTGGCGGCGGTATTACTTTTGAACCCGGTAGTAAAGATATAGATTTGGGCAATCTCTCTATGGATTCAAATCTAAATTCAAGACATGATGAGAAAGCCAATTATAAAGGGATATCCGGCACTTTAGGTACCGGCTCTTCTATTCACGATATCAAAATTGAACATTTTGAAGCTGGCGTATGGATTGGAGATTATTCTCAAAACAAACCTTTAAATTACACTGATGGTTTGACTATTTCTAATGCCACTATTCGCAATAACTTGGCAGATGGCGTTAACTTTGCCCAAGGTACCAGCAATTCCACCGTTATCAATTCCAATATCCGTGGCAATGGTGATGATGGATTAGCAACATGGTCGAGCATTCATGAAAATACTAATGCCCATGTTGCTGAAAATAACCGCTTTTTGAATAATACCGTTGAATTAGGCTGGCGTGCGGCCGGTATTGGTATCTTTGGCGGCAAAGGTCATGAAGTAGCCAATAACCTTATCAAAGATAATACCAATTGGGGCGGCGTACGCTTAAACACTGTATTCAAAAAAAGCCATAATTTTGATTTCAATGATACGGGTATTTCCGTTCACGATAATTTACTGGTAAGCAACGGGACTAATGCGGACACATATGGTCGTGTTAAAGGTTCTATCGATTTGGAAGAAGGCAGGGATTATGCTACTCCCAAAAAAGATATTTTGGGAGAACTCAAAAATATCAAAATTGAAAATAACACTATTGTGAATAATCTTTCCGACCAAGAAATTACCAAAACCCGTAATCCTAAAGAAGGTAATATTCCGGAGTCTGTAAACGAGACTACATTGACCATCGAAAATAATCACAGCCTTTCGGTAGCAGAAAATAATTCTGCAAAAAATGTAGCGGAAGTAGATGATCACAGTCTTACCCAAGCCTCGCTTCATTTAGGGGAGGATAACATCATAACCATTACGGACAGCAGCCATGCTCTTGTCAGTGGCGGCGATGGCAATGACCGGATCAGAGGTAGTTTGGGTAATGATACGATTAACGGTGATTCAGGTGATGATGTCATTTTCGGCTATGATGGAGACGATCGTCTTAATGGCGGTATGGGCAATGATTCTGTACATGGAGGTAATGGCAACGATACCTTATGGGGAGAAAGTGGCGATGACCGTTTGAGTGGGGGTGATGGCGACGACGTTTTATTCGGCGGACAAGGAACCGATTACTTGGTTGGCGGCAAGGGTGCCGATACTTATGTTTTCAGCCTTGGAGAAGGTAAGGATACGATTGTCGATAATGTGGGCGAACATAATGCGTTGCAATTCGGCCAAAATATCTCTGTTAATGACCTGCACATTGATGTTGCCACCGATGTTCGAGGCAATACTGATTGGAAAATTACCATCAAGGGATCAGAAGGGGACAGCATTACCATCAATGATCAGTTCGTTTCCGGTAAAACTGATGCTGTGATTGATACCTTCCGTTTCGATGAAGGTACATTGAGCCTGCAAGAGTTGATGGGTAGATTGTCAGGCAACGGCAATATCAGTCATTTGTCAGCCGTCAATACGCACACTGAGCGCATGAGCTACTCGTCTGTCAATACGGCTGATGTTCACGATGATGCAGTATCTGCCGCCAACGCTGGAATCATTTAATTAGCTGTTTTTTAGGCTGAATAAAGGCCGTCTGAAAACTGGAAAACAGATTTCAGACGGCCTTTTGTTGCTTATCTTGTTATGGTTGGTTGTTTAGAAGAGCATTAACTGAATAAACCTTTAAACCACAACACAATCGCATCCCACATACGGAGCAGCCAGCTGCCTTCTTCCACACCGTTTAGCGCGACGGCGTCTTTTTCGGCAATGACTTTGCCGTCTTTCATGACTTTCAGTTTGCCCAATACTTGGCCTTTTTCAATTGGGGCGAGGACGGGCTGAAGTGTTTCTAAGATTGGTTTGACGTTTTTGCCGGTATCGTGGGGGATGGTAATGTAAACATCGTCCAAGAAACCGATATCTACGGCTTTGGCGCTGCCTTTGTAAACTTTGACTTGGGAAATCACTTCTCCGCCGTTGTAAAGTTTAGGCGTATCAAATGCCTGCAATGACCAGTTGAGCAGTTTGCTGCTTTCGCTGGCGCGTGCTTCGGTAGATTCGGCACCGGCAAGGATGGAAACAATACGGCGGTTGTTGCGTTTGCTGGAAGCAGCAAGATGATAGCCTGCGCCTTCAGAATAGCCGGTTTTTAAACCGTCGATACTGCTGTCGCGATAGAGCAGGAGGTTGCGGTTGGGCTGCTCGATATTATTGTATTTGAAAGATTTGTTTGCAAACAAAGGATAGTATTTCGGATAGTCGTTGATCAGCGCGGCTGCCAAAATGGCCAAGTCGCCAACGGTTGAAACATGGCCGTTAGAAGAAATGCCGGTCGGATTGTTGAAGTGGGTGTGCTTCATGCCCAAGCGTTTGGCTTCTTCATTCATTTGTTTGACAAATTCGTCGATGGAGCCGTTGCCGATGGCTTCTGCAAGGGTGATGGCGGCATCGTTGGCCGATTGGATGGTTGTCCCCTTAATTAAGGAGCTGACGCTGACAGGCACTTTTGGGTCGAGGAACATACGCGAACCTTCGACCTTCCATGCAGCATTGGAAACGGTCAGCATTTGGCTTGCTTCAAGTGTACCGTTTTCTAATGCTTTAAAGGCAAGGTAGGCAGTCATCATTTGCGTCAACGCGGCAGGTTCGATAGGCGCGTCGGCATTGTTGGATGCCAAGGTTTGCTTGCTGTGCAGGTCGGTAACGATGTAGGCAGTCGCCGCGATTTCCGGAGGCGTTGTCGGACTGTTGATGCTGTGCAACAATGGCTGCGGCTGTGCCTCGCCTTGTACGGCAGGTGCGGAGGCAACTGGATCGGCGGCAAGGGCGTGGGTATTCAGGAGGGCAGCAAAAATTAAGCTAAGTAGCGTTTTTTTCATCATTGTTTGTAGATTTGAATATGGGTGGATACTGTTATTGAGTAAACAGTTTGGCATACTAAATAGATAGTAAGCGGACATTATACCGTTTCATTCAGGATTTGCTAAGATTTTTCTTGCCTTCAGACGGCCTCAGGGGTATGGTTTTAACTTTTTCCTCCGGTTGATTTGACCGAATTGCAATTTATTTCCGAACACTAAAATACCATGAACCATTCCCTTCCTCTTTCTGATTATCTAACCCGTATTTTGACCGCTTCCGTTTATGATGTGGCCGTAGAAACGCCCTTGGATTTGGCTCGCAGTCTGTCAGGCCGTCTGAACAATCAGGTTTTACTCAAGCGCGAAGATTTGCAGCCTGTGTTTTCGTTTAAAATCCGCGGCGCGTACAACAAAATGGCGAAGCTGCCGAAAGAAGCCTTGGATTGCGGCGTGATTGCTGCCAGCGCCGGCAACCATGCGCAGGGTGTGGCTTTATCGGCGCAGTATTTGGGTTGCCGTGCCGTTATCGTGATGCCGGAAACAACGCCTAAAATCAAAATCGATGCGGTAAAGAGCCGAGGCGGCGAAGTGGTATTGAAAGGCGTGTCTTACAACGATGCCTATGATTATGCGATGGAGTTGGCAGAAAAGGAAAAACTAACCTATATTGCGCCCTTTGATGATCCTGACGTAATTGCCGGTCAGGGAACCATCGGCATGGAAATCCTCCGTCAACACCGTAATATCAATGCGATTTTTGTTCCGATTGGCGGCGGCGGTTTGGCAGCAGGCGTAGCGGCATTTATCAAACAGGTTTGCCCTGAGATTAAAGTGATTGGTGTGCAAACCGATGACTCTTGCTGTATGAAGCAATCGGTAGAGGCAGGTGAAATCGTACATTTGAAAGATGTCGGCCTGTTTTCAGACGGTACTGCGGTTAAAGTGGTGGGCGAGGAAACCTTCCGCCTGTGTAAAGAGCTGTTGGACGAAATTATTACGGTCAATACGGATATGTTGTGCGGCGCGATTAAAGATATTTTTGACGATACGCGCAGCATTACCGAGCCTGCGGGCGCATTGGCACTTGCCGGCCTGAAGGCTTACGTTGCGAAAAACAATATTCAAGGCCAAAACTTAGTTGCCGTTACCAGCGGCGCCAACATGAACTTCCACCGCTTACGCCACGTTTCAGAGCGTAGTGAGCTGGGCGAGGGCAATGAAGGCATTTTCGCCGTTACCATTCCCGAAGAAAAGGGCAGCTTCCTGAAGTTTATCAATTTGTTGGGAAGCCGGAACATTACTGAGTTCAACTATCGCTACGGCAGCGATAAAAATGCGCATATTTTTGTCGGCTTGCAAACTGCCGGTGCGCAAGACTTGGCCGTCATCAGCAAACAATTGGCTGACGCAGGCTTGCCCAATGTCGATCTGACCAATGACGAAATCGCCAAAATCCATATCCGTTACATGGTCGGCGGACGGACGGAAAAAGTAGCCAACGAACGTTTGGTTAGCTTTGAATTTCCTGAGCGCCCGGGTGCGTTGTCCCGTTTCTTGAACCATATGCGTGCCGAGTGGAATATTACTTTATTCCATTACCGCAACCATGGCGCAGACTACGGTCGTATTTTGGTCGGTATCGATGTGCCGGAAAGCGACAATGAGGCGTTTGCCGACTTCTTGGATAGCTTGGGTTATGTCTATAAAGAGGAAACCGACAATCCGGCCTATAAACTTTTCTTGGCTTAATCAATAAGATAAAAGGCCGTCTGAAACTTTTCAGACGGCCTTGTGTTTTATATTTTGCTTTATTTTTTGCGGAACACCAAGTCCCAAACGCCATGACCCAATCGCTTGCCGCGGGCTTCAAACTTGGTTTCAGGACGATAATCAGGCGTAGGGGCGTAATCGGCAGCCGTGTTTTGCAAAGCGTCGAAACTGCTCAAAACTTCCAGCATTTGCACGGCGTATTCTTCCCAGTCGGTCGCCATATGGACATAGCCGCTGCTTTTGAGTTTGGGCAGCAGCTTTTCAACAAACGGCACTTGTACCAAGCGGCGTTTATTGTGGCGTTTTTTGTGCCAAGGGTCGGGGAAGAAAATATGAATGCCGTCTAAAGAACCGTCTTCCAGCATTTTTTCCACTACTTCCACAGCATCATGACGCATCACGCGGATATTGGAAATGTGTTCTTCCTCAATCAGCTTCAAGATATTGCCCACGCCCGGGCCGTGAACATCAATCGCTAAAAAGTCGGTATCGGGCAGATGTTTGGCGATTTCCACTGTCGCGACGCCCATACCGAAACCGATTTCCAATACTTTAGGATTGTTCCGTCCGAATACACGGTTCAAATCCAAAGGAGCTTCTTGGAAGTCCACACCAAATTGCGGCCACATCGTATCAATGGCGCGCTGTTGAGCCGCGGTCATATGGCCTTGGCGCAAGACGAAACTGCGGATGCTGCGTTTGTGTTCTTCAGGAACGGTATTTGCGGGTGTATTTTCTGGAATGTTTTCGGACATGTTGTTTTAAATCAGTGAGAAATCAAATAAAAAGGCCGTCTGAAAGAATCAGACAACCCTGCATATAAATCGGCGTGATTATAGCGAATAAACGCTCTTCCCGAAACCTTTTAAAAAGAAGGTTTCAGACGGCCTGATTAAGACAATACCGGTTGCGGTACTTTGTGTTGCACCGCATAAACCGCTGCTTGTACACGGCTGCTTAGGTTCAACTTGCGCAACAGGTTTTGCACATGCACTTTAACGGTTGACTCTGCCAGATTCAAATGGCGGGCAATGATTTTATTGCTGTGTCCGGCGGCAAGATAGCCCAAGATTTCCATTTCGCGCGGGGTCAGTTGCTCCAGCAGATGGTCGGAGCGGGAAGGAGAAGGGGAAATCAGCGATTGCACCAAGCGGCTGGTCATTTCTGGAGAGAAGACATTGTCGCCATCAACAGCTTTGCGGATGCTTTCCAACAGGAAGTCGGCATTGATGTTTTTCAGCAAAAAGCCTTTTGCGCCCATACGCATACATTCGGTCAAATCGTCGCTGTCTTCAGAAACAGTCAGCATAATGACGGTCAGCTGCGGATTAATACTTAAAATTTGAGCCAATGCTTCGCGACCGTTCATGACCGGCATATCCAAATCCAGCAAGACTACATCAGGCTTGAGCTGCTCAACCATTTTTACGCCGGCCAGGCCGTCTGAAGCTTCGCCGACGACTTCAAAATCAGGCTGGCGCGAAAGCAAGGCCTTGATACCGCTGCGAAATAGGGTGTGGTCGTCAATAAGGGTAATTTTAATCGTCATGATGCTGTTCTCATTTGTTGAGGCAAAGTCAGCATAACCGCCGTACCTTGCCCAATCTGCGATGTAATGGCCAATTCTGCGTTAATCCGTTGGGCACGTTCTTGCATAATGCCCAAGCCGACATGTTCGCCTGAAGGCCGGTTTGATAGGTGTTCTTTATTAAAGCCTGCGCCGTCGTCCCGAATCGTCATGACAAAATCGCCGTGGTTGGCAATTTCGACGCTGACATGTTGCGCACGGGCGTGCTTCCGGATATTGGACAGGCTTTCCTGCAAGATGAAGATGATTTGCAAATGCTCATCATAATTCAAAGCCTGCCCGTCGTCCTGCCATTTTAAATCAACTGGAATACCGGTTTGTCGTTCAAAACGCGCCAGCAGCGATTCTACCGCTTCAGGAAAATCTTTATTACTGATTTTGGTGCGGAAATTCATCAAAAGTTCGCGTACGTCTTCGTAGCATTCCTGCACGCCGTCTTTGATGAAGCCGATATTTTCTTCGGCCTGCTCGCGTTGGTCTGAAGCAAACGCGCTTTCCAGCATTTGTACCTGCAAATTCAAAAAGGTCAAAGCTTGCGCGATGCTGTCATGCAAACCTTGCGCAATCAAGTTGCGTTCCTGCAAGACAGCAAGCAGGCGGCGTTCTTGTTCCATGCGGTTGTTGGCGATGGAAATCCCCAGCTGTCCGCTTAAAGTCTGCAACAATTTTTCATCTTGCTCATTGGGCATCTGGCCGTCTGAAAAATACAGGGCTAATACACCGAGCTGTTCGTCTTGGTAAACGATTGGGAATTCTACACGATTTCCCTCTTCGGTTTCACCGACACTTGCCGCCAAGTCAGAGCGTTTGCGTTCTTCATCGGAAAGATATACCGTACCGCCCAAGGAGGAAAACGCCGGCAGAATCTGAGCCAAGAATTCTTCTGCGGCCTGTTGCGGCGTAAAGGTTTGGTGCAGGTTGCGCGTAGTCTGGTAGAGCAGGGTCAAATCACGGTTTTGCCGGGCCAAGTCTTGGGTTTGTTGGGCAACCTGTCCTTCCAAATCCGTATAAAGCGTTTTCAGACGGCGGCTCATTTGGTTGAAGCCCTTGCTGACTTGGGCAAATTCACGAATTTGGTCTGTATCGATTTGAACCCCGAAACGGCCTTCGCTGATGGTTTCCACCCCGTCGCGCAATTTTTCCAGCGGCCGGATGATCCACGAATAATGCCAAACAATCATCAAGCCGGCAGCCACTAAAATCATCAGCATCATCGCCATTTGAAAACGGCGCAGCCACAAAGTATTTTGCTCGTTGGCGTTTTCCATCGCCTGTAAAAACAGCTCGATATTGCCGGCAAAACGGTACAGGCCGATTTGGGTCGGCCGCTCGTAATGTTGTAAAGAAGGCTTGATGTTGGATTCCCAATCAATCAACAGCATCGATTGGATCAAATCGTAAGCGAGCGGCATTTGTGACGGAATCAGCGGATGAATGGCATCGCTTTGCGTTACATTGGCCAGCGTACGTTCAAATTCTTTGATTTGGTTGTCGATTTGCGCATTGGGCGTACGGACGCTTGCCATATAAGCCAAGCGATACACCTGCATTTTCAAGCTGCCCGCATCTTCAATCGTTTTGGCCGCGCTTTCCAAACGCCAAGAAAGCAGCAGGGTAAAGGCAATCGATAAAAAAGCCGAGCCGACCCATAACACAGTCAGCAGTTTTAAACGCGAGGACAGACTCAGGCCGTCTGAAGATCCGGAGAATAAACGCATAAAGCACGCAGGAAGACTAATCCGATAATCTTATAAAAATATCATTCTTTCGGCCTATAAACAACCTGTCTAAAATAATTGTATGGTTATGATAAGAAAAAACAGGGGTTTAATGTAAAATCATGTTATGATAAAATTCATCTTAAGTGAATTAAATCACAAAACCAGGTTTCAGACGGCCTGAAGCCTTAAAACTTCTTCCATAAATACAACATCGCGAATAACACTTACACACTCTGCTTTGCAAAGGACTACCAAAATGAAAATTTTTGCACTGATATTGGCCGGCGGGCAGGGAAGCCGGATGGGAGGTGTCGATAAAGGGTTGGTGCAGTGGCATAACAAAGCCTTGATAGACCACGTTATCGAAAAAATCCGCCCGCAAGTCAGCCATATCGCCATCAGTGCCAACCGCAATCTCGAATCCTACGCCCAACGCAGCGCGCACGTTTTCTCCGATGCGCGCCAATGGCAACATTACGGCCCTTTAGCCGCCTTGTGTACCGCCGCCAACGATTTGCAAATTGCTACTGCAGACTGGCTGCTTATCGTCTCCTGCGATATGCCCCGCCTGCCTGAAAACTTGGTTTCCCAGTTTGAGACCATCGCCAAACGCACGCCGTTGTGCAATGCATTTTACGTTGAAACCCCGTCCAGACCGCATTACAGCGTAATGTTTATCCGTCCGCAAATCCTACAAAGTACCGTGCCATACCTTTATTCAGGAATGCGCAGCATACGCGGCTGGTTGCAGCAGCAACGCGCACGGGTCGTTCCTTTCCCTCATGAGCAGGATTTTATCAGCTACAACACGGAAAACGATTTGGCTCAGCCTTTGTAGTTGGGTAGGTAAGGGGACTAATGTTCAGGTAGAGATATGCTAAATTGATGATTATTTAATATCTTTTAATAGGTAATAACTATCTTGTAATTAGTTCCCTTAGAAATTCATCAATCCGTATATTTAAATAAAATATACGTTCTTCGTTAAAATAAACTTTGGCTTTTCCCTATCGGCTGTTTCTTTTAGGTCATTTAGTCTGCCTAAGTTCAAATTATCTACGAACAAATCCTCGTAAAACAGTTAACCGAAAAAATTCACGGGATATTCTGATTTTACGTTGCATGGCTTAAGATGCTCAGACGGCCATACTTTCAAGATAAAGGCTAAAATGGCATAATAGCAGCCCCTCTTTTTTAGAATTGTCTGGTTTAGGAGAGTCAAATGAATATTTTATTATTAGACGGCGGTAAAGATTTCGGACATTCACATGGTGAGTTAAATCACACACTTCATAAAAAAGCGAAAGAAGTTTTGACCGCACTTGGACACAATGTTAAAGAAACCGTGATTGATGCCGGCTATGACGTTGAAGCAGAAATCGAAAAATTCTTGTGGATGGATGCCGTGATTTGGCAGATGCCGGGCTGGTGGATGCACGAACCTTGGACAGTGAAAAAATACATAGACGAAGTATTCACCACTGGACACGGCAAGCTTTATCAAAGTGATGGTCGTCATCGTGTCAATCCATCCGAAGGTTACGGCACAGGCGGTTTGTTACAAGGCAAAAAACACATGCTTTCACTTACTTGGAATGCGCCGATTGAAGCGTTCATCCGTGAAGGTGACTTCTTCGAAGGTAAAGGTGTAGATGTATTGTATATGCACTTCCACAAACTCAACGAGTTCATCGGCCTGACCCGTCTGCCGACATTCTTATGTAACGATGTGATTAAAAATCCACAAGTAGAAAAATACTTAGCTGATTACCAAGCACATTTGGAAAAAGTATTTGGCTAATTGCAAAAGTACTTTGCAATCTGACCGCACTTTGCAATAAAAAGCCGTCTGAATTTTCAGACGGCTTTTACTTTTAGCGCATCCATAATCAACTTAAATATATTAGAATTCCCACGGAGGCTGGGGTAATAGAGGTAAAGCGGATCGTAAGTCATCGCATATTCAGGAAGTAACTCGACTAGCTGACCTGATTGAATTGCATCCGCCACGATCATATGTGCTACCCACGCGATGACGAGGCCGTCTGAAACGGCTTTCAGGCGCAGATGGTTGTTGATGGAAAACTGCGATTTGGGCGTGAACGTCATCCGCTCTTTTTTGTCTTTGAATTCCCATTGCTAATGATCAGACGGTTTTTTAATTTTAAAAATGATTAATTGATCATTACCATTTTCCAGTTATCCCTATCCTGATGGTTCTGCCCGGTGCAGGCAGGTAAGAACGGCTCATCGGGTCGAGGTAGTAGCGGTTGGTCAGGTTGCTGCCAACAAGCTCGGCAGTCAGGTTCTTGCCGATTTTATAACGCAGGTAGGCATCCCATACCGCAACAGGCTGCCAGCGCATATCGTTATGCTGGGGCTTGTGGTTACTTCCCATATATTGGTTGAATGTGTCATAGAAGGCTTGCCATGCATCATTGCGGTTTTCATAGACACGGCTGTGGTAATGAAGGCGCACACCTGTTTCCAGCCTGTTGGCAAGGAAACGGCTGCCCAATTCGGCATCAATCGACCAACGAGGTTGAAGCGCGCTTGCCAGATAGCCCGAATCGGTCAAGCCGCCGTGGTTGCAGACAGGACGATTCATAGTCTTACCGTTTTGCACAAAATAGCTTGAATCAACCATGCCCTCTGTTGCGGATGTCCAAGGGAAATTTTCGTCGCACATTTTGTTTTTCAGGCTGCGGAATACGTTCAGGCTGCCGAAGACGCGTCCGGTATCGAAGCGGGTGGACAGCTCGACACCACTGCGGATTTGTCTGTCGAATTGTTCGAATTCGAGATTGTCGTCCCTGTCGATAACGTTTTTGGTCTTGTTATGGAAGTAGTTAATGCGGAAATCCGCTTTTTTCATTTTCGGTAACAGCCCCGTCAAATCATGGATGTAGCCGACTTCCCAGTTTTTGGCGTGTTCGGGCCGCCAGCCATAGCCCATGCGGTTGAATGAGCCGGCGGCGGTAGAAAAGCCGTAAGTCCCTTCAAAAATGCTGGGGTAGCGCAGGGTTTCGGTATAGCGCAAATAGGCGCGGCTGTAATCAGTAAAATTGACAGTGGCAGAAAATGCGGGTACCCAACCGCTGCCTTTCTGCTTCATTGCCCTCTGCCTTTCGGCTTCGGTCATTGGCGTTGTGTAAACACTTGCACTGGCTGCGTAGTATTTAGGTACAAATTGCGGACTGTCCGGAATAGACGGGTCATATACAGGATTGGGGACTTTGGTGTGCAAATCAGGAATGCTGCCGTTGGTAAGGGGATGATCCTGCATATTCAGACGGCCTTTATCGTCTTTCAACCAATAGAAATCCACCTTTTCATTAGGATTGACCCATTTTTCGCGATCAACTGTCAAAGTCGGAATAAATTGTGAATTGACTTGAAACGAAGACAGGCTAATTTGTTCATGTTTTTTTCTTTGTTCTGAATATTCATCCGCCATATATAAAGCATAATCAAGACTGCCATTTGCCAAAGCATCGTCAATTGCCTTGTAATCCGCGTATTCTTGCGGCGTGGCAACCCTGCCGACCGAATATTTTATCCCCCTGTTCATTTCCAGCGGGTGACCATATTTGTTCTTACCGCTTTCCAAGCGTTTGCTTTTGTCCTGAAGCTGGAAATTCGTGTACCGTCCGCCCGCCGTCAACGTCAGCCAGCGGAACGGTTCGTAGTGGAAATTGAAGCCCAGATTGTATTCTCGCCGCTTGCCGTTTCGAGGTACGCCATATTGGTTCAATTCATAATTTGCCCTGATGGTGCTGTTTTCGAGTTCTTCACGATATTTGTCGTATCCTCCCCGCTCCAGCTCGTCTGAAAAATCATTGCGCGACGTCAGTTTTTCATTTTGAAAATCGCCCATCAAGGTCAACGACAGTTTGTCGCTCAATTTCATACGGTTGGAGAATTGAAAGCCTGTCCGGTTGTTACGGGCGTAATAGGCGTTGCCTTCGATAGTGTTGAACCTGCCGTTGGTATTGGGCGTTTCAGGTTTGGGCGGTTTGGGGGCTTCTATTCCTGCATCCAGCAATTCCTGCCGCTCTGCGGGAGTGTATTTCTGCCATCTGTCGTATTCGTCCCATGCTATTTGAAATTTGTTGTCCTCATAAACGGTATCGCCGGGTGAGCCGCCTGCGGTATTGGTTTTGGATTTGGTGCGCGTTGTCCAAAGCGTGGCATCGAAATCTATCCAACGGCTGCCCTCGGGCTTCCACGAATAGTCGATATTGTAGGAACGCTGTTTTACCCATGCCTGCGGCCATTCGGCAATTTTGTTGAGGACGGACGCATCCCAACTGATGGGGCCGATAATGCGCGAAGGCATAATTTCGCCGAACGTGGAATCGGTATGGCGCAGGCCGAATTTGAGCGTTTGGCGGTTCGGCAGACGGAAGGTGGTTTTACCTACCCATGATTTGGTTTCGAGCGAGGTATTGCTGACTTCCCCGCCCGGATGATAAAAAAGTCCGATTTTTGAAATATCGGGTGCGCCCAGCATGTTTTCACTGCCGAAAAATTTCTCACCCTTGGCAGCGGCTTCTTCTTGACGACGTTTCAATTCGTCTAAAGTTTCTTGTGTCCAAGGACCGATATAGCCGTAGCGTTCCGCCCCTTTTTTGCCGGAAAAATAATTGCCTTTACTGCGGTAGGCATAGGCGAGCATGGCATCGAAATTGTCCTGCTTGGTGGCAGCGGCGATGCGGTAGGCTTTATCCTCACCAAATTTATTGCGTCCGTTGAAACGCTGGTCGATTCGGTCGGTATCGTCAAAAAACGAACGCCAAATACCGCCCGTCGCTACTGCGGGAACAGGCAAGGTTCGATAATCGACTGAATGTTCATAAGCATTCTCACGCCTTTTGATGGAATTGTTGGCAGCTTCCGCCTTCACTTCAAATCCGTATTTCTGCCCTTCGGGGACAATATCGTCGGCATCGATGGTTTTCAGGGCGACGGAGCCGCCTATGCCGCTTTTCATATCACGGCTGAACGAAGGGCCTTTTTCGATGGAAACGCTGCTGATGATGTTGGGGTCGACGTAGTTGCGGTTGTTTGCGCCTGCGTAGCCGCGCCAGACGGTAATCGCCTGCTCGGTGCCGTCGATGGTAACGGGAATCCGTCCCTGCCCCTGCACGCCGCGTATATTGGGATCCAGCGCGCCGCTGTTGCGCGCGTCGCCGCTGTACACGCCGGACATACCGCTTAAAAGGTCGGATACGGTGTTGCCTTTGAAGGTTTCAACTTCGTTTTTGCCTTTGTAAAGATTGACGATTTCGCGGGTATAAACCCGGTTTTTACCGATTTCGTCTTTATTGCGCGTGCCTTTGACAGTGATGGTATCGAGAATAACTGTCGAATTATCTGCAGCATAAACGGTAGGTGCAAAACCAATGGCGGCGATGCAGGCGGAGAGGGTGGTAACTTTGATCGGTTGCATAGAATGTATCCATATAACTTGATTGGTAAGGTCGTCTGAACAAGACAGACCGAATAGATGCGATTACACTCTGACTAAAATAATACAAATAAGTTTGATTATTATTTATAATTTTGTGAAATTCTAACTAATTTTTAATAATATGGAAATGTTTTTTGAGTTTGAAGTAGATAGAAGGATGAGGGATAAGAGGGACAAATAAAAACTTGTTTGAAAATTTCAGATAGCTTTTGATTCGAATTTCAAATGCAACACTCGGGCACAAGTGGTTGGAACAGATTTAAAAATAAAACACTTGGCGTTTCGTAAGCTAAATGTTTTTTCGGCGATGTGCTTTTCTGGTTTTGCCGATGAAGGTGTCGGCTTCCCAATTGCCGATGTGAGATTTTTGGTCAAAGACGGTGGATGGGTTTTCTACGCTGACAAGGTCGGGTACTTTACCCCTGGTTCATAAATTACTGATTTAGCTGCGTCATACTGTATTTTGCGATTTGAAATGGTTGTTATTGGTGTCTTGCAGTTCCTAAACTTGCAAAAACCGCCTATTTATTTTATAAATGCAAACCATTATTATTCAAATAATAAGGTTGTGTAATGAAAAAGAAAGTGATTGCCTGTGTGGTAGGGGCGGTTTTTTCCGGACAGTTATATGCGGCTCAGATGCCGGTGGCTCAGGCAGAAATAGAGCCTGTGGTGGTTACGGCCGACCGCAATGCGCAAACCTTGGATAAAGCCGCGCCGAATGTGTCGGTTATTGGACGCAAAACCTTGAATCAAGCCTCGGCGCAGAATTTGGACGATATTGTAATGTATGAATCCGGCGTCAGCGTGCCGTCTGACAACAACCGCCGCGGTCATGCCGGTATCAATATCCGAGGCATAGACGGCAACCGCATTTTGATGATGGTGGACGGTGTGCGCATTCCCGAATCTTATGCAGGCGGCGGCTCCAATGGTGCGATTTCGGGACGCGATATGGTCGAAAGCGACACGCTCAAGCAGGTCGATATTGTCAAAGGACCTTATTCCGTGCTCTACGGCAGCGATGCGCTCGGCGGCGTGGTGAACATGGTGACGCTTTCTCCAAGTGATTTCGTCGATGAAGGCAAACGCGGTTATTTTGGGTTGAAACACGGTTACCGAAGCCGCGACCGCAGCCATGGGGTTACTGCGACTGTGGCAGGTTTCCATGAAAACGCCGAAGGTCTGCTGATGCTGACGCGCCGTCAAGGTCATGAAACCGAAAACATGGGCAGCGATACCAGCTACTCGACTGCACGTACTGCTACCAACCCGCAGAAAAACAATGCCTACAATATCTTAGCGAAAGGCAATATCGGCAACGAACGCCACCGTTTTGAAACTTTGTACGAACAGTATTACCATGCCAACGATACTGTATTGGCAAACGGCTTGGGTTCGCAATCGCGCGGGCCGGTAACCATCGCAACATCTGAGAGCAACGCCCGAGACCGCATCCGCCGTCAACGTATCGAAGCAGGCTACCGCTACACTGGCGAAGGCCGTCTGAAAGAAGCAAACCTGACTGCCTATCAGCAAAAACTGCGTACAGAAGACGATGCCGTCGATATCAGCATGACGCGCATGGGCGCACGTCTATTAGGTAACTCGACCCGTTATTCCGACTACGGTTTCAATCAGACCATACGCGGGCTGAACGGGCGCGGCGTGTGGGAATTTGACGGTGCGGTCAAACAAAGCGTCGTTGCCGGTGCCGAATACAAACACACCGAAACCGCCCGTCCGCGTGACAGCCTGACAGTGGACAACCTGACCGGCGCTGTCAGCAAAGTCTATGCAGGCAGCACCTATCCGAATAAAACCTTCCCCGACAGCAAGCGCAAAACGTTTAGCGTTTACGCACAAGACAGCCTGACTTTCGGCAACGGCATCGTCCTGACCCCGGCCCTGCGTTACGAAAAAGACAAGCTGAACACTTCGACCGACCAAGCCTATCTCAATGCCAACCCCAGCGGAACAGCGACGCGCTTCAGCGATTCTGCGTTCACGCCCAGCCTGCGCCTGAGCGTACCGATGGGTGAGCAGTTCACCGGTTTTGCTACTTATTCCCAAGGCTTCCGCACGCCGCCGTTTGACAGCGCGACCATGGCGTTTGCCAACACGACCTACGGCTATGCCGTCATCCCGAATGCGAATCTCAAATCCGAACGATCCAACAGCTTTGAGTTGGGGATGAAGTTCAAAAACGAACACGCCCGCGCGCAAGTTACCGCGTTCTACAACCGTTACCGCAACTTCATCGACCGCACCGAAGTCGGCACTTCCACCATAGGCGGCCGCCCGATTATCCAGTACCAATATCAAAACCTAGATAGGGTCAAAACCTACGGTGCAGAAGCCTCTGCCGCCTACAAATTCCTGCCGGGCTGGCAGGTTTCCGGCAGCATCGCTTGGATGAGCGGCAAACAGCAAGACGGTACGCCGCTGGATTCCGCTTATCCGCTCAACGGCGTTTTGGGTTTGGATTACACGCAGGAAAAATGGGGTGTCGGCACCAAGCTGCGCTGGTCAAAAAAACACAGCCGCGTCAGCAGCGACACTGTTTTCCAAGCGCCGGGGTATGGCGTATGGGATGTCGGTGCGTGGTACAAGCCGTTTAAAAACCTCGAAATCGGTGCAAACATTTATAACGTCGGCAACAAAAAATACTGGCAGCACGCAGACGTTGCCGGCATGAGTCGCTCAAGCGTGATGGACTTGTACACCGAAACCGGCCGCAATTTTGCCGCGACTGTACAACTGAAGTTCTAATGTGATTCAACCGTTTTCAGACGGCCTGAGAAAGCGAGCAGGCCGTCTGAAAGCATTCGACAAGGAAAATCAATGAAACTCAAACTCCTCCTGCTTTCCGCGCTTATTTCGTTGGACGGCACTGCACACGCACAACGCATCGTCGTGTTAACCCCCGATACGGCAGACATCGTTGCCGCGCTCGGCGCATTGGACGAAATCGTCGGCCGTGATCAGACCGTTCAAAATCCAGCGTTGAAAAACAAGCCCAGTATCGGCATTCATCGCCGCCTGACGGTTGAGCCGATTGTGGCCGCCAAACCCGACATCGCCATCGGTTCATGGATGGCGCAGCCTGCCGATATTTTTGCCCACCTGCAAAAAGCAGGCATTAAAGCCGTCAATGTTGCGCCCGACGACAGCATCGCCGCCTATCCGCAAAGTATCCGCAGCATCGGTCAGCTTATCGGCAAAAGCGTGCAGGCAGACAAGTTGGCCAGTAAATGGCAGGCGGATATGAAACAGCAGCCTTCCAGCGGCAAACGCTACCTCTTCAGCTACGACGGGCGCATCGTATCGGGCAAGAATACCGCCGCCGACGAAATCATCCGCCGTGCCGGTGGTATCAATGCCGCAGCCACCATTGACGGCCTCAAACCGATGACGCGTGAGGCATGGATTGCGGCCAAACCCGACATCATCATTATCGCCGACCACAACACCGCCATGATAGGCAATGTCAAAACTTTTGCCGCACGCCCCGAAATCGCCGGCTCGCCAGCCGCGAAAAACGGCAAGATTTATTTGTGGAAGGCCAACGATATGTTCCGTTACGGGCTGGATACGCCGCAAGTGATTCAGCGTTTGCACGGTTTGGCAAAATAAACGCGCCTGATTTGAAAATCCTGCCTGATTTTGTTTTCAGACGGCCTTGATGTGTTCTTTCTTATTGAGGAAGCAAAACGGCTGTCTTAAAAAGGCCGTCTGAAACCGTTCCTCAATCCGCTTAAACCGCATGATGTCATGAAACCGCATATCCTTACCCTTTGTCTGCTGCTTACTGCCGCCGCCGTTTATTTGTGCTGCGGCATCGGTTTTGGCGCGTGGGAGTCGCCGCTGGCGATGGATGAAACCGTCCGCCAAATTCGTTTACCGCGCATCTATACCGCGCTTTTGGTCGGAGCCGGTTTGTCCGCTTCGGGCGCAGCATTGCAGGCTTTATTTGAGAACCCGCTGGCCGATCCAAGTTTGATCGGGACATCGGGCGGGGCAGCTTTGGGCGTGATTGTGTTATTGGCTCTGGGCGGCGACGCGATGGGTGTGCCGGCGGCGGCTTTTCTTGGTGCATTGGGCGTGTGCCTGCTGATTTTGGCGGTGCACAAACTGCTTGGCGGCGGTACTTTGGGATTGCTGGTGTTGGGATTTGTGTTGAGCGCGTTTTCGGGCGCGGTGGTCAGCATGATTTTGTTTTTGTCTGACGATTTGGTATTGCGCAGTGCAACCACATGGCTGTCGGGCAGCCTTGCCGAAGCCGGTTTCTCATCGCCTGTCGCGGCAATCGCGGTCATGTTGCCCGGTTTTCTGATTTTGCTGTCGGCAGGCAGGCGGCTGGACGTTTTGATGACAGGTGAAGACACGGCTGCCAGTATGGGGGTGTCGGTCGGGGCATTGCGCGTGCAAACCGTAATCGGCGCGGCATTGATGACGGGGGCGGCGGTGTCGCTTTCGGGCATCATCGGTTTTCTCGGCATGATGATCCCCAATATGCTGGCGCAAACCGTCGGCGGCAGCCGCCGCAAACTGATTGCGCTGTCGGCTTGGTTGGGCGCAGTATTTTTGATGGTGGTGGACGGCGCGGCGCGCTGGCTGACATACCCTGTCGATTTGCCGGTCGGTATCGTGATTGCCTTATTGGGCGGACCGTTTTTTATGTATTTGTTTATCAAGCCTTTGAAAAGCCGTTGATGCCTGAATAGGCCGTCTGAAACTTCATTGCCCATATCTTTTGCCATGCACACCTTATTTCAAATCCGTAATCTTTCCGTCTGCGTCCAAGACAAAACCCTGCTTGAAATCGATCAACTGGATATACCTCACGGCATAACCGTCATTATCGGCCCGAATGGTGCGGGTAAATCTACTTTGCTGCGGGCCCTAATCGGGCAAACAGGGCAGGGGGAAATCACGCTTTTCGGTGAGGCCGTTGTGCAGCAAATCCGCGCGGGCAGGGTGGCATGGGTCGGGCAGCATGGCCGTTACAACATGCCGATGACCGTACGCGAATACATTGCGTTGGCGTCGTTCGTACAAAAAGGCCGTCTGAACCATGAATGGGCGGACGAGTTGCTCGATTATTTTGATTTGACGGTCTTGGCGGATAAGCGCATCGGCAAGCTCTCAGGAGGCGAACAGCAACGCGCCAACATCATCCGCGCCCTGTTGCAAAACGCGCCGGTCTTGCTTTTGGACGAACCGTGCAACCATCTCGATATCCGCCACCAACACCGCCTGATGCAGTATTTGGTCGGGCATTCGAACCGTGCCTCATCAATGATGGTATTGCACGATTTAAACCTCGCCGCGCGTTATGCGGAACATATTATCTTGATGAATAAGGGAAAAGTAGTTGCATCAGGCAAGGTGGGCGAAGTGATGCGCCCCGACTTGCTTGAATCGGTTTACGGTTGGCAGATACGCCGTTGCAAAGATGAGGCAGGGTTTTATTTCAGAAGCTGAGCGCCAAAAGGCCGTCTGAAAAACGATAAATAAAATTTATTGTATTGTTCAAAAATAAAACGAGATGGGAGGATGTTCTCAGCTTGAAGAACCAAATTTTGCGCATTTCACAAGTAAAATGCCGATTTCCATCAAATAGAAATATATTTTATTATTTATAGAATACAATATTTTAAAATAATACTAATTTTTAATTACACAAAAATATTGACAAGAAAATGATGATGGTTATTTAATATATAAATCTTATTAATAATTTTTATTAATCATTATCATGGTACAGCAGCTTGTTTGGACTCCGAAACAATCCGCGCCCAAGGCATTTCCCGAACGTCAGGCATTAATGCCTGTTTGGGGCGGCGTTCCAATGCCGCGCCCCCAGTGGCAGAACATTTGGAAGAAAAAGCTTCCCTATGCCGCCGATGTGGACGCGCTTGCTTATCTGCATATTCCATTTTGCGCCAACCACTGCGTTTTTTGCGGCTTCTACCGTAATGCGTGGAAGGACAGCCAAAGCAGCGTGTACACCGACAAAATTATCGAAGAAATGGCCGCTGAAGCCGAAGTCCGTACAGGCAAGGGCAAAATCCGAGCCGTTTATTTCGGGGGCGGTACGCCGACCGCGTTGCTTACGGAAGACCTCGTCCGCCTGATTCGTGCCTGCTACCAATATCTGCCGCTTGCCGAAGACTGCGAGTTCACCATCGAAGGGCGCATGAGCCATTTCGATTTAGAAAAAGCACAGGCTTGTCTCAAAGCAGGGGCCAACCGCATTTCCATCGGCGTGCAAACCTTCAATACCGCCATCCGCCGCCGTCTCGGCCGCAAACACAGCGGCGACGAGGCGTTTGAATATTTGGCAAAATTGTGCGAACTCGATGCCGTGATTGTGGCTGATTTGATGTTCGGCCTGCCCAATCAAACCGATGAAGTTTGGCAAAACGATATTGCCCGCGCCGTCGAGCTGCCTCTGTCCGGTTTGGATACGTATGCGTTCAACCTTTATCCCATGCTGCCCATCAACCGCATGATTGAAAAAGGCGCATTTCCGACACCGCCGGGTTTCGATATTCAGGCAGACCAATATGCCTACACGGTTGAAACGCTGCTGGAAAAAGGCTGGGAACAGGTCAGTAACAGCCACTTCGCCTATCCCGGCCGCGGCGAACGCAACCGCTACAATACCCTGATCAAATCCGATATTTCCTGTTTGGCGTTCGGCTCCGGCGCAGGCGGTAACTTCGGCGGTTTCAGCTATCAGGTGCAGGGCGATTTAGAGAGCTATCTCGCCACGCCGAAAGGCGAGAAAAACATCGCATTTATGAGCGGCCATAGCCCAAATAAAGCACTACTCAGCAAAGTCCAGCACGATATTGAAACAGGCCGTCTGAATCCATCATTGTTTGACGGCAACAAAGCAGCGCAAAAGCTGATTGCCCAATGGCAGGAAATGCAGCTTTTTAAAGAACCCGATTCAGACGGCCTGATCCGTTTGAATACCAGCGGCCGTTATTGGTCGCCCACCCTTATCCGCAAACTCATGCTCACTCTTCCGACTCAAGAAAAGGATCAAACCATGCAAAAACTTTCAGCCGAACAACAAACCATGTTGCGCCAATCATTAGAAAAAAATCCCGGCCAAGTGCTGGAAATGCTGGCCGCGCAAAACCAATGCAGTTTTGAAGACGTTATCCGCTGCCTGCCTGAAGAGAACGTGTGCCAAACCGAAGGCAGCCGCATTGTCGAAATTCTCCAAGCCATCGCTGCATGGGATGAATCCGTTACCTTCATCGCCCACACCCCCGATGCCATCGTCGAAGTCAGCGGCAAACTGCCTAACGGCAAAGTCGGCCGCGGTTTCTACAATTTTGACCATCCCGAAACCGACGGCGGCGTACACGGCCACATCTACTACGAAAACTGCGCCTCCATCTACCTTTTGGAACGTCCGTTCATGGGTAAAGCCACTTGCTCGCTCAACTTTATCAACCGCAACGGCGGTGCCATGTTTAAAATTTTCGTCGGTCGCGACGAAGCAGGCGAGTTGAAACAACATCAAATCGAAGCCATGCGCAAACTGTTTGATGCCGCTTAAACGGTTTCAGACGGCCTGATAATCCGTTCCTTGTTACATAGAGGAGCGGATTTTCTAACAATAAACATCTACCATACAAAGGAATCTCAAACATGCAACTCATCTTCGGAGCCAACGGCCCGTCCGGCCGCGCCTATATCCGCACATTGACTAACTCAGCCGATACCGTCGCCGTATTGAGAAGACCGTCTGAAGACAGCTTTTTTGCCGAACACAATATTCAAACCATCGTCGCCGATGCGCTTGATGCCGATGCACTCGATAAAGCGTTGGCACAATACCGTCCCGATACCGTGATCAGTTTTGTCGGCGGCAAAAACGAAGAGGGCATCCGCAGTGATGCGCTGGGCAATATCAACATCATTGCCGCTACGAAAGCCGCCAATCCGCAAGCCCGCTTTGTACTGATTACCAGCATGGGCTGCGGCGAACAATGGGATATGATGAGAGAGCCGTTCAAACAAGCACTCGGCGAAGCTGTCCGTGCCAAAACAGAAGCCGAAATCTATCTCAAACAAAGCGGTTTGAATTGGACCATTTTGCGCCCCTGCGGCCTTGCCGATGGCGAAGATAATGCCTATACCTTGATACAAAATGCCCAAGAAATTCCGCAAAAATACATGACGCGCAACGGCTTGGCCGCCGCCGTTGCTGCTATTGTCGGCCAAGCGGACAGCAAGTGCGAAACGTATAGCGTTGGTACGGCATAAACGGATTGAGTAGATTGCCCACTTTCCATTGTTAAAGTTGGAGTAGGTAATTGATTAGCAGCCGATCAAACAATAAAGGATTTGCTGAGAAAAGACTGGGAGATATAAATAAAAGGCCGTCTGAAAAATTTCAGACGACTTTTTACTTTTGAATTCTGTAAGTAATTGAACTACTGAGTAAAACAGGATTTAACAGGCTAAAATGCTGGCATTATGAATTTAACATAATATAAATTAATTTCCTTTTCCCTATTCTTCTACAAATTCCGCTGTTTTGTTCCTATATGTCAAATGAGAATTAATAATACTCTAGAGAGTATGCTCATAGTACTCCAATTTTTAGTATAAAATCAATAGGTTTTAAGAGAATTGTGGTTGATTAATTTACCACTTTTTCCCTGAATGGTGGAATAGGGCAGGGTAAAATGGTATTTTATCCCTTATTTCAACCGTTCAGACGGCCTTTT
>NZ_JBQCXE010000011.1:0-17496 GCF_051956675.1 Neisseria sp. P0022.S009
GGAAGTGGATGCCGTATTCGGGACCGGCATAGGGTTTGGCCAGTCGGACGGGACGGCTTTCCCCACCCGGACTCCATTCGTCTAAATCAAACGGTAATTTGACGCGGTAGCGGCCCATGTCGTCGATGTAGGCATAGGTGCAGTTCTCCGCCGCAGTTACCCGTGCCGGCAAGGTGCCGTCGATATGCGGACGCGGGGTGGTGCGTTCGGGACGGTAGGCGAGTTGGGCGGGGATGGCGGTAAAGGTATGGGTGTAGGCGGTATCGCGGCTGCCGCTGTGTTCCATGGAAAGTACCAGCCAGCCGTCGGGTGCTTCTGGGAAGGAGACATCGGTTTGGAACACTTTCATCGGTGTCATGGAGACGACGTTACCGCTGCCGTTGGCGACGGTTTGACGGCAGAGGTTGGCTTCGTTCAACAGGGTCGTCTGAACTTGGGCTTCGTCGGTTGTTTTGGGATGAAGGCCCCAATGCTGCTGTTTGCCCAATAAGATGGTATTGTCGGCTGACTCTTCTGATTGTTTGTTGTCGGTTTCGGCAAAGAGGTCGGTATCGGCGCTGCGGTAGTTGTAGTCGGCCGTGCGTATGCCTTCAACAATGGGGTTGTGGCGGATGCTTAAGTTAAAGAGTGCTTCGGTACCGACACTCTCCAATCCGGCATGGGGGCGGTAGGAAATGGGTAGGCCTTGGCTGCGCAAATAGTGTTCGGGACTGTCGCCGAAGACGACTACGTCGCCATGTTGTTCATGTTGTTCGAAGGCATACCAAATGCCCTCTTCTTCACACAGACGGTTGATAAAGGTAAAGTCGCTTTCGAGATACTGGGTTACATACTCGCGGACGGTGTAGCTGCGGCTCTTTTGGAAACGGTAGTCGACACCGGAGAAGCCGTGATGTTTGAAGACGGCGGCAACGATGTCGGGGACGGTTTGGTGTTGAAACAGTCGGGAGGTTTGGAAATGTTTCATTGCCGCGAAGCGCGGCTCTAAAACAAAGCGGTAAACGGTTTCATCCTTGGATACGGACAACTTCTCGCATGAGGTGATGATGCCCTGCCATTGCTTCGCCGGGGATCGTCTGAAGCAGAACCGAATGCACTGACCACTTCCGACAGTAAGCCTTCTTGCGGACGAATCTCAAATGCTGCGCGCTGGTTAAGGTAAGAAGACAGAGGCAGGGAGGAATCGGTAGAAGTGGCGGTGATTTCGACACGGTAGGCGGTATTGACCGCTTCGGATGCGCTGAAGGAGCGGACTGAAAGTGAAGGTGAAAAACGGGCAAAGGTAAGGTGGTAGGATTGGCGGGCGGTCATAAGGGTAATATCCGACTGACGATGAACACTGTATGATAACGGGGATAATACCGATGGTAAAGCGAATGGGATGAATGGGGAAAAGGCCGTCTGAGCGGTTGAAATAAGGGATAAAGAGACATTTATCCCTGCCCTATTCCACCATACAGGGGGAAAGTGGTAAATTAAGCAGCTTAAAACCTATTGATTTTATACTAAAAATTGGAGTACTATGAACACACTCTCTTGAGTATCATTAATTCTCATTTGACATATAGGAACAAAACAGCGGAATTTGTAGAAGAATAGGGAAAAGGAAATTAATTTATATTATGTTAAATTCATGACGCTAGTATTTTAGTCTGCTAACTCCTGTTTCTTTCAGTAGTACAATCACTTACAGAATCTAAAAACAAAAAGGCCGCCTGAAGATTTTCAGACGGCATGAGACCTTTGCAAAATCCCCCAAAAATCCCCTAAATTCTCACCAAGACATTTAGGGGATTTCTCATGAGCACCTTCTTCCGGAAAACCGCCCAAGCCATGATCGCCAAACACACCGGCCGCTTCCCACTATTGAAGTTGGATCAGGTGATTGATTGGCAACCGATCGAACAATACCTGAACCGTCAAAGAACCCGTTACCTTAGAGACCACCGCGGCCGTCCCGCCTATCCCCTGCTGTCCATGTTCAAAGCCGTCCTGCCCGGACAATGGCACAGCCTCTCCGATCCCGAACTCGAACACAGCCTCATTACCCGCATCGATTTCAACCTGTTTTGCCGTTTTGACGAACTGAGCATCCCCGATTACAGCACCTTGTGCCGCTACCGCAACCGGCTGGCGCAAGACGACACCCTGTCCGAATTGCTGGAACTGATTAACCGACAATTGACCGAAAAAGGCTTAAAAATAGAGAAAGCATCCGCCGCCGTCATTGACGCCACCATTATTCAGACCGCCGGCAGCAAACAGCGTCAGGCTATAGAAGTCGATGAAGAAGGACAAGTCAGCGGCCAAACCACACCGGGTAAGGACAAAGATGCCCGTTGGACAAAGAAAAACGGCCTCTACAAACTCGGTTACAAACAACATACCCGTACCGATGGGGAAGGCTATATCGAGAAACTGCACATCACCCCCGCCAATACCCATGAGTGCAACCACCTGTCTCCTTTGTTGGAAGGGATAGCCGAAGGTAAGACCGTCTATGCCAACAAAGGCTATGACAGTGAGGAAAACCAGAAACATCTGAAAGAGCATCAGTTACTGGACGGCATTATGCGCAAAGCCCACCGCAACCGTCCGCTGACGGAAGCGCAAACGAAGCGCAATCGACATCATGCCGCCGCCCGACTGGCCGGTGGTGTAGAGCCGTTTGCCGTCGATGGGTAACTTGGTTTTCAAGTGTTTGATTAGGTTGATAGTGGCATCGAGATAGTTGGACGCGGTGCTGGTATCGTCCACAATAATTTCGTCAAACTCGGGCGCAATCACAAAGCAGGGATGCTGCGCCTGAAATTCGGGTGACGCCCACGCAATCGCGCCGTTGCCCTGATACAGCGGTACTTTGCGCCACATAAACGCGCTCCACCGTGCGCCCCGCCACGCCGTATTGCGACGGCTCAAGCACGGCGGCAGACACATCGGCGCGGTACTTCACCGCCACCGCCACCAGCCGCATCCCGTCGCCAAACACGCAGGTTACGGCGGCGGCCGATTCGACGGCATTATCCAACGCGCCGCCCAACGCAGCGCAGCCGCCCACGGTAAGCAACACGGTCGCGCTGGCGGTAGACAATAAAAATTCACGGCGGGTAGGCATGGGAACTCCAATCGGTTCAAACGGGAAAGGCCGCCTTTTAGCACGCTTTGCGGCGTGTCTCAACCGCAGGCCGTCCGCTGGAGCACAAACGGAAAAGGCCGTCTGTCTGAACAGCCGTTTCAGACGGCCTCTGCGTGCTTCTGTAAAACAAATTCAAACAAAACTTATAAAAACAATGCGGAAAAAGTATAATCGCTATCGTTCTCAACTTTAACCACCACCAAGGACATCCTTATGAAATACCCGAAAAGCCGTCCCACTCTGCTCGCGCTGGCGCTGATGCCGCTGTTTGCCTTTGCCGAAGACGAAGCCACCTTGGATACGGTCACCGTTACCGGCACAAAACCCGCCACGCTCAACCAAGGCTATTCCACCGGCGGCACCTACGCCCCGCTGGGCATCGCCATAACCCTGCGCGAAACGCCGCAGAGCGTGAGCGTAACCACCTCTAAACAGATGGAAGACTGGAAACTCGACAGCCTGCGCAAAGTGATGGAGCAGGCCAACGGCGTAACCGTCAAAAGCGGCAGCGGCGGCAGCGACCGCTATGCCGGCCTGCACTCGCGCGGCATGGAAGTGAAAAACTTCCAGATGGACGGCGTACCCTACCGCAGCTCCGGTTTCAGCAAAGACTCGTGGACAGGTTGGGGCGGCGTGGATACCCGTGCGCTCGACCGCGTGGAAGTGCTGCGCGGCGCGTCTGCCCTCTTGGGCGGCACGGGCGACCCCTCCGCGCAGGTGAGCCTAGTGCGCAAACGTCCGACCAAAGACTTCAAAGCCGAAATCGGCACCGAAGCCGGCAACCACAGCCGCCGGGGCGTGAGCGGCGATGTTTCAGGCAGCCTGAACGCCAGCAGCAGCCTGCGCGCTCGCATCGTGGCGGGGCATGACCGCAGCGGCTATCAAATTGAAGACGCGAAAATGCGCAACAGCAGCCTCTATGCCGTGGCCGAATGGGATGCCGCCCCCGCCACCACCTTCTCCGTCGGCACCCAGCTGCAAAACCGCCGCGAAACCGACACCCCCATCTTCCTGCCCACCGCCTACGACAGCGAAGGCTACCCGCTGAAAAACGAAATCAGCCGCCGCGCCAACAATTCGCCTAAAGGCACATCCTACAAATACAGCAGCCGCAACGTGTTCACCGAAGTACGCCACCGCTTCTCACCCGATTGGAAAACCAAGCTCGAATACAACTGGACGCGCAACACCATACACGACCGGCAGGGCTACGCGGCGATGAAAACCGACCACGACACCCGCCAAATCGACCTGCTCGAAACCGATTCCGGCGAAAAAAGCACCACCCATAGCTTCGTCGCCTCGGTGGACGGCAAATACAACCTTCTCGGTCGCAAACACGACATCCTGTTCGGCATCAGCGGCTTCAACACCAAAAACCGCGCCCCCAGCCGCTTTGCCCGTTACGACAACGCCTTCGGCCTGCATGACTTCCTGAACGACCACAGCCTGCGCCCCGCCAACCCCGCCGACTACGAATACACCGCCGACGACGACATCCAAGCCCGCCAGTTCGGCGGCTACTTCGCCACCCGCTTCCGCCCCACCGAGCGCCTCGCCCTGATCGGCGGCGCACGGTACAGCCGCATCACCATGCAGAAAGCCGAACACGTTGAAGGCACAAACGAAAAAGTAAACCGCAGCAAAGCCACCCCCTACATCGGCGCCGTGTATGACCTCACCGACCAACTCTCCGCCTACACCAGCTACGGCACCTCCTTCGAGCCCGTGTTCGACAAAGGCCAAGACGGACGATTCCTCAAGCCCACCACCGGCCGCAACATCGAAGTTGGCCTCAAAGGCGAATTTTTCGACCAACGCCTCAACGTCTCCGCCGCCCTCTTTGACACCCGTAAAAATGGCATGCCCAAATACGTGGAAAGCGGCGACTACTACGTCTCCGAAGACAACATCCGCACACGCGGCTTTGAAACCGAAGCTGCCGGCCGCATTAACGACAACTGGTTCGTCAGCGCAGGCTACACCGTGCAAAACCGCAAAGGCGGCGAAGACTCCTACGAAGCCGACCTGCCGCGCCACCAAATCAAACTCGCCACCACCTATGATTTGAACGAGCGTCTCACCCTCGGCGGCAGCCTGCGCTGGCAGAGTAAAACCAGCAACATCAACAAAAGCGCGCTGGCCGACGAAAACGACGCTCCCTCGCTCGAACGCGCCCGCAAGTCTGCCACCCAGAAAGCTTACACCCTGGTTGACCTGATGGCCGCCTACCACATCGGCAAAAACTCCGAAGCCACCTTAAACGTCAACAATGTCTTCAACACCCGCTACCGTACGCTTTCCACCTTCCTCGCCTACGGCGAAGCGCGCAGCGCAGTGTTGGGCTTCAAATACCGCTTTTAAATGGGCACAGCCAACCAACCTGGCTTACGGCTGGAAAGAGTCGAATTTAGGCAACAGCTATGAGATGGTTCTAACTGACGAATCACTGAATCGCCCGACATTGGATTGGGCAGACGTACCGAACAACGAGAACCTGCTCGGACAACGACATTACCGCCGCTGCCGCACCACTGTCTACAACATTGAGGTCGAGGATTACCACACCTATTGCGTCGATTATCAATGTATCCTGGCGCATAACCAGAATTTATGTCGCCCTGCGATGCACGCAGTTTCCGAACTCATTGCAGATGATGGCGTAGCGGGTAACGCGTCCAACCAAGGTCAATAATGCACTTTTCTGTCCTTTGCCGACGATGGTGTCGGCTTCCCAATCGCCGATGCGGGCTTTTTGGTCGACGACGGCGGGTCGGTTTTCTATACCGACGCGGTTGGGCACTTTGCCTCTGGTCTATGTGCTGCCGTAGCGTTTGCGGTAGGTTTTGCTGCATATTCTGAAGTGTTGCCACAAGGTGCCGCCGTTGCTTTTGTCTTGGCCGAAGGTAGCGGTAAACGGTGCTGTGATGGAGTGTGATCCGGTGGTGTTTATGCAGGTAGGCGCATACTTGTTCGGGACTGAGTTTGCGGCGGATAAGGGTGTCGATGTACTGAATCAGCTGCGAATCGAGCTTGTAAGGTTTTCGCCGGCGCTGTTTGGTCAGCCGGCTTTGCCGTTGTGATTTTTCGGCGCTGTATTGCTGCCCTTGGGTACGGTGCCGTTTGATTTCGCGGCTGATGGTGCTTTTGTGGCGATTAAGCTGTTTGGCGATTTCGGCGATGGTGCAGTGGCGGGACAGGTATTGGAACACCTCCTCAAACGCCGGTTCAAAGCCCAAAAGCCCAATGAAAAATGGTTGACCGACGTGACCGAACTCAAAGGGAGCGACGGCAAACTGTACCTCTCGCCAATCTTGGACTTGTTCAACCGCGAGATCGTCGCCTACGCCATGAGACGCAATGCTAACAGCGAAATGGTGAAGGAAATGCTCGAAAAAGCCGCACCCCGTCTGACTGATAAGGGAACGATGCTGCATTCCGACCAAGGTGTGCTGTACCGTACGGCGGGGTATAGGGAATTGCTTGCGGAGCATTCCATGGTTCAAAGCATGTCGCGTAAGGCGAACTGCTGGGACGATGCGCCGATGGAAAGCTTCTTTGCGGTGTTGAAGACGGAGTGTTTCTATAACGCAGGAGAATTGACGGTGGACGAATTGATGAAACAGATAGATGATTATATGGATTACTACAACCGGGAGCGTTGCAGTTTGAAATTGAAAAAGCTGAGTCCTGTCGCATACAGAACCCAGCTTACACAGAGCGCCTGAAAAGGCTTTTATGAGCGTCCAAGATTTGGGGGCCAGTTCACCTTTTTCTGTTATGGAAAGTTACACTTCAAATGCGAATCCGCCAGCATCAAAGCAGCCCCGCCCGAAAGAAAACCCCATGCGACCCCTAATCACAGCCCTTATCCTGCTCGCCGCCTGCACCGATTCCAATCCAAACATCCACGAGCCGCCCGCCATGACCGCCAGCCCCAGCCAAGCCCCCGACCAAACCGAACAGCCCAACGGCAAAACCCTGCTGCGACAAGCTCAACAGCAATACGACGGTTACTACAAATACCAAGCCGCTTATCTTGCCTACCAAGCCGCGCAGGCGGGCGAAACCCTGTCGCCGCATCTGGCCGAGCTGGCAAAAAACTACTAACCCGACGCCTCCCGCCACGCCGCAGTATTTTGACATTTTGCCGCAAGACCTTGCCGCCGTAACCACACAAGCCGAACAAGGCAGCCGCAAAGCCGCCGCGCGCCTTGCCGAATATTACCAATTTACCGCCTACGGCTTACCCTGTCCCAACCCAAAAGGCAATCCCATGAAAAAAAACCTCATCCTCCCTCTCCTACTCGCCCTATCCCTCCCCGCCCTCGCCGACCCCATCGACGACTTCGCCCAAGCCGAGCTTGAGCGGCAAAAAATCCCCGGCCTTGCCGTCGGCATCTACCGCAACGGTAACATCGTCAAACAACAAGGCTACGGGCTGGCAAACGTAGAACACCAAATCCCCGTCTCTGCCGACACCGTGTTTCAGACGGCCTCCATCGGCAAAATGTTCGCCGCTGCCGTCGTGATGCTGTTGGTGGAAGACGGTAAAATCCACCTCGACCAATCCGTGCGTGCCTACCTGCCCGAAGCGCCCAAAAGCTGGCAGCCCATCACCATCCGCCACCTGCTCAACCACACTGGCGGCATCGGCAACACTGAAACCGACTGGCAGCAAAACAGCAGCGAAAAACAAATGCTGCGCCGCATCTACACCGCCCCGCTGCAATTCAAACTAGGCAGCCGCTGGGCATACAGCAACAACGGCTACGCCGTCCTCGGCGCCGTCATCACCCGCGTCTCCGGCAAACACTACGGCGAAATCCTGCAAGAGCGCGTGTTCGCCCCGCTGGGCATGACTTCCGCCCGCGTGATCAGCGAGCGCGACATCGTCCCACACCGCGCCGCAGGTTATGAGCTTGACGACGCTGACGGCAGCCTGAAAAACCAAGAATGGGTCGCCCCCTACCACAACCAAACCGCCGACGGCTCGCTCTATCTCACGCTACACGACTACCGCCGCTGGCTCGCCGCCGTAGAAGCACGCCAAATCCTCAAGCCCGAATCCTGGCGCGAAATCTTCACCCCCGCCCGCCTCAACAACGGCGACAGCTACCCCTACGGCTTCGGCTGGTCGCTCGTCCCCGCTCCCGACGGCAGCCCCATGAGCGGCCACCCCGGCGCATGGCAGGGCTTCAGCACCGAGCTGCGCCGCTACGAAGGCGACGGCACCGATATTGTCGTGTTAACCAATTTGGCAGGCGTAGATACTGAAGCCATCATTGAAGGCATCGCCGCGCGTATCAACCCGCGCTACCAAAAAACCCACGTCCCCATCCCCGACCAACACCCCGCCCTCACCCGCAACTTCGAGCGCGTCCTGCTGCTCATCAAACAAAACAAACCGCATCCCGCCGTACCCAAAGGCCGTCTGAAAGACCTGCACGCCAAATTTGCCGACGCAGGCAAGTGCCAAGCTCTGCCCACCCGCCACCAAAACAACGGCGATATCCAAGAGCGAGACTACCGCGTAGTCTGCGAAAAACGCATATTTGAAGGCAACGCCGATTTTGTCAAAGGCAAAACCGTGCGGCTGTGGCTGGAAGAAACGGTGGATGATGCGGGGACGAAACCGTAGGTCGGGCATAAATGCACGACCTACCAACTCATACGTTATTTTGATTGGGAATTTGAAGATTACACAGCCTGAAAAGAACACCCCAAGTCCGCCATCCATCTCTACCACCCGCTGAACACCCTCAAACCCTTCGATCAAAACATCTGGATTACCGACGGCGGCGAAATCTGCATGGCGTTTCCGCTCGGCGTCAAAATCCCGTTCAGCACCCGCATGGCCGTGGTGCGGCTCGCGGATGGCGGTTTGTGGTGCCACTCGCCCATCGACCCCGCGCCCGAGTTGTTCGCGCAAATCGACGCGCTGGGCGAAGTAAGGCATTTGGTCTCGCCCAACAAAATCCATTACGCTCACATTAGCGCATGGCAGGCGCGCTATCCGCAGGCACTGGTGTGGGCAAGTGCTGGCGTGCGCGAACGGGCGGCGGCGTAGGGCATCGCCATCGCGTTTGACGACGATATAAATAGCCCGATTTCGTCCAATATTGCAGGCATGTGCTTGCAGATGTTCCGCTGACAAATTCACTAAATCCGTTCCCTGTCTGATCTGCTTACATCGGGGTAAACCCATGCAGTTCCCCACCCAATCCACTTGCTGCCATTCCAAATCCCAAGTAACCGACAAAGAATCGTGTGGCATTTAGTGCCAATCTAGTGCCACCTAATTAAAACATCGTCTGAAAATCGACAATTCGTTTTCAGACGACGTTTTATGAGAAATTCAGCAAATCCCTTTCATCTTCCCCAAAAAATCAATCTCCTCACCCGTTCCTTCCTCTCCCGCCAAACCGTGCAGCAGCAATCCTAATACGTCTTGCGGCAGCTTTTGCGGCGCAGCGGCATAAAGCGCGGCCAGTTGCGGATGGCGCATCAATATATCCGCCTGACGGATGAACAGGTCGATGAGTTCCACCGGCAAATCGGGCTGAATCAGGCGGCGTTGTTGCAGTGTGTGGAAGAAGCCGCGCATAAAGGCGTATTTTTCTTCGTTCAACTCATGGAAAAACCGCTCCAGCTCCAAATCGGTGTTTTCTTCGATGTCGCGCAGGAAGGCGACGGAATAGAGCTCTTCAAACGATTGTTTTTGTAGGGCGAACACGGCTTCGGCGGCTTCGCGCAGGCTGCATTGCCGTGCGAGCAGGTTTTCGAATTCTGCGCGGACGCGGTTTTTCTGTTCGGTAACGATTTCCTGCAAGAGCGCGTTTTTGCCGCTGTAATATTTGTAAAAGGTAACGCGGCTGACGGCAGCCTCGGCGCAGATTCCGCCTACGGATACGGCGGAAAAGCCGTGTTCGCGGAACAGGCGGCGGGCGGTATCAGCGATGGTTTGTTGTTTGCTGGCGGTCATGACGATAGGAAGCTTTTGATTTTGTTCATAAAGGGTTTTCATTAAAGTTATCCGCAAGTCGGATACTCATCATATTTCCCCATGGCGGCAATGGCAATACGGCGGCGTTTCAGACGGCATCTCTACCGCAACGCCGTACTCGGCCGCGACAGCACGGCGGAAGAGTTGGAATTTCTGCAACAGGAAGGGTCTTCGTTTTAAAACCGGATTTTCAGGTAGCCTTTGCTGATTTAAGGCAGCCTGAAAACGCAAAAGCAGCTGGAAATAGATGTAAAAAATAAAAAAGTGAGCCAAAATGCTCACCTTCTAAACGAATATTTTGCAATTAACCGAATACTTTTTCTAAATGTGCTTGGTAGTCAGCTAAGTATTTTTCTACTTGTGGATTTCTAATCACATCGTTACATAAGAATGTCGGCAGATGGTAGAAAACCTGCTCAACAGCCAAGTGGCGGACGACTACCAAATCCCCGCTGGTAACGCCTTTTACACGATTGACGATTTTCACCGCTTCGCCGAAAACCTGCGCCTGTACAAAATCGGACAAGGCGTACGCATCCTTTCTCCTGCCATGGCAAACTATGCCGCGCAAAATCACTGCTGCGATATGGACAACCTGATTTTTAAAGGTGAATGCGACAAATTGCACCTACCCCACTCAAAGCCCATTATGGACTGCACGGCGGTTTTGTGCCCGGTACAGGGCACATGCCGAACGTATGTGGTTATTTGGCCAATCCGAACGCCTTCGCCGGCTTGGGCGGCGGTTCGACGTTCTATATGGTCGATCCCGAACGCGAACTGACCGTCGTGTTTTTAAGTGCGGGCTTTATCGAAGGCCTGCCGTGCCTGATACGCGCAAGCGAAGTTAAACGATTTGGTGCTGGCAGCGTGCGAATAATTGGGTCGTCTGAAATTTGGAAAAAGCAGTTTGGACTTTGGAAATTGGATTTCAAGCTGCTTTTCTCAGGCATATTATGACAATGCAAGTAACACCCTCGATTATAATATGTGCTGAAAGTCTATTGCCGTATGGGATAAAAAATTGGCAAGAACCTAACCCCCAAACTGGGTGGAATAAGTTTAGACAATCGCTATTATCTTAACCTAATCTGTACCCTACTTTTTAACTTTTTCAAAAGATGAAGGTACTCTGTCTTAGCTTGATAACTTCTATCCTATTCCACTACTCCATAATTAAGTGGTTGAGATACAGTAAAACTAAGTATCCAAATTTCTCTTAAAACCTATTGATTTGATACTAAAAATTGGAGTACTATGAGCACACTCTCTAGAGTATCATTAATTCTCATTTGACATATAGGAACAATAAGCGGAATTTGTAGAAGAATAGGAAAAAGGAAATTAATTTATATTATGTTAAATTCATGACGCTAGTATTTTAGCCTGCTAAGTCCTGTTTCTTCTAGTTGTACAATCACTTACAGAATTCAAATATAAAAGGCCATCTGAAGAATTTCAGACGGCCTTCTCTTTATCAATATCTATAAACTAATTCAGATCACAGTTTTATTCCAAAGCATGATTAAATTTCTTTGATAGAATTTTAGATAGCCCTATTCATTGACTACCACCACTTTTCCGAATCCGTCCGCGCTTTGCAAAAAACGGTGGGCTTCGGAAACTTGTTCCAATGTAAACACGCGTTCAATTAAGATTTTCACATTAAACTGCCGGATATAGTCAAACATCTCATCCAGCTTGGCTTGCGACACATTGCCCGAATAAAAGGCGGTGAGATAGCTGTTGTTTTTGAGTTCGACAATCGGATCAAAATCGTTCACGCCCCACACGTTACCAAGCTGCCCTGTATTGCAGACGATACCGTGTTCGTTGATGTGGGAGAAAGAATCACGCAAAGTTGCCGGCCCGACCAATTCCAGAATTTTGTCATAGTTTTGGTCGGTTTGTAGTTTGCCATCGACTTCAGTAATTACTCCGTCAAATCCGACCGCTTGCAAACGGGCAGCTTTAGCAGGATTACGCGTTGAGCCGTGCAGTTCGATATGCGGAAACTGCGCTTTAAGCAGCTGTGCAAAGGCTATGCCCACGCCGCTGCCTGCACCACGCACCAACACACGATCTTGCGGCTCGATACGAAGCTGTTGTAATGAGCCGAACGCGGTGTAGTAGGTTTCGGGAATTGCGGCAAGGGTCGTCCAATCCAAATCGGTATGAACGGGGTAAATTTGCTCGTTGGGCAGCAACACATATTCGGCGTAGCTGCCGTCAAAGGCGCGCCCCATTTCGCCCATAATAGAGACGACCTTTTGTCCAACCGCCAGCGCGGGTGTGGAACTTTGCACCACTTCGCCTACACATTCAATGCCCAAGATGCGCGGAAATTGGACAGACGGCGATTTGCCTTCACGCGTGAAAATCTCGGAATGGTTGATGCCGAAGCCTTTGATTTTTACCAGTGACCACCCCTCTTTGATATCAGGTGTTGGCACGTCTTGATAAATCAGTTGTTCCGGACCGCCGGCTTGGTAGATTTTTACGGCTTTCATAATACCTCCCTAAGAATCTGATGCTTTCAGGTAGCCTACTGCCAATTTTACTTTCCTAACAACCCATTTTTCTCCAAATAATCCCGCGCTACATTTTCCGCGCTTTCGCCTTGCACTTTCACGCGGTAGTTCATCTCGCTCATTTCCTCTTCGCTAATTTTTCCCGCCAGTCGATTAAGTGCGGTCACAATTTGAGGATTTTTCTCGGCAAATTCTGCTTTCATCAGCGGTGCGCCCTGATAGGCTGGAAACAGGGAAATATCATCTTTCAGTAGGCGCAATTGATATTGTTTCAATTCTGCATCGGTGGAAAAGGCTTCCACTAGGTCGATTTTGTCATTCAACAATGCCGTATAGCGTAAGGCTGGTTCCAAGCTAACAATATGTTTTAGCGTGATACCGGCAGCCTGCATGCCTTTATAGCCATCTGCTCGGTCGATAAATTCCAGTGAGAAACCTGCTCGGATATCGGGCGCTACCTGCTTCAAGTCGCTGATTGTTTTCAGTTGGTGCGATGCACCGTAGCTTTCTTTGACTGCCAACGCATAAGTGTTCTGATAAGACATCGGTGGTAGAAACTCTAACTGATATTGTTCCGCCAATAATTGTTTGCCCTGTTGATAGATTTCATCTGGCGACAGATGGCGGTTCTTCTGTTCAGGTGGTACTTGTACTAAGGCTTCCAGCACTGTGCCGGTGAATTCAGGATAAATGTCGATTTCACCGCTTTTCAGTGCGTTAAACAGGAAAGTGGTTTTGCCAAAATTAGGTTTAACTGTGACTTTCATGTTCGGATTTTCACGTTCAATCAAGAATTTATACATGTTAATCAGAATATCCGGCTCACTCCCCATTTTGCCGGCAATCACCACGTTTTTTGTGGCAGGCCTAAATGAAATCTGCGACAGACCGAGTGCGCCTAAGCCCACCGCCAATGCAAGAACAATCGGCAACTTGCGTCGCGATTTTTGCAATAGTCCGATAATGCCGCTTACGCCGACAGCCAGTAACGCGGAGAGCAATGCGCCGGTAAACGTCATCGTCATGTTGTTGCGGTCGATACCGAGCAGAATCAGGTTACCCAAGCCGCCTGCGCCGATTAACGCCGCCAGTGTTGCCGTGCCAACAATCAGCACTGCCGCTGTGCGGATGCCCGAAATCATGGCAGGCAACGCCATCGGTAGCTCAATCCGCCACAATGATTGCCAGCGCGATAGCCCGAATGCGGTGTACGCATCTTGAATCGATTGGTCAATTTGAGTCAGCCCCAAATAGGTATTTTGAAAAATTGGCAACAGTGCGTATAGCGTGAGCGCAATCAAGACGGGTGGCGAACCGATGCCGACAAACGGAATCAGCAAGCCCAGCAGCGCCAAAGACGGGATGGTTTGCAATATATTGGTGAACTGCAATACCGCTTCCGCTACCCGCTGTCTGCGCGCAAACAACACGGCGGCAGGCACCGCAATCGCCACTGCCGCGAGCAAAGCCAGTCCGGAAAGCCATAAATGCGTAAGCAGCATTTGCCAGAGTTCTGCCGGAGTAACGTTTAGGGATGAGAACATAGTTTTAAATTTTATAGTTAGTATGTTGAATAATAGATGTTTATGTTTGCTTTACAGCAAGGTGTTAGCACCTTGAAAGAGGTTTCAGACGGCCTTCACCATCATAACACCGCCCTTCTCACAGCTTCCTGTCCCTGTTTATCCAACCGCAAGAATTGGTGGATGATGCGTTCGGCATCGGGGGCGTCGGCGCTGGAAAACAGAGATTGCACATAATCGTTTGCCGGCTGCTTTTTGATTTCTTCAGGTGTGCCGATTTGTACCAGTTTGCCGTTATGCATTACACCGATACGGCAAGCGAGTTTGGCGGCTTCCTGCATATCGTGGGTAACGAAAACGATAGTGGTGCCGAATTTCTGGTGAATCATAGCAATTTGGTCTTGCAGCACGGTGCGCACCAGCGGGTCGAGTGCGGAAAACGGTTCGTCCATCAGCAGCACTTGGGGCTTGGCGGCAATGGCGCGCAAAATGCCGATGCGCTGCTGTTCACCACCGGAAAGTTCGTGCGGATAGCGGTCGCGGTAGTGCGCGGGGTCAAGTTCCACCAGCTCCAATAATTCATTCACACGCATTTTGCGTTCTGCTTTCGGCCAGCCAAGTACGTCTGGCATGAGTTCGATGTTTTCCGCTACAGTCATCGTGGGGAACAGGGCGATTTGCTGCAATACGTAACCAATTTGGTGGCGGAGCTGGCGGATGTCGTAGTCTTTAATCCGTTTGCCGTGCAGATAAACGTTGCCATCGGTCGGTTCAATTAGCGCGTTAATCATGCGCAACGTGGTGGATTTGCCGCTGCCCGAACCGCCCACCAACACGAAAAATTCCCCCTGATAAATGGTTAAATCCAAATCGCGCACAGCATATTTGCCATCATACTGCTTGCCTGCGCCGTGAAATTCGATAAACGGGACAAGATTATTTTGCATATTGTGCCCTTACTACGTCTTCAAAATTAAGTGGTGCACGTCCCAACAACTGTGGCAGGTCGTCTGAAACTGCGGCAAGTTCACCTTTAGCAATGGCGGTGTAGGTGGAAACCCATGCCTCAATCTGCCAATCGGGCGTGTCAGGATACTCAGCTTTGCGGCTGGCGAAGGCTTCTTCCACAGTTTCATTGTGGTAGCAGTGCGGTTTGCCGGTAATTTCGGTTAAGACGGCGGCTATTTCAGCGAAGTTTAATGATTGGGAACCGGTCAGCGTGTAGGTTTGATTGTCGTGGCGGTGGTTGCCGTATGCGATGTCGGCGATAATGTTTGCCGCTGCTTGGGCGACATCGCGCTGTGAAACGCAGGCAATGCACCCATCATCAGCAGGGCCTGCGATGATGCCGTCTGCGTTGGCAATCGTTGCCATCATCTCACTGTAAAAATTGTCGCGCAGAAAGGTGTAGCGCATATTCGTTTGCCGGATTGCATTTTCGGTAACCGCATGGGTACGCGCCAGCGTGAAGGTGCTGTCCAACGCTGCTTGAGCAAAAGAGAGATAGACAATGTGTTGCACGCCCTCTTCCGAAGCAGCCTGCACCAGAGTCAAATGCTCCTGTTCACGCATCGGACTTTCGGCGGCGGACACCATAAACAGCACGTCCACCCCATTTAAAGCCTGCTTAGCAAGCTCCAAATCGCCATAGGCAAACCGTCGCGCCTCGCAGTTCATGAGATTGGGCGCTTTGGCGGGGTTGCGCAGCGGCAGGATAAGCGGCAGGCCGCGTGTGCTCAGATGACGGGCAACCATACCGCCGATGTTGCCGCTGGAGCCAGTGATGGCTAGATTCATGTTGTTTTCCTTATGCGTTTTCTAAAGAGATAGCTTTGCCGTTTACAGGGTTTCTGTAAAACCATGTGCATGCTGCTTTTTGGGTTTCAGGTAGACTGAATAGATTCAAGGGATGGTTTATTAATGGTTATTTTATTGTAGCAGTTTTCCTGCATACGATAAGCCGCGAAAGACTTACCTGATTATTAAGCTGATATTAATAATTAGGTTAGGATATGTGGTCTTTCCGTTTTCAGGTCCCTTATGGCTTAAAACGGACCTCTTTTACTAGTTTTTAGAATTTAGGTGGCATTTACATTACCAAGTATTTGTACTGCATTTCTCTATTCGCAAAGAATTTAAAGAGCTTGGGGTATGTCCCCACGGCCCTACTCCACTACTAAATAATTAAGTGATAGAGTTATAGCATAATTAAACTGATAAATTTCTTAAAACCTATTGATTTGATACTAAAAATTGGAGTACTATGAGCACACTCTCTTGAGTATCATTAATTCTCATTTGACATATAGGAACAAAACAGCGGAATTTGTAGAAGAATAGGGAAAAGGAAATTAATTTATATTATGTTAAATTCATAACGCTAGTATTTTAGCCTGCTAACTCCTGTTTTGCTCAGTAGTACAATCACTTACAAAATTTAAAAGTAAAAGGCTGTCTGAAAGGTTTTTCAGACGGCCTTTATTAAAGTTGGGTTTTTCAACTTGACTTACGTTTGATACCTAAATAATCAAAACTCTGAAGCCACCAGCACACTGCCTCCGTCGTCCCGCTTAACCAAACGCCAAACACAATAGCCTTTCCCAATTTCCGTTGTGCCGTTTAGAAGGTGCTTGTAATACTCTCCCCTATCAGGAAAAACTTCTCCTTCTTCAAAATGTCGTTCTATCGCATTCTCAAGATCGTCCGGTATCCACATCCCGGCATAAGGTGCTTCCAAAGGACGTTCTCGGTAAACAGGCATCAGTTCCTGCTTCGTCCCTTTAGGATCAAAAATCCCGTTTTCAAAATTGGCATTATCCCAACGATGCAGCCAGTAATAGCCTTGGGAAGCTGAGTAGCGGTTTTTTCCGTTGCCGAAAGCAGTATGTAGTGAGTCGTTCAGCTTTTGTGTCAGTATCGGCCGCATCAGGTTGTTCACTACCAGGTAATTAATGGGCAACGGTTTGGTTTTATCTCCCAAGTCGGGGAATTTTCCTGCTTTGAATACCATGATGCCGTTATAGGTCTTCAGCGTAATGTCCGGATAATGGTTTAAAACGTTTTGGATTTCCATGCTGTTCAGTTTATCTTGGAACGCTTTGCCGACAAGGGTATACCAACTGACGGACTTAATGCCCTCGTACCAGAGAGAGTCGTGATGTCCTCCTGAATCAGGTGTTACCCCCCAATAGCGTTTGGTCACGGAATATTCGTAAAACTGATATTTATGGTAGGCGTAGGGCAGGACGATGCTCAGTCCGGCATAACCGTGAAAAATATCAAAGTTCTTGCACAGATATT
>NZ_JBQCXE010000012.1:0-12337 GCF_051956675.1 Neisseria sp. P0022.S009
GATCGTCTGAAGCAGACCCGAACACCCCGGCCACTTCCGACAGTAAGCCTTCCTGCGGACGAATCTCAAATGCTGCGCGTTGGTTGAGGTAGGAAGACAGAGGCAAAGAGGAATCGGTCGATGTGGCGGTGATTTCGACACGGTAGGCGGTATTGACCGCTTCGGAGGCGGTGAAGGAGCGGACTGAAAGTGAGGGAGAAAAACGGGCGAAGGTAAGATGATAGGATTGGCGGGCGGTCATAAGGGTAATATCCGACTGACGATGAACACTGTATGATAACGGGGATAATGCCGCTGGTAAAGCAAATGGGATGAATGGGGAAAAGGCCGTCTGAACGGTTGAAATAAGGAATAAAGAGACATTTTACCCTACCCTATTCCACCATTCAGGGGAAAGGTGGTAAATTAAGCAGCCGCATTTCTCTTAAAAACCATTGATTTTATACTAAAAATTGGAGTACTATGAGCACACCCTCTGGAGTATCATTAATTCTCATGACATATAGGAACAATAAGCGGAATTTGTAGAAGAATAGGAAAAAGGAAATTAATTTATATTATGTTAAATTAATAATGCTAGTGTTTTAATCTGCTAACTTCTGTTTCTCTCAGTGATTCAATCGCTTACAGAATTCAAGAATAAAAAAGGCCGTCTGAAAGGTTTTTCAGACGGCCTTTTATCAATTGCCCCAGCTTTTTCTCAATAAATCCCTTGTTGTTAAATCCCCAGTTCTTTCAATTTCATCCAGCGTTCTTTTGGTTGTAATAACATAAACGGTTGTAGTGCAGCCTGTTCTTTTCATCATAATACTGACAGAACATACTGACAGAACGTGGACTTTGAGGCCGAAACCTTTGTAAATCCCCTAAATTCCCATCAAGACATTTAGGGGATTTTCCATGACCACCTTCTTTCAGCAAACCGCACAAGCCATGATTGCCAAACACATCGACCGCTTCCCACTATTGAAGTTGGATCAGGTGATTGATTGGCAACCGATCGAACAATACCTGAATCGTCAAAGAACCCGTTACCTTAGAGACCACCGCGGCCGTCCCGCCTATCCCCTGTTGTCCATGTTCAAAGCCGTCCTGCTCGGACAATGGCACAGCCTTTCCGATCCCGAACTCGAACACAGCCTCATCACCCGCATCGATTTCAACCTGTTTTGCCGTTTTGACGAACTGAGCATCCCCGATTACAGCACCTTATGCCGCTACCGCAACTGGCTGGCGCAAGACGACACCCTGTCCGAACTGCTGGAACTGATTAACCGACAATTGACCGAAAAAAGCTTAAAAATCGTTTGGCGTACCGCAAAACGTCCACGTTCAATCCAAACAGCCTCGTTGTAAGCCTCGCCATTTGAAAAACGATCCATAACCGCCATGCTGTGTATTGCCAGTTCGTTTGCCGTTGCGCCAACCGCGTGTCCTAATACTTCCATTTTTATCTCCTGCAAATGCGACGACGTCGTCGCATTTAATAAACTCGTTGTTCAATTTCCTGCAAACGTGCAGTCAAACGTTCTTGTTGCTGTCTGAAACGTTCCGCGATTTGCAAGGTTTTAATGCTGTACGCAAAATTGCCGTTATCCAGCTTGACCACCAAACCCTCCGCAATCAGGTCTTCCAAGTCCCGGCTGACATGTACCGGCGAAATACCGAGGCCGTCTGAAATTTCCTTGTTGCTGATGCCGATAATCGGATGGGCTTCCAATGCCTTAAAGACTTTTAAAAGTCGTACGCCTTTGGCACTCATCACGCACTCCGTTTCACTTCATCTAATTTGGACTTCATCCCCAACTCAACCGCGATTTCATGCGCCTTACCACGGTTTGCCTTAACGTTTCCGTTCAAAATCCGGGACACATAAGTCGGGTCATAGCCACGCGCATCGCACCAATCCTTAATCGTTTCACCGCGCTCGCGGAAACCTGCTTTTATTTTTTCTGCTTTCACGGAATATCTCCTGTTTCGTTCTCGTGTTAAAATTCTGATTGTTTAAAGATTTAAACAATCTTGGTTAAATGTTGTGTAAATAATAGTGGAAATATCCCACTATTGCAAGGTTTATTTCCACTTATTTGAGGAATTTTAGGTATGGTTTTGGAAAAAATTAGGCAAGTTATTGAATTTAATAAGATTACAATCGACGAATTTGCCGAAAAAATTGGAGAAAAACCGACCAGACTGAAGGATGTACTGCGAGGAAAGCAGCGTCCGCCGCTAGAAATGATCCAATCTATAGTGGAAATTTTTCAAATTGATGCAAACTGGCTGATAGGGAAAGGGAGAAATTTCCACCTTAAAGGGGAAATTGATAAAGATGAATACGCATACATCCCAATGTATGACGTAGAAGTGTCCGCAGGGAATGGCGCGGCCGCCTACGGAGTGGCAGAGCCGGCCAACCACTTGGCTTACCGCAAAGACTGGCTTAAGTTACGCGGCCTGTTTGCCAAAGACCTCAACTGTGTCACCGCACGTGGAGACAGCATGGAGCCCACCATCCATAGTAAAGACATGCTCTTGGTGGATACCTCCAAAAACAATCCGCGAGACGGACAAATTTACGTCATCCGTTCAGGCGAAACGCTTTGGGTCAAACGCATCCAAAAACAGATTGACGGCAGCCTGCTGCTGATTTCAGACAATGATACCTATCCGCCGATGTCGTTGATGTTGGCAGACCATCCCGATATTCAGGTCATCGGCCAAGTGGTTCAAATCTCAAATGACCTGACATAACAAAGGAAAACTTATGAAGAAAACTTATTTTGCAGCATTGTTGCCGGTTTTGTGCCTGCTGATACCGCATCAGGCTGTTGCTGCAGCCAAATGCAAAGATTTCCCGACACACCAAGCCGCGCAAAAGTATTATTTGGCCAAGATGCCGGGCTGGAAAAGTTTAGATCGTGATGGTGACGGTAAGGCCTGCGACTGCAACCCGGGAGGCAATGGCAAGAAATGTCCGAAAAAGCGTAAAAAATAAACCAATCAACCCAAGGGAAACTCATGAAAAAAATCTTACTTACACTATCGGTTTTAGTTGCATTATCTGCGTGTGGTGGCCAATCTGAAGAACAACCGGCATCTGCCCAACCTCAAGAGCAGGCACAATCCGAATTAAAAACTATGCTGGTAAGCTATACCGACTATCAATCAGCAGCCAATAAAGGGCTTGCCGACCAAAAAACCGGGCTGTCCCTGCCTGAACATGTATCCCCAACCGATAATGCAGAAGGAAAGAATCTGCTGCATGACTTTTCAGACGGCCTCACATTAACCGTTGATACCGATAAAGCCGACAAAATTACTGCCGTCCGAGTAGTTTGGAATACAGATGCAGTGCCTCAAAAAGCGGAAAAACTGTCCAAAGCCGCCGCAGCCTTGATTGCAGCAACCGCCCCGGAAGACCGCACACTGCTGCGTGATACCAGCGACCAAATCAAAATGGCGATTGACAGCCATAATGCTCAAAAAGAGCCAACCCGAGAATGGGCGCGTGGTGGGATTGCTTATAAAGTCACTGTTACCAATTTACCGAGCGTGGTTTTGACGGCAAAGCCTGAGTAAATTGAATGACGTCTAATAACTTCAGATAGCTGTGATAAAAACAGGAAGAAAAATATGGAAAACTTACAATACAAACGTTTTGCTGATGTAAATCTGAATGACCCCTTTTTTGACTCTTTAAAAGCATCTTATCGTGAATTTTCAGATTGGTTCCAAAGAAAAGCAGAAGAATATGCTTATGTATTTTATGGGAATAACGGTTTTATAGATGGTTTTTTATACTTGAAGGCCGAACCTCAAATTATTGATGATTGTATTCCGGTATTATCCACCAACTTTAGTCGTGGCTGGTTGAAAGTAGGGACGCTCAAAATCAATGCCCACGGAACTAAACTTGGGGAGCGTTTTATCAAAAAAATCTTTGACTATGCAATTACATATGGATTCAATGATATTTATGTAACTGTTTTTGCTGAACATGTTCCCTTAATCGCGTTATTCGAACGATATGGTTTTAGAATAGAAGCAAAAAAGGTAACAGCTAATGGAACGGAACTGGTTTTAACTCGACGTTTTAATCTTGTATATCAAGGTGTGGAAAACACCAATAAAAACTATCCTCTTGTGAATTTTAGGGGAGATACTACTTATCAACCTCAGACTTATTTACTGTCAATCTATCCTGAATGGCACACCCGATTACTTCCGGATTCAATACTAAGAACAGAAGATACTTCTATTATTCAAGACGTTTCTCCAACAAACAGTATCCATAAAGTGTATTTAACTAATATGGGTGGAATTGAAAAATTAAAACGTGGAGATGTCTTATTTATCTACCGAACTACTGATGAACCGGGAAGGGCTTATTATCGTGCCTTGATAAGTTCGGTATGTGTCGTTGAAGAATATCGACACATTAATTCGTTTGATAGCTATGCTGAATTTGAAAAATACTGTGCCCCTTATAGCGTTTTCTCTCAAGAAGAGTTACAACGATTTTGGCAGGTAAGAAAGTATCCGCATATATTGAGATTCTCGTATAATATTGCCTTACCCAAGCGAATCATAAGAAAAGATTTACTTGAGCAGGTTGGTCTAAGTGAAGGTGCATATTTTGGTTTTATGCCACTTACCCACCAACAGGCATATCATATTTTGAGATTAGGTCAAGTCAATGAAAGTTTTGTTATCTATTAAACCCGAGTATGCCGAGAAAATTCTTAATGGCGAGAAAAAATTTGAATTTCGTCGGGTTTTACCCAAAAACAAAGCAGTTAAAAAAGTAGTGATATATGCCACTTTACCTATAGGAAAAGTAGTTGGTGAGTTTGAAATTGCAGAATTAATATCAGAGTCTCCTATCCGCTTATGGGAAAGAACGGCAGAGTTTTCCGGCATCAGTGCCGATTTCTTTGAAGCTTATTTTGAAGGTAAAGACATTGCACATGCCATTAAAGTAGGCAAAGTAAAGAAATATAATCGACAAAAAGATTTGGCAGATATTTTGCCAAACGGTATTGCGCCTCAATCCTTTTGTTACATTTAAGTTTTAACCCCCTTTAAAAGCCTATTCAGACGGCCTTACCTAAAATCCCTGTACCTATCAATAGATACAGGGATTTTTTATGTCCACCAAATTCAACCAATTTATTGAGCGCGTCCTCTCCCACGAGGGCGGCTACGTCAATCATCCCAAAGACCCCGGCGGCGAGACCAACTGGGGCATTACCAAACGCACTGCTCAGGCAAACGGCTACAACGGTTCCATGCGTGCCATGACGCGTGAACAAGCGATCGGCATTTACCGTCAAGCATTTTGGGAACGCTATCACGCCGATCAAATGCCGGAAGCGGTTGCATTCCAATTCTTCGATGCCTGCATCAATCACGGTCATGGCAATGCTGCCCGTATGCTGCAACGCGCCGCAGGCGTGCCGGACGACGGCGTTATCGGAGCAGTCAGCCTCAAAGCCATCAATTCACTTCCTGAAAATGACCTCCTGCTCCGTTTCAATGCCGAACGTTTGGTGTTTTATACCAAGCTCGGCACGTTCACATCATTTGGCAAAGGCTGGATTCGCCGCGTGGCACAAAACCTGATTCATGCGTCTGCAGATAACACCGATTAAAGGGAGACAAACCATGTCAAAAAAGTCACTCATCGCCCTAATGACCGCAGCCATGCTGCCCGATTTCAGCCACAGCGACCTGGGCATTCGCTACGCCATGCCGACTCAGGGATGTTGGACGCAAGCCCACCGCAAGAGCGGGGTAGCCGCCGCGAAACGCGCAGCCAAAAAAAAGCGTCGCAAATAACCGCCTTTTTCAAATGGTTGAGCGGATTGGTATCCAATCCGGCCACAGGGAAAATCAGCCATACCAAACTATGGGCAAACGTGGCAGCCGCCTCTATGACCTATAAATTCTCGCAAACAGCAGATGCGCCGGAATGGCTCTGGTGGGCTTATGGCGCATTGGTTGGCGGGTATGCATTAATCAAACGCGATCGCGGCGATTCCGCAGATCGCTGAAATCCATAAAGGAAAAGACGATGTGGAAAACGCTTAACCCTATTTGGCAGACCCTGATTCTGATTTTGCTGATAGCAGGTGCAGTACCAACGATTTATTTCTGCGGCTATAAGTCCTCAGCGGTTTGATTTCGCACAAGCACAAAGCCGCGATTTGGCAACCGCCTATCAGCAAATCGGCCGCCAAGCGGCTCAATTGGAGAAGCAGATTGATGAAACTGTACAAAAAGACGGCAACCGTTTTAACGGCCTTGGCACTAACAGCGTGCAACTCTACAACCGTGCCCTCGGCCACGATTAAAACCGTTACCGTCGCGGAAATCCCCCCCGTCTCTTCCGAGCTGCTGCTCGTTCACGAACGCCCCGAGCGTCTGAGTGGCGGATCGCCCGAACAACTTTTAAACCACGCCGTCCGCTATGGCGAATACTGCCAAAAACTGGAAAAACAAATTTCCGGCTGGCAGACATGGTACAAGAAAGGCCGTCTGAAAAATGACTGATTTGGTCGGGATGTAGCTTGTACTCTCGTAAAGCCCGGGTAATGGTGTTTTCAGAAAGAGGACTTACTTCTCCCGTTTCCTCATCAATCCGCGCCGCCTCGATTTTGCCGTTGGCTCGCAGCATCTCCACTGCTTGCTTGACCGACATCAACCGCTTTCCGTTGCGCCTCATGGCCTCCACCAGTACAGCCGAAATCAGTTTGGCTTCTTCCAGCTTCAGTTCCGTTTTACCGGCATCGCTTCGCCGTTTTCGGCTCAGCTTAACACTCACAGACTCCAATTTCCGATAGAGCGTAGCGAGCGATACTCCTAAATCCTGTGCCGACCGTTTCAGATACTCCGACCGTTCGCCTCGCCCAAGCAAAGCAGCTTGAGCCTCGATTGTAGAGAAAGCATCCGCTGCTGTCGTTGACGCCACCATTATTCAGACCGCCGGCAGCAAACAGCGTCAGGCCATAGAAGTCGATGAAGAAGGACAAGTCAGCGGCCAAACCACACCAAGCAAAGATAAAGATACCCCTTGGATAAAGAGACGGCCACTCATCCAAATCAAACAGCAGTTTGACACGGTAGCGCCCCATTTCGTCGATGTAGGCATATCGGCTTGGAACAATTTCAAGCGATATTTATAAATAAATGTCGTCTGAAAAATTTCAGACGACATTAGCCTATTCTTCAAATAAGTTTGCAAACTTTTCTCTCTGGTAAAGTGGCTTAGACTGATAAAAATAGGTTAGATAATCCTTGACTCCTCCCACTTTGAATGGTCCTTACAATGGTAGCCCGGTTTTTACATCTAAGCCTGCTTTATCCGCCAGCTTTTTTATCAACTCATCAGAGGGTTTTGGTGGTTCATTTCCCTCCACCCAGCGTTGAAAGGCGATTTTGCCGTCCCATTCGGGTAAAGGTGCCGGCGGTAGCGGAACGATATCGTCCAAATCAGGAACGGTCGGCGACATGAATTCGTAAGTTGACAGATAAGAGTCAATAATACTGTAACGGCGAGCACGCTCTTTATCAGCCTCCACATCTAGAAAGTTGTTATTTCCTTTTTCTTTTCCTACCTTAAACGCATTAGAAAGAATAAAAGCAGATAAATAATTACCGTTTTTTACCCCCTGATGATAGGCTCTAACGGCTTCATCATATTTATGATAGTCAGGAAGAAACATACCCAACCAATAAGAAGCATTACCTTGTCCTTGTTCAGAAGCACACCGATATAACTTCATCATTAGCTTTAATCGAAATTCACGTGTTTCTTCATCATCTAAACTACTGATCATCTGACCTAACGTATATTGCGCCTCCCTGTTACCCATATCCGCAGCCTTGCGTAAAAATGCCAGCTCGCTGTCGGGGGGCGCGCTGACACCGTAGCCGTCTTCGATATAGCCTTTGAGCAGATAGTAGGCGGTAGCTGGAAGTTGTTTGTGCAGCATTTTATACAATTTCTGGGTTTCAGCTTCAGCCTCAATATCGGGAACCCTCGTCCAGCCATCGCTGAGCAGGAACTGCAGCCGTACGTTTGCCTTATAATCGCCATTAGCGGCGGCAATGCGGTAATACGGCAATAGTTCATCCCAAAAACCGTCCCCCCTCTGTCCAGGCCACATATGGTTCAAATCACGGTGCAGCGCGTAATTGTAGAGTTGCTGTGTTTCCTCGGATAGAGGTGGGCGTTTTTCATGCACGCAGGTAAACTCTAGGTTCTTTTTGATTTCTTCGATTGTCTTCATGGTTTCTTTCTTCCGTTGTTTTTCTTGCCATTTTTCCCCTATGCTGCAATACGCGGGCTTAACCTGACCGTTTGCACCGCCTATATGGATGGGATTGCATTTCAGCCAAAGGAGAAACCAAATAAACATTGCTGCCAGACAGCCTAAAACTATCAGGGTATATTTGAGGGATTTGTGCATAATAGTCAATCCAATTGTGATATTTTAGGATCCAGGCGTAAAAATTCGCACAGAGGGTACAGTGGCGGTTTACCGTTTATAATCTGTTTTTTATTTTCATCCATTATTATCTGCCACCGTCTAAAAGCCATAAATGCTACATTCGGATCATTCATTCCCTCTGGATTTGCCACATTGTCAAACTTTCCTGCCGCATTATTGGCTTTGTGCAGATCGCGTGTATGTAGTTTCCACAAGTCTTTGCGCAGTTTGCGTGCCACTGCGCCATTCTCGGTGAATATGCCTAATTCCGTATCTACCTGCATACTGCGAGTATTCAGATTGGCTGAGCTGATAACGGTAAAGACATCATCTATAATGGTCACCTTCGAATGAATGTAAACTTCTTTCCAAGCATTAGATGCAGTCAAGGTGCAGACATGGACTTTGACACCCAACTCTTTTTTCAGTTTTTTGGCAAATTCTTTCTCCCTCACTTCTTCCGCATTTTTAGTATAGGATCGTTCTCTTGCCCCAGAACGTTGCTTCTGTTCTTCCTGTAATTCCGCCAATTCTCTTTTCCATTTAGCAATAGTACTTGCTGATCCTTGTGTATGATTATTTCCAAGCGATGCTTCCAAAAATTCTATACGTTCTGTATGTGTAAGGGCAACATTAGGCATCACATCCTGCCTTCCCAACTTTTCTAACATTTTATTTGTTGTATACGTTCCTTTTCCCAAACCATCATCAGATGAATTAGTTACAACAAACCAATGTATTGGCATATTTGCAGGGCGCCCCTTCGATCTTAAATTTTGCCAATGCTTGATAAACGCCTCAGCTAAGGGAGGCCATCTAAAATACTGATTTTCTGTATAAATATAACTGGTCACCCTTTTGATATTTTGCAGGTAGATTTTTTTGATGTCTTCAATATCCGGCTTGTCGTAAGTGCGCAATATCTGCGCCATCAAAGGCGTACCTCCGGCAGATTTGTTAAAAGGATATTTGTCGAAAGTCAGAGCCTTTCTTTTTTCTCCAAGTTTTTCACTACTTACCTTATCCCAAGATTGGCAGAAATTACGGTTGATATACTATAAAACTTCACCGCTAACGATACTGGACACATCCTGTAATGGTGTATCAACATTTTTTCCCTGGTTTGGCGCTGATACCTTACCAGAAATATGGCTGTTATCATCCCAATAATTGTCTAGCATATTATGTTCCATTACAAAGCCTACTGCCTTGTGAGGTACTTCGTAGTCTATCAAAACTGTTTTTTGGTGATGAGAAGGAAACAACCTCAATGTTGATTTTGCATTTTCTGGTAACTCCTTATCTTCATATTGATTACTCTGAGATTCAACACTCCGAGTTTTGAATTTCAGATTCTTTTGATATGAAGACTTTGATAGTTCCCATAAATGAGGGTACGATTTCTGAATATTTTGAGATGCATGTGGATCTAACGTATGTAATTTCCCTTCTCTTGCTAAATACCAATTTCGATCATACTGTTTCTGAGCTTTAGTTACCCCTGCTACTCCGCCTGAAAAAACACCAGGTGCATTTCCCATATTGGCTTCTGAAAAAGTCTGTATTTTAAAAGGTATACTCCAAACTAATATCCTCACCTGCACACCTGCTTTTGCTTTTTCAATCAATAAATCCCCAATGCACTTACTCTTACCGTCCCGCTTTAGATGCATCGAAGGCTGAAATCCCCATATAGCAATATCAATTGAATGTTCGGCTTTTTCAATTTTTTCATGGAGCGTTGTAAAAGCTTCTTTCCCATTAATCAATGGCTTGAAAGTAGCAGCAACAGGTGATGATTCCTGTGAGTCTAAAAACCAGTTCATTGATGCTGTTGCACCCAATTTAGATTTAGTGGAAGTCGCAATCACAGGTTTACCCATTTTTAGAACCTTTCGAACTTTTGTCTTTTATATTATGTACTATTTCAAAATATTTCTTTGCTTGCTCTATCGGAGAAAGTTCAGAACTTGTATATTTCAAGCCATGAAAACCACGATTGGTTATTTTATCTCTTGATGTATTTTCATTAAATTCATCCTCAATCGGAATCAAATATTCCAAATCGTTAGCAAATACAATCTTATATTTACTTGTTGGTATTTCATGTTCGACAGCAATATACCCTGTTGCATCCGTTACCCCTCTTTGAATTTCTTCTCCATCTGCATAGATTGTATAAGGCATACCGATGAAAAAGTGATCTGAATGAGGAGATTGACACAGATTAATTCGCATCGGACGTTTTGGTAAAGTTTTAGGCCAATCTGGGTGAGTGATTCCTAAACTATTCGGCCCATTCACCACCAACGGCGCCCTCACCCGCACTACCTTCGGACTTCCGATCTCCATCTCCCCGTTTGCCAACTTGATATACGCCCCCTTGCAGGTAATCAAAACCTCTTCCTTCGCCGCAATGGTGATCTTCCCTGCGCTGCTGGTCAGGGTGGCGTCTTTTAAGGCGTTCAGCTGTAACTCGTCATTCTGTGCCTGCACTTCCACTTTGCCCTGGTTGGCCTGCATCTTGATGCCGCTGCTTTGCGCAAACAGGTTCAGGCTTTCTGCCGCATGGGCGGTCAGGCTTTGACCGGCGGTAATGTCGGTGTTTGCCCCGCTGACGAGGTGGATATTTTCATTGGCGGTGTGCAGTTGGCTTTGTTGGGTCGCGGTGGCGATGCCGGCCGGGGCGGTTTGGATCAAACCGGCCTCTTTCAGCTCTTTGAGGGCGTCTTTCAGACGGCCCCTTTGGGTTTCTTCATCGGTATTATGGTTGTTGGCCGTTTGGGCGGCTTTGTTCAGGCTTTTGGCCAGGGAGAGTGCTTGTTCGAGTTGGGAGATGGCATCGTCCATATCCAGCACTTTGCCGTTGGCGTCCTGGTTTTGTGCGCTGACGAGTATGCCCTTGCCTGCCCGTACGGCGCCCCAACCGTCAGTTCTGAGTTCGAAGCCCTCACCGTTCTTACCACGCTTTTCTCGATTTGAGTCGACGATGTGGCCGAGGTTGAGTTGGGATTTTTGGTAGTCGGTGGCGAGTTTGATGTGTTCCTGACCTTTCAGGTCTTCCATCCTCAGTTTGTTGTTCGCCCAGGTGCGGATGACGTTTCTTGTGTTCCAATCGGCAGGGATATGGTCGGTATGGGTGCTGTCATGCATCACGCCGGAGATATACGGACGGTCGGGATTACCCTGTACGAAGGAGAGCATCACTTCGGTGCCTTCGTGTAAGGGGAAGTGGATGCCGTATTCGGGACCGGCATAGGGTTTGGCCAGTCGGACGGGACGGCTTTCGCCGCCGGGACTCCATTCGTCTAAATCAAACGGTAGTTTGACGCGGTAGCGGCCCATATCGTCGATATAGGCATAGGTGCAGTTCTCCGCCGCGGTTACCCGTGCGGGCAGTGTGCCGGCGATATGCGGACGCGGGGTGGTGCGTTTGGGACGGTAGGCGAGTTGGGCGGGAATGGCGGTAAAGGTATGGCTGTAGGCGGTATCGCGGCTGCCGCTGTGTTCCATACTGAGCACCAGCCAGCCGTCGGGGGCTTCGGGGAAGGAGACATCGGTTTGGAACACTTTCATCGGTGTCATGGAGACGACGTTGCCGCTGCCGTTGGTGACGGTTTGACGGCAGAGGACGGCTTCGTTCAACAGGGTCGTCTGAACTTGGGCTTCGTCGGGGGTTTTGGGATGAAGGCCCCAATGCTGCTGTTTGCCCAATAAGACGGTATTGTCGGCTGATTCTTCGGACTGTTTGTTGTCGGTTTCGGCAAAGAGGTCGGTATCGGCACTGCGGTAGTTGTAGTCGGCCGTGCGTATGCCTTCGACGATGGGGTTGTGACGGATGCTGA
>NZ_JBQCXE010000013.1:0-11050 GCF_051956675.1 Neisseria sp. P0022.S009
AATTATCGAAAATTTCAACCAACTGTGTTATACTGTCTGCTTCGTTTTCTTCACCGCGTCAGCAGCGAAGAACCGAACTATACGCCCTCCAACAAAACCAGTCAACACCTTTCTCGAAATTATTTTCGAAAATTTAACCACCACCCTGTTTTAACAGGGTTTTTATTTTTCTAAAAATACTCAAATCTTCCCTATCCGCTTCCAATATCCAACCCGGTTCAATACTAAGGCCGTCTGAAATTTTGGTTTCAGACGGCCTTTTGAATTTGACCTATGCTTTAATTTATATTGTTGATGCTTGTTTTTTGGTATGATGTTTCTTTGATTTTATTTCAGCTTCGAGTTTGCTATGTCTGTCTATACCAGTGTTTCCGACGCTCAAATGCGCGATTTCTTGCTGCAATATGATTTGGGAGATTTTGTTTCTTTGCAGGGGATTGCTCAAGGAATTACTAACAGTAATTATTTTCTGACTACCTCAACCGGTCGTTATGTATTGACTGTTTTTGAGGTTTTAAAATCAGAGGAACTGCCTTTCTTTTTAGAGCTAAATCAACACTTGAGCCAAAATGGCGTTGCCTGCGCCGCTCCGATTGCTCGTAAAGATGGTGGACTGCATTCTATGTTAGCCGGAAAACCTGCCTGCTTGGTAACTTGTTTGAATGGCTCCGATACCGGCTGGCCGACAGAGGCACAATGTTTCCATACTGGTGCGATGTTGGCCAAAATGCATTTAGCCGGCCAAGATTTTCCTTTAAAAATGAAAAATCCCCGTTATGATGGCTGGTGGCACGATGCCTGCACTCAGTTGCTCCCGGTTTTAGATAGCGAAGATGCCAAACTGCTTCAAGCTGAAATTGCTTCTTTAGATGAAAATCTTGGAGAACATTTGCCTTCCGGTATTATCCATGCCGATTTATTTAAAGACAACGTACTGCTTAATGGAGATGAAGTTTCCGGCTTCATCGATTTTTATTATGCGTGCAATGGTAATTTCATGTACGACTTGGCCATTGCAGTTAACGACTGGGCGCGGACAGCCGATAATAAATTAGACCCTGCTCTTTATGATGCTTTTATCCATGGCTATGAAAGCGTGCGTCCTTTATCTGATGAAGAACGTGCATATTTCCCTACGGCACAAAGAGCCGGATGTATCCGTTTCTGGGTGTCCCGCCTACTGGATTTCCATTTTCCTCAATCAGGTGAAATGACATTTATTAAAGATCCGAATGCATTTAGAGATCTGCTATTGAGTCTTAATAAGGCATAGTTATAAGATCATCCAAATCTAAATTATAAGAATCTGAAATTTTTTCTCCTTACTAAGATCCTTTTAGAGACTTAAGACCTTTACATAAAAACTCGAAACCTTGTTCATCCAACCAGGCACATCATTTCACACACGAATTGTCTAAAACGACCGAGACATCGCGTTCGACTTTATTCATATACGTCATGTGGACTTTCTTGCCTTTGAATTCTGCTTCGACAACGGATTCCAGCGTAGCAACATCTCGGGTGAAGCCGAATTTTTTGTCGTTTGCGGCAATGAATTTGACGGGTTTATCGCGGAACAGCGAGTAGAAAGACTCGCCTTTATTATCTGCAGTCACGACGCATTGCGTTTTGCTGTCGGTGGCGATGACGGAGGAAAGCGTATGGGGCTTATGGGTGCGGTCGGCGAAGGTGGTGTAGGAATCATACGACCCGAAGCTGGTTCTTAATGCGAAAGTATTGCCAAGCCATTCATGGCTTGTCCTGTCTTCGGGAAGATTTTTCTCGATGACTTTTTTGCCTGCAAAGAAAGAGCATTCTTGGGTTTTATGGTTGCAGACTTTTCTGATGCTGAACTGCTTGTCCGAAGAAGTAATGATGGTTTCGGCGGCAAGACTGTTTGAGACCTTTGCAAAAAAGCCCTTCCCGCAACAGCCGAAATACCAACACAGATTTTCGGCTGTTTTCGTTCCAAGTACCCACTGGTTCTACCCAAACGCCCCCTTAATCCTCCCCGGACGCCCCATAATCAGGCATCCGGGCCGCCTTTTAGGCGGCAACAGGCACACTTAGCCTGTTGGCCGCTTTCAACAGGTTCAAACACATCGCCTTCAGATGGCTTTGCGCACTCACTTTAATCAGTCCGAAATAGGCTGCCCGCGCATAGCGGAATTTACGGTGCAGCGTACCGAAGCTTTGTTCGACCACATAACGGGTCTTCGACAAATATCGGTTGCGCTTCGTTTGCACTTCCGTCAGCGGACGGTTGCGGTGGGCTTTGCGCATAATGCCGTCCAGCAACCGATGTTCTTTCAGATGTTGTCGGTTTTCCTTACTGTCGTAGCCTTTGTCGGCATAGACGGTCGTACCTTCGGCAATGCCTTCCAACAAAGGGGACAGATGGTTGCACTCATGGGTATTGGCAGGAGTGATGTGCAGTTTCTCGATATAGCCTTCCTCATCGGTACGGGTATGTTGTTTGTAACCGAGTTTGTAGAGGCCGTTTTTCTTTGTCCAACGGGCATCTTTGTCCTTACTCGGTGTGGTTTGGCCGCTGACTTGTCCTTCTTCATCGACTTCTATGGCCTGGCGCTGTTTGCTGCCGGCGGTCTGAATAATGGTGGCATCAATGACGGCGGCGGATGCCTTCTCTAATTTTAGGTTTTTTTCGGCCAGTTGTCGGTTAATCAGTTCCAGCAATTCGGACAGGGTGTCGTCTTGCGCCAGCCAGTTGCGGTAGCGGCATAAGGTGCTGTAATCGGGGATGCTCAGTTCGTCAAAACGGCAAAACAGGTTGAAATCGATGCGGGTGATGAGGCTGTGTTCGAGTTCGGGATCGGTGAGGCTGTACCATTGTCCGAGCAGGACGGCTTTGAACATGGACAACAGGGGATAGGCGGGACGACCGCGGTGGTCTCGGAGGTAACGGGTTCTTTGACGATTCAGGTACTGTTCGATCGGTTGCCAATCAATCACCTGATCCAACTTCAATAGTGGGAAGCGGTCGATGTGTTTGGCGATCATGGCTTGTGCGGTTTGCCGGAAGAAGGTGCTCATGGAAAATCCCCTAAATGTCTTGATGGGAATTTAGGGGATTTTGGGGAATTTTGTAAAGGTCTCTGTTCGCACCTAAACGGAGACCAGGATGCCCGATTATCATGTGTCTAAATAAGGATTATAAGGAGTATTTAGTATGAAAAGTCGAAAACCTGTATTTAGATTTTAGCTATCAGGAAAGAGGAATTTTGTAAAATTCTCAACCTTCTTCTATATCAATGGTTAAATTAATTTTTCATTTAGGTAGCATGAAGAATATGAATAAAAAAAGAGCCTGCATAAAACAGGCTCTTTTTCATACTAATCCGAAGATTAGAATTTGTGACGCAGGCCAACCAAACCAGAGATGGTTTCAACTTTGTGAGGGCCAGACTCAGCACCACGCAACCAGCCGGCAGAAACCAGAGCAGTAGTGCGTTTAGAGAAGTCGTAGTCAGCACCAACGATAACTTGGTCGTATTGAGTGCCTTTCAGTTTTTTACCGTCAACTTTAGCTTTGAAGCCGTGAGCGTAAGAAACGCGAGGAGTTACGTTACCGGCGCGGTAAGCGGCAGTAGCAGCAACTTCAACAGTTTCAACACCTTTGCCATCCAAACCAGCAGCAGTACCAAATACTACGTTGGAAGCGTTAACTTTAGAAGTGGTTCTTTCACGCATTTCTTTAGTTACAACACCGTTAGACTGAGCTTGAGCGTAGTCACCTAATTTTTCCCAGTTTTTAGCGTATTGACCGGCTACAGATACGAACAGGTTGTTAGCATCGTAACCAGCTACCAAACGTTGTACGTGACCGTCTTTATAACCGTTTTTAGTCTCTACAGAGTTTTTACGGAAACCACCAGCGTATTGACCGAAGAAACCAGAGTTTTCGTAGTTCAGGCCAGCGTAGTAAGTGTCATGAGAAGGATCTTCGTGTTTGTATTTGTCATCAGAGTTCGCATTGTCGCGTGGAGTGTATTGTACGCTTGCGCTGAAGCCTGAGAATACAGGGCTGTCGTAACGTACAGATACTGCACGCTCGTCAACACGAGTGAATACAGACATGCCTAACGCACCGTTATTGCTTTCCCATTGGTCAACGTTGTCGCTAGAGTCTTTAACAGTAGAGTTCAGTTTACCGGCACGAATTTTACCGAAGCCGCCTTCCAAACCGATGAAAGATTCGCGAGAAGCCCACTCTTTGTCGCCACCGGCGATAGAAGTAGACTGTTCAACTTGCCAGATGGCATTCAGATTGTTACCCAAGTGTTCGTGGCCTTTGAAGCCGATGCGTGAACCGAAGTCAGCGATTTCAGTAGCAGTTTTAGAGCTTTGTGCGAACTTCAGTTCTTCAGCGGTTTTTTTACCCAATTTAACTTTGGATACTTCAACGCCGGCTTTAATTTGACCGTACAGAGTTACGTCAGCCATAGCTGCAACAGGCAGAGCCGCCAGAGTCAGGGCAATCAGGGATTTTTTCATTGCTGTTTTCCTTTTTTAAGTGTGAAGAAGCGAGCATTCGTTCTTCTTATTACGATATCGTTCTGTTTCAACGATTCCATGACCATAATATAAAGCTTATGGCTTAGGAAAACAAATTTTCCTCTTGTTTTGAGTGATTTTTGCTAGGAAACGTTGTTTTTTACAGACAGAGTGGATATGGAAAGTAGTCGTTTATTCTGTAATATCTTTTTCTAAAAGAGGATTTTTACAAAGGCCCCAGGCCGTCTGAAACCAATCGGTTTCAGACGTCCTTTAGTCTATCTATCCTTATTGCTAGATTACAATAAGGTCAACAGACAGGCTTTATTTTTCATTCAAAATCTTACCGACAATCTCGCCTACATCTTTGGACAAACCTTCTTGTGCATTGATGCGTTGCAATTCTTTGGTCATGACGGCTTTGCGGTTGGCTTCCAATTTGTTGCAGATGTTGAAAGCCTGCACCAGTCGGGCGGCAACTTGTGGATTAAAGCGGTCGATTTCCATCACTTTATCGGCTATAAAGCGGTAGCCGCTGCCGTCTTCTGCATGGAAGTGCGGAATATTACGGCTGAAGCTGATCAACAAAGAACGGGCTTTATTCGGGTTTTCGATGCTGAACTTAGGATGATTCAAGGCCGTCTGAACTTGCTGTAAAGTATCTTTGCGGCGGCTTGAAGCAATCAGGGCAAAGTATTTATCCATTACCAAGGCATCATCGGCGAATTTATCGGCAAATTGTGTCAACAAACGATCGCGGATTTCGCTTTCATTGCTGTTGATTGCGGATAAGATGCCCCATTCGTGGGTCATGTTTTGCGCCATTGCTTCGTAATTCTCCGCAACGTGTTCAATATGCGCAGCTTCAGCACGAAGGATAAATGCTCTGCAAGCATTGCGCAAAGTTCGCCAGCCGGCCAATTCCGGGCTGTATTCATAACGAACAGTGGCATCAGCTTGGTTTTCTTGCTCGGTAGCTTGACGGTTCAGCTCGCGCCACTGAGGCAGGAACTTGACAGCAACGGCATTGAGCAAGGCTTCTCGCGCTTGATGAACCTGAATCGGGTCAATATTTTCTTCTTCCGCCCATACATCGGTTTCAGACGGCATTTGCAGCAAAATGGCACGGAATGCCGGATCAAAGTCACCGGAAACCACCAAAGCCAAAGCATCCATCAATGCTTTATGTTCCGGCAAAGGACGGCCTTCCGCCAATGCCTGACGGTTGGCGTTAATGGCGCGATGATACAAGGTTTGAGCAGCCTCCCAACGGGCAAACTCATTTTCATCTGCCGCCAATAAAGTGGCCAATTCTTGCTCGCTGTACGGATAGTTCAGGGTAACCGGTGCAGAGAAATCACGCAGCAGAGACGGGATAACCGGCTCATTGACGCCGCCCAACACAAAAGTCTGCTCGGCTTCGGTCAATACCAAAACCGCCTCTTTCACTCGTTTGCCTTGATATTCAAACTCAACCGCTTCGCCTTTTTCATTCAGCAAACCGGTTTTGACCGGAATCATCATCGGCTGCTTTTCCGCCATATCGGGCGTGGCAGGAATGGTTTGTTTGATCGTCAATTCAAACGCACCATCTTTCAGACGGCCTTGAGCATCTAAAACCGGCGTACCGGCTTGGCTGTACCACAAAGCAAACTGATCAAGATTGATGCCGTTTGCGTCTGCCATTGCGGCACGGAAATCATCACAAGTCACAGCCTGACCGTCGTGGCGTTGGAAATACAGCTTCATGCCTTTTTGAAAGCCCTCTTCCCCGAGCAAGGTGTGATACATGCGCACGACTTCCGCACCTTTTTCATAGACGGTCATGGTGTAGAAGTTGTTCATTTCTTCATAGCTGGCCGGGCGGACAGGATGCGCAGTCGGGCCCGCATCTTCAGGGAATTGGAACAGGCGCAGCATACGGACATTGTCAATACGGCGCACCACGCGGCTGGCCCGGTCGCCGGAAAATTCTTGATCGCGGAATACGGTCAAACCTTCTTTCAGCGACAATTGGAACCAATCGCGGCAGGTCACGCGGTTGCCCGTCCAGTTGTGGAAATATTCGTGGCCGACCACAGATTCGATGCCTTCAAAGTCGGTATCGGTCGCGGTACGGCTGTTGGCCAGCACGAACTTGGTGTTGAAAATATTCAAACCTTTGTTTTCCATTGCGCCCATATTGAAATCGCCCACGGCAACGACCATGAAAATATCCAAGTCGTATTCCAAGCCGAAGCGCGTTTCGTCCCATTTCATTGCATTTTTCAACGATTCTACTGCAAAACCGACTTTAGGTTTGTCTGTCTCAGTAGTGTAGAACTCGATTTTGACCTTACGGCCGCTCATGGTCGTAAAATAATCTTCCGTTACCGCCAAATCGCCTGCCACCAAAGCAAAGAGATAGCTCGGCTTGGCAAATGGGTCTTCCCATTTCACCCAATGACGGCCGTCTGAAAACTCGCCGCTATCGATTTTATTGCCGTTAGACAGCAACACCGGATAGCGTTTTTTATCCGCAACAATGGTGGTGGTAAATTTAGACATGACATCCGGACGGTCGATGTAGAAGGTAATTTTGCGGAAACCTTCCGGTTCGCATTGGGTGAACAGGTTGCCGCCGGAAGCATACAGACCCATCAGGGATTTGTTCTCAGCCGGCAGAATTTCGGTTTCCACTTCCAGCGTGAAGTTTTCAGACGGCACGCCTGCAATCGTCAATTTTTCGTCTTCCAACACATAATCTACGGCCTGACCGTTTACTTTCACGGACCGCAGTTTTGCCGAACCATCCAATACCAACGGCTCCCCTGCTCTTTCAGGTTGGACGGTCAGACTGGATTTGACGATGGTTTGCGGTTCTAAAATATCGAAATGCAGGTCGGTTTTCAGAATACGGTACGCTGGAGCGGCGTAGTCTTTCAAATAATGGACGGTTTTGCTCATTTGTTCTCTTTCAGAGTCATGCGGTAAATAGATGAAGCATATCGTTTCATATAACCTAAATTCAAGTGTTTTCAGAAAAAAAGGCCGTCTGAAACCTAAAATTTCAGACGGCCTCCCTATTCAGGCAGCAAATCTAGTTGCCTGTCATTGCCAACTTACCACTGATACAGCGCACCGGCACCGACACCGACATGACCGTCGGTATTGGCCGAGAAGTTGCCTTTGACAATCCAGTTGCCGCCGTCGCTCATCGCAGACACGCCGATGGCCATGGCAGACTGACCGCCATAGTAGCCGCTGCCGACACCGATACCGGTCGCACCCGGACGGGTTACTTGCGGAATCGAGCCTTGGGCAATCGCACCGGCCACACCCGCGTAGGCTTTCTTACCTACTTGGTTGATGTTGTTCTGCAACTCGGTACCCAAACCAATCAATTGGTTCACGTTTGCCGCATCTGTACCGTCTTTACCCGGAGCCACATTGGTAATGCGTTGGCCGCCGTTGTTCAAACCGACAGGAGACAATTTGACTTGGTTGTTCGGATTGTTTTCAGTCGGTGCAGCGATGGTTACGCCGTCGTTGTTGACCACGGTATTGCCTGCGGTCAGACCGTCTTTGTTCAACGCAACTTTATCGCCGACTTTCACGCCGTCTTTGTTCATCACAGTATCGCCTGCTTTGAAGGTATCGGCATTCACGGTCTTCACGCTAATCTCGTCAGCCAACTTCAGCTGAGCGCCACCGGCTACGGTTTCGCTGATGATGTTGCTGTCGCCTTTGACGTTGATGGTGTCACCCAACGCGTAGTTGTTGCTGCCGGTCGTACCGCCGAAGTTGATGCCTTTGGCGATAGTCGCAGCATTGTTGGCTACGTTTTGGTTGGTTGCGTACAACTGGCTGCCGTTAACGGCATCTTTGCTGTTGGCATTGAGATCGCCATCCGCTACGTTGGTTACTTTATTGCCTGCATTGTCCAAGCCGTCTTTAGTCAGGTTTACCTTGCCTGCTTTCAAGCCGTCTTTGTTCAATGCAACATCGTCACCCACTTTCACACCGTCAGTATTCACTGCGGTATCGCCGGCTTTCACGCTGTCAACATCCAAGTCTTTATCGGTTGCCACCTCGTAAACAGTCTGACCCTTGTCGCCTGTTTTCTGAGTCACAACGATATTCTTACCTTGAACAACTTCAGTCTTAGACGCAGCAGCAGCTTGTTTCAGTTGGGAAACATTGACTGCATCGGTGTCATCCGTACCGGCTGCAACGTTGGTAATCTTATTGCCGCCGTTGTTCAAACCGGCTTTGGTCAGGTTCACATCGCCTGCTTTCAAGCCGTCTTTGTTCAATGCAACATCGTCGCCAACTTTCACACCGTCATTATTCATCACGGTATCGCCTGCGGTAACGCTGTCGACTTTCAGGTTTTTATCGGTCGCCACTTTGTAAATGGTTTGGCCATTGGCGCCTACATCCTGAGTAACAACAATGTTATCGCCTTGAACGACTTCAGTCTTAGCCGCAGCCACAGCTTTGTTCAACTGAGCAACATTCACCGCATCAGTATCATCGGTACCGGCTGCAACATTGGTAATCTTGTTGCCGCCGTTGTTCAAGCCGGCTTTAGTCAGGTTGACATCGCCAACTTTCACGCCGTCAGTATTGACTGTGGTATCGCCGGCTTTCACGCTGTCAACTGCCAAGTCTTTAGCCAATTTGACTTCCAACTTATCAGAGCCATTCGCTACAACGCCGATATTGCCGTCTGAAAGTTTGGCTGCATCGGTTTGACCGCCGACAATATTCAGCTTCGTACCCGGTTTGCGTTCAACGTCTTTGCCGCTGTCGCCGCCGAAAGTCAAAGGCAGATTGGCAGTTGCATTGACGGCTTTGATTGCATCGTGGATGTTGTTCTCACCTGTACCTCCAATATCGGTCATGCTGATGTTGCCGCCGTTATTGGCCGCATTGCCACCCAATACATTCACCAACTGATCTTGGGCTGCATTCAGCTGCTCTTCGGTCGCCGCACGTTTGCCTTGGGCAAAATCGCTGCCGCCCAAAGTCGTATTGCTCAAGCCGCTGACTTCGCCTTTATCGCCATCGATTTTCACCGGAGCCGCTTGACCGACATTCAACACATCGGCCAATTTCAGCTGTGCACCACCAGCTACGGTTTCGCTGATGATGTTGCTGTCGCCTTTGACATTGATGGTGTCGCCCAATGCGTAGTTGTTGCTGCCGGTGGTACCGCCGAAGTTGATGCCTTTGGCGATGTTGGCGGCGTTGTTGGCGACGTTTTGGTTGGTCGCAAACAGTTGGCTGCCGTTGACGGCGTCTTTGCTGTTGGCATTGAGGTCGCCGTCGGCTACGTTGGTCACTTTGTTGCCTGCGGCATCGATACCGGACTTGGTCAGGCTAGGACCGCCTGCGACTTTCACACCGTCGTTGTTAACGGTGGTGTCACCGGCTTTGACGCTGTCTACCACCAGGTCTTTGTTCAGCTTGACGGTTACAGTGTCGCCTTGGGCTTCAGTCGTGATGTTGTCGTCGCCGGCAACGGTCACGGTGGAACCGAGTTTTTCGACATTGGTGCTGCCGCTGTCGCCGTTGAAGGTCAGGCCTTTGTTGTCAACGGTGGTTTTGGCATCCACACCTTTTTGGATGTCGTCTTTGGTGTCTTGCGCCAAGTCGATGCTGTAGTCGGTCACGTTGTTCGCGTCTGCAGCAGCGGCGGTAACGGTCAACTTGTCAGAACCGGCGCTCGCGGTCGTGCCTTTGGCGTTGACGGTGTAAACGTCTTGGCCGTTGGTGCCGGTCGTTTTCACCACGTCTTTGATGTTGGTACCGGCGGCAACCTCGGTACGCGCTGCGGCGCTTTGCTGTTTCAGCTGGCTGTAGTTGACGGCGTCGGTGTCATCGGTACCGGCGGCTACGTTGGTGATCTTGTTGCCGGCGGCATTGATGCCTGCTTTGGTCACACTTGGGCCACCGGTAATGGTGAGGCCGTCTGAATTCAGTTTGCTGTCGCCTGCGGTAACGCTGTCAACAGTAATGTCTTTGGCCAGTTTGAAGTCAATCTGGTTGTCGGACACTGTGGTCACGATGTTGCGGTCGCTGCTGCGGTAGGCAACGGTTTCGCCCAGTTGGACGTTGTCGTCGCTGCCGTTATCGGCGGCAATGTTCAGACCTTTGGCGATGTTGGCGGCGTTGTTGGCGACGTTTTGGTTGGTCGCAAACAGTTGGCTGCCGTTGACGGCATCTTTGCTGTTGGCATTGAGGTCGCCGTCGGCTACGTTGGTCACTTTGTTGCCTGCGGCATCGATACCGGACTTGGTCAGGCTAGGACCGCCTGCGACTTTCACACCGTCGTTGTTAACGGTGGTGTCACCGGCTTTGACGCTGTCTACCACCAGGTCTTTGTTCAGCTTGACGGTTACAGTGTCGCCTTGGGCTTCAGTCGTGATGTTGTCGTCGCCGGCAACGGTCACGGTGGAGCCGAGTTTTTCGATATTGGTGCTGCCGCTGTCGCCGTTGAAGGTCAGGCCTTTGGTATCAACGGTGGTTTTGGCATCCACACCTTTTTGGA
>NZ_JBQCXE010000014.1:0-9099 GCF_051956675.1 Neisseria sp. P0022.S009
TCCGCCTTATTCAAACAAGACGTCTATACCTTCTGCCCCAACCTCCAAGCTCGCTCGCTCCGGCATATGACCCGCCGTCTGCTGCCATTGTAAAAAGCTTTGGGCTATCGCCGGCATCACCTGACGGTTCAGCAGGTGGTCGATGTTGCGCGCACCGCTGTCGCCGGTCGTACAGGAATCGGCCAGCAGCGCTGCAAAGTCCTCACTGTAGCTGAGGTGTGTTTGATGGGCTTCATACAGCCGGTTTGCTATTTTATCCAACTTCAATCTGACGATTTGGGCCAATGCTTCTTTTTCCAACGGACGGTAAGGAACGACCTGCATACGCGCCAACAATGCGGCCTGGAAGTGGTCTGTCAGTATCGGACGGATGGCTTCCGCCAGTTCTTCCAAGCTGTATTCGGGTGCTTCTTCGGCTTCGGCCGGGCCGTCTGAAACCTCGGTGTGCTCAGGGGAGGTTTCCGGTATTTGTGCAGAAAGTTCTACTTCGGTATCGGCGATCTGTTCTTGTCCGTTTGCTTCTTGGTTTTCTTCTGCAGCGGCTTCTTCTGCCTCTTCTGGCTCTTGCGGTTTTAACAACTGGGTCAGTTCGTTTGCGCCCAAGTTCGAAGTCATCAGGATAACGGTGTTTTTGAAGTCGATTTCCCGGCCTTCGCCGTCACGCATCATGCCTTTGTCGAAGACTTGGTAGAAGAGGTTAAGGATGTCTTTATGGGCTTTTTCGACTTCGTCCAGCAATACGACGCTGTATGGTTTTTGACGTACGGCTTCGGTCAATACGCCGCCTTCGCCGTAGCCGACATAACCCGGAGGCGAGCCTTTAAGTTGGGAAACGGTGTGTGCTTCGCGGTATTCGGACAGGTTGATGGTAATCAGTGATTTTTCGCCGCCGAAGAGTGCGTCTGCCAATGCCAGGGCGGTTTCTGTTTTGCCGACACCGGATGGGCCGCTCAACAGGAATACGCCCAACGGGGAGTCGTTGGTTTTCAGGCCGGCTTTAGCGGCCCTTAAACTTTGTGCAATCGCATGGATGGCTTCGTTTTGTCCGACTACGCGTTGCTCAAGCAGGCTTTCGAGCTGCAGCAGGTTGGCCAGTTCGTCTTTGAGTACACTGCCTGCGGGCACGCCTGTCCAATCGGCGATAATGTCGGCAATCACGGTTTCATCGACGCTGGTAAAAATCAGCGGTTTGCCTGCGACGACGGCATCCAGCTGTTGCTGTTTCCCGGTCAGGCTTTGTTGTGCGGCTTTCCGCTCTTCGGAAGTCAATTCTGTATTTTTGGCGGCTTCCATCAAGGATTGGATTTCGTCCGCCAATTGTTTTTCTTCCTGATAGCGGCGGTTCATTTCTTCGCGCTGTTCGTTCAGCTGGGCAATTTCCTGCTCGACTTGTCGGATGTTTTCTTCTTGCGACGCGTTCAGACGGCCCAATTGTTTGTCGGCATCCAATGCTTCCAATTCCCGTTGCAGCGAGGAGGCCTGTGCCTCCATCAAGCCGAAGATATGGGGAACGGTATCCAAGCTCATGCGGACGCGGGCGGAGGCTGTATCCAACAAGTCTACGGCTTTGTCGGGCAGTTGGCGGCCGGTAATGTATTTTCTGGAGAGTTGTACGGCTGCAATGACAGCGGAATCTTGAATATGGACTTTATGGTAAGCGGCATAACGCTGTTTCAAGCCGCGCAGCATGGTAAAGGCTGATTCGTCATCGGGCTCTTCTACTTTGACCATCTGGAAACGGCGCTCCAATGCGGCATCTTTTTCAAAATATTGTTTGTATTCGCTCCAGGTTGTGGCGGCAATGGTGCGCAATTCGCCGCGTGCCAAGGCTGGTTTTAAGAGGTTGGCGGCATCTGCGCCACCGGCACTGTTGCCGGCGCCGATTAAGGTATGCGCTTCGTCAATGAACAATAAGATGGGTTCTTCGGAATTTTGAACGGCTTCAATCACGTTACGCAGGCGTTGTTCGAATTCGCCTTTGACGCCCGCACCTGCCTGCAGCAGGCCCAAGTCCAAGACCAATACCTGTGTGTTTTCTAATATTTTAGGCACTTCGCCTGAGGCGATTTTCAAGGCCAGGCCTTCTACCAGTGCGGTTTTGCCGACACCTGGTTCGCCGACCAAAATCGGATTGTTTTTACGGCGGCGCGATAAAATATCCATCATTTGGCGGATTTCTGTTTCGCGGCCAAATACGGGGTCGATACCGCCTTGGGCTGCTTTTTCAGTCAGGTTGACGGTAAAGCGAGCCAATGCATCGTTTTGTCCGGTTGCTTTAACCGGTTGTGATTTGGATTCTGCCTGAGTGCCGTCCTGGCCTTCTTCGGCAGAAGTTTGGGCAAACGTATTGTTGGTGCCTTCGATGGAGACTTCATCCAACCATGTTTTCAGACGGCCTATTTGGGTTTCCGTCAGACTCAACAGCGGCCATGCATCCTGCGTCATCAGACGGTAAGGGGATTTCAACAATGCTTGATACAGATAAGCGGAACGGATTTCCGAGGCGCCTTCATCACTTGCCAGCAGCCATGCGTCTGACAATAGGCTGACCAGTGATTTGGACAGTGAAGGATTACCGCGGACATTGCGCGGCAGTTTGTCCATCGTGTCCAGCAAAGGGTTCCAGATGTTTTCCGAATCAATTTCGTAACGTCTCAATAAGGCGCCGACATCGCCATCCCCTAATTCCAATAGCTTGATAAACAAATGGTCAACCGTAATTTCGGCATGACCCCGTGTTTGACATAAACCGGCGGCGGCTTCCATTGCCTGTTGGCAATGCGTATTCAGACGACGTAATAATAAGGCTTGATCATGTGCAGACATTTGATATCCCTGATGTAAAAATGTGTTATAAAAAAGTGCTACCTTTATCAGGCAGCACTTTATGTGGATGATTAAGCGCGGCTTTCGTTCCAGCTGTCGGAATGAATGATGTTACCGTCTTTATAAGTCCAAGTGATTTTTTCGTAGCGCAATTCAACGCGTTCCAAGTGGTTGTAACGCTCGCGTGCAGGGTCTTTGATATTGTGCATTACAGGACCTACTGCGACAACTTTAACGTTGTCCAGTTTGGTATTGAAGTACTCTTTCTCTTGACCAGATGCATCAATTTGATACCACTTGATTTCTACTTCTTTTAAAGTTTGACCGGTGGTTACCGCTTTGTACAAGTATGGAGAAGACGCATCGTATTCTTTGTACAATACGATAGGTTCATGAACGCGGGTACCTGTCAGTTTGCCAGTATTGGCATCTGTAGGAATGCGGACGTTGTGTTGGAACTCAACGATCTCAACACTGTCTTCACGGCCGTGAACGTCAACGGAACCTTTAATAGCGGAACCGCCATCGTCTTTCAGCCACATATAAGCAGGAATTGCCATATTTTTACTCCTTAGTTTTATTAAAAACGCTTTAAGTTTTAAGGCTTAAAGCAACTTGTGCTGCATTGAATTACTGTGTTGCCGAGGGAATAAGGATAATCTCAACCCTACGGTTCTTGGCCTTACCGTCTTCTGTTTGATTGTCTGCAATCGGTTTGGTATCGCCCAAACCTTTGACTTCAAACCTGCCTTCCGGAACATTGGAAGAAATCACCAACCAATCTTTGACGGATTGAGCTCGTTTTTCTGACAACTGCTGATTGGAAACGGGATTTCCGACATTATCGGTATGGCCTTCAATTAAAATGCGGGTATCAGGATGTGCTTCGATTGCCTTCAATACGCCAATTAATGCTTTATTGGCATTATTTTTTAATTCAAACTGTCCGGTTTCAAAAAGTGCCAAACTGTCCAAGGTAAGAACTACCGGATCCGGCTTCTTAACAGGCTTGGGTTCGGGTGCTTTAGGAATTTCGGCAGGGATTAAGGCTTTTAATTTGGGGATATAGGCCTGCGCACGATACAGTCCCAAACCCAAATATGCAGGAACGCCGTGATCACGGTATCCTTCAAGCAATTTCAAGTCTTGCTTCAACAACCCTAATTTTCTATCCTGTTCGGCTTTATCCGTTTCCATACGGAAGTCCGCTATATGCGTGCCAATTTGTTCCAACAAACGGCTGTTATTAACGGTTGAAAACGACGTAGCTAGAAAAAACCCGGCAACACCAATGAATAATACCTTAAAAATCATATCTGAAATATGATTTCTATGATAAACGGCATATTTATCCAGATATTCGGATAGGATGTATCTTACTGTATCATGTTGAACACTTTTTACCGTCGGAATAAGACCATCTGTATTTTTTACAAGATAAGCGGCCCATTCAGATGTATTTTGAAAATTTCCGCCATCGGCAAGGCTTAAACTGCATATGTCCACATACTCCCATCCGCTATCTGTATTTTTTAAGAATTTTTCTTCTAAAAAATTCAGTGCCTCCATCAGATAAATATATTGATGGCTATACTGGGCATTGCTGTCATGCAGGAATTTAAGGGACAGGGCGTTTTTCAGATTCTTTAAGAATTCGTTTATCTGCAGACGGTTGTGTTCTTTCTTATTGATGATAGAAAAAACGGAATGGCTGTTTTTTCTATCAAACAAAAAAGATACCGGCGTTTGAATCAACCAGTGCACCGGGATAGTCAAACCCGTGCTCTTCTGCAGAAAAAGTATGTTACGCAACCATGTGCGCAAAGTGGTCGCAATATCGGTATTTTCCGCAGGGGAAAGCCACAGCTCCAGACTCACAGAAACATACTTATGGGCTGTATTTTCAAGCAAATTGGAAACGACCGGATGCAGATTTTCCGAACCCGATATGTTGATATAGACGGTTTCATTTACCCTCTCCACCAACTTTCTCGGCGCAGAAGAGTCATGCAGACGAATGGTATAGCAACCCAAATCTCCGTTGGAATCCAATTCCCCTGAGATTTTCTTCCAAAAATCCGTATTGATTTGTTCGTGTTTTTTCTTTAGATAAAAACGCCAATAATAAAAGGCCGCCCCAATGGATAATGCCCAAGCACAGCCTTTGATTATCCAACCTGTCTGCCAATATACTGCGAACACATACAGTAAAACGAGCTCAAAAACAGCCAAGACCGCCAGAACCGAAATTTTCCAATAAGTCATTATATAAACACTTGAAATTACAATGCTTGTACTTGCTCAACCAAACCATCCAGATAATATCCAAATGCAAAGTATGCAACCGTTGCCACAACAATGCTTCCTACAAGCAACCAGGCCGGACGGAGGCTGAATGCTTTTTTCAGCGGCATTCCCTTTTGATCTATATAAAACAACTTGCCATCTTCCGATACAGCATTACTTGGGAAGGCCGGAGTGATTTTTTTCAACTGTTCCTGTGCAGTATGCAATGCATCTTCATCCAGAACATATCGGCCCCTGAACCCCAAGTTGATCACGCTCTGATAGGTTTCCGCCACCAAGGGGCTGGCATCCTTGTGGTTTTTACACAAAGATTCGATTCTGTCACACAGGATATTCCCTGCATTATATGATTGGAAAAAACAAACCTGCATAGGGTTTCTTTCCCACACTTCCCTGTCGTTACCTTTCAGCGTGCGCAGTGCAACTTCATCCAAAAGGGCACATTGTGCATATGAAACTTCTTCAATATCCGCCTCTTTCCATCCAAGCTCGGCTAATTTTGCCTTTAAATCTTGAATCAGATTCTTGCAATGAACATACCATGATTCGGAATGGTCAGGTGTAAAGCCGGCGGATAATGCAGATACCGCCAAAGCAGTATCTCTCAAAACGGTTCTAATTAAGGGTTGATTATTCATATATTAAATACTCACTACTGCAAATAGGCTTAAATGTAAATCAGAAATAGAGGCCGGAACATAAATGCTGCATACTTGGGACTGCATCATCCTATCAAACGCGACATGCCGTTTATCCAACCTAAAATACACATTGTCCATTCTAAAAGGCAGGCCCGGCGGAGTCTGATGGAGATGATGCAAAGGTACGCCGACCACTGCCGTATTAATTACACGCTCCACATCATCGGGCGCACCGATTTTGCTGACCAAAGGCAGCTGTTTTTGCAATTCCGAGAAGTCGACGGAGTCGGAATGGGCGGAAAGATAAAACTCTGCATCAGCATTGATTCGGTCATCAAATATTTGGGCGCGCCAATGCGTCGATTTCAGATGCTCCAGCGACAATTCGATAACAGGGGAAGGAATAACCTCATCCAGTAAATCTCGGATCTTTTGTTCCAAACGGTTGAATGTTCCAAACAAATCAAAGTGATCATATGAGTCTATTTCTTTAACGGACTCGTTGGCTCTAAAGGTATACAGCATACCCAGCAGGCGTACCAAAAGTTTATAAAACTCTTCCGGATGTTTCTGAGGGTAGTCATTCAGGTGCTTCAATTCCGGATAAATGGTATTTAAGCCATGCAGAAACCAAAACAGCATCGAATCGGAAACTGAAAAATCAACGACACTTTCGCTCCGAGAGCGGCGGCGGGCAGACAAATTCTCTATACGGGATAATACCATCAAAGTGATACGGTTAAGACAAGAGAATAAAGTTTCCGATCCTGTTATGGATAACAATGGCGGGATATAGTTTTTAGCCCAAACGAAAGCGCCCGTCTCATCTTTCTCTATTGCACCGATAGGACAGGTAATATAGTCGTCATTTTGTTCAAAATCGAAACGAATGGTGAGATTCAATCCCTCCACCGCAAACTCTGTTTCTTCGGCAGAGAAAATATCCTCCACCTTCTCAAAGCTCTTAACAAAGCGCTTGGGCGTATCTTTGGTTTCATCCTCATCTACCAAGTTTGAAACATGTGCCTGATAGACTGGCAGTGCCAACAATACAACATTTCGTTGCTGTAAAGGCAGACCTTCAATATTGCGCACATTGACGTGGCGTCCGCCGGCCTGCAAATCAATTAAGGTGCCATCCGGCAAGCATGCCTGAAGTGTATCTAATTTGATTTTTCCAACTTCTAATGCCTGCCGGTCAAATTCACATTGAAAACAGCCCCACCTAAAATCCCCCATCACTCTCATTAACAGGGCATGCATATGATTGTTGAATTTGTCTTGTTGTTGAAAATGTTGAGGAGATAAGAGTACCCCCTCTTCCCATAATGGCTTGTGAAATTTCACTGAAAAACCTTTTTCCGGTAAATTTGAATACGATAGACAAGCTATCTGTCTAACATTTATACTAACCAATCAGGATATTTCCTGACCCCATACCTTGCATTTTATTTGAAAAAATGACATAAGTGTCATTTAATCTATCAAAAAAGGATAAATTTCATCGTGAGCAAAAGTTTTCAAAACGAAGTTCCGCCTTCCCGCATCAATATTAAATTGGATTTGCATACCGGCGGTGCACAAAAAAAGGTTGAGTTGCCGCTTAAGCTTTTAGTAACCGGCGATTACAGTAACGGTCAAGATAAACGCGACCTTGCCGAAAAAGAAAAAGTCAATATTAACAAAAACAACTTTGATTCAGTATTATCCGATTTCAATCCTAAAGCCAATCTGACCGTCAAAAACACACTTTCTCCTGCCGGCGGTGAGATGAATGTGAATTTGGATTTCAAATCTATGCGTGACTTCCATCCGGAGCAAATTGCCCAAAATGTACCGGAATTGCGTGCCTTGCTGGCTATGCGCAACCTGCTTCGCGATTTGAAATCCAACTTATTGGACGACTCTGCTTTCCGTCGCGAATTGGAAACCATTCTGCGTGACGAGAACCTGTCTGCCGAACTACGCGACCGTCTTGAAAAAATCGCACCTATCAATAATAAGTAACATTAAAGGCCGTCTGAAATACCCGTAAGGATTCAAATATGCAAAAAAGCCAAAAGGCCCAAGCCCAAACTACAGTGATCGAACAAGAAAGCACAAACAGTGTTTATGAAGATCTGTGTAAAAAAATCAATCTGAACGCCGTTGACTCCGTCATTGATATCGAGCAATTCCAAAGTGCCGAGAAAATGTCGGAAGCCTCTGCCGACGAACGTATCGCGGCAGCTGTCAGTGTCTTCATGAAAATGATCCAAGACTCCTCTCAAAAGGTGGAGCGCCTGGACAAAAGCCTGCTCGATTACCACATCGCACGTATCGATGAACAACTCAGCCGTCAACTGGATGAAATCCTCCATAACGAAGAATTTCAAAAAATTGAATCTGCATGGCGCGGTTTGAAATTCTTGGTTGACCGAACCGACTTCCGTCACAACGTTAAAATCGAAATCCTCGACGTTTCCAAAGAAGATTTGATTCAAGACTTTGAAGATGCGCCTGAAATCGTGCAAAGCGGACTGTACCGCCACACTTACAGCAACGAATACGACACCCCGGGCGGCGAACCTATCGGTGCCGTAATTTCAAACTACGAATTTGACCGCAGCCCTCAAGATATGGCTTTGTTGCGCAATATCTCACGTGTTTCCGCTTCTGCACACATGCCCTTTATCGGTTCAGTCGGCGCATCCTTCTTCGGTAAAGAAAGCATGGAAGAAGTGGCCGCCATCCAAGATTTGGCCAACTACATGGATCGTGCCGAATACATCAAATGGAAAAGCTTCCGTGAAACAGACGATGCACGCTATATCGGCTTGACCCTTCCCCGCTTCCTCGCCCGTCTGCCGTACGGCAGCGACACCGTGCCTGTCCGCGGCTTCAATTACGAAGAACAGGTAAAAGGTACGGAACATAACCGCTATTTGTGGGCAAATGCATCATTCGCCTTTGCCGCCAATATGGTGCGTAGCTTCATCAATAACGGTTGGTGTGTTCAGATTCGCGGCCCGCAGGCCGGTGGCTTGATTGAAGACTTACCTATTCACATGTATGACCTGGGTACCGGCAATCAAATGAAAATCCCGACAGAAGTCCTGATTCCGGAAACCCGTGAATTTGAATTTGCCAATCTGGGCTTTATTCCATTGTCTTTCTATAAAAACCGCGATTACGCCTGTTTCTTCTCCGCCAACTCAACACAGAAACCTGCGTTGTATGAAACCAAAGAAGCAACCGCAAACAGCCGTATCAACGCCCGTTTGCCTTACGTCTTCCTGCTTTCCCGTTTGGCGCACTACCTCAAACTGATCCAGCGTGAAAACAT
>NZ_JBQCXE010000015.1:0-6239 GCF_051956675.1 Neisseria sp. P0022.S009
CCCCAAACAAAGCCGCCCCGGGGCCCAACCGGCAAACGGTTCGGCCGCAGGGCGGCATATAGGCAGAATCCGGCTTATTTTTTCACGGCAGGCTGCGCAGCCTTAGGCGCGGCAGAAGAAACCGTCGCCTCCGCCTTCAACTTGTTCAGCACCGCATCACCAATACCCTTCACGTTTTTCAGCTCCTCCACCGATTTGAACGCACCGTTCTTCTGACGGTATTCCACAATCGCCTTCGCCTTAGCCGGACCGATACCCGGCAATGCCTCCAGTTCCGCAGAAGAGGCCGTATTGACGTTCACGGCAGCCAAAGAGAATGCCGTACACACGGCGGCAACTACACCAAATAAAAATTTCTTCATCAGGGTTTTCCTATAACGTGTCAGATTGAATCAACCGGGCCGTCTGCAGGACGGTTTTCCCCACCCCGCCGACACTGCCACACGACAGTAGAACACGGCCCTATTCCATATAAATGCATACGACATATTAACGCAAATACCGTTCGATTTCAAACATTCCAAACGGTTAACCGTAACTTTCGGTACTTTTGTGCAAGAATAACAACAGGGTAAATATTTCCGATTCCAATACCAAGATGCACAAATACTCCATAAACACCGGCATATCACTATCCCAATGTTTGATCCCAACACCCGTTATCCCAATTCTGCCGCCAAACCGACAGGAACAACAGGCAACAGAAACAACAGGCATGTAAAAAGCCCCCGACATCAGTCGGGGGCTTCGGAATGGGTGTTTGGCGGTGACCTACTTTCACATGGAAGAACCACACTATCATCGGCGCTGAGTCGTTTCACGGTCCTGTTCGGGATGGGAAGGCGTGGGACCAACTCGCTATGGCCGCCAAACTTAAACTGTTACAAATCGGTAAAGCCTTAATCGGTATAAATGGTGATGACTGAATCAGTCAGTAAGCTTTTATTATTTGAAGTTCTTCAAATGATAGAGTCAAGCCTCACGAGCAATTAGTATGGGTTAGCTTCACGCGTTACCGCGCTTACACACCCCACCTATCAACGTCCTGGTCTCGAACGACTCTTTAGTGTGGTTAAACCACAAGGGAAGTCTCATCTTCAGGCGAGTTTCGCGCTTAGATGCTTTCAGCGCTTATCTCTTCCGAACTTAGCTACCCGGCTATGCAACTGGCGTTACAACCGGTACACCAGAGGTTCGTCCACTCCGGTCCTCTCGTACTAGGAGCAGCCCCCGTCAAACTTCCAACGCCCACTGCAGATAGGGACCAAACTGTCTCACGACGTTTTAAACCCAGCTCACGTACCACTTTAAATGGCGAACAGCCATACCCTTGGGACCGACTACAGCCCCAGGATGTGATGAGCCGACATCGAGGTGCCAAACTCCGCCGTCGATATGAACTCTTGGGCGGAATCAGCCTGTTATCCCCGGAGTACCTTTTATCCGTTGAGCGATGGCCCTTCCATACAGAACCACCGGATCACTATGTCCTGCTTTCGCACCTGCTCGACTTGTCGGTCTCGCAGTTAAGCTACCTTTTGCCATTGCACTATCAGTCCGATTTCCGACCGGACCTAGGTAACCTTCGAACTCCTCCGTTACTCTTTGGGAGGAGACCGCCCCAGTCAAACTGCCTACCATGCACGGTCCCCGACCCGGATTACGGGTCTGGGTTAGAACCTCAAAGACACCAGGGTGGTATTTCAAGGACGGCTCCACAGAGACTGGCGTCTCTGCTTCAAAGCCTCCCACCTATCCTACACAAGTGACTTCAAAGTCCAATGCAAAGCTACAGTAAAGGTTCACGGGGTCTTTCCGTCTAGCAGCGGGTAGATTGCATCTTCACAACCACTTCAACTTCGCTGAGTCTCGGGAGGAGACAGTGTGGCCATCGTTACGCCATTCGTGCGGGTCGGAACTTACCCGACAAGGAATTTCGCTACCTTAGGACCGTTATAGTTACGGCCGCCGTTTACTGGGGCTTCGATCCGATGCTTGCACATCTTCAATTAACCTTCCAGCACCGGGCAGGCGTCACACCCTATACGTCCACTTTCGTGTTAGCAGGGTGCTGTGTTTTTAATAAACAGTCGCAGCCACCTATTCTCTGCGACCCTCCAGGGCTTACGGAGCAAGTCCTTAACCTTAGAGGGCATACCTTCTCCCGAAGTTACGGTATCAATTTGCCGAGTTCCTTCTCCCGAGTTCTCTCAAGCGCCTTAGAATTCTCATCCTGCCCACCTGTGTCGGTTTACGGTACGGTTCGATTCAAACTGAAGCTTAGTGGCTTTTCCTGGAAGCGTGGTATCGGTTACTTCATGTCCGTAGACACTCGTCGTCACTTCTCGGTGTTAAGAAGACCCGGATTTGCCTAAGTCTTCCACCTACCGGCTTAAACAAGCTATTCCAACAGCTTGCTAACCTAACCTTCTCCGTCCCCACATCGCATTTGAATCAAGTACAGGAATATTAACCTGTTTCCCATCGACTACGCATTTCTGCCTCGCCTTAGGGGCCGACTCACCCTACGCCGATGAACGTTGCGTAGGAAACCTTGGGCTTTCGGCGAGCGGGCTTTTCACCCGCTTTATCGCTACTCATGTCAACATTCGCACTTCTGATACCTCCAGCACACTTTACAATGCACCTTCATCGGCCTACAGAACGCTCCCCTACCATGCCAGTAAACTGGCATCCGCAGCTTCGGTTATAGATTTGAGCCCCGTTACATCTTCCGCGCAGGACGACTCGACCAGTGAGCTATTACGCTTTCTTTAAATGATGGCTGCTTCTAAGCCAACATCCTGGCTGTCTGGGCCTTCCCACTTCGTTTACCACTTAATCTATCATTTGGGACCTTAGCTGGCGGTCTGGGTTGTTTCCCTCTTGACAACGGACGTTAGCACCCGCTGTCTGTCTCCCGAGGAACCACTTGATGGTATTCTTAGTTTGCCATGGGTTGGTAAGTTGCAATAACCCCCTAGCCATAACAGTGCTTTACCCCCATCAGTGTCTTGCTCGAGGCACTACCTAAATAGTTTTCGGGGAGAACCAGCTATCTCCGAGTTTGTTTAGCCTTTCACCCCTATCCACAGCTCATCCCCGCATTTTGCAACATGCGTGGGTTCGGTCCTCCAGTACCTGTTACGGCACCTTCAACCTGGCCATGGATAGATCACTCGGTTTCGGGTCTACACCCAGCAACTGTTCGCCCTATTAAGACTCGGTTTCCCTACGCCTCCCCTATTCGGTTAAGCTCGCTACTGAATGTAAGTCGTTGACCCATTATACAAAAGGTACGCAGTCACACCACAAGGGTGCTCCCACTGTTTGTATGCATCAGGTTTCAGGTTCTATTTCACTCCCCTCCCGGGGTTCTTTTCGCCTTTCCCTCACGGTACTGGTTCACTATCGGTCGATGATGAGTATTTAGCCTTGGAGGATGGTCCCCCCATATTCAGACAGGATTTCACGTGTCCCGCCCTACTTTTCGTACGCTTAGTACTACTATTGAGATTTCGAATACGGGACTATCACCCACTATGGTCAAGCTTCCCAGCTTGTTCTTCTATCTCGACAGTTATCACGTACAGGCTCCTCCGCGTTCGCTCGCCACTACTTGCGGAATCTCGGTTGATTTCTTTTCCTCCGGGTACTTAGATGGTTCAGTTCTCCGGGTTCGCTTCGCTTATCCTATGTATTCAGATAAGGATACCTCCTAAGAGGTGGGTTTCCCCATTCGGACACCGCGGGATCATAGCTTTATTGCCAGCTCCCCCACGCTTTTCGCAGGCTTACACGTCCTTCGTCGCCTATCATCGCCAAGGCATCCACCTGATGCACTTATTCACTTGACTCTATCATTTCAAGAACCTCTCTGACTTCGTTTACCTACCCGTTGACTAGGGAAGCAAACTTGAAATTCCTACTTTGATAAAGCTTACTGCTTGTTGTGTCTTAATCCTGCCTTTTGTGTTTCAGGATTAAGTCGATACAATCATCACCCAAATACTGTGTTTGTTTTCTTTTCTCTTGCGAGAGATTCTTTATCCTTTGCAAAGAATAAAAAATCAAAACAAACGCATTGTCTTTGTTTGTTGATTTCGGCTTTCCAATTTGTTAAAGATCGATGCGTCGATATTTCACTTCGCAAATCAAAATAAGCTGCTAAGTATAGCAGGCTTCCTTTGATTTGTAAAGTGCTTGGTGGAGGCAAACGGGATCGAACCGATGACCCCCTGCTTGCAAAGCAGGTGCTCTACCAACTGAGCTATGCCCCCGTTCTTGGTGGGTCTGGGAGGACTTGAACCTCCGACCCCACGCTTATCAAGCGTGTGCTCTAACCAGCTGAGCTACAAACCCGGATTCTCTTCTTAAGCGAATCTTGTCTTCACTCAAGCTTTTCTCTTCCGCATCTTTTACAGTTTACCGATAAGTGTGAATGCATCAGACCTCTTCTTTCTCTAGAAAGGAGGTGATCCAGCCGCAGGTTCCCCTACGGCTACCTTGTTACGACTTCACCCCAGTCATGAAGCATACCGTGGTAAGCGGGCTCCTTGCGGTTACCCTACCTACTTCTGGTATCCCCCACTCCCATGGTGTGACGGGCGGTGTGTACAAGACCCGGGAACGTATTCACCGCAGTATGCTGACCTGCGATTACTAGCGATTCCGACTTCATGCACTCGAGTTGCAGAGTGCAATCCGGACTACGATCGGTTTTGTGAGATTGGCTCCACCTCGCGGCTTGGCTACCCTCTGTACCGACCATTGTATGACGTGTGAAGCCCTGGTCATAAGGGCCATGAGGACTTGACGTCATCCCCACCTTCCTCCGGCTTGTCACCGGCAGTCTCATTAGAGTGCCCAACTTAATGATGGCAACTAATGACAAGGGTTGCGCTCGTTGCGGGACTTAACCCAACATCTCACGACACGAGCTGACGACAGCCATGCAGCACCTGTGTTACGGCTCCCGAAGGCACTCCTCCGTCTCTGGAGGATTCCGTACATGTCAAGACCAGGTAAGGTTCTTCGCGTTGCATCGAATTAATCCACATCATCCACCGCTTGTGCGGGTCCCCGTCAATTCCTTTGAGTTTTAATCTTGCGACCGTACTCCCCAGGCGGTCAATTTCACGCGTTAGCTACGCTACTAAGCAATCAAGTTGCCCAACAGCTAATTGACATCGTTTAGGGCGTGGACTACCAGGGTATCTAATCCTGTTTGCTACCCACGCTTTCGAGCATGAACGTCAGTGTTATCCCAGGAGGCTGCCTTCGCCATCGGTATTCCTCCACATCTCTACGCATTTCACTGCTACACGTGGAATTCTACCTCCCTCTGACACACTCTAGTCACCCAGTTCAGAACGCAGTTCCCAGGTTAAGCCCGGGGATTTCACATCCTGCTTAAGTAACCGTCTGCGCTCGCTTTACGCCCAGTAATTCCGATTAACGCTCGCACCCTACGTATTACCGCGGCTGCTGGCACGTAGTTAGCCGGTGCTTATTCTTCAGGTACCGTCATCAACTGTCGGTATTAGCGACAGCCTTTTCTTCCCTGACAAAAGTCCTTTACAACCCGAAGGCCTTCTTCAGACACGCGGCATGGCTGGATCAGGCTTGCGCCCATTGTCCAAAATTCCCCACTGCTGCCTCCCGTAGGAGTCTGGGCCGTGTCTCAGTCCCAGTGTGGCGGATCATCCTCTCAGACCCGCTACTGATCGTCGCCTTGGTAGGCCTTTACCCCACCAACTAGCTAATCAGATATCGGCCGCTCGAATAACGCAAGGCCCGAAGGTCCCCTGCTTTCCTCCTCAGAGAATATGCGGTATTAGCTAATCTTTCGATTAGTTATCCCCCATTACTCGGTACGTTCCGATATGTTACTCACCCGTTCGCCACTCGCCACCCAAGAAGCAAGCTTCTCTGTGCTGCCGTCCGACTTGCATGTGTAAAGCATGCCGCCAGCGTTCAATCTGAGCCAGGATCAAACTCTTATGTTCAATCTCTAACTTATAACTTCTGGTCTGCTTCAAAGAAACCGACAGGACAATGTCTAAAACATCATCTTGTCTGTCTTTCAAACAGTGTGAGGCCTAATGCACTCACACTTATCGGTAATCTGTTTTTTAAAGAGCGAATCGAATTATACAGTACAATTTTCAAAAGTCAACTAAAATTATCGAAAATTTCAACCAACTGTGTTATACTGTCTGCTTCGTTTTCTTCACCGC
>NZ_JBQCXE010000016.1:0-4551 GCF_051956675.1 Neisseria sp. P0022.S009
CACAGAAACCTGCGTTGTATGAAACCAAAGAAGCAACCGCAAACAGCCGTATCAACGCCCGTTTGCCTTACGTCTTCCTGCTTTCCCGTTTGGCGCACTACCTCAAACTGATCCAGCGTGAAAACATCGGTACCACCAAAGACCGTCGCATGCTTGAGTTGGAACTGAATACTTGGATTAATACCCTGGTAACGGAAATGACCGACCCGAGCGATGAGTTGCAGGCCACACATCCGTTGAGAGAAGCAAAAGTATTGGTGGAAGATATTGAGGACAACCCCGGCTTCTTCAAAGTCCGCTTGTTTGCTCGTCCACACTTCCAAATCGAAGGCTTGGATGTTAACTTGTCATTGGTATCCCAAATGCCTAAAGAAAAGAAATAAGCAATTAGGCAAGCTTGAAAAATCCTCTTTCCTTTTGGGAAAGAGGATTTTTTCAATCACTTCCAACACTGGGCAGGCTACTAATCAAAGCACATCCACATGCAGTCTTGCAACCATCAACGGCAACTGCTTTACCTTCAAAAATCATATACTGACTGCCTTCAATGATCGGATTATCACCATGACCAGGTATAGGGCAACTAACCAAATCGCCAACCAGGGCCGCAGGTTTTCCTTCAATAGTCATTTGAGAAGATGCTTGAATGACCATGCCACCATGCGTAGTAGAATCACCCAATCTAATAATACCCTTCATCTTTACATTCCTTTTCCTTCAAAATTCCTATAGGTCAGTTCTAGACTCAGACATTACTATAAGTCTGAATCAAACGCCCCATATAAAAACCCTTATCCGTATTCCAACCAAATAACTGATTTTTCTGTTCAGTATTCTCAACAGCCAAACCTAACATGAGCAATTGATTTTCCGAAGCAAGAGGTCCCATAAAAAGTCCAGGATTATGTCTTAAAATACTATTTCTGTCATAATGCCAGTCTCCTCCTGCTGCCTTAATACCATCCATATATTGCTGAATTTCCTCATAAGAGGAGGCAAACCATACTGCATCAACCGCTTCACCATGCAGTCCATAATCCACATATTTTTTCAACAACTGTGGCTGTTTTCCATCTTCCAACGTAATAGGTCGTTGTAACCATGCACGAATCGGTAAGTTATTCTGTTTAGCCAAATGCAAAGAGGAAAAAACCATCCAAGTGACTGTTTCAGTAAATTCTAAATCGTCTATATCTGGATTTAACCAAGCAGACAAGACAGCATGGATACCTTCAGGTTCGGATTTCTCAAACCAATTATCGATAAATTCACTCATATCCTGCAGTGGCATTATGGTTAGATCCAAGTTTTCCATACCAATAGTTTCCGACATATTAATTAGCTTATTTTGCCAGGCTTCATAAATATCATTGTCAGGAGTATGGATATGCACAGTCAATTTTTTTGAAAACTCAGCCAAAGACTTAATTCTTTCTTCTAGTTGCCACACCGTTGTTTCATGACACAATGGTCGGTCAAAGTTGTCTTCTTCATCATCAATAAAAGCAATACAATCAAATCTCTCATTACCTTTAGTTTCAGCAATGACATCATTTAGTGCAATTTCAGACGGCAGAGATATATAAGCGTCTATTACAGCCACCCTCTTGTCCGCCCACTCTACCCATTTCCTACGAATATTGTTTTTTTCATGCTTCCATGCTTCCATTGCAGCATACTGATGAACTGAAGAAATATAGCGGTAAAAAAGTGCTGCAAGCCATGTAATAGGGAATACTAACGAATAAATTGCATACTTTCTCAGCAATAAAATCCATAACAATGAACAGCAACATGCAAATGCTAAAGTAGCGGCCCATATCCATGGTTTTCCCCACTTATTTTTGACTTCTGAAATTAATGTTGCGGGAACTTCAGGAATATTCCATTGCATTACAAATAACCTTATACTCAAAAAATCAATTATATATAAAAATAACCATATTAGTTAAATATTAGCACATAGCTTCTTAATATTATCTACGTAACTATCTAACCGTTTATTAACTAATTAAACGTTTAATATAGAACTATACAAGCTCTTCTAAAAAATTTTCACATCCTATATACAAGTTCATTTAACCATTGGCTTAACTATATGCAATATATCAAATTTATTCTAAGCTTCAAAAGACTTCCAAATAAAAGTCCAACCTGCTATAAAACAAAACATTTTAAAATATTATCTTCAAACTAAAATACTTATGCGAAAAGAAAGATAATTTCCCACTAAACTTATTCCGCCCCAAACAACAAATTCTCTTTAATCCCCCGAATCCTATCCCGCAACACAGCAGCCTCTTCAAACTGCAAATCCCTAGCCGCCTGCTGCATGGCTTTTTCGAGTTTGGCGATTTCTTTAAGCGCGTCTTCTTCGTTGTGGATTTCGCCGACTTTGACTTTGTTTTTACCTTTCAGACGGCCTTTGCCGCCGTCTTCTTCGTGGTATACGCCGTCGATGATGTCTTTGACCTGTTTTTTAATCTGCTGCGGCACGATGCCGTGTTCTTCGTTGAATTTCATTTGTTTTTCGCGGCGGCGTTCGGTTTCGTCGATGGCGGCTTTCATGGAGTCGGTGATTTTGTCGGCGTACAGGATGGCGACGCCATTCACGTTACGCGCGGCGCGGCCTATGGTTTGAATCAGGCTGCGGTGCGAGCGCAGGAAGCCTTCTTTGTCGGCGTCGAGGATGGCGACGAGGGAGACTTCGGGGATATCCAGGCCTTCGCGCAAGAGGTTAATGCCGACGAGTACGTCAAACAGACCGAGCCGTAAATCTCTAATGATTTCAACGCGCTCGACGGTGTCGATGTCGCTGTGCAGGTAGCGCACTTTGATACCGAGTTCGCTGTAATAGTCGGTGAGTTGCTCCGCCATGCGTTTGGTGAGGGTGGTAACGAGCACGCGTTCGCCTTTTTGGATGCGGTCGTTGATTTCACTCATTAAATCATCGACTTGGGTGGCGACGGGGCGGATGATGATTTGGGGGTCAACCAGCCCTGTGGGGCGGACGACTTGTTCGACCACTTGTCCGGCGTGTTCTTCTTCGTATTTGGCAGGGGTGGCGGAAACGAAGATGGTTTGCGGCATGACTTTTTCAAATTCGTGGAATTTGAGCGGGCGGTTGTCGCGGGCGGAAGGCAGGCGGAAGCCGTAGTCGACGAGGTTTTGCTTGCGCGATGCGTCGCCTTTGTACATGCCGCCGATTTGGGTGACGGTAACGTGGCTTTCGTCGATGAACATGATGGCGTTGTCGGGCAGGTAGTCCATCAGCGTGGGCGGCGGTTCCCCTTCTTTTTTGCCGGAGAAGTGGCGGGAGTAGTTTTCGATGCCTTTGCAGAAGCCCATTTCGTAGAGCATTTCGAGGTCGAAGCGGGTGCGCTGTTCGATGCGTTGTTGTTCGACAGGGCGTTGTTCGCGAGCGAAAAATTCGATGCGTTCGCGCAGTTCTTCTTTGATGGACTCGCAGGCGCGCAATACGGTGTCGCGGGGAGTAACGTAGTGGCTGGACGGGAAGACGGTGTAGCGGCCGACGCGCTGGTGCAGGCTGCCTGAAAGCGGGTCGAACATATCGAGGCGGTCGATTTCGTCGTCGAACAGGCTGATACGCAAGGCGTTTTCGGAGCTTTCGGCGGGGTACACGTCAATCATGTCGCCGCGCACGCGGAAGCTGCCGCGTTTGAAGTCCAAATCGCCGCGTTCGTACTGCATGGAAACGAGCGTGGCGATGATGTCGCGCTGCTCGATGGTGTCGCCTTCTTTGACGGACAACACCATTTGTTGATATTCGGTCGGGTCGCCGATACCGTAAATGGCGGACACGGTGGCGACGATAATCACGTCATCGCGCGTCATCAGGTTTTTGGTGGCGGAAAGGCGCATCTGCTCGATGTGTTCGTTAATAGCGCTGTCTTTTTCGATGAACAAATCGCGGCTGGGCACATAGGCTTCGGGTTGGTAATAGTCGTAGTAGGAGACGAAATATTCCACCGCGTTTTCGGGGAAAAATTCGCGCATTTCGGCGTAGAGTTGGGCGGCAAGGGTTTTGTTGTGCGCCATGATGATGGCGGGTCGGCCGCTTTGGGCGATGACGTGCGCCATGGTGTAGGTTTTGCCCGAACCGGTTACGCCGAGCAGGGTTTGATAGGCCAGGCCGTCTGAAAGCCCTTCGAGCAGGCCGGCAATGGCGGTAGGCTGGTCGCCGGCTGGAGGAAATGGCTGATGAAGTTTAAACGGAGAATTGGGATATTGGATGACTTCCATAAGACGGCCTGTTTTATGTTCAGGTAAAGAGAGGATTATAACAAAGGGCCGCCTGAAAATTGATAGTGTGCCAATCTGACAAGACTAAATATTTCATCTCCTTCCTTAGCTAACTGAGGTTGGTTGTGTTGGCAGGAACAATTAAACTCCCCTTTCTAGGGCGTGCCCGCGCACGTCCTTTTTCTTCTCCTTTATCCATTCCACCCTATTGTCACCCCATAAAAGGCTTACACTCCGCATCATTACCCCTAAATATCTCCTCGCCGTCCGCACAACTACCCTTCCCCT
>NZ_JBQCXE010000017.1:0-2751 GCF_051956675.1 Neisseria sp. P0022.S009
GGCCGGCATCGCCACCACAACAGAGCAAAGCCAACTGCATACCGCCAATGAAAACATCCACCTTATCAGCGGCAACCATACCGACATTACCGCCGGCCAAAGCCTGACCGCCCATGCGGCAGAGAGCCTTAACCTATTTGCGCAAAGCAGCGGCATCAAGATGCAGGCCAATCAGGGTGCAGTCACTGTACAGGCACAGAATGACGAGTTGCAGCTGAATGCTTTGAAGGATGCAACGTTAACCAGCAGCGCAGGGAAGATCACCATTGCGGCGAAGGAAGAGATTCTGATTACCTGCAAAGGGGCGTATATCAAGCTGTCGAATGGGGAAGTTGAGATCGGGAGTCCGAAGGTGGTGCGGGTGAGGGCGCCGTTGGTGGTGAATGGGGCGAATAGCCGTACTTTCAATATGCCCCTACTGAATCCCAAAGATTTATTTAGTCTTGCTTTTGAATTGATTGATGAAAAAACAGGTAGAAAAATTACTAACCGTCCGTTTGTTGTCATAGATGAAACAGATTCCAATAAGGTCATTATTGGGAAAACCAACAAATATGGACGAACAGGGATGAATAAACATTTGATACGTAACTCTGCAAAAGTAAGATTTTTGGAACAGTTGGAAATTGCAGTTTTGAAAGAAGAGCAAGAGGATAATAAAAATGAATGAATATATTACTTTTACCTATTTTGACACAGATAAAAATCAAGAAATGACCATCAAGTGCGATGCTACTTCACTTTGTCAAAACTTACCCTCATATAAGGGAAAAAAATCGAATGAACAACATGTTGTACAGCAAATGACTACTGTATTTAAATTAACTGATTTACCCAATGCTTTACGTGCGCATGGTAAAAAGCATACTGGACATGTTTGGGAGAAAGCGGCAAAAATGCAGGAAAAGTGGTTCAATAGTCCCGCGAAAATAATGCCGGCGAAAATCAAGAAAGCATTAGATACTAATTGGCCAGCTGATTTGGTTTTAACAGATTATTATACTTTGGATTGGCTAGAGAAAGCCAATATAACAGGTGTCGTTACGAAAGGAATTGAGCGTTTGCTAAAAGGCAGGCATCGTCTTAGAAAAATGGGTATTGAAAAGGGATGGAACAGACAAGTACCAAACTGTATTTACAATAACGCAGCAAAAGATAAGCTAAAAACATTGAATGATGAGGTTTATGATGAATTAAGGAAAGTTTATGGTGATACTAAACATTTTCTTTTGAAAACAAAAGATATGCAGAAATTCCACAAATATTTCTCGTTCCAAAATTACAGTTTGTTTGATGCTTGGGATAAAGCTGTATTGGCATTTGGTGATCGTATTATGAAAGATGAGTTTTTTGCTACGGTTGCAGGTTGTTCTCTGATTGCTGCTATAGGCAAATACAGGATGCCGTCGAACAAATTGGTTGTAGAGAGTGTTTATCTTTATGTTAGAGATACATTTGATTTTAACAATGACAGAGATAAAAAAGGCAGAGAAACAGAGAATCAGTATTTGGGACATTGGAACCATACAGGGTTCAATGTATTTTATCTTCACCAGGGATTAGATAAACTAAATCAGGTAGTAGATATTACCCCGAAACCTATTATGGCTAGTTCCTTTATTGCTATGCCGTCAACACATTTTAATTCAGCCAAAGAAAATATATATTTCCCAGTTAGAAACAATCATTTCAATAAATGGAGAGCGTTAAATAAACGTGGTGGTGATTTGCTGATATTCTCATCATTGAAAGAATTTCGTTGTGACCCCCCGATTGAAGTAGAACTAAAATAGGTAGTAGAACCATGTTTAAAAAAATTGCTTTAATAGTAACTATTGTGCTAGCTATAATTTTGTCTTATTCTTATTTTAGATATAGTGCATATTGTTTCTATAAGGAAAAAACTTTATCTAGTTATCAAATTCCTATTGATGGAGACCAATGTGAAAGATTTAATGTTATTGAGAATAAAAAAATTATTGTTTGCTTAGATAATGTAGGTAATTTTTTAAGTATAGACGGTCTTAATTCTGGAATATATTTATATGATGAACAAGGTAAATTATTATCTTTTTATTATCTGTATAACGAAGTTTGGCAAGGTATGCCGTTAGACTTAAGATTAGATGAAAAAGGTATATTCAAATTAGGCCTATATGCTCAAACAGAACCCTTTTCTATAAACCCATCTATTTTTCATAGGATAGAAGCAAAATTTATTGGTAATCTATGCTATAAATAAAATTTATATCTATATTTTTTATATAACTAGAGACCTTTGCAAAATTCCCCAAAATCCCCTAAATTCCCACCAAGACATTTAGGGGATTTTCCATGACCACCTTCTTTCAGCAAACCGCACAAGCCATGATTGCCAAACACATCGACCGCTTCCCACTATTGAAGTTGGATCAGGTGATTGATTGGCAACCGATCGAATAGTACCTGAATCGTCAAAAAAACCGTTACTTCCGAGACCACCGCGGCCGTCCCGCCTATCCCCTGTTGTCCATGTTCAAAGCCGTCCTGCTCGGACAATGGCACAGCCTCTCCGATCCCGAACTCGAACACAGCCTCATCACCCGCATCGATTTCAACCTGTTTTGCCGTTTTGACGAACTGAACATCCCCGATTACAGCACCTTATGCCGCTACCGCAACTGGCTGGCGCAAGACGACACCCTGTCCGAATTGCTGGAACTGATTAACCGACAACTGGCCGAAAAAAACCTAAAAGTAGAGAAGGCATCC
>NZ_JBQCXE010000018.1:0-2663 GCF_051956675.1 Neisseria sp. P0022.S009
TTCACACAGACGGTTGATAAAGGTAAAGTCGCTTTCGAGATACTGGGTTACATACTCGCGGACGGTGTAGCTGCGGCTCTTTTGGAAACGGTAGTCGACACCGGAGAAGCCGTGGTGTTTGAAGACGACGGCAACGATGTCGGGGACGGTTTGGTTTGAAACAGTCGGGAATTGCCCAAGGTCTCTTCCTATTGATGATAACCAAACTGCACAATCCAAAGATCAAAGCCTCATACCCAAGAGTAAAACGCAGATTCAGATTATCGGCATAGTAATACAGGATTCTTCTTTGGCTTTCTAAAACAGTAGGTCATTCGGGTTTAATAGGATGGACTGTATCTATGCTTGTTCGCCTTGTGACGAAATTATCTGTTTCTGCAAAATCAGTCTATTTTTTTCATCATTTCCATAAATTTTTAAACCATTTAATTAATGAATCAAACCAACTTTCTTGTATTCCTATCATTGTATTATTTTCAAGGAAATCAGTTCTATTTCTACATTTTCTAGAGGATGAGTCAATAGAACCTACTTTAACCTTTCCATCTTCCTCTATTATGCAATAATAATTTTTCATACCAATGAAATCAGCATATCCATACGTATTTGGCTGAAGCGTGATATCATAGACTTCATTACTTTTTAATACTATACCATCAAAATTATTATTATCTATAACAATACAATTTTCTTTATTTGGATAGTTTTTATCAAATGAATTTTCATAATACCAAGATCTATATTCTCCTAGATCTGAATCAAAAAAACCCACACCTAGCAAATAATTACCTGAAAGATCTTTCTTATCAGTATAAATACACAACATATTGTTTTTTATTGTTATATTTATATCATTATTAGAATATGGAGATGGTGAAATCCCATATACCTTAATACTTATCATTAAGATAACAAAATAAAATATCCCTCTACTCATATCTTTATCCTCTTAAAACAATTAAGAAAACTTAAAATGAATAAAAATCTCTTCCTTTCCGATAAAAGCCCTTAGCTATTGCCCTTCTTGAAATATTAAAGAGAAATCTGAATAGGCAAATGAAAAATACTTTTCTACCAAATGATTTTGGATCTCTAAAATTAGTGTTCACTCAAATATTTTTTAACTTCCTCTTTTGTCTCTACAGTACATGGAAATTGATCAAAAATATTAGCATCACAATATAATAGGAATTGTTTCAATTGCTCTTTAGGTACATCTTGTATATCACGTTCCCCAATGGAATCATAGTATAGGCTCTGAAATAACCAAGGTTTTTTTAAAAATAATATATAATTATTATCAAATTCTCCTATCCTATAAACAATACCGATAAACAAATACAATAAAATAAAAATAAAAAATAGCATTTTATTCATAAAATTTCCTTATCTGTTTATTTAACTGTTGGTTCATTTAATTTAAATTCTTTTCTTAACTCAACTATTTTCTCCATAGCAACACTACCTGGACATGTCCGAGTATCGCCTGATAAAGCAAATTCTTTATGCCCTCCTAACTCACTAATGTTAAAATACTCATTCAGGCATTTGATTAAAACTTTTAGAGCAGATAATTGTGCCTCAGGTATCTCTCTCATATAAGTAGAATCAAATTGATCAGTCCATGTACTAAAATCTGTAAAAGAAAATTTAGCTTCTCCTTGTTTTGAAAAGTCTCCTAATAAAAGAATACCTATTTTTTTAGCATTATTTTTATTAACATGAGAACCTTTGAATCTTATATCTCTGCCCTCTGCAATAACTCCTGTACAATCTACTACGTAGTGATAACCGATATCTGAAAAATCTTTTTTATCCATGTGTTTATTTTGTACTTCCTTTAAAGCACCGTAGATTGCAGAACATGTATGTTGTGGTGAATTCCCTTGATGGTGGATGACTATTGATGTGTAATTCCACTCCTTTTCTAAACCATTTTTAGCCTCTCGTGCTTCCCATTCCCAACGTTCTAAAAATTTATTTTTAGATACTACTGGTAAATATTTTTCTAAATAATTAATAATAGCTTTCCTTGTGGCAGCCGGATCGTTTACAGGTATTTCAACTGTTTTAACATCACGATCATTGGATAAAGTTAATTTCGTATTTTTTTCAGCCATTTTATACCTCATTTGGTTTTAAAATTCTTTTGGGAGCTTCAAATAATACATGTACTGAAACTACATCGGATTGTAATGATTTTAAATACAAAAAACCATTATTATCTGTAAATAATATTTTTTTATCACCGGATAAGAATTTGACAATACATTTACGTTGCTTTATGGGCTCTCCTGTTTCGCTATTTTTCACAAGCAGTTTTGCTTTATATAAAGGAAAATCTTTGATAGAGAAGAAATCAAAATCTCGTTTTGCCGATTCATTCACCACCAACGGCGCCCTCACCCGCACCACCTTCGGACTTCCGATCTCAACTTCCCCGTTACTCAACTTGATATACGCCCCTTTGCAGGTAATCAGAATCTCTTCCTTCGCCGCAATGGTGATCTTCCCTGCGCTGCTGGTTAACGTTGCATCCTTCAAAGCATTCAGCTGCAATTCGTCATTCTGTGCCTGTACAGTGACTGCACCCTGATTGGCCTGCATCTTGATGCCGTTGCTTTGCGCAAACAGGTTAAGGCTCTCTGCCGCATGGGCGGTCA
>NZ_JBQCXE010000019.1:0-2349 GCF_051956675.1 Neisseria sp. P0022.S009
ACCAAACGCTATTGGGGGGTAACACCCGATTCAGGTGGACATGATGACTCTCTATGGTACGAGGGCATTAAGTCCGTCAGTTGGTATACCCTTGTCGGCAAGGCGTTCCAAGATAAATTGAACAGCATGGAAATCCAAAACGTTTTGAGCCATTATCCGGACATTACGCTGAAGACCTATAACGGTACCATGGTATTTAGAGCAGGGAAGTTTCCCGACTTGGGAGATAAAACCAAACCGTTGCCCATTAATTACCTGGTAGTAAACAACCTGATGCGGCCGATACTGACACAAAAGCTGAACGACTCATTACATACTGCCTTCGGCAACGGCAAAAACCGTTATTCAACCTCACAGGGTTATTACTGGCTGCATCGCTGGGATAATGCCAATTTTGAAAACGGGATTTTTGATCCTAAAGGGACGAAGCAGGAACTGATGCCTGTTTACCGTCAAAAGCCTTTGGAAGCCCCTTATGCAGGAATGTGGATACCCGATAATTTGGAGAACGCGATAGAACGACATTTTGAAGAAGGGGAAGTTTTTCCCGAAAGGGGAGAGTATTACAAGCACCTTCTAAACGGCACAACGGAAATTAGGAAAGGCTTTTGTATCTGGCGTTTGGTCAAGCGGGACGACGGAGGCAGTGTATTGGTAGCTTCGGAATTTTAGTCGATGACTATCAAAGGTCGTCTGAAACTTTCAGACGGCCTCTTTAGCAATGTTGATTGCCTTATTTGACAGTTTATGCGGCTATAGTCGTTATATTTGAGATATTTGATTACACATCAAATCTATTTGAAGCAGCTTGATGATTACGCCAATGAAATGAAGGCAAAGTATGGGGGAAATGTCAAAAGGACTTTTTTGCAAAGGTCTCAGGCCGTCTGAAATATGGAGTTTTACTTTCAGACGGCCTTAAATGTAAGAAACGCCAGAATAGGGGCAATATGACAACCAAACTATATGAATCACTGCAACGGGAAGCCGATGAAATCCTGATGTATGACGAAGACTACAATATCAATGCCCGTCTGGGACTGACCATATTGATCTACTACACGGGCGGAGGTTCGGTAGCGGGACAACGCAAGACGCTGGAAGCTGCCGAACGCTTTTATTCAAAGTACCATGGGTATTTGAAAATGCATTTTTGGACAGACATGCGCCGTTTTGCACGGCTCAATCCGACCACATTTCAAAATAAAATAGACCGTACCATTAAAAATGCCGAATCAGGACGCAGATTAGAATGTGTGCTTACTTCGGATACGGAATATGGCCAAAGGGCTCCGGAATATCAATTCAAAACCCTATCCTCCCACCCAATAGATGAAAAAGGATTGTCTTGCCTTCAAATTACCCTGCCTTTGTCCTTTTTATCGACCACTGCCTAACAGCAGGAATTCGAAGATTGGGTGGAATATTTTTGCAAACAGTTTGATATTTTCCACGGCTATGCCGGACTGACCATTGCCCTCCCTGATTCCTACTATAAATACCAATTTTATGAATACGCTGTGACCAAACGTTATTGGGGGGTAACACCTGATTCAGATTCACCCATAACCCTCCTTTGGTACGAAGGTATAAAATCTATCAGCTGGTACACACTTGTCGGCAAGACGTTCCAAGATAAATTGAACAGCATGGAAATCCAAAACGTTTTAAACCATTATCCGGACATTACGCTGAAGACCTATAACGGCACCATGGTATTCAAAGCAGGGAAGTTTCCCGACTTGGGAGATAAAACCAAACCGTTGCCTATTAATTACCTGGTAGTGAACAACCTGATGCGGCCGATACTGACGCAAAAGCTGAATGATTCGCTGCATACTGCTTTCGGCAACGGCAAAAACCGCTACTCAGCTTCCCAGGGCTATTACTGGCTGCATCGCTGGGATAATGCCAATTTTGAAAACGGGATTTTTGATCCTAAAGGGACGAAGCAGGAACTGATGCCTGTTTACCGTGAGAGACCTTTGGAAGCACCTTATGCCGGGATGTGGATACCGGACGATCTTGAGAACGCGATAGAACGACATTTTGAAAAAGGCGAAGTTTTTCCCGAAAGGGGAGAGTATTACAAGCACCTTCTAAACGGCACAACGGAAATTTGGAAAGGTTATTGTGTTTGGCGTTTGGTCAAGCGGGACGACGGAGGCAGTGTGCTGGTGGCTTCAGAGTTTTAATTATTCAGTCTCAAGCGTAAGCTAAGTTAAAAAAACGGCATTTATCAAGGCCGTCTGAAACTTTCAGACGGCCTCTTTATCAATGGTGATAGCCTTATTCGACAACTATATCGGTAGCAGCAATCGCATTGGCGTATTTCGCCTCTGCTGCCTT
>NZ_JBQCXE010000020.1:0-1992 GCF_051956675.1 Neisseria sp. P0022.S009
CATAACAGTTACTACGCTGTTCAAAACGTTCGTCTGCCGCCCAAAGGTCGGCGGAAGCACCTAAGGCAGGTGCAAATACTGCCAAACGGAGGGCGAACATGATTGAGCCTGCCAAGGCAGCAGAGGCAAAATACGCCAATGCGATTGTTGCTACCGATAAAACAATGAATGTAACAATTTCTTCCTTATTTTCTTTAACGAAATTCACTGCAACCATTAAGGCATTATCTGTCGACATAACCACGTCTGCTTCTTGAATATAAGGCAAGTAATCACGTGGAATATCCTCATACTCTTCTAAATAATCTACTGCTTGTTGTAGTTCTTGATTACTATATTCTACGATCTTCCCGTCATCACCTACCCAGCGTATACCATTTTCTGTACTCTCAAATTTTCCGAATCCTTCAAGCCAAGGAGAGTTTTGGAGAATTTGCGCGGCAGTTTCGGGATGATATACCGTTTCCATACTTTTCCTATCAATGAGTTTTTCCGATAGGATATTGATGGGGCGACCTTCAGGAGCAACCACCCATGGCTCGAGCCGGATTTTAGGCAACAGGTCTTCTTTCTTGAAACCGAAGGCTGGGACGAATTCCGGTGAAAATTCGTACACCCCTTCGGTATTGCCCTCATCGTTGTCCTGATAGATCTCCAGTAAGGCAAACCGCTCCTTTGTGGCAATTTTTTTATAGGCTTGGTCCTGCTTGTTGTCAAGATCATCATCGCCATACTTCATCTCTACCAGCCGTTTTAGGTTATCGTCATACTTCTCTCCGTAAGCTAAGGCCTCCCGACCTGGCCAGCGGATATGGTAGTCTTCGACGATAATCAGATCTGGACGTTTGCGTTCCGCACCTGGTAACACAGGTTCGGAGCATTTCCAGCGGGTATGACGTCGGTTTTTTCCTTGAGTTGTCTTGTCTAGCAAGCCAATTTTTCTACCTATTTTATCTATGAAACTTTGTGTCTCTTTTTCTTCTCTTTTTTTTGCTTTCCGATCATCAATTAAATGCGGGACAGGAACAACATCACTTCTCCCCACAGGTACACTGAAAGTTACTTCGGGCTTATACGGCCAATAATATCCGGTCATTCGCTCGGTAAGGTTTACCACACGGTCGAATCCGTTCTGTTTTCTACCTTTTACGCTGCAAGATCCACTGAAAGCATCTAATTTTTTTGTCGATCCGCCATTGTAATACTTTAAAACAAAGTCCCATACTATATACAAATATCCCAAGTCTCCAAGTTCTATGTCGGCGTATTCTTTATGCACTTTCAGCCGGGTAATCATTGCCATAAATTATTCCTCATCAAAAATTTCAAAATGTAATTTAATCGTTCCCCCTCCGGCAATATGCAACAGATGCGGTTCTTTTTTCGTTTTTTTCTCCTGCTCGAATACAACTTTCTGCGGTGATGACGTATTAACAATGATCGTTTCACCTTTACTGTTTGTTATTCCTTCAATCTGGCTACCATCTTCCAGTGTCAAAGTATATGGACGGTTTCTTACGACTTTCTGAGTTTTTCTGTCTCTCAAAATATAACGACCCGAATAGATTTGTTTGAAATCGGGTAATTTCACAGGTACATTCGATGGAATGGTTACCACCAACGGCGCCCTCACCCTCACCACCTTCGGACTCCCGATCTCAACCTCCCCGTTACTCAACTTGATATACGCCCCTTTGCAGGTGATCAGAATCTCCTCCTTCGCCGCAATGGTAATCTTCCCTGCGCTGCTGGTTAACGTTGCATCCTTCAAAGCATTCAGCTGCAATTCGTCATTCTGTGCCTGTACTTCCACTTTACCCTGATTGGCCTGCATCTTGATGCCGCTGCTTTGGGCAAACAGATTGAGGCTCTCTGCCGCATGGGCGGTCAGGCTTTGGCCGGCGGTAATGTCGGTATGGTTGCCGCTGATAAGGTGGATGTTTTCATTGGCGGTATGCAGTTGGCTTTGCTCTGTTGTGGTGGCGATGCCGG
>NZ_JBQCXE010000021.1:0-1650 GCF_051956675.1 Neisseria sp. P0022.S009
CCAGCAGCGCAGGGAAAGTCACCATTGCGGCGAAGGAAGAGATTCTGATCACCTGCAAAGGGGCGTATATCAAGTTGAGTAACGGGGAAGTTGAGATCGGAAGTCCGAAGGTGGTGCGGGTGAGGGCACCGTTGGTGGTATCGGATTCACAAAGTTATAATAGCATTGATTTTCCGGTATTTTCAGGGATGATATGTAATATACAATTTAAACTATGTAATGAAAATGGAATTCCCTATTCAAACAAAAAATATACAGCTTTTTTGCCAAATGAACAAATTATCAATGGCATAACTGATAAAGAAGGTTTTACTAAAGTGTTTCTAACTCTTGAGCCAGAATCTATAAAAATACATATACATCATGATATAAATAATTGGTATGATGAAGAGTGATAAGATTTAAAGGAATTATATGAAAAAAGTATATACTAGATTTTGGATAAAAGATAACAAGGTAAAAGTTGTTAGATATGAGATATATTTTAAAATAGGGAGAAGTAGAACCGTATCTACAGGTATTAAACAGTTGGGGAGTAATGGAAAATCATCGGAAGAGGTAATAACACTTAAATCTAATGAATCAATTAAAGATGTAAATGCATTTGTACATTTTTATTTACAGAATAATCATAGGGTTAATGAGAGAGGATTCTTATTGAAAGTTTCAGATAGAAGCATTCATGAAGAATACAGAGGCTCTTTGGCCAATTTATATCAATATAGAGTTCAAGGACAGCCATTATTAGAAGATATTTTCTATACTATCATTGAATTTAAAATAACGAAGGGTATTACCAATCAAAACCCTAATAATCAACAAGTACAGCCGATAAAAACGGTATCTTTACGCTTAACAATTGATGTCCCGTATGGATTAAGATGGGTTTCATTCCTCCGTGAACCTATCAAATTAGCAGCTCAAAAAAATGGAGTAGATAAAATAGCTATTGCATCCATTGTTTTTCAAGAAAAATTTCATGGTATTTGGGCTGCGAGAAAAAATCAATTGAGTAGTATGGGGGGGATAATATTAAAACCGACAGCATCATACGGATTTGGTGAAATGCAATTAGATTTAGCTGCAGAATTACTTGGAATAAAGGGTAGGGAAAATTATTTAGAAGAAACATTTTATGTTATTACTTCTGATGCTGTTATTGCGATGGATTTAGTTGCAAAAAATATAGCTCGTGAACAGCGAAGACGGAATAGGAAATTGAATACGTTTGAAGCTACTGTTTTTCATAATTCAGGTAGGCTTGGCTTACAAAGTTATGTAGAAGGAGAAATTCCTCAACATAAAATTAATAGTAGTGTATATGGCCGATCTTGGAAGTGGCAAAATGCAATAGCTCTTGCGTTGGAAGGAATTGTAACCAACATGCCTGATAAATGTGATAGTACTAATTGTAACGTATATATTGAATACAATACAAATAAATGGGTATATGATGGAAAACAGTATTTTTAATAATTATACAAGAATATTTAATTTTATTATTTTAATATTTATATTTTTAGTTTCGCTCTTACTTGATTCTGAAAATTTTTATATTTCAGACTATATAAAAGATGGCGATGTCTATAAATTATCTGATTTACAAGGCGATATTGAGGGTGGGGCAATTATTATTAAATTGTTTTTTAT
>NZ_JBQCXE010000022.1:0-1231 GCF_051956675.1 Neisseria sp. P0022.S009
AAGCACACCGCAAACATCCGCTGACGGAAGCGCAAACCAAACGTAACCGATATTTGTCGAAGACCCGTTATGTAGTCGAACAAAGCTTCGGTACGCTGCACCGTAAATTCCGCTATGCGCGGGCAGCTTATTTCGGACTGATTAAAGTGAGTGCGCAAAGCCATCTGAAGACGATGTGTTTAAACCTGTTGAAAGCGGCTAACAGGCTAAGTGCGCCTGTTGCTGCCTAAAAGGCGGCCCGGATGCCTGATTAATCGGGTATCCAAGGGGGATTAAGGGGGTATTTGAGTAGAATCAATGGATATTTGAAACAAAAACAGCCGAAAATCTTTGTTTTGGTTTCGGCTGTTGGGGGAAAAGGAATTTTGCAAAGGTCTCAGGCCGTCTGAAAAACCTTTCAGACGGCCTTTTTGTTTTTAGATTCTGTAAGTGATTGTACTACTGAAAGAAACAGGAGTTAGCAGACTAAAATACTAGCGTCATGAATTTAACATAATATAAATTATGTAGTTTTTCCCTATACCTAACAATCGCCGTTGTTTATTCCTGTTCGTTAACTATTGGTTAATCTTAAAAGATTCCGTATAGTACTCCAATTTTTAGTATAAAATCAATGGTTTTTAAGAGAAATGTGACTGCTTAATTTACCACTTTTTCCCTGAATGGTGGAATAGGGCAGGGTAAAATGGTATTTTATCCCTTATTTCAACCGTTCAGACGGCCTTTTCCCCATTCATCCCATTCGCTTTACCATCGGCATTATCCCCGTTACCATACAGTGTTCATCGTCAGTCGGATATTACCCTTATGACCGCCCGCCAATCCTACCATCTTACCTTTGCCCGTTTCTCCCCCTCACTTTCAGTCCGCTCCTTCACCGCCTCCGAAGCGGTCAATACCGCCTACCGTGTCGAAATTACCGCCACTTCCACCGATTCCTCGCTGCCGCTTTCTTCCTACCTCAACCAGCGCGCAGCCTTTGAGATTCGTCCGCAAGAAGGCTTACTGTCGGAAGTGGCCGGGGCATTCGGGGCTGCTTCAGACGACCCGCCGGCGAAGCAATGGCAGGGCATTATCACCTCATGCGAGAAGTTGTCCGTCTCCAAGGATGAAACCGTTTACCGCTTTGTTTTAGAGCCGCGCTTCGCGGCTTTAAAACATTTCCAAACTTCCCGGCTGTTCCAACACCAAACCATTCCCGACATCATTGTCGCCGTCTTCAAACACCACG
>NZ_JBQCXE010000023.1:0-1008 GCF_051956675.1 Neisseria sp. P0022.S009
GTGGGTGGTTTTGTGGGTGGGGGTGGTTTTTGGTGGGGGTTTTGGTTTGGGGTTTGTTTTGGGTGGGGTGTGTTGGTGGTGTGGTTTTGTTTTTGGTGGGTTGGTTTGTGTTGGTTGTTTTGTTGTTGTTGGGTGGGTTTGTGGGTGGGGTTGTGGGTTGGTTGGTTTGTGTGTGGTTGGTGGTGTTGGGGTTGTTTGTGGGGTTTGTGGGGTTGGTGGGGTTGTTGTTTGTTTTGGGGTTGTGTTGGTTGTTGGGTTTGAGGTTGTTGTCTGTGGGGTGGTTGGTGGGGTTTTTGGTGGTGGGGTCGTTGTTGTTTTTTGGTTGTGTGTGGGTGGGGGTTGTTGTGTTTTTGTTTTTTGGTTTTGTTGGGGGTGTTTTGGGTTTTGGGGTTTGGGGTGGTTTGTGTTGTGTTGGGTTGTTGTGTTGTTGGGGGGGTGGGGGTGGTTTTGGTTTTGTGGTTTTTGGTTTTGTTGTTTTTTGTTTGGTTGTTTGTGGTTGGTTTGGTGTTGTTTGGGTTTTTGGTTTTGGGTTTGTTTTTTGGGGTGTTTTTGGTTTGGTCGTTTGTTTTGGTGTGGGGGTCGTTTGCTTTTTTTATTGGTGGTTTTGGTTGTTTTGTCGGTGTTGGTTTGGAGCTGTTTTTTTTCGCGTAGGGTTGTTTTGTGGGGTGTGTGTTTTTTGGTGGTGTGGTGTGTGTTGTGTGTGGGTTGGTTGGGTGGGTTGGTGTGGGGGTGGTTGTTGGTGGGGGTGGTTGTTGGATGGTGTTGGGGTGGGGTTTTGGTGGGGGTGGGTTTTTTTTGGGGGGGGTGGTGGGGGGGTTGGTTGTTTTGGTTGTTTTTTTTGTTTTTGTTTTTGTTGTTTGTGTTTTTGTTGGGTGTTGTTGTTGGGATTTGTGTGTGGGGTGGGTGGGGTGGGTGGTGTGGGGTTGTTGGTGTTGTGGGTGTTGGTTTGGTCTTTGTTCGTTGGGTTGTTTGGTGTTTTTGTGTGTTTTTGTTTGTTCGTGGTTGTGT
>NZ_JBQCXE010000024.1:0-817 GCF_051956675.1 Neisseria sp. P0022.S009
ATACGCAATACGTCGCCTGTGGGCGGACGGGTGAATTTGTATGCGCCGTGGCTGGTACCGACGGCAATCGCCAGTGCATCCACGCCGGTATCTTTAACGAAACGTACGGCATCTTCGACGCTGGTCAGCATTTGGTCGTGGGAAAGTTTGCCCACTGCGCCTACGCCGTCTTCTTCGCCGGCTTCACCGGTTTCGAGGTTGCCCAATACGCCGATTTCGCCTTCAACGGACACGCCGCAAGCGTGGGAGAAGTTAACGACGGTACGGGTGGCGTTGACGTTGTATTCGTAAGAAGAAGGGGTTTTGCCGTCTTCCATCAGCGAGCCGTCCATCATCACGGAGGAGAAGCCCAGTTGAATGGAGCGTTGGCATACATCAGGAGATGCGCCGTGGTCTTGGTGCATTACCACAGGGATGTGTGGAAATTCTTCGACTGCGGCCAAAATCAGATGGCGCAGGAATGGGGCACCTGCGTATTTGCGTGCGCCTGCGGATGCTTGAACGATAACGGGGGCGTTGACTTGGTCGGCCGCCTCCATGATTGCGCGCATTTGTTCGAGGTTGTTAACGTTGAATGCGGGCAGACCGTAGCTGTTTTCGGCAGCATGGTCCAATAATTGGCGCATGGATACGAGTGCCATGAGAAGCTCCTGAAGTAGTGAAGGGTAAATTTATCCGATAAATTATAATGTTTTTTGAAATGAAAAACTACAAGCTGTTACATTGTTTTTATATATTAACGAACAGGGTCTCGGTTTATAATGGCGTGGTATTGAAAACGGGTGTGCAAAATGGATAGGATTTCGGTGGCCGAGTG
>NZ_JBQCXE010000025.1:0-796 GCF_051956675.1 Neisseria sp. P0022.S009
CGCCTATTTTAGCCCGAGTTCGGCATAGAAGGTGGTATTCCTGCCCTTGTTTTCAGACGGCCTGGGCAGTCTTACGGATAAAACCGCCATTTCTTCAAATTTTCCAAACATTTACGAAATCTCTTCAAAAAGGCAACATAATTGGTTGAGCATTTTTGTTACAATGCCGCCGATTCAAAAAACCAAACAAATCAAAAACAAGGAAACATTATGACCGCTACACGCCCACAAACCTACGATGCTGTCGCGCGCGCGTTGCACTGGCTGACCGTACTCGGTTTCATCGGCATCCTCTCCACCATTACCGTTTGGACCATCTACGATGGCGAAGAATGGGTCAAATCGCTCTTCGGCGTGCATAAATCCATCGGTTTCATCACGCTGTTGGTGATTGCCGTGCGCATTGTTTGGGCTTTGCTCAATGCGTCCAAACGTCCTGCCGCCGACAGCTTTGCTGCCAAAGCAGGCCACCTTGCCCTTTACGTCCTCATGCTTGCCGTTCCCGTTATCGGCATGATCCGCCAATATGGCGGCGGCCGCGGCCCTTTGAAAGTATTCGGTATCGAAGTGATGCAGGGTTCGCCTGAAAAAATCGAATGGATGTCTAATCTCGGCAATATGGCGCACGGCAAACTCGGTTGGCTGCTCTTCGCGCTTGTCGCCGGCCACATCGCCATGGTTATCGTCCACCGCATTCAAGGCCACGACGTTTTATACCGCATGATTGGCCGCCGTTCTTAAGTGTAAAATGATAAACAGCCAAGGCCGTCTGAAAACAGTTTGACCAAGCAAAAAC
>NZ_JBQCXE010000026.1:0-756 GCF_051956675.1 Neisseria sp. P0022.S009
TGCTGTTCAATTTATCTTGGAACGCCTTGCCGACAAGGGTATACCAACTGACGGACTTAATGCCCTCGTACCATAGAGAGTCATCATGTCCACCTGAATCGGGTGTTACCCCCCAATAGCGTTTGGTTACGGCGTATTCGTAAAACTGATATTTATGGTAGGCGTAGGGCAGGACGATGCTCAGTCCGGCATAACCGTGGAAAATATCAAAGTGCTTGCACAGATATTCTATCCAGCTTTCATACTCGCGACGTTTTTCCGAGGAGGACAAAAAAGACAGTGGAAAGGTGATCCTGAGATAGGACAGGTCATTAACTCCGCCTAAGGGGTGAGCGGATAGGGTTTTGATTTCATATTCCGCCGCCCTGTTGGAAGGACCGGAGTTCAGCACGCCATGCAAGCTTTCCCCCTGTTCGGCATTTTGAATCATTTTATCGATTTTTTTTTGAAATGCGTTCGGATTGATACGGGCAAAACGGCGCATCCCGTCCCAAAAGTGTGTTTTCAAATACCCGTGGTACTGCGAATAAAAGCGTTCGAAAACTTCCAGCGTCTTACGCTGTCCCGCTACCGAACCGCCGCCCGTATAGTAGATCAATATGGTCAGTCCCAGACGGGCATTGATATTATAGTCTTCGTCATACATCAGGATTTCATCGGCTTCCCGTTGCAGTGATTCATATAGTTTGGTTGTCATGCTCTTTCTTTCATGGGGTTGCTGTTGTTTACTCGTTCGGCAGATTACCATGTCGGGCA
>NZ_JBQCXE010000027.1:0-752 GCF_051956675.1 Neisseria sp. P0022.S009
TGTTTTGGTTGTTGTTTTGTTGTTGTTTTGGGGGGGTTTTTTTTGGTGGTTTTGTGGGTTTGTGTGGTTGGGTTGGTGTTTTGTTGTTTTGGGTTTGGTGTTGTGTTGGGGTGGGTTGTTTGGGGTGTGGTTTGGTGTGTTGTTGTGGTGTGGGGTTGTGTTGGTGTGGGTTGTATTGTGTTTTTGGTTGGTTTTGTTTGGGGGTGGTGTGTGTGTGTTTTTTTGTGTTTTTTGGGTGGTTGTTGGGTGTTTGTTTTTTGGTGGTTGGTTGTGTTTGGGGGTTGGTTTTGTGTTGTTGGTTTGGGGTGGGGTTGGGTGGGGTTTGGGTGTTTTGGGTTGTGTAGTTTGTGTTGTTGTTGGTGTGGCGTTAGTCGTTGCGGCCGTTGTCGGATGGGTTGGTTGGTGGGGTTGGTTGGGTGTTGTTTTCTTGGGTGTGGTGTTGGTTGGTGGTTGTGCGTTGTGTGGTTTGTTGGGTGTTGGTGTTTGTTGTGTTGGTGGGGGGTGGTGGGGGTGGGGTGTGGGTGTGTGGTGGGGTGGTAGGCGGTGTGGTTGTTTGGGTGGGTTTTTTTTGTTGTGTTGGGTTTTTGTGTTGTGGGGGGTTTTGTGGTGGGTGGGTTGTTGTTTTGTTGGGTGGTGTTGTGGTTGTTGTGGGTTGTTGTTTTTTCGGGGTGGTGTTTGTGTTGGGGTTTTGGTGGTTGTTTGGTTGGGTTGGTGTTGTTGGGGGGTGGGTTGTTGGTGTGTTTGGGTGGATG
>NZ_JBQCXE010000028.1:0-719 GCF_051956675.1 Neisseria sp. P0022.S009
GCTCTCTGCCGCATGGGCGGTCAGGCTTTGGCCGGCGGTAATGTCGGTATGGTTGCCGCTGATAAGGTGGATGTTTTCATTGGCGGTATGCAGTTGGCTTTGCTCTGTTGTGGTGGCGATGCCGGCCGGGGCGGTTTGGATTAAGCCGGCCTCTTTCAGGTCTTTGAGGGCGTCTTTCAGACGACCCCTTTGGGTTTCTTCATCGGTATTGTGGTTGTTGGCGGTTTGGGCGGCTTTGTTCAGGCTTTTGGCCAGGGAAAGTGCCTGTTCGATCTGTGCGATGGCATCGTCCATATCCAGCACTTTACCGCCAGCATCTTGGTTTTGTGCGCTGACGAGTATGCCTTTACCCGCCCGTACGGTACCCCAGCCGTCGGTTCTGAGTTCGAAGCCTTCGCCGTTTTCTCCGCGTTTGTTGCGATTTGAGTCGACGATATGGCCGAGGTTTAGTTGGGATTTTTGGTAGTCGGTGGCGAGTTTGATGTGTTCCTGACCTTTTTGGTCTTCCATCCTCAGTTTGTTGTTCGCCCAGGTACGGATGACGTTGCGGGTATTCCAATCGGCAGGGATATGGTCGGTATGGGTGCTGTCATGCATCACTCCGGAGATATACGGACGGTCGGGATTACCTTGGACGAAGGAGAGCATCACTTCTGTGCCTTCGTGTAAGGGGAAGTGGATGCCGTATTCGGGACCGGCATAGGGTTTGGCCAGTCGGA
>NZ_JBQCXE010000029.1:0-703 GCF_051956675.1 Neisseria sp. P0022.S009
ACACCACACAACACCACCACCAACAACAAAACAAAAAACACCAACACAACCAACAAAAAACAACAAAACCCCCCCCACACCAAACACACAACAACCCACCCCACCACAAAACAAACCAAAACAACAACAAACCAACAACCAACCCACACCCACCAACACCAAAACCACCAACAAAAACAACCAACCAAAAAAAAAACAAAAAACCCCCCCCCCCCAAAAAACACCAACAAACAAAAACCAAAAAAACACCCCCAACAAAAACACCTAAACATAACGACCACCCCACACCCCCCCAAACCAAAACAAACACCACACCACACCACCCAAAAAACAAACAAAAACACCAAACCCAAACACCCAACAAACAAACACAAAACCCCCCCAACCCACCCCACAACCACCAAAAAACCCAACAAAACACCACCCAACCCACCAAAAAACAACACCCACACCACCACCAAACCACCACACAAACCACCCCCACCCCAAAAAACAACACACACCCAACACAACCCACCAACACCCACACAAAACACCAACACCCCAACAAACAAAAACCACATTCGCCATGGTACTTAACAAAGGCCTCACCCCTCATCCCACATCTCTATACTTCGAAACACACAAAGACGCAACCGCCGCCTACTTTCATCCCTTCGCGTCCGATGCCCACCAACTTACAGCGCGATCGTCTTTCGACCAA
>NZ_JBQCXE010000030.1:0-675 GCF_051956675.1 Neisseria sp. P0022.S009
TAGTTTGACGCGGTAACGGCCCATGTCGTCGATATAGGCGTAGGTGCAGTTCTCCGCCGCAGTTACACGTGCGGGTAGTGTGCCGGCGATATGCGGACGCGGGGTGATGCGTTCGGGACGGTAGGCGTGTTGGGCGGGGATGGCGGTAAAGGTGTGGCTGTAGGCGGTATCGCGGCTGCCGCTGTGTTCCATGGAAAGTACCAGCCAGCCGTCGGGGGCTTCTGGGAAGGAGACATCGGTTTGGAACACCTTCATCGGTGTCATGGAGACGACGTTGCCGCTACCGTTGGCAACGGTTTGACGGCAGAGGTTGGCTTCGTTCAACAGGGTCGTCTGAACTTGGGCTTCGTCGGGGGTTTTGGGATGAAGGCCCCAATGCTGCTGTTTGCCCAATAAAACGGTGTTGTCGGCTGACTCTTCGGACTGTTTGTTGTCGGTTTCGGCAAAGAGGTCGGTATCGGCACTGCGGTAGTTGTAGTCGGCCGTGCGTATGCCTTCGACGATGGGGTTGTGGCGGATGCTTAAGTTGAACAGTGCTTCGGTACCGGCACTCTCCAATCCGGCATGGGGACGGTAGGAAACGGGTAGGCCTTGGCTGCGCAAGTAGTGTTCGGGACTGTCGCCGAAGACGACTACGTCGCCATGTTGTTCATGCTGTTCGAAGGCATACCAAAT
>NZ_JBQCXE010000031.1:0-658 GCF_051956675.1 Neisseria sp. P0022.S009
TTTGGTGGGTGTTGGGGTTGGGTGGGTTTGTTTGGTTGTTGGGGGGGGTTTTTTTGGTGTTGGCTGCCGCTTTGTTTGTGACGTTGGTGAGCACGTTTGGGGAATCAGGGTTTGGATTGGTGGTGTGTGCTGTTGTAGTGCTAATGACTGCGGAGGGAGGGTGTGCATCGGGGTTTGGTTAGGCGGGTGGGGCTGGGGGGGGGGAGGTGATGGGGTGGCTGTGGTGATTGGGGGGGGTGGTGGCGGGGTGGGTGGGGTTAGTAGGGGGGTCGGTGGGGGGGTGGTTTGGGTGGGGGGGGGGCTGAAGGCAAAACAAAGGAGGTACCACCACCCTCCCGCACAAAAGACACCGAACCACACGAACACACCTTTCGCTCACATCCACACCCCACCTCCCTCTCGCCACCCCCCCTCCACCCCCCCCTCCCCTCCCCCACCCACCCCCCCACCACACCCGCTCCCCCCCCCCCCCACACCCCCCCTCCCCCCCCCCCCCCCCCCCCCCCCCCTCCCCCTCCCCCCCCCTCCCCCCTCCCCTCTCCCCCCCCCTCCCTCCCCTCCCCTCTTTTTCAGACACCCTACCCCAGGTGGTCGGGTGGGTTTTTCGCGTGTAAGGGGGGTTACCCCCCACTCTGAATTTCGCGCGTCGAGCCAGGCC
>NZ_JBQCXE010000032.1:0-643 GCF_051956675.1 Neisseria sp. P0022.S009
TGTTTGGTTGGTGGTGTGTTTGTTGGGGGTGGTTGTTGGTGGTTGGTGGTGGGTGGTTGGTTGGTATTTTGTCGTTTTTTGAGGTGGTTTGTGTTTTGTTGTTGGAGGTTTTGACTTTTTTGGTATTGGTGTTGGTTGGGGTTTTCGTGTTGTTTGGTTTGGGTGTGGTTTTATGGGTGGTTTTGTGGGTGTTGTGGTTGGGGGTTGGGTGGTTTGGGTGGTTGGTGGGTTTGGGGGGTGGGTTGTTTGGGGGGGGTTGGGTGTGGGTGGTGGGGTGTTGTGGTTTTTGGGGTGGGTGTGTTTGGGGGGGGTGGTGGTGGTGTTGTTGTTTTTTGGTGCTTCGGTTGCGCCGGCGATTTTGGCGGGGTTGTTTTTGGTGTTGTGGTTGTGTGGGGTGTGGGTCGTTTGTGTTTGTGTGGTTGGGTGGTTGGTTGTTGGTTGTTTGGTTGTGTTGTTTTTGGTTGTGGGGTGGTTGGGGGGGGTGTTGTGTGTGTGGTGGTGGTTGTGTTGGGTGGGGGTTTTTTTGTTGTGGTTTTTTTGTGGTGTGTTGGGTTGGGTTGGTTGTGTTGTTTGTGGGGTGGTTTTTTTTGTTTTGTTGGTGTTGTTGTGTGGTGGTGGGGCGTGGTTTTGTTTTGTGTGGGTG
>NZ_JBQCXE010000033.1:0-602 GCF_051956675.1 Neisseria sp. P0022.S009
TAAAAAAACGGCATTTATCAAGGCCGTCTGAAACTTTCAGACGGCCTCTTTATCAATGGTGATAGCCTTATTCGACAACTATATCGGTAGCAGCAATCGCATTGGCGTATTTCGCCTCTGCTGCCTTAGCAGGCTCAATCATGTTCGCCCTCCGTGTGGCAGTATTTGCACCTGCCTTAGGGGTTTCCGCCGACCTTTGGGCGGCAGACGAACGTTTTGAACAGCGTAGTAACTGTTATGCCTACAAATATCTTGTAAATAAACCCAAAGGTTCGACATACGAACCCAATGAATACAAAATCACTCACTATGTTCCGTAGCATGCTTGCGAGAAAAACGCCGATACTTCGCATCTGAAAGGCTGGGAAGAAAAAGTGCGCGAATTCGATGCCAGACACGGTAATCTGCCGAAAGAGTAAACAACAACCCCATGAAAGAAAAAGCATGACAACCAAACTATATGAATACCTGCAAAGGGAAGCCGATGAAATCCTGATGTATGACGAAGACTACAATATCAATGCCCGTCTGGGACTGACCATATTGATCTACTATACGGGCGGCGGTTCGGTAGCAGGACAGCGTAAGACGCTGGAAGTTTT
>NZ_JBQCXE010000034.1:0-591 GCF_051956675.1 Neisseria sp. P0022.S009
TTAACAACGACGGTGTGAAAGTCGCAGGCGGTCCTAGCCTGACCAAGTCCGGTATCGATGCCGCAGGCAACAAAGTGACCAACGTAGCCGACGGCGACCTCAATGCCAACAGCAAAGACGCCGTCAATGGCAGCCAACTGTTTGCGACCAACCAAAACGTCGCCAACAACGCCGCCAACATCGCCAAAGGTCTGAATATTGCCGCCGACAACGGCAGCGACGACAACGTCCAACTGGGCGAAACCGTTGCCTACCGCAGCAGCGACCGCAACATCGTCACCACCGTGTCCGACAACCAGATTGACTTCAAACTGGCCAAAGACATCACCGTCGACAGCGTTACCGCAGGCGACAGCAAACTGAATTCAGACGGCCTCACCATCACAGGCGGCCCGAGTGTGACCAAAGCAGGCATTAATGCCGCCGGCAACAAGATCACCAACGTAGCCGCCGGTAGCGACGATACCGACGCCGTCAACTACAGCCAGCTGAAACAGCAAAGCGCCGCCGCCCGTACCGAGGTTGCCGCCGGCACCAACATCAAAGACGTGGTGAAAACGACCGGCGCCAACGGCCAAGACGTTTACACCG
>NZ_JBQCXE010000035.1:0-570 GCF_051956675.1 Neisseria sp. P0022.S009
TGGGGGGTTGTGTTGTTGGTGGTTCGTTTTGCTACGACTTCTGTTGCATTTTCCCTGATCGCTGGGTGTCCGACTAGTACGGCCGCACCCTGCGTGGAGTCTTTCCTGACCAACATCCGGGCGGCTTTTTCCAACTGGAAGGCGGACGCTGGGTATGGACGACGTTCGGCTTTTTCCAGTTGGACTTGAATTACGGCGGTTTATGGGTATTTTGTGCTGTGGTGGGTGAGGTGGTGTTTTTTGTTGGTTTGTGCGTTGATGTTTTGTGTGTGGGTGTTGTTGTTTTTGTTTGGGGGTGGGTGGGTGTGGGTTGTGGGGGTTTGTTGTGGGTTTGTGTTTTGGTTTGTGTGTTTGGTTTTTTGGTGTGTGTTGTTGTTTTGGTTGTGTTTTTTGGGTTTTGGGTTGTTGTTTGTTTTGGTTGGGTTGTTTGGTGTGTTGGTTGGTGTGGGTGTTGGGTTGGTTGTGGTTTGTTGTGGGTGGTGTTGTTGTGGGGTGTGTTTGTTGTGTGTGGGGTTGGTTTGTTTTGTTGGGTGTTGGTTTGTTGTTGTGGTTTGTTTGGTTGTGTGGTGT
>NZ_JBQCXE010000036.1:0-565 GCF_051956675.1 Neisseria sp. P0022.S009
GGTGTTACCCCCCAATAGCGTTTGGTCACGGAATATTCGTAAAACTGATATTTATGGTAGGCGTAGGGCAGGACGATGCTCAGTCCGGCATAACCGTGAAAAATATCAAAGTTCTTGCACAGATATTCTATCCAGCTTTCATACTCGCGACGTTTTTCCGAGGAGGACAAAAAAGACAGTGGAAAGGTGATCCTGAGATAGGACAGGTCATCAACTCCGCCTAAGGGGTGGGCAGATAGGGTTTTGATTTCATATTCCGCCGCCCTGTTGGAAGGACCGGAGTTCAGCACACCCTGCAAGCTTTCCCCCTGTTCGGCATTTTGAATCATTTTATCGATTTTTTTTTGAAATGCGTTCGAATTGATACGGGCAAAACGGCGCATCCCGTCCCAAAAGTGTGTTTTCAAATACCCGTGGTACTGCGAATAAAAGCGTTCGAAAACTTCCAGCGTCTTACGCTGTCCTGCTACCGAACCGCCGCCCGTATAGTAGATCAATATGGTCAGTCCCAGACGGGCATTGATATTGTAGTCTTCGTCATACATCAGGATTTCATCGGCTTCCC
>NZ_JBQCXE010000037.1:0-559 GCF_051956675.1 Neisseria sp. P0022.S009
CCGCAGCTTTGGTTTCTGCCGCTTTAGCATTTAAGGCTTTGAGTTCATCCGCTTCTTGTTGGCTGATAACACCATCTTTGTTTGCTTTCGCCAACGCGTCTTCCGCGGCTGTTTCTGCCGCTTCCGCTGCTTTCACTTTTTCAAGTGCGCCTGCAATCGCTGCTTCATCGCTGTCTTTAATGCCGTTGTTGTTCGCATCGGTCACTGCCGGTACGGTGATACCGTCAAGTACATCAACGCGTGCTTGCAATTTAGCCGGTGTATTACCTTCCGCATCTTTTGCATCTGCTGGTAGAGTTCTCACCGCTTCACCTTCCGCAGCTTTGGTTTCTGCCAGTTTAGCATTTAAGGCTTTGAGCTCATCCTCCTGTTGTTGGCTGATAACACAATCTTTGTTTGCTCTCACCAACGCGTCTTCCGCGGCTGTCTCTGCCGCTTCCGCTGCCTTCAATTTTTACAGTGCGTATACAATCACTGCTTCATCGCTGCCTTTAATGCAGTTGTTGTTCGCATCGGGCAATGCAGATACTGTGCTACCGTCACGTACATCAACGCGTGT
>NZ_JBQCXE010000038.1:0-558 GCF_051956675.1 Neisseria sp. P0022.S009
AGGTGAAACAACATGGAATGGGAATTCAACAGTTATTACACACTGATTGCCGCCACGCTCGTGTTGCTGGTTGGTAAATTTCTGGTTCAAAAAATCAAATTCTTAAGAGACTTCAATATTCCCGAGCCGGTCGCCGGCGGTTTGATTGCCGCTATCGTCCTGTTCGCCCTGCACGAAGCCTACGGTGTCAGCTTCAAATTTGAAAAACCGCTGCAAGATGCGTTCATGCTCATCTTCTTTACATCCATCGGTTTGAGCGCCGACTTCTCCCGTCTGAAAGCGGGCGGTTTGCCTTTGGTTATCTTTACCGCCGTGGTGGGTGCATTCATCATCGTCCAAAACTTCGTCGGTGTCGGCTTGGCGAGCGCATTGGGCTTGGATCCGCTGATTGGCCTGATTACCGGTTCGATTACCCTGACCGGCGGTCACGGTACTGCCGGTGCATGGGGTCCTGACTTTGAAAGCAAATTCGGCCTGACCGGCGCAACCGGCTTAGGTATGGCTTCTGCAACATTCGGCCTGGTATTCGGCGGTTTGATCGGTGGTCCTGTTGCACGC
>NZ_JBQCXE010000039.1:0-554 GCF_051956675.1 Neisseria sp. P0022.S009
GCGCAGGAGGTCGTGCAGGTTGGCTTCGCGGCTGAGTTTTTGGCCGAATACGCGCAGCTGCTCTTCTTCGGCGAGTTTTTGCGGCGTGTACCACGTTGTTTTCAAACGTTGGATTTCGCGTTCGATGGCTTCGCGTTTTTCGTTGAACATGCGCCATTGTTCTTCACCCACCAAGCCGATTTTGTAGCCGTCTTCGGTCAGGCGCATGTCGGCGTTGTCTTCCCTGAGTTGCAGGCGGTATTCGGCGCGGCTGGTGAACATTCGGTAAGGCTCGTTCACACCTTTGGTGATGAGGTCGTCCACCAATACGCCGAGATAGGCTTGTTCGCGGCGCAGCAGGAGCGGGTCTTGTTCGCGGATGTATTGCACGGCATTTGCGCCAGCGAGCAAGCCTTGCGCGGCGGCTTCTTCGTAGCCGGTGGTGGCGTTGATTTGTCCGGCGAAGAAGAGGCCTTGGATGGTTTTGGTTTCGAGGCTGGCTTTGAGGTTGCGCGGATCGAAGTAGTCGTATTCGATGGCGTAGCCGGGGCGCAGGATATGGGCGTTTTCGAGAC
>NZ_JBQCXE010000040.1:0-554 GCF_051956675.1 Neisseria sp. P0022.S009
GGCCATAGCGATTTCTTGCACGCCGGCGATTTCTTAGGTGCCCCTCCCTCCCCTTTTCCCTTTTCTCCCCCTTCTCCTTTCCTCTTCTTCCCTCCCCTTCCCCCTTTCTTTTCCTCCTCCCTCCCTTTTTTCTTCTTTCTCCCTTCTTTTTTTTTTTCCTTCTCCCCTCTCCCCCTCCTTCCCCTTCCCTTCCCCTCCTTTTTCTCCTTTCTTCCCCTCCCTCGTCTTTTTTCTTCTCCTTCCCTCCCTCCCTCCTCCTTTCTCCTCTCTTTCTTTTTCCTCCTTCTTCCTCCCCCTCCTTCCTTCTTTCCCCTTCTTTTCCCCTTCTTTCCTTTTTTTTTTTTCTTTTTCCCCCTCCCCCCCCCCCCTCCTTCCTTTTTCTTCTCTTTCCCTTTTTTTTTTTTCCCCTCCCTTCTTTCTCTCCTTCCCTCTCTTTTTCTCTTCTTCCCTCCCCTTCTCTCCCTTCTCCCCCTCTCCCTTTTTTCCTTCTCTTTCTCTTTTTCCCCTTTTTTTTTCCTCTTTCCTTTTCTTTCCTCCCTCCTTCTTTTCTCTTC
>NZ_JBQCXE010000041.1:0-548 GCF_051956675.1 Neisseria sp. P0022.S009
CGGCGGCGTCAGATGTGTAGGGGGGACAGGGTCTGTACTGCGTCAAGTCGTCGTGTTGTTAGGCTTTGTTTTATTTGGCGCGTTTGGTGCTACCGTTTTATGGCTGTCTCCGCTGTTTCGCCGTTATCGTGCCGAAACCGTGTCTTTTGCCGTGTTAATTGAGGGGTTCTGTTTCTTGTCGGGTCGTTTGAGGAGCCGCTTGTACGGGTGCGGTTGGTTGGTTGTGGGTGGGGTTTTGTTGGTGGTTGGATTGTGGTGTGGTGGTTGGTGTGGTGGTGGCTGGTGTGGTTGTTTTGTTTGGGGTTGTGGTTGTTGTTGGGGTTGTTGTTGTTTGTGTTTTGGTGGTGGGCGGTGTTGGTGTTGTGTGTTGGGGTGTGGTGGTGGGGGGTGGGTGGGTTGGGGTCGTTGTTGTTTTGGTTGGTGGGTTGTGGTGTGTGGTTTTTGGTGGTTTTGGGGGGTTTGGTGGTTGTGGTTTTTTTGTTGTTTTTGGGGTTGTTGGTGGTGTTGGTGTGGGTTTTGTTTTGGTTTTGGTGTGTGTGGTGGGGGGT
>NZ_JBQCXE010000042.1:0-544 GCF_051956675.1 Neisseria sp. P0022.S009
TTGTGTTGTTTGGTTTGTCGGTGGTGTCGGATGTGTGTAGGAGGCAGCTGCATTCTGTTGACTGCAAGCTGCGACTACGCGGTGCGGTTTATCGGTTGATTATTTTGACAAACACATCATGACATCGAATGACACACTCAAAGACGTTTATCTCAACCGCGTTTTTGCCTTTTTACCCAATGCTCCCGTCGGTAATGACGAAGTGGGAGTCGTCCTCGGCATGGTAGGCGGTGTGTTTTCGTGTGTGTGCCGCGTGATTTTGTGTTTTGGTGGTGTTTTGTTGTGGTGTTGTGTTGTTGGCTTTGGAGGTCGTTGTGTGGTGTACATTAGTGCTGGGTTGGTTGTTGGGGTGGTTGGTGGTTTGTTTGTTTGGTGTGTTTTTGTGGGGGTTGTTGGTGGTTTGGTTTGTGTTGTTTTTTGTTTTGGTTGGGTTGTGTTGGGGTGTGGTGTGGTGGTGTGTGGTTTGTTGGGTGTGTTGTTTTGTGGGGTGTTTGGTGTGGTGGGTGTGTGTGTGGTTGGTGTGGTGGTGGTGGGGTGTGTTTGT
>NZ_JBQCXE010000043.1:0-531 GCF_051956675.1 Neisseria sp. P0022.S009
GTATCGATGCCGCCGGTAACAAAGTGACCAACGTGGCCGACGGCGACCTCAATGCCAACAGCAAAGACGCCGTTAACGGCAGCCAACTGTTTGCGACCAACCAAAACGTCGCCAACAACGCCGCCAATATCGCCAAAGGCATTAACTTCGGCGGTACCACCGGCAGCAACAACTACGCATTGGGCGACACCATCAATGTCAAAGGCGACAGCAACATCATCAGCGAAACCGTAGCCGGTGGTGCACAGCTGAAACTGGCCAAAGACATCACCGTCGACAGCGTTACCGCAGGCGACAGCAAACTGAATTCAGACGGCCTCACCATTACCGGTGGCCCAAGTGTGACCAAAGCAGGCATTAATGCCGCCGGCAACAAGATCACCAACGTTGCCCCGGGTACCGATGATACCGACGCCGTCAACTACAGCCAGCTGAAACAGCAAAGCGCCGCCGCCCGTACCGAGGTTGCCGCCGGCACCAACATCAAAGACGTGGTGAAAACGACCGGCGCCAACGGCCAAGACGTTTACA
>NZ_JBQCXE010000044.1:0-530 GCF_051956675.1 Neisseria sp. P0022.S009
AACTTGCGTAGCGGAAAGGTTGCTGTGACCCAACAATTCCTGTACGGCGCGGATATCGCCCGATGCCTGCAAAAGATGGGTTGCATAGCTGTGTCGCATCATGTGCGGCGAGATATGGCTGGCGCTGCCCACGCGCACTGCCCACGCCTGCAGGCGTTTTTGGATTTGACGCTGCCCCAGCCTGCTACCGTTCTTATTGGTGAACAAGGCCTGCTCTCCCTCTTTGGCAATACGCACCGCCAGATAATCACGCAATGCCGCAATGCTTTTGCCCACCAAAGGCACTTGCCGCTGCTTGCCCCCTTTACCCTTCACACTGACCCAGCCTTCGTCCAAGACAATACCATCCAGATTCAAACCTTGTATCTCGCTCAGGCGCAAACCGCTACCATACATCAATTCAAACATGGCCTTATCGCGCACGTCCAATTCGTCATCAACAGGCGCATGGTCAAGGATATGGTTTAAAGGTTCTTGCGGTAGTGCTTTAGGCAGGCGTTCGGGCAGGCGCGGCGCTTTCATATTAAAGG
>NZ_JBQCXE010000045.1:0-526 GCF_051956675.1 Neisseria sp. P0022.S009
CCGATAGGCCGTAAAGGCCACCGCCGCCAAGATCGAAACCAGCAACATCACCACCAACAGCTGTACCAAAGAATACCCCCTCTGCCCAGTTGTCCCATTCCGTTTTCCGTCAAATGCCTTTAAATACATATCCTTATTCCCTTTATCTTTTATATCCCTCTCCAATAGGCGTCCTATCCGTTTATCCCTTCACCCGACAGAAGTTCCCACTGGTCCAAGCTTCTATTCCCCCCGCCCCACACAAAGCCGCCCCGGGGCCCAACCGGCAAACGGTTCGGCCGCAGGGCGGCATATAGGCAGAATCCGGCTTATTTTTTCACGGCAGGCTGCGCAGCCTTAGGCGTGGCAGAAGAAACCGTCGCCTCCGCCTTCAACTTGTTCAGCACCGCATCACCAATACCCTTCACGTTTTTCAGCTCCCCCACCGATTTGAACGCACCGTTCTTCTGACGGTATTCCACAATCGCCTTCGCCTTAGCCGGACCGATACCCGGCAATGCCTCCAGTTCCGCAGAAGAGGCCGTAT
>NZ_JBQCXE010000046.1:0-524 GCF_051956675.1 Neisseria sp. P0022.S009
TAGTTTGACGCGGTAACGGCCCATGTCGTCGATATAGGCGTAGGTGCAGTTCTCCGCCGCAGTTACACGTGCGGGTAGTGTGCCGGCGATATGCGGACGCGGGGTGATGCGTTCGGGACGGTAGGCGAGTTGGGCGGGGATGGCGGTAAAGGTGTGGCTGTAGGCGGTATCGCGGCTGCCGCTGTGTTCCATGCTGAGTACCAGCCAGCCGTCGGGGGCTTCGGGGAAGGAGACATCGGTTTGGAACACTTTCATCGGTGTCATGGAGACAACGTTGCCGCTGCCGGCAGCGACGGTTTGACGGCAGAGGTTGGCTTCGTTCAACAGGGTCGTCTGAACTTGGGCTTCGTCGGTTGTTTTAGGATGAAGGCCCCAATGCTGCTGTTTGCCCAATAAAACGGTATTGTCGGCTGATTCTTCGGACTGTTTGTTGTCGGTTTCGGCAAAGAGGTCGGTATCGGCACTGCGGTAGTTGTAGTCGGCCGTGCGTATGCCTTCGACGATGGGGTTGTGACGGATGCTGA
>NZ_JBQCXE010000047.1:0-524 GCF_051956675.1 Neisseria sp. P0022.S009
GTGCATTACTTTATGGCGGTATTGCGTGTGTACGCCTTGTTCTACAAGGGCCAACACTACGTCGTTCGAGACGGAGGGGTTGTGGTTGTGGGTGGGTTTGTGGGTTGTTTGGTGGTTGGTTGTTGTTGGTTTGGGGGTTTGTGTTGGGTTGTTGGGGTTGGGGGGGGTGTGGGGGTTGGGTGTGGGGGTTGGGTGTTTGTGTTTGTTGTTTTTTGGGGTTGTTTTTGTTTGTGTAGTAGGTTGTTTGGTGTGGTTGGTGTGGTTTGGGGGTGGGTTTTTGGGTTGGGGGGTGGTGTGTGTTTTGTGGTGTTTGGGTGGGTTGGTGGTGATTGGTGGTTTTTTGTTGTTGGAGGGTGTGTTTGCCGATGTCGGGGCGGTTTCTGTTTTGCCGGCGCTGGATGGGCTGCTCAACAGGAGTATGCTCGGTGGGGGGTCGTTGGTTTTTGGGTCGGTTTTGGTGGTTTTTGGGCTTTGTGTGGTCGTGTGGGTGGTTTTGTTTTGTTTGGTTGTGTGTTGTTTGTTGT
>NZ_JBQCXE010000048.1:0-516 GCF_051956675.1 Neisseria sp. P0022.S009
TGTGGTTGTGGTGGGTGGTTTTGTGGTTGTGGTGGGTTTTTTTTGTGGGGGGTTGTGTGTGTATTTTGTTTTTTTTTGTTGTTTGTTTTGTTTGGGGGGTGGTTTGGGTGTGGGTTGGGTTGTGGGGGGTTGGTTTGGTTGTTGTTTTGTTGTTTGGGGGGGTGTGGGTGTGGTGTGTTTGTGTTTTTTTGGGGGTGTGGTTGGGTGTTGTGTGGTTGTTTTTTGGTTTTGTTTTGGACGTTGCATTGGGTGGGGTTTTGGGGGTTTTGTTTTGTGTTTGTGTGGTGTTTTTTTTGGTTGTGGGTTTGTTTGTGTGGTGGGGGTTTTGTGTTTGGGTGGTTTGTTGGGTTTTTGTGTTGGTTGTTTGTTGTGTGGGGGTTGGTTTGTGTTTTGGGGTTTGTTGTGGTGGTGGTTGGGGTGGGTGGGGGTGTTTTTTTTGGGTGGGGGGGTGTGTTTGGTGTTGTCGTTGGGGATTTGGGTGTTGGGCGGGTTGTGGTGGTGTGTGGGGTGTTAAGT
>NZ_JBQCXE010000049.1:0-512 GCF_051956675.1 Neisseria sp. P0022.S009
TGTTGGCGGTGTTGGGTGTGTGTGGTGGGTGGTTGGGGTGTTGTTTTTGCTGTTTTTTTTGGTTTTGGGCTGTTTGACGGTGTTGGTCTCGTTGACCGGTATCGGGGCCGGTTTGGTTAGAGTGCCGCGGGTCTTGTTGGTGGCGCGGTTGGAAATTTCGCTCTTGCTGATGGTTGTGTGGGGTTTGTTGGTTTTTTTGGAGTTGAGTTTTTTTGTTGGTGTTTGTGGGTTGGGTTTGGGGGGGGTTTTTGGTGGTTGTTTGTTTGGTTGGGTTTGGTTTGTTTTGTGTGTGGTGTTTGTGTTTTGTTGGTGGGTGGGGGTGTGGGTTTTGTTGGTGGTGTGGTTGGGTTTGGTTTGGTTTTTGTGGGGTCGGTTGGTGGGAGGATTGTCTTTTTTTGCAGTAATGATTTCGGCACGTTGTCCGTTTTCCAAAGGCGTGGACAGCGGCGCGATTTGTCCTTCGACTTTTGCGCCGCGGCAACGGTCGCCCACGCTGCTGTGCAGGGCATAGG
>NZ_JBQCXE010000050.1:0-500 GCF_051956675.1 Neisseria sp. P0022.S009
CAACTTTTCCCTACGTTAAGAACGCTTCATCCGCCCTTAAATCCACCGTCTCCCTCCCCCCCCCCTCCCCCCCCCCCCCCCCCCCCCCCCCCCCCCCCCCCCCCCCCCCTCCCCCCCCCCCACCTGGTGCAAAAAGCAACCCTAATACCAAATGTAGAGAGGTCTCGTGGGCTCGTAGATGTGGATGAGATACAGCTCATACTGTAACCATCAAAGACGGTAACGGTAACACCACTACTACCATCGTTAAAGACGGTGCAACTGGTGCCAAAGGCGATACCGGCGCAACCGGTGCCGACCTTTCCATTATCCACACCTGCCGCTGCCGAATCATTAGACGGTGTAGCTCTCGGTGTTCTCTGTATCCTTAAAAAGGGGGGGGTGGGGGGGGGGGTGGGGGGGGTAGGGAGGGTGGAGTTGGTGAGGAAGGTGGGAGGGGTGGGGGTGGGGGGGGGGGGGGGGGTGGAGGTGAAGGAAGAGGTGGGGGTGGGTGCATGTGG
>NZ_JBQCXE010000051.1:0-498 GCF_051956675.1 Neisseria sp. P0022.S009
CCCCCTCCCCCCCCCCCCCCCCTCCCCCCCCCCCCCCCCCCCCCCCCCCCCCCCCCCCCCCCCCCCCCCCCCCCCCCCCCCCCCCCCCCCCCCCCCCTCCCCCCCCCCCCCCCCCCCCACCTTTTTTACTGATACGACCACCACCGAGATCTACACCGTCGAGTTCGTCGGTAGCGTCGGAGGTGTGGAAGAGACAGCCGTTGTCTTTAACGTCGGCTTCAGCGTTCTTACCGTCGGCGCCAGTGTCACCTTTAGCACCAGTTGCACCGTCTTTAACGATGGTAGTCGTGGTGTTACCTCTCATATCCCTGCTAAGCCAAATACGAATCAAACCGCATCTATCTCTACCATCACCTTACACGTCCTTACCGTCGGCACCGGTTGCGCCGGTATCGCCTTTGGCACCGGTTGCACCGTCTTTAACGATGGTAGTAGTGGTATTACCGTTACCGTCTTTGCTGGGTACAGTGTGTGTACCGTCGCAGTTGTCTTTACCGT
>NZ_JBQCXE010000052.1:0-496 GCF_051956675.1 Neisseria sp. P0022.S009
GACAAAACCCGCGTCGGCTGGTGGAAAAACGGTTACCCAAAATATTTCGGCAAAGCCATCAACGCGCTCAATTTCAGCAAAGTCAAAATCTTTGTTGATGGACAAGAGGTGGACTTGGCGAAAAACGACGTTGCCGGCTTCTCCGTCGAACTCGATATGCAGCACGGCGTATTGCGCCGCTCGTTCACCGTATTCGGCGTGCGTTTCAATGTGTGCAAATTCCTGTCCGTCGCGCAAAAAGAGCTGGCGCTCATCCGCTGGGAAGCCGTATCCGTTGACGGCAAAACCCACCAAGTCCGCATCGATTCCATCATCGATGCCGACGTGAAAAACGAAGACTCCAACTACGAAGAAAAATTCTGGCAGGTATTAGACAAAGGCGTTTCAGACGACCACTCCTACATTGCCACCCAAACCGTTGCCAATCCCTTCGGCGTGGAACAATTCATCGTCAACGCCGAGCAAATCTTCGCCGGCAGCTTCAAAGCCCTCGGCG
>NZ_JBQCXE010000053.1:0-488 GCF_051956675.1 Neisseria sp. P0022.S009
ATGTGTATAGGGGGTAGTTCCGTAGAGGCTGGGTTTTGGGGTTAAGTGCACTTTGCGTCGGTGGATGAGTGTTTTGTTTGGTGTTGAGCGGCTGCGAGGAGTTGGGTGGCGGGTTTTTTAGGTGGCTTGCTTGGTTTAGGCGGCTGATTGGGTTGTTGTTTTGGTGTGGTCTGGGGGTTTTTTCCGGTTTTGGGGTTTTTGTTGGTGTTTTGTTGGTTGGTGTTTTTGTTTGTTTGTGTTTGGTGTTGGGTGGGTGTGGTTTTGTGTTTGGGTTTGGTGTGGTTTTTTTTTGGGTGGTGGGTTGTTCTTTTTGGTTCGGGCTGGTTGGGTGGGTCGGTCGGTTGGTTTTTCGGCTGATGACGAAGGGAGTGTCGGTGTTGGTGGCGAGTGTGGCGGCGATGGCGATAAGACGGCGGCGCGTTAAAGGGGTGGATATGGCGTGTTCCTTGGGTTTTTTATTTTTACATTGTGGGTTTGCATTGTTAGAT
>NZ_JBQCXE010000054.1:0-487 GCF_051956675.1 Neisseria sp. P0022.S009
TTCCATTCCACTGGGCAAAGCAAACGCTATTTGCTGACCCTGATCTGCGCCATTGTCGTTTCCCTGCCCCTGCTGATTCTGTATCCGCTGGTTTTATCCAGAACCCACCCCGAATGGTTTGATATATGGTTCAACCATTATTCCTTAGGCGTATTCGGCGGTTTCCATCAGATTCAGACGGCCTTCAGCCTACTCTATTATCTGAAAAATCTACTGTGGTTCGCCCTGCCTGTTTGGCCGCTGGCGGCATGGACGCTCAGCCGTACGCGTATCCACGATAAAAACTGGGGCATTCTGAGCCTGTCGTGGCTGTTTATCATGACAGCCCTGCTCGTCATCGACCCGCAACGCCTGCAAGACAACCTCGTTTGGCTGTTGCCGCCGCTTGCCCTGCTCTGCGCGGCACAACTGGACGGCCTGCGTCGCGGCGCGGCAGCATTTATCAACTGGTTCGGCATCATGGCATTCGGTTTGATTGCCGTGTTCC
>NZ_JBQCXE010000055.1:0-486 GCF_051956675.1 Neisseria sp. P0022.S009
TTTTGGTGGTGTGGTGGTTGTTGGGGTGTGTGTTGTTTGGTTTGTTGGTGGTGTTGGGTGTGTGTGGGGGGTGGTTTTGTGGGTGGTTGTTGGTGGGGGGTGTGGTTGTGGTGGTTGGGTTGGGTTGGGTTGGGTTGGGTTGGGGTTGTGTGTGGTTTGGGGGGTGGTTTTGGGTGGGGTGGTGTGTTGGGGTTTGGGTGGGTTTTTTTTGGGGTTTTTTGTGGGGGTTGGGTTGGTTTTGGGGGGTTTGGGTTTGTTTTTGGTGTTGGGGGTTTTGTTGGTGTTTGTGGTTGTGGGGGTGGTGTTGGGGTTGTTGGGTTTTGGTGTGGTTGGTGGTAGTGGGTTGGTTGTTTGGTGTGTGTTGGGTGTTTTGGTGTTGTTGGTGCGTTTTTTGTGTTGGGTTTGTTTGAGTTTTTTTGAGCTGGGTCGGTCCAGTGTGGGATTGATGTTGCCTGGGGTGGGGTATTTTGGGTTGGCCGTGTTGTT
>NZ_JBQCXE010000056.1:0-484 GCF_051956675.1 Neisseria sp. P0022.S009
TGTGCTGTCTGCTGCCTTTGGCGGCGGTGTGGCTCAAGGCGGTATCGGCAGGCTCTTCGTGGGCAGTCTTGCTGGAAGCGCAAACGTGGGCGGCGGTGTGGAATACCGTCCGTTTCTCTGCGGCAGCCGTGGCGGCAGCAACGGTTTTGGGCGTGCTATATGCGGCAGCGGCACGGCAAATGGCGTGGTTGCGCGCGCTGATGTTTTTGCCGTTTATGGTGTCGCCCGTGTGCATCGCCTTCGGCGTTTTGCTGCTCTATCCGCAGTGGACGGCTTCGCTGTGGCTGCTGACGGCGACTTACGCGCTGTTGGCGTATCCGTTTGTGGCCAAAGACGTACTGGCCGCGTGGGATGGTTTGCCCAAAGATTACGTGGCGGCGGCGCGCACCATGGGCGCAAACGGTTTTCAGACGGCCTGTTATGTCACCGCACCTTTATTGAAACCGGCTTTGCGGCGCGGCCTGACTCTGGCTTCGGCAACGTG
>NZ_JBQCXE010000057.1:0-480 GCF_051956675.1 Neisseria sp. P0022.S009
GAGCAGGCTGGATTTGCCGACGGGGTGAGCGGTGGCGAGCTCGGTGGGCTCCACGTCATTCAAGAGGGGAGGGGAGGAGGGAGTGGGGGGAGGGAGGAAGGGGAGGGGTGGGGGGGGGGGAGGGATGGGGTGTTTGGTGGGGGGAGAAAGGGGGGGGGGGGTGAGGGGAGTGAGGAGTGGGTGGGAGGGGGGAGCGGGATTGTGGACGGAGGGGGAGGGGGAGAGGGAGAAGGGTGGGACGAGGAAAACGGGGAGGTTGAGAAGAGGAGAAGGGTTAAAAGAAGAAAAAAGGAGCAAAGTGAGGAGGGCGCAGGTGCGGCGAGGAGGGCAGCTTGGTAGGGGGATGAAAATGAGGGAGCGGGGGCGGGGCAAGGATAGACAGAGGGGACATACAAAAGGGGGATGGCATTTCAAAGTCGCACAAACAGCTCCAGCAAACCCGAGAAACCGGCAAACAGAAAAAACTCAACATCCTCACGA
>NZ_JBQCXE010000058.1:0-476 GCF_051956675.1 Neisseria sp. P0022.S009
CGACACAGTAGAATTAGTCGGAAGCGTAAGAGGGGGAGAAGAGAAAAAAATAGGATTTAGAGCAACGGGGGGCAGAGGAAGGGGGAAAGGGTGGGGAAGAAGAAAGAAAAGGGAAGGGAAAAGGAAGAAAGGGACCGGAGGGAGGAAGAGGGAAGTGGGAAGGGGGGGGGGGGGGGAAGAAGGGGGGGAGGGGGGAGAAAGGAGAGGGGGAAGGGAAGGGAGGGGAAGAAGGGGGGGGGAGGGGAAGGAAGAAAGAGAAGAAGAAGAAGGAGGAGGGAGGGGGGAAGGAGGAGGGGGAAGAGAAGAAAAAAGAGGGGAAGAGGAAGGAGGAGGGGAAGGGGAGGAGGAAGGGGGAGGAAAAAAAAGGGAAGGAAGGGGAGGAGGAAAGGGGGAAGGAGGAGGAGAAGGGGAAGGGGCTGCCGCGGACGGGAACGGTGGAGGTGGAAGACAACGGGGTGTTGTTACCGGTCAAAATG
>NZ_JBQCXE010000059.1:0-475 GCF_051956675.1 Neisseria sp. P0022.S009
CCATATTGAGTGCATGCCAAACAACAAGCCAATTTATGCCGCGGCAATGCAGACGATACCGAGAACAAACACTTGCTTGAGTTTGTTGCGCGTTTCACCAACGATAATCAGCGGCACCATAATAATCAGACCGGTAATGGTTGACGGCAGATAGACTTGCCAGTGATGGATTTTTTCCAAACCCAACTGCGTCATGGCAAACGGCAATGCGGTAAATACTGCCATTTGCGCCGCATGCAAGGCAAAAATGCCGAAGTCGAGATTGAGCAGCTGGCGGTTTCTCAATACTTCGCCCATACGCGAAGGCTGCGCCTGCGTGTCTCCGTGCAATTTTGACTCTTCCGGCTCCGGCGTCATCCAAGCAACCACGCCGATACTGATTCCCGTCAGGATCCTGGTCAGCGCAAACAGGCCGGATACGCCGATAAAGCTGGCAATCATCGGGGAAAGCACCAGGCTGACGGAGAAGGTCAAG
>NZ_JBQCXE010000060.1:0-472 GCF_051956675.1 Neisseria sp. P0022.S009
TACTTCCACATGTGTGCCGTTGAAGACGGCGAGCCGGTTGCCGTGCCGCCATTGGAAATCAATGCACCGCCCCAACGTTGCCGTTATGAAAAGGCCAAAAAACGCAAAGCGTTGAGCCTTCGGGCTTCCAATGAAGTTTCTTGCATCCTTTAAGTGATTGCTTAGAAAGAATGAAGGCCGTCTGAAACCCTGTTTCAGACAGCCTTCACGCAAAAGCCATAAACTGCTTGTTTTGTGGTAGAATCAACAAGATTTTTGCCATACGAAATTACAGATCATCATGACCGACGCAACCATCCGCAACGACCATAAATTTGCACCTGAACCCCTGCCTGTCAGCCTTGAAGACGAAATGCGCAAGAGCTACCTCGATTACGCCACGAGCTTAACTATGGGTCGAGCCCTGCCGGATGTCCGCGACGGTCCCAAGCCAGTACCTGTCTCTTATACATCTCTTACGCTGCCGACGAAT
>NZ_JBQCXE010000061.1:0-464 GCF_051956675.1 Neisseria sp. P0022.S009
GGTGAAGCGCAATGCGTCCTCCCCCATGCTCGGAATGCCTTCGGGTAGGAGTTTTTTGGTGGCTTCTTCCACTTTCGGCGCGGTTTCGGATTGGCGCAGGCCGGTGGTACGTTTCACCAGCAGTTTTTCCAAGTCGATGCCGTCGATCAAATCCACAGGGTCTATGACATTGCCTTCGGATTTGGACATTTTTTTGCCTTCGTGGTCGCGCACGATGCCGTGGATGTACACTTCTTTAAACGGTACTTTAACGGTGAAGTGGGTGGTCATCATAATCATGCGCGCCACCCAGAAGAAGATGATTTCGTCGCCGGTGACCAAGCCATTGGACGGCCGGAAGGCTTTGAGTTCGTCGGTTTCAGACGGCCATCCGAGTGTGGAGAACGGCACGAGTGCGGAGGAGAAACATGTATCCAGTACGTCTTCTTCGCGGGTCAAACCGGTTTTGCCGGCTTGTTTTTCGG
>NZ_JBQCXE010000062.1:0-461 GCF_051956675.1 Neisseria sp. P0022.S009
CGTCAGATGTGTATGAGAGACGGATGCAACCAAGCCCAATACCGGTAAAGATAACACCGGCAAGGACAATGCGAACGAGCCTACTACCGGTAAAGATAACGCCGATAAGGATAATGCAACCAAACCCAATACCGGTAAGGATAATGCCGGCAAGGACAATACAGACAAACCTAATACCGGTAAAGATAATTTAGCTCAAGTTAATGAGCAAATTTCTAAAAATATTCAGAATAAATTAGTAACTCTTAGATTGATTGATGTAGTAAAAACAGAAGAATTTAGTCAAGCTGAAGTAGATACAGGTTTTATTGCAAATAACTTTGCTGCAAACCCATTGTTGGAGAAAACTTCCGAGAATACTTTTGTTTATGATAGTGCACATATTATCGAAACTTCTGGGAGGGTTGGAAAATATAAACTTTTACGTCCCCAAACGGTTATATTGGGAGGTGTAGCAACAC
>NZ_JBQCXE010000063.1:0-460 GCF_051956675.1 Neisseria sp. P0022.S009
GTGTTCAGCAGATGGTTGATGTTGCGGCTGACAGTGCTGTGGCCGGTGAGTAATGCGATATGGCCGGCCGGATAGTCGGCTTGGGTGCCGATATTGAGATTGAGTGAGGGAAGTTGGCCGCCTGCGCTGTTACAAACGCTGATGTTTAATTCGTCGCCGTGATATTTTTGAATGATGGAACGGGCGTTTTTGCAGGATTCGGGCGGCAGGTTTTCCCAATTTTGGATCAGGATAATGTGGCGCAGGCCTTTTTTGCGGCAGGCTTTGAACAGTGTGTCGTAATGGTCGTGCGGGATGACGGCGACACCTAAGTCGGCCTGGCCTGGAATTTTGCTGAGGCTGGAGTAGGAAGGGAGTCCGGCGACGCTGCTGTGGCGGAGATTGACGGGCGTGATTTTGCCTTGATATGAGGAACCGAGCAGGTGGCTGCAAATGCGTTCACCAAGGCTGTGTGGACGTT
>NZ_JBQCXE010000064.1:0-458 GCF_051956675.1 Neisseria sp. P0022.S009
GGCTTGAACGGCCTTCACGTTGTTGACTTGAACGGCCAAACGGCGCAGCTGAATACACTGCCTATGCTTCTCCGCGCCGTTTTTCCGTTCCCTTCCCCCCCTTTCCTTCCTTTCCCTCCTCTCCCCACCTCTTTCCCCCCTTCCCTTCCTTTTCTCCTTCTCTTCCCTCTTTTTCTCCTCCTCCTTCTTTTTCCTTTTTTTCTCTCTTTTCTTTTTCTCCCCTCTCCTCCCTTCCCCTCTTCCCCTCCTTCCCTCCCTCCTTTTCCTCCTCCTCTTCCTTCCCCCCCTTCCCCTCCTTTTTCTCCCTTTTTTCCTCCCTCCTCCCTTCCTCCTTTCCCCCCCTTCCTCTTCCTCCCTTCCTTCTTTTTTTCCTCCTCCCCTTTCCCTTCTTTCTCCCTTTCCCCCTCCTTCTCTTTTTTCCTTTCTTCTCCCTCTCCCCCTTCCTCTTTTTTTTCCTT
>NZ_JBQCXE010000065.1:0-458 GCF_051956675.1 Neisseria sp. P0022.S009
TGTCCGCCCCGGCGCGCCCGAGGTAATCGTAAATCAAGGTGGTCAGCGTCTGCCATTCGGGGCGCGACGGGAACCATGTGACTGCAAATTCGCCGATACAGGTTGCCGAAGCCAAGGTCAGGCCGCGCCGAAAAGCTGGTTTTAATAAAGGTGCGACTACATAACAGGCGGTCTGAACACCGTTTGCGCCCCTGGTGCGCGCCGCCGCAGCATAATCTTTGGTCAAACCGTCCCCCGCGGCCAATACGCCTTTGGCCACCAACGGATACGCCCCCAGCGCATAAGTCGAAGTCAGCAGCCACCGCGCAGCCGTCCATTGCGGCTAGCGCAGCAAAACCCCCAACGCGATGCACACGGGCGACCCCATAACGGGTACAGACCTCAGCGTGCGCAACCAGGCCCTTTGCCGTGCCGCCGCAGCCGACAGCACGTCCAAAACTGTCGCTGCGGCCAAGGAG
>NZ_JBQCXE010000066.1:0-455 GCF_051956675.1 Neisseria sp. P0022.S009
CCATACCTGATTGAGTGCGTTTACTCCGACAACGGTACGGAATATAAAGGCTCGGCCAACCATGCTTTCGGTGTAGCCTGTTATGAGAACGGGATTGGTCAAAAGTTTACCCGGGTTGCCCGTCCGCAGACCAACGGTAAGGCGGAACGGGTTATCCGCACCCTGATGGAGATGTGGCATGGGAAACAGTTGTTTGACAGTCCGGAACACCGGCGAAAGGAGTTGTGCCGCTTTGTTAATTTCTATAACACTGTGAAGCCGCACCGCAGTTTGAACGGCGATACGCCGTTTGAGGTCTTGCAGGCTTCATTCTCAACCTGTGGTGTAAACAACGCAACGTTTTCCTACACCTGATAAAACTCTCAGGCCGTCTGAAAACACAGCTGTGCGGTTTGAGTTGTCTGCTTGATATATCAGTTTCATAAAAAGCAAGATATTAAGCAAAGGGGCTGACG
>NZ_JBQCXE010000067.1:0-448 GCF_051956675.1 Neisseria sp. P0022.S009
GTATTTCCACAACGGCTTCTTGAACTTGCTCGACAGTCTCGCTAACTGCCTCAACAGCTTCTTCTTTGACTGCTTCAGCTTGTTCCGCTACTTCTTCAGCAACCTCGGCCGCTTCAGACGGCATCTCGGCAACGGTTTCCTTTACCTGCTCAACAACCTCGCTGACGGTTTCAACAGCTTCTTCTCTGACTGCCTAAGCCTGTTCTGCCACTTCTTCAGCAGCCTCGACCGCTTCAGACGGCATCTCGGCAACGGTTTCTTTTACCTGTTCAACAGTCTCGCTGGCGGTTTCAACAGCCGCTTCTTTTGCCGCTTCAACGTGTTCTTCTACTTTTTCAACTGTTTCAGACGGCGTTTCGGTCAAAGTTTCCCGAACCTGCTCGACGGTTTCGCTGATAGTTTCAACAGCCGATTCGACAACTGATTCAACATGCCCTTTGACGCTTTC
>NZ_JBQCXE010000068.1:0-447 GCF_051956675.1 Neisseria sp. P0022.S009
CAATCCGTTAATGCACAAGGCACGGCCAACGCCGCCGCCGCCGAAGCCGCCGATGCATCAACCCTTTTCTACAACCCGGCCGGTTTGAGCAAACTTGACAGCAGCCAAATTTCCGTCAACGCCAATATCGTTTTCCCAAGCCTTCACTATGAGGCGGAATCTGCAAAACACTTCCGCACGGGTGCCGATGTCAGCGGTTCGACCAGCGGCAAAATTACCGAAACCACCGTTGCTCCGCATATCTATGGCGCGTACAAAGCCAGCGATGATGTCACTTTGGGTTTGGGCGTGTACGTTCCCTTCGGCTCTGCAACCGAATATGAAAAAGATTCCGTATTGCGCCACAACATCAACAAACTAGGTTTGACCACCATTGCCATCGAGCCGGTAGTCGCATGGAAACTGAATGAGCAGCACGCAGTCGGTGCCGGTTTGATTGCCCAATAT
>NZ_JBQCXE010000069.1:0-445 GCF_051956675.1 Neisseria sp. P0022.S009
CCACCAAACCGGCCACTTGAACAAAAGTAATTTCACGACCTGAAGCCGTAGTCGCCAACACCGCATTGCGTTCGTTTTCCGTGCTGGCTTTGTCCAAATCCGCATTCACGAATTTGCCTTTGTTATAGACCACTTTCGTTACCGTACAATCGGCAGGCGATTTTTGCGAATGCACGTTGAACACGTTCATAAAAATACTGATTTTCAAAGCATCGACATCACGATACGGATCGCGTGCGCGCTCAACCACCACGATACGGCCGTCAACAGGGCTCAACACCGCTTCAGGATTTTGCGGAATCTCACGCGCAGGGTCACGGAAAAACTGCAAAGCAAATACAGTAAACACCCAAAACGGCAAAGACCACCAGCCGCAGCACATCGACACCAGCAGGCTCAAAGCCAAACCGCCGCCGATAATCGGCCAGCCCTCACGGGCGATAAT
>NZ_JBQCXE010000070.1:0-445 GCF_051956675.1 Neisseria sp. P0022.S009
CCCACGGTGCGCGTAAGGGTTTGGCGGATACCGCGTTGAAAACGGCAAACTCCGGTTACTTGACCCGTCGTTTGGTAGACGTAACCCAAGATTTGGTGGTTGTTGAAGACGATTGCGGTACTTCAGACGGCTTTGTGATGAAGGCAGTGGTACAAGGCGGTGACGTAATTGAAGCTTTGCGTGAGCGTATTTTGGGCCGCGTTACTGCTTCTGATGTTGTCGATCCTTCGACTGGCGAGACTTTGGTGGAAGCCGGTACATTGTTGACCGAGAAACTGGTAGATATGATCGACCAATCCGGTGTCGATGAAGTCAAAATCCGTACTCCGATTACTTGTAAAACCCGTCATGGCCTGTGTGCACACTGCTATGGTCGCGACTTGGCACGCGGTAAACTGGTTAATGCCGGTGAGGCAGTTGGTGTGATTGCTGCACAATCCATTGG
>NZ_JBQCXE010000071.1:0-443 GCF_051956675.1 Neisseria sp. P0022.S009
AGTAATCCAAAGCCTCGACCCCGGCATCGTAACCGAAATCATGGTTAAAGAAGGCGATACGGTCGAGAAAGCTCAGATTCTGATGAAACTCGACGACACGCGCAGCTCTGCTGTTTTGCGTGAAAGCGAAGCCAGAGTCGAAAACCTCGAAGCAACTGTTGCCCGCTTGAAAGCCGAAGCCTACGGCACCAAGCTCTCCTTCCCTGCCAGCGTGGGTCCCGAGCTTCGCCGTCGCGAAATCGCCGCCCACAACGCACGCCGTCAAGCCATGACCGACGCCGTCAGCGGCATCTCCCAAAACAAGGCTGCGCTTGACCTCGAAATCGCCATTACCGCCCCCATGGTTGCTGAAGGCGTGGTTTCCGAAGTCGAACTCTTAAGAATGCGCCGTGAGTCTGCCGACTTGGCAACCCAAATTTCCGAGCGCCGCAACTGCTACACAG
>NZ_JBQCXE010000072.1:0-442 GCF_051956675.1 Neisseria sp. P0022.S009
TCAATCGACCAAATCAGACGATTGGTCTTTGCAGCATATTGCGGTTTTTCCACCCATCCGCGTGTTTCCAATTCCGGCAGGTTGCGGTAGGCACGCTCTTTATTTTGTTCCTCGGTACCTTCTTGCAGCTGCTCGAGCATGGCCTCAACATCCCATGCTTTGGCATCATCGTCTTTGATGTAGCCGGAATCGGTAAAGGTTAGGTCTACCATCCAATTAGTATCACCGTCCTCGTTTTCCGACTCGGGGAGAATCAGGCCATAGCGGTTGGGATCTGTGGCGTTGCCTGTTTCCCTCATCATGGCGTTGGCGCGATTTTTTTTCCCAAAGACCATTTTTGCAGGCAGTTTCAGTTTGGCCTGATTGCCCAAATCAACGGTTGCCGGGCCTTGGACGATCTGGTCGTCAACACAGTTTGTGGCAGAATCCGGAGCTTGTTGCG
>NZ_JBQCXE010000073.1:0-442 GCF_051956675.1 Neisseria sp. P0022.S009
CTTGAATGGTTTGCACTGGGCAAAATGCTTGAAGAAGCAAAACACAAAGGCAAAGACTATGCCTTTTCTCGCGCCCGAAATGTAAAAGTCAAATTCGACAATGAAGATAAACAGGAGTTGGATGTTGTATTTTTGCCGACGGGTAAAGAGCAGATTGTGGTGGAATGTAAATCAGGGGAGTTCAGACGAGACATTGAAAAATATGTACGCTTGAAAAAACGATTGAATTTGCCGGATGACCGCTTTGTGATACTGGTTGCCGATTTCGAGGAAAGCCAGGCAGTGGCATTAGGCAATATGTACGGCTTAACCTTTGTTACACCCAAATCTATGATGAAACATTTACAGATGGTTATGTGAGGCCGTCTGAACAAACAAATGAAAGAAACCATGAAACCACTAGACCTAAACTTCATCCGCAAAACACTCAACCTTCCGCTGC
>NZ_JBQCXE010000074.1:0-441 GCF_051956675.1 Neisseria sp. P0022.S009
CGCCGGCTTGTGCAAAGCCGATGGCTGAAGAAAGCAGCGCGGCAGCGGTCAGGGTGAACAGTCGGGTATTTTTCATGTTTTGGCTCCTTGTTCGGAGAGATGGGTTCAGTATAGACGTTATGGTGTAACAGGCAAGGGGCTGAAGGGCGGGTTTAATTTGTGTAAATATGAAAAAACTAAGCAAGTACCTTAAATAATTTTATTTCTTCAGACGGCCTGTATTTGGTTTTGACGTTTTTTTAATGAAACGCATAAGGGCTTGGTGTGGTATTTAATGTCAATTTACGGAAAGCGTGAAATTAGAGTCTTTCTGTTTACTTGTGAAAACGGTTATAATATTTATCTTTTGAAAACAATGGTTTTGTATGTATCTGAATCCTTATCCGTTATTGGAACAGGCTTTGCTATCGGACAATCCGGATGAAAAAGGAAAATTGACGC
>NZ_JBQCXE010000075.1:0-440 GCF_051956675.1 Neisseria sp. P0022.S009
GTTTGAGGCCGTCTGAACTTGTTTTAGCTTTGTTTTTCAGACGGCCTTGAATGGGTGGCAGTGTGGCGGCTAAAGATGAAGAGAAGCGTTTTTAACTGAAAGCTAATGTATTCTCTTCCGGGCATCCGCCTACTGCCGTAGGGCGACCAGTTTAATTAGGATCATTCGGGTTTGTAGCAAGGAAGGAATGTAATCCTAATGGCATTCGCCCATAAGGGGTGGTACATTGGGCAACAAAGAGTGGAGAAATTTTTACGCGCTCTATCCACTGAACTACTCTGCCATAGTTGGCGGCAGAGACGGGACTCGAACCCGCGACCTCGCGCTTAGCAGGCTTTAATTCCTCCGGCATTTGCCGTTTGCACCAAAAACAGTTTTTATATCAGCCCGCCTGAATATTTCAGACGGCCTTGAATGGGTGGCAGCATAGCGGCTAAAGA
>NZ_JBQCXE010000076.1:0-440 GCF_051956675.1 Neisseria sp. P0022.S009
GACTACTCGGGTATCTAATCCCGTTCGCTCCCCTGGCCTTCGTGCCTCAGCGTCAGATACTGTCCAGACATCCGCCTTCGCCACTAGTGTTCCTCACGATATCCACGCATTTCACTGCTCCACCGTGAATTCCGATGTCCCCTCCAGTTCTCAAGCGCGGGAGTATCAAAGGCAGTTCCGGAGTTGAGCTCCGGGATTTCACGCCCGACTGCGAGGTCCGCCTACGCGCCCTTTACGCCCAGTCATTCCGAGCAACGCTCGCCCCCTTCGTATTACCGCGGCTGCTGGCACGAAGTTAGCCGGGGCTTCTTCTGCGGGTACCGTCACCATCGTCCCCGCCGAAAGGGCTTTACAATCCGAAGACCTTCTTCACCCACGCGGCATTGCTGGATCAGGCTTGCGCCCATTGTCCAATATTCCCCACTGCAGCCACCCGTAGG
>NZ_JBQCXE010000077.1:0-440 GCF_051956675.1 Neisseria sp. P0022.S009
TGTTAACCCCGCTTAAAGAGGCGCAAAGCGAGCTTTTGGCGCGTACTCAGCCGACCCTTTTGGATGTGTTGATTGCCTTCTTCGGTGGTAGTGCGGGTATTGTGGCGCTGACTCGAAAAGAAGGAGGCAATGCCATACCGGGTGTGGCGATTGCTACCGCATTGATGCCGCCCCTGTGTACTGCGGGCTACGGACTGGCACATGGCAACTGGCACTACTTTCTCGGTGCTTCATATCTTTTTGCCATCAACTGCGTGTTCATCGCTTTTTCGACCTTGTTGTTTTCCAAGCTGCTCAAGCTGCCGCGCAGGGGGTTGGTAACGGAATCCAAACGCCGGTTGCAAAGCATCATTATTACTGCCGTCGTGTTGGCTGTGATGATTCCGAGCGGCTATATGGCATCAGGACTGGTGCGTCAGGAGATCTTCAACACCAGAGCC
>NZ_JBQCXE010000078.1:0-439 GCF_051956675.1 Neisseria sp. P0022.S009
CCGCAAACCTGTCGCCTTGGTGGGCTTGAGCATTTACTTTGCCGCCGTTATTGGTTTGACGATGGTGAATAATGTCGAGCAGCTGTTGAACTTGCGTGCCTTGCAGGCGTTTGGCGCGGGGATGACCGTGGTGATTTCCGGCGCGATGGTGCGCGATTATTATTCCGGACGCAAAGCCGCGCAGATGTTTGCCTTAATCGGCATCATTCTGATGATTGTGCCATTGATGGCGCCGATGATTGGTGCAGGCTTGCAGAATTTGGGCGGCTGGCGCATGATTTTCGGCTTTCTGGCCTGCTATTCGCTGCTGCTTTGGGGTTTGATGTGGTATTTCCTGCCCAAGCCGCACCAAAAAGGCAAAATCAGCATGGACGTGTTCGGCGTGGTGGCAGGCAGGTTTAAACGTGTTTTGAGAACGCGCGCCGCGATGGGCTATCTG
>NZ_JBQCXE010000079.1:0-436 GCF_051956675.1 Neisseria sp. P0022.S009
AATTATACAGCCTGGACATATAGTTACCAAATACAACAAAAGGCCGGCTGAAACTTTACTCAAATTTCAGACGGCCTTTACTGTATTCAAAAGATTATTGCGCTTTGGTTTCCGTTACAAAACCGATTTTACTGATGCCGGCTTCGCGCGCCGCTTGCAGGGCTTGGTTGACATAATCGTATTCAACCGCTTTATCCGCCGCAATCGCCACAATCACATCTTCGTTTTTCGCTTTGGCTTCTTTCAGCTTGGCAGTTACCGTTGCCAAATCCACTTTGGTATCGGAATCGCCGCCAACGATATAAGCACCACTGGCATCAATGCTCAAACGCAAAGGATCTTTAGGCTGCTTATCCTCTTTCGCCGCTTTTTCCGAAGCAGTCGGCAACTCCAAAGGAATCGAGTGGGTCAGCACCGGCATGGTAATCATAAATAC
>NZ_JBQCXE010000080.1:0-434 GCF_051956675.1 Neisseria sp. P0022.S009
ATGATTACCATCCGCAACGTCAGCCACACCATCGGCAGCAACCCCATCCTCAACGACGTCAGCCTCGACATTCCCGAAGGCGGCATTACCGCGCTAATCGGCCCGAACGGCGCAGGCAAGTTCACTTTCCTCTACTTTATGGCGCGCCTGCAACCCTTGGTACACGGCGACATCAGCTACGCAGGCAAAGACATCAAAACCACGCCCACCGCCGAACTCGCCCGCACGCTCTACATCCTCACCCAAGAAAACAGCATCATGAGCCGCATTACCGTGCGCGACCTGCTCATGTTCGGCCGCTATCCCTACCACCAAGGCAGGCCGTCTGAAACGGATAAAACTATCGTCGAAGAAGCACTCGCCGAGTTCCACCTGCAAGGCTTTGCCGACCGCCTGCCTATTATACACATCTGACGCTGCCGACGAATTAGACG
>NZ_JBQCXE010000081.1:0-434 GCF_051956675.1 Neisseria sp. P0022.S009
GGAAGCCTGCTATACTTAGCAGCTTATTTTGATTTGCGAAGTGAAATATCGACGCATCGATCTTTAACAAATTGGAAAGCCGCAATCAACAAACAAAGACAATGCGTTTGTTTTGATTTTTTATTCTTTGCAAAGAATAAAGAATCTCTCGCAAGAGAAAAGAAAACAAACACAGTATTTGGGTGATGATTGTATCGACTTAATCCTGAAACACAAAAGGCAGGATTAAGACACAACAAGCAGTAAGCTTTATCAAAGCAGGAATTTCAAGTTCGCTTCCCTAGTCAACGGGTAGGTAAACGAAGTCAGAGAGGTTCTTGAAATGATAGAGTCAAGTAAATAAATGCATCAGGTGGACGCCTTGGCGATGATAAGCGACGAAGGACGTGTAAGCCTACGAAAAGCGCGGGGAAGCTGGCAATAAAGCTATGACC
>NZ_JBQCXE010000082.1:0-433 GCF_051956675.1 Neisseria sp. P0022.S009
TTATCACCTCATGCTAGAAGTTTTCCTCCTCCACAAATGAACCCGTTTACCGCTTTTTTTTAGAGCCGCGCTTCGCGTCTTTAAAACATTTCCAAACTTCCCGGCTGTTCCAGCACCAAACCATTCCCCACATCATTGTCGCCGTCTTCAAACACCACGGTTTCTCCGGTGTCGACTACCGTTTCCAAAAGAGCCGCAGCTAAACCGTCCGCGAGTATGTAACCCAGTATCTCGAAAGCGACTTTACCTTTATCAACCGTCTGTGTGAAGAAGAGGGCATCTGGTATGCCTTCGAACAGTATGAACAACATGGCGACGTAGTCGTCTTCGGCGACAGTCCCGAACACTACTTGCGCAGCAAAGACATACCCGTTTCCTACCGTCCCCATGCGGGATTGGAGAGTGCCGGTACCGAAGCACTGTTCAAATTAAG
>NZ_JBQCXE010000083.1:0-432 GCF_051956675.1 Neisseria sp. P0022.S009
GTTTATGTAAGGAGTAAAGTATTTGGCAACCATATTTGTTTGAATGAAAGGAAATACAAATGCAAACTGTTACCCTCAATATCGACGGCATGACCTGCGGCGGCTGCGTGAAAAGCGTAACCCGTCTTTTGGAAGGCGTAGAAGGCGTAGAAAAAGCAGAAGTCAGCCTGGAAAACAAAAATGCAGTGGTTACTTTCGATGAAAGCAAAACAGATGCCGACGCGCTGATTGATGCCGTAGAAGATGGCGGCTACGATGTGGCTTTGTAACCGATAAGCGTATTTTGAAAAGGCCGTCTGAAACGCTTCAGACGGCCTCTGTCTCTTGATAACTTACTTTTTGCCATTATTTGGATTACACCGCCACATGGGTAAACAAAAGTTTTCGCGCATATCTGAAGCAAAGCGGCAGCAAGTGGCTGCCGTATTACGA
>NZ_JBQCXE010000084.1:0-432 GCF_051956675.1 Neisseria sp. P0022.S009
CGTCTGAAACTATTTTTCCAATCGCAATTAAGGGATGAAACATGAGTATACACGGTGTAAGCTTTAAACTCGCTTTGGTCACCGGCGCATCGCGCGGTATTGGTGCTGCGATTGCCGATACTTTGGCTGCGGCCGGTGCAAAAGTTATCGGCACTGCCACCAGCGAAAGCGGTGCGGTTGCAATTAGCAAGCGCTTGGCGCAATGGGGCGGCGAAGGCCGTGCATTGAATTCTGCCGAACCTGAAACCATCGAAAACCTAATTGCCGACATCGAGAAAGAATTCGGCAAACTGGATATTTTGGTCAACAACGCCGGCACTACCCGCGGCAACCTCCTGATGCGCATGAAAGAGGAAGAATGGGACGACATCATGCAGTTCAACCTCAAATCCGTCTTCCGCGCCTCTAAAGCCGTATTGCGCGGCATGATGA
>NZ_JBQCXE010000085.1:0-430 GCF_051956675.1 Neisseria sp. P0022.S009
GGCGTATTCTGTGCCGACAGTGGAGAGCCGCATGACGTTATTGGGTCGCCATTTGGCAGGCGTTCGCATTGTGCAGGCGTATCAGCGCGTAGAGGCTCCTTTGCCGAAGGTTGGCGAGCGTTATTGCATGCAATATGAAGAAAAAACCAAAGATGTGACGCGCCGTATCACGGAGTATTTCCGCATTATCAACATCGAAGATGAAGTGCGAGTTTTTGAGATCCCAAAATCAAACGGTGAGGTCGAGGAAGTGTCGCGCCGTGTAGTCAAAATGGAAATCAGCAATCCGTTAACCCGAGATTTTGCTGGTGTCGATTATCCGGTTAAGGGGTATGCCGCGCCTACAGTTAAGATTTTGGAAACCCAAGTGGCAGATTCCGCGGCTTATTATGGCGTGAAACCTGTATCAGACGGCCTTTCGGCATGAGAT
>NZ_JBQCXE010000086.1:0-430 GCF_051956675.1 Neisseria sp. P0022.S009
AACTTCATCAAAAAGACCGTGAAAATCAGCAAATGGGCCTGCGTGTACGCGAACGTGCTGACCAACTTCAAACTCAACTTTTGGTTTTGGCTTCTCAACACCTGTCTTAGCTTGTTGCAAAATAGCATCCGCATCTTTTTGAGAAATTTGGATCGGGCGATTTCCACTACCGCCTACAAAACCATTTACTCGAGGAGTGCTCTTAACCAAATGCCACGAGTCATCAGTCATTTCCATTTCGACCAATACATAGCCTGGATAGAAGTTACGCTCACTGATGGTTTTTCGACCATTCTTGATATCTACTACTTCCTCGACGGGCACAAGAATCTGACCGAAATAATTTTCCATGTTTTCACGAGCAATACGCTCTTTCAATGTGTTTTGGACATTTTTTTCAAAACCGGAATAGGCCTGCACCACATACCAA
>NZ_JBQCXE010000087.1:0-430 GCF_051956675.1 Neisseria sp. P0022.S009
CATGCGTATTCATCCAATAGACGAAGGCATTGCGTTGCGCCAGCAAGTCCAAATCCAAAACCGACAAATGCAGACCTGCATTCTCGAACATTTCAATGCGCGGCTCAACATCATCTTTTTTGGCGGCAACCGCTAAAATATGCTGGCCAGAACCGACTTCTTCGGCTTGAAAGTCGTAGTTCATTTCTTCAATCGGCGCAAATTGGCCGACTTCTGCCTCGACAAACTCTTCCAAGTCCAAATCGGTATCACGCGGGTTGTAAATAATTTGCTCGACTGTCGCCAAGTTTTGTGGCACAGCCGCAACAATATTTTTGCAAGAACTGCGTAATTATGCGTAAGTATGCTGGATGTAGGTAGCAAGCTGATCGTCGTCTTGAATTTTATTGCCCTTGACAATATTTTTAGGCAATTCGGTAGTAGCATATTT
>NZ_JBQCXE010000088.1:0-430 GCF_051956675.1 Neisseria sp. P0022.S009
ATGCCGTTGTGTCCCAACACGCCCCTCCACGCGTACACACGCCACAGGAAAGAGGTCCAGAACGACAGCATGATTGCCCACAGCAGGCCGTTGCGCGCAGCCGGATTCGCGCGCGAAATGGCATAAGCGGCCGGCTAACCGATCAACAGGCAGATGATGGTTGTCGTCAGCGCCGTCTTCATCGAAGACCAGTAGGTCATTAGATCGATATTGCTGTTTTCACTGTCGCCAAACGGATTGAGCGTATTCCAAACGTTTTGGAAGATGTCGGCGTAGTTCTGATAGCCGACGGCAATGTTCAGACGGCCTCAGTCTTCATCAATCGTTGTCAGCGGCGTAAATGGCGGAACGGCCATTTCTTGTTCTGCAAAGCTGATTTTCAATACGATGGCGACCGGAATCAGCAACAGAATCAAAAGCCCCATATCTA
>NZ_JBQCXE010000089.1:0-429 GCF_051956675.1 Neisseria sp. P0022.S009
CTTTATCTGTATCATCAGGCGTTTTATTAAAATTAGATTTCCTACCATTATCAACTACTTTATTATTATCAGTATTTTTGCTTACATCAGACTTACGAGGTGCAGGCAACGCCCTTTGTTCAGTCACCCCTGCATAACTAACATTTTTACCATTGGGCAAAGTTGCCTCCACTCCCTTGCCTGTTAGTCGTGCAATTGTCCCTGCCGGCAGGGTTGTTCCATTGGACAGATTCTGTGCCTGTGTGAGCTTAACGGTTTGATTAGGTATCAATGTTCCACTGGTAAAATCAAATGCTTTTCCATTTGGAACAATTGGTGCTTGTTTTTTTATTTCTGCTGCCAGTTGTGTAGCAGATAACTTACCTGCGCGGTACAGTTTATATTTGTTAGCCAATTTACTAGGGATACGTCCTGCTAGCTCCATTACTG
>NZ_JBQCXE010000090.1:0-429 GCF_051956675.1 Neisseria sp. P0022.S009
CCCAACACTCGAACTACTTGACCTTGCTTACCTTTATCTTTACCGGCAATCACTACAACCTGATCGCCTTTAATGATTTTAGTCATCGCGCTATTCCTTATAATACTTCGGGCGCCAATGAAACGATTTTCATAAATCGCTCAGTACGCAATTCACGGGTTACCGGGCCAAAAATACGAGTACCCAGAGGCTCAAGTTTAGTATTTAATAACACAGCGGCGTTGTTATCAAATTTAATTAGCGCACCATCAGGACGACGCACACCCTTAGCAGTACGAACAACTGCCGCATTGTATACATCACCTTTTTTGACACGACCACGTGGGGCTGCATCTTTAACTGCAACTTTAATAATATCGCCAACAGAAGCGTAGCGACGCGTAGATCCGCCCAATACCTTGATGCACATCACGCGACGCGCACCAGAGT
>NZ_JBQCXE010000091.1:0-424 GCF_051956675.1 Neisseria sp. P0022.S009
CCGTCAGGTGATGCCGGCGATAGCCCAAAGCTTTTTACAATGGCAGCAGACGGCGGGTCATATGCCGGAGCGAGCGAGCTTGGAGGTTGGGGCAGAAGGTATAGACGTCTTGTTTGAATAAGGCGGATTAAAGGCCGTTTGGAGGGGAGCCGACGGGTCGGGTGCCTTTCAGACGGCCTTTAATCCATTTATCCCATTTGCTTTACCATCAGCATAATCCAAGTTAATATATCAAATTCATTGTCATTCTAAAATTATCCCGTCATGACCGCCCGCCAATCCTACCACCTTACCTTTGCCCGTTTTTCCCCGTCACTTTCAGTCCGCTCCTTCAGCGCATCCGAAGCGGTCAATACCGCTTATCGGGTTGAAATCACTGCCACATCGACCGATTCCTCTTTGCCTCTGTCTTCCTACCTCAACC
>NZ_JBQCXE010000092.1:0-402 GCF_051956675.1 Neisseria sp. P0022.S009
TAGTCTTCGTCATACATCAGGATTTCATCGGCTTCCCGTTGCAGTGATTCATATAGTTTGGTTGTCATGCTCTTTCTTTCATGGGGTTGCTGTTGTTTACTCGTTCGGCAGATTACCATGTCGGGCATCGAATTCGCGCACTTTTTCTTCCCAGCCTTTCAGATGCGAAGTATCGGCATTTTTCTCGCAAGCCTGCCACGGGACATAGTGGGTAATTTTGTATTCATTGGGTTCGTATGTCGAACCTTTGGGTTTATTTACAAGATATTTGTAGGCATAACAGTTACTACGCTGTTCAAAACGTTCGTCTGCCGCCCAAAGGTCGGCGGAAGCACCTAAGGCAGGTGCAAATACTGCCAAACGGAGGGCGAACATGATTGAGCCTGCCAAGGCAGCAGAGGC
>NZ_JBQCXE010000093.1:0-393 GCF_051956675.1 Neisseria sp. P0022.S009
TCCAAAAAGGTGTGGATGCCAAAACCACCGTTGATACCAAAGGCCTGACCTTCAACGGCGACAGCGGCAGCACCAATATCGAAAAACTCGGCTCCACCGTGACCGTTGCCGGCGACGACAACATCACCACCGAAGCCCAAGACGATAAAGTGACGGTTAAGCTGAACAAAGACCTGGTAGTAGACAGCGTCAAAGCCGGCGACACCACCGTTAACAACGACGGTGTGAAAGTCGCAGGCGGCCCGAGTGTGACCAAAGCAGGCATCAATGCCGCCGGCAACAAGATCACCAACGTAGCCGCCGGTAGCGACGATACCGACGCCGTCAACTACAGCCAGCTGAAACAGCAAAGCGCCGCCGCCCGTACCGAGGTTGCCGCCGGCACCAACATCA
>NZ_JBQCXE010000094.1:0-377 GCF_051956675.1 Neisseria sp. P0022.S009
ACCGACGCCGTCAACTACAGCCAGCTGAAACAGCAAAGCGCCGCCGCCCGTACCGAGGTTGCCGCCGGCACCAACATCAAAGACGTGGTGAAAACGACCGGCGCCAACGGCCAAGACGTTTACACCGTCAACGCCAAAGGCACGACTGCGAGCGCAGGTTCGAACAAAGTGACCGTCACTGCTTCAGCAGCAGACGCGAACAACGTGACCGACTACAGCATCGACTTGGCGCAAGACACCAAAGACGACATCCAAAAAGGTGTGGATGCCAAAACCACCGTTGATACCAAAGGCCTGACCTTCAACGGCGACAGCGGCAGCACCAATATCGAAAAACTCGGCTCCACCGTGACCGTTGCCGGCGACGACAACATCAC
>NZ_JBQCXE010000095.1:0-335 GCF_051956675.1 Neisseria sp. P0022.S009
TAGTATAAAATCAATAGGTTTTAAGAGAATTGTGGTTGATTAATTTACCACTTTTTCCCTGAATGGTGGAATAGGGCAGGGTAAAATGGTATTTTATCCCTTATTTCAACCGTTCAGACGGCCTTTTTTCCACTCATCCCATTCGCTTTACCATAGTCATCATCCAAGTTAACATACCAAATTCATTGTCATTCTAAAATTGTTTCGTCATGACCGCCCGCCAATCCTACCACCTCACTTTCGCCCGTTTTTCCCCGTCACTTTCAGTCCGCTCCTTCAGCGCATCCGAAGCGGTCAATACCGCTTATCGGGTTGAAATCACTGCCACATCGACC
>NZ_JBQCXE010000096.1:0-328 GCF_051956675.1 Neisseria sp. P0022.S009
TGGCGAGTTTGATGTGTTCCTGACCTTGCAGGTCTTCCATCCTCAGTTTGTTGTTCGCCCAGGTACGGATGACGTTCCTTGTGTTCCAATCGGCGGGGATATGGTCGGTATGGGCACTGTCGTGCATGACGCCGGAGATATACGGACGGTCGGGATTACCCTGGACGAAGGACAGCATCACTTCGGTGCCTTCGTGTAAGGGGAAGTGGATGCCGTATTCGGGACCGGCATAGGGTTTGGCCAGTCGGACGGGACGGCTTTCCCCACCCGGACTCCATTCGTCTAAATCAAACGGTAATTTGACGCGGTAGCGGCCCATGTCGTCGAT
>NZ_JBQCXE010000097.1:0-319 GCF_051956675.1 Neisseria sp. P0022.S009
CACACCGAGTAAAGATAAAGATGCCCGCTGGATAAAGAAAAACGGCCTCTACAAACTCGGTTACAAACAACATACCCGTACCGATGAGGAAGGCTATATCGAGAAACTGCACATCACCCCCGCCAATGCCCATGAGTGCAAACACCTGTCGCCTTTGTTGGAAGGTCTGCCCAAAGGTACGACCGTCTATGTCGATAAAGGCTATGACAGTGAGGAAAACCGGCAACATCTGAAAGAGCATCAGTTGTTAGACGGTATTATGCGCAAAGCACACCGCAAACATCCGCTGACGGAAGCGCAAACCAAACGTAACCGATAT
>NZ_JBQCXE010000098.1:0-300 GCF_051956675.1 Neisseria sp. P0022.S009
CGCCTACCGTCCCGAACGCATCACCCCGCGTCCGCATATCGCCGGCACACTACCCGCACGTGTAACTGCGGCGGAGAACTGCACCTACGCCTATATCGACGACATGGGCCGTTACCGCGTCAAACTACCGTTTGATTTGGACGAATGGAGCCCCGGCGGGGAAAGCCGTCCCGTCCGACTGGCCAAACCCTATGCCGGTCCCGAATACGGCATCCACTTCCCCTTACACGAAGGCACAGAAGTGATGCTCTCCTTCGTCCAAGGTAATCCCGACCGTCCGTATATCTCCGGAGTGATGCA
>NZ_JBQCXE010000099.1:0-280 GCF_051956675.1 Neisseria sp. P0022.S009
GGAACACATCAAACTCGCCACCGACTATCAGAAATCCCAACTCAACCTCGGCCATATCGTCGATTCAAACCGCAACAAACGCGGAGAGAACGGCGAAGGCTTCGAACTCAGAACCGACGGCTGGGGTGCCGTACGGGCGGGTAAGGGCATACTTGTCAGTGCACAAAACCAGGATGCCAACGGCAAAGTGCTGGATATGGACGATGCCGTCGCCCAACTCGAACAGGCACTCTCCCTGGCCAAAAGCCTGAACAAAGCCGCCCAAACCGCCAACAACCAC
>NZ_JBQCXE010000100.1:0-278 GCF_051956675.1 Neisseria sp. P0022.S009
ACGGTATTGTCGGCTGATTCTTCGGACTGTTTGTTGTCGGTTTCGGCAAAGAGGTCGGTATCGGCACTGCGGTAGTTGTAGTCGGCCGTGCGTATGCCTTCGACGATGGGGTTGTGACGGATGCTGAGGTTGAATAATGCTTCGGTACCGACACTCTCCAATCCGGCATGGGGACGGTAGGAAACGGGTAGGCCTTGGCTGCGCAAGTAGTGTTCGGGACTGTCGCCGAAGACGACTACGTCGCCATGTTGTTCATGCTGTTCGAAGGCATACCAAAT
>NZ_JBQCXE010000101.1:0-255 GCF_051956675.1 Neisseria sp. P0022.S009
TGCTGTTGGCATTGAGGTCGCCGTCGGCCACGTTGGTCACTTTGTTACCGGCGGCATCGATACCGGACTTGGTCAGGCTAGGACCGCCTGCGACTTTCACACCGTCGTTGTTAACGGTGGTGTCGCCAGCTTTGACGCTGTCTACTACCAGGTCTTTGTTCAGCTTAACCGTCACTTTATCGTCTTGGGCTTCGGTGGTGATGTTGTCGTCGCCGGCAACGGTCACGGTGGAGCCGAGTTTTTCGATATTGGTGC
>NZ_JBQCXE010000102.1:0-255 GCF_051956675.1 Neisseria sp. P0022.S009
CGGTGTAAACGTCTTGGCCGTTGGCGCCGGTCGTTTTCACCACGTCTTTGATGTTGGTGCCGGCGGCAACCTCGGTACGGGCGGCGGCGCTTTGCTGTTTCAGCTGGCTGTAGTTGACGGCGTCGGTGTCATCGGTACCCGGGGCAACGTTGGTGATCTTGTTGCCGGCGGCATTAATGCCTGCTTTGGTCACACTTGGGCCACCGGTAATGGTGAGGCCGTCTGAATTCAGTTTGCTGTCGCCTGCGGTAACGC
>NZ_JBQCXE010000103.1:0-255 GCF_051956675.1 Neisseria sp. P0022.S009
CCCCCCCCCCCCCCCCCCCCCCCCCCCCCCCCCCCCCCCCCCCCCCCCCCCCCCCCCCCCCCCCCCCCCCCCCCCCCCCCCCCCCCCCCCCCCCCCCCCCCCCCCCCCCCCCCCCCCCCCCCCCCCCTCCCCCCCCCCCCCCCCCCCCCCCCCCCCCCCCCCCCCCCCCCCCCCCCCCCCCCCCCCCCCCCCCCCCCCCCCCCCCCCCCCCCCCCCCCCCCCCCCCCCCCCCCCCCCCCCCCCCCCCCCCCCCCC
>NZ_JBQCXE010000104.1:0-255 GCF_051956675.1 Neisseria sp. P0022.S009
ATACTTTTGCTTCTCTCAACGGATGTGTGGCCTGCAACTCATCGCTCGGGTCGGTCATTTCCGTTACCAGGGTATTAATCCAAGTATTCAGTTCCAACTCAAGCATGCGACGGTCTTTGGTGGTACCAATGTTTTCACGCTGGATCAGTTTGAGGTAGTGCGCCAAACGGGAAAGCAGGAAGACGTAAGGCAAACGGGCGTTGATACGGCTGTTTGCGGTTGCTTCTTTGGTTTCATACAACGCAGGTTTCTGTG
>NZ_JBQCXE010000105.1:0-255 GCF_051956675.1 Neisseria sp. P0022.S009
CTCGGATGCCTGCATCGGTCAGGATTTTGGTGAACTCGGCCACTTTATCCTGTTGCGCCAATACGTCCAAACCGCCTTCTGTGGTTACTTCTTGGCGTTTTTCAGGCACGATGCACACATCTTCCGGTATCACGTTGAGCGCGTTTTCCAGCATTTCTTCCGTCAGCGCCATTTCCAAATTCAGGCGCGTGCGGATGGCGTTTTTAACGGCAAACACGTCCGCATCTTTAATATGGCGGCGGTCTTCACGCAAGT
>NZ_JBQCXE010000106.1:0-249 GCF_051956675.1 Neisseria sp. P0022.S009
TGGCGAGTTTGATGTGTTCCTGACCTTGCAGGTCTTCCATCCTCAGTTTGTTGTTCGCCCAGGTACGGATGACGTTCCTTGTGTTCCAATCGGCGGGGATATGGTCGGTATGGGCACTGTCGTGCATCACTCCGGAGATATACGGACGGTCGGGATTACCTTGGACGAAGGAGAGCATCACTTCTGTGCCTTCGTGTAAGGGGAAGTGGATGCCGTATTCGGGACCGGCATAGGGTTTGGCCAGTCGGA
>NZ_JBQCXE010000107.1:0-240 GCF_051956675.1 Neisseria sp. P0022.S009
TAAAAAAACGGCATTTATCAAGGCCGTCTGAAACTTTCAGACGGCCTCTTTATCAATGGTGATAGCCTTATTCGACAACTATATCGGTAGCAGCAATCGCATTGGCGTATTTCGCCTCTGCTGCCTTGGCAGGCTCAATCATGTTCGCCCTCCGTTTGGCAGTATTTGCACCTGCCTTAGGTGCTTCCGCCGACCTTTGGGCGGCAGACGAACGTTTTGAACAGCGTAGTAACTGTTATG
>NZ_JBQCXE010000108.1:0-239 GCF_051956675.1 Neisseria sp. P0022.S009
TAGTATAAAATCAATAGGTTTTAAGAGAATTGTGGTTGATTAATTTACCACTTTTTCCCTGAATGGTGGAATAGGGCAGGGTAAAATGGTATTTTATCCCTTATTTCAACCGTTCAGACGGCCTTTTCCCCATTCATCCCATTCGCTTTACCATCAGCATAATCCAAGTTAATATATCAAATTCATTGTCATCTTTAAATTCAACACCATGACCGCCCGCCAATCCTACCACCTCACTT
>NZ_JBQCXE010000109.1:0-237 GCF_051956675.1 Neisseria sp. P0022.S009
AAGGATGAAACCGTTTACCGCTTTGTTTTAGAGCCGCGCTTCGCGGCTTTAAAACATTTCCAAACTTCCCGGCTGTTCCAACACCAAACCATTCCCGACATCATTGTCGCCGTCTTCAAACACCACGGCTTCTCCGGTGTCGACTACCGTTTCCAAAAGAGCCGCAGCTACACCGTCCGCGAGTATGTAACCCAGTATCTCGAAAGCGACTTTACCTTTATCAACCGTCTGTGTGAA
>NZ_JBQCXE010000110.1:0-237 GCF_051956675.1 Neisseria sp. P0022.S009
GGAAGTGGATGCCGTATTCGGGACCGGCATAGGGTTTGGCCAGTCGGACGGGACGGCTTTCCCCACCCGGACTCCATTCGTCTAAATCAAACGGTAATTTGACGCGGTAGCGGCCCATGTCGTCGATATAGGCGTAGGTGCAGTTCTCCGCCGCAGTTACACGTGCGGGTAGTGTGCCGGCGATATGCGGACGCGGGGTGATGCGTTCGGGACGGTAGGCGAGTTGGGCGGGGATGG
>NZ_JBQCXE010000111.1:0-234 GCF_051956675.1 Neisseria sp. P0022.S009
CACTCTCCAATCCGGCATGGGGACGGTAGGAAACGGGTAGGCCTTGGCTGCGCAAGTAGTGTTCGGGACTGTCGCCGAAGACGACTACGTCGCCATGTTGTTCATGCTGTTCGAAGGCATACCAAATGCCCTCTTCTTCACACAGACGGTTGATAAAGGTAAAGTCGCTTTCGAGATACTGGGTTACATACTCGCGGACGGTGTAGCTGCGGCTCTTTTGGAAACGGTAGTCGA
>NZ_JBQCXE010000112.1:0-234 GCF_051956675.1 Neisseria sp. P0022.S009
ATGCACGACAGTGCCCATACCGACCATATCCCCGCCGATTGGAACACAAGGAACGTCATCCGTACCTGGGCGAACAACAAACTGAGGATGGAAGACCTGCAAGGTCAGGAACACATCAAACTCGCCACCGACTATCAGAAATCCCAACTCAACCTCGGCCATATCGTCGATTCAAACCGCAACAAACGCGGAGAGAACGGCGAAGGCTTCGAACTCAGAACCGACGGCTGGGGT
>NZ_JBQCXE010000113.1:0-234 GCF_051956675.1 Neisseria sp. P0022.S009
GGGCGGTCAGGCTTTGGCCGGCGGTAATGTCGGTATGGTTGCCGCTGATAAGGTGGATGTTTTCATTGGCGGTATGCAGTTGGCTTTGCTCTGTTGCGGTGGCTATACCGGCCGGGGCGGTTTGGATTAAGCCGGCCTCTTTCAGGTCTTTGAGGGCGTCTTTCAGACGACCCCTTTGGGTTTCTTCATCGGTATTGTGGTTGTTGGCGGTTTGGGCGGCTTTGTTCAGGCTTT
>NZ_JBQCXE010000114.1:0-232 GCF_051956675.1 Neisseria sp. P0022.S009
GCAGGCGGTCCTAGCCTGACCAAGTCCGGTATCGATGCCGCCGGTAACAAAGTGACCAACGTGGCCGACGGCGACCTCAATGCCAACAGCAAAGACGCCGTTAACGGCAGCCAACTGTTTGCGACCAACCAAAACGTCGCCAACAACGCCGCCAACATCGCCAAAGGTCTGAATATTGCCGCCGACAACGGCAGCGACGACAACGTCCAACTGGGCGAAACCGTTGCCTACC
>NZ_JBQCXE010000115.1:0-228 GCF_051956675.1 Neisseria sp. P0022.S009
TGCTGTTCAATTTATCTTGGAACGCCTTGCCGACAAGGGTATACCAACTGACGGACTTAATGCCCTCGTACCATAGAGAGTCATCATGTCCACCTGAATCGGGTGTTACCCCCCAATAGCGTTTGGTCACGGAATATTCGTAAAACTGATATTTATGGTAGGCGTAGGGCAGGACGATGCTCAGTCCGGCATAACCGTGAAAAATATCAAAGTTCTTGCACAGATATT
>NZ_JBQCXE010000116.1:0-223 GCF_051956675.1 Neisseria sp. P0022.S009
CCGACAACCAGATTGACTTCAAACTGGCCAAAGACATCACCGTCGACAGCGTTACCGCAGGCGACAGCAAACTGAATTCAGACGGCCTCACCATCACAGGCGGCCCGAGTGTGACCAAAGCAGGCATCAATGCCGCCGGCAACAAGATCACCAACGTAGCCGCCGGTAGCGACGATACCGACGCCGTCAACTACAGCCAGCTGAAACAGCAAAGCGCCGCCGC
>NZ_JBQCXE010000117.1:0-217 GCF_051956675.1 Neisseria sp. P0022.S009
TGCCCGACATGGTAATCTGCCGAACGAGTAAACAACAGCAACCCCATGAAAGAAAGAGCATGACAACCAAACTATATGAATCACTGCAACGGGAAGCCGATGAAATCCTGATGTATGACGAAGACTACAATATCAATGCCCGTCTGGGACTGACCATATTGATCTACTATACGGGCGGCGGTTCGGTAGCAGGACAGCGTAAGACGCTGGAAGTTTT
>NZ_JBQCXE010000118.1:0-215 GCF_051956675.1 Neisseria sp. P0022.S009
GTGCGATGGCATCGTCCATATCCAGCACTTTACCGCCAGCATCTTGGTTTTGTGCGCTGACGAGTATGCCTTTACCCGCCCGTACGGTACCCCAGCCGTCGGTTCTGAGTTCGAAGCCTTCGCCGTTCTCTCCGCGTTTGTTGCGGTTTGAATCGACGATATGGCCGAGGTTGAGTTGGGATTTCTGATAGTCGGTGGCGAGTTTGATGTGTTCC
>NZ_JBQCXE010000119.1:0-210 GCF_051956675.1 Neisseria sp. P0022.S009
TGCTGTTGGCATTGAGGTCGCCGTCGGCCACGTTGGTCACTTTGTTACCGGCGGCATCGATACCGGACTTGGTCAGGCTAGGACCGCCTGCGACTTTCACACCGTCGTTGTTAACGGTGGTGTCGCCGGCTTTGACGCTGTCTACTACCAGGTCTTTGTTCAGCTTAACCGTCACTTTATCGTCTTGGGCTTCGGTGGTGATGTTGTCGT
>NZ_JBQCXE010000120.1:0-206 GCF_051956675.1 Neisseria sp. P0022.S009
CGGTTTGGATTAAGCCGGCCTCTTTCAGGTCTTTGAGGGCGTCTTTCAGACGACCCCTTTGGGTTTCTTCATCGGTATTGTGGTTGTTGGCGGTTTGGGCGGCTTTGTTCAGGCTTTTGGCCAGGGAGAGTGCCTGTTCGAGTTGGGCGACGGCATCGTCCATATCCAGCACTTTGCCGTTGGCATCCTGGTTTTGTGCACTGACA